>NZ_LR131144.1:949696-1740551 GCF_900626275.1 Gracilibacillus phocaeensis | reverse complement strand
GGAAGCGTAAGCTGTGATCGGGAGGGAAATCAAGTACCGAAGTTCCGGATTTCACGCTGCCAAGAAAAGCCTCTAGCCAGGAGATAAGGTGCCCGTACCGCAAACCGACACAGGTAGGCGAGGAGAGAATCCTCAGGTGATCGGGAGAACTCTCGTTAAGGAACTCGGCAAAATGACCCCGTAACTTCGGGAGAAGGGGTGCTTCTCGACCGAGAAGCCGCAGTGAAAAGGCCCAAGCGACTGTTTAGCAAAAACACAGGTCTCTGCGAAGCCGTAAGGCGAAGTATAGGGGCTGACACCTGCCCGGTGCTGGAAGGTTAAGGGGATGCGTTAGCATTAGCGAAGCGTTGAACTGAAGCCCCAGTAAACGGCGGCCGTAACTATAACGGTCCTAAGGTAGCGAAATTCCTTGTCGGGTAAGTTCCGACCCGCACGAAAGGTGCAACGACTTGGGCACTGTCTCAACGAGAGACCCGGTGAAATTATACCATGCGTGAAGATGCGCATTACCCGCGACAGGACGGAAAGACCCCGTGGAGCTTTACTGTAGCCTGATATGGAATGTTGGTACAGCTTGTACAGGATAGGTGGGAGCCGTAGAAACGTGAGCGCTAGCTTACGTGGAGGCGCCGGTGGGATACCACCCTGGCTGTATGGACCTTCTAACCCAGAACCGTGATCCGGTTCGGAGACAGTGTCAGGTGGGCAGTTTGACTGGGGCGGTCGCCTCCTAAAATGTAACGGAGGCGCCCAAAGGTTCCCTCAGAATGGTTGGAAATCATTCGCAGAGTGTAAAGGCAGAAGGGAGCTTGACTGCGAGACCTACAAGTCGAGCAGGGACGAAAGTCGGGCTTAGTGATCCGGCGGTACCGTATGGAAGGGCCGTCGCTCAACGGATAAAAGCTACCCCGGGGATAACAGGCTTATCTCCCCCAAGAGTCCACATCGACGGGGAGGTTTGGCACCTCGATGTCGGCTCATCGCATCCTGGGGCTGTAGTCGGTCCCAAGGGTTGGGCTGTTCGCCCATTAAAGCGGTACGCGAGCTGGGTTCAGAACGTCGTGAGACAGTTCGGTCCCTATCCGTCGTGGGCGTTGGAAGTTTGAGAGGAGCTGTCCTTAGTACGAGAGGACCGGGATGGACACACCGCTGGTGCACCAGTTGTTCCGCCAGGAGCATCGCTGGGTAGCTACGTGTGGCAGGGATAAGTGCTGAAAGCATCTAAGCATGAAGCCCCCCTCAAGATGAGACTTCCCATCTATTCGATAGAGTAAGATCCCTCCAAGACGAGGAGGTAGATAGGTTCGAGGTGGAAGCATGGTGACATGTGGAGCTGACGAATACTAATCGATCGAGGACTTATCTATACATGATGTTGGCTTGTCAGATGAATTCTTATCTAGTTTTGAAAGTATATAAAAAACACTTGCATTTCGTATAAGTGAGTGTTCAAAAGGCCGATAAAAAGGACCAAGAAGTTCAAGGCGGCGTAGCTTAGAGTACCGGAGCGTATGCTTTTCATACGTGAGGAACGGAAAAGCAAGCCAACGCAGAAATTCGCTGCGTCATGTTTATTGGACATTTGAATATCCTCCTATAAGGTATGCGTTATAATATGTCTTGTCCTTATCAAAAGAAAGTCTGGTGACGATAGCGAAGAGGTCCCACCTGTTCCCATGCCGAACACAGTAGTTAAGCTCTTCAGCGCCCATGGTAGTTGGGGGTTTCCCCTGCAAGAGTAGGACGTTGCCAGGCAATATGATATCAAAACCCCTTATTAGTCATTGGTGCTAATGAGGGGTTTTTGTAAGAATAAATCTAAAAATTCATTTGGCAGAACAATGGTTCAAACTGATTTTTTCAGTGAATGAAAAATTGTTGAAAGCAAACTAGTCAATGACAAAACAGCAGAGTTTTTAATATTTTTCGTAACAGATGTTTTTAAAATCTCTGTGAATAAATCCATAGCTCGTATTTTTTCTTTTGTACTATTTTCTGCCCCACCAACAGTGATTTTCATGATGTCTTTATCCTCGCATTCATTACTTACAATCCTTTTGATAATATCAGGTTGTTGGTGGTTTATCTCTTTCATTAAATCTTTCAATGGGTTCTGTTTTTTCTGGATCTGTCTCGGTGGATGTATAAAGGTGATCTTCGCAATATTCTTTTCTTTGCTCATCATTGTTGTGTATTACTTTTGTTGTGACAGCATTCTATCTGTCTTATTTTTCATTTCCAATGTTAAATGGTAGTAATCTAAAGCGGTCTCTTGAAGTTGAGCAAATACACTGGATTGATTACTTTCTATCATCTGTGTTTTCAAGTGTTTTGCAAATGAGGAGGGAAGCCCGACTTAAAAGCATAAATGTAAATAATAAAATGGTTTTTAGTATATTTTTCATTGGAAAGTTTTCCTCCCTTTATGGTTTTAGACTACTATCTATTCTATGACATATGATTAGATAGTATTTGGAAAAATTGATTTCTAAAATAATAAAGGGCTGACATAGCATAAAAAAATGTTATTAGTATATTTGATCTTTGCCCCGCTAAACCGGGTGAATAATTACCTTATGGATACAGGAATTATTTCATTACATTATTCATGAGCTATTGTTCTTAAGTTTTTAATGTTAAAAAAATTTCGTTAAAACCCGATAGTGAATAGGGCGTGACAATAAAAATATGCGTCGATGCCAAACAAACAGACCCTAGGAAAAGGGTCTGTTGTTAAGCGGTATGAAATTGTTTCTTTACAAGAAGCGAAAGAGCCAAAGCTATTACTGGTACAAGAGGTAAAAAGACGGTCCAGTTAACAAAGTAGAAAATAGGAGCTAAGATGGCTATCCCAGCAAATAAAAGGGAAAGCTGAGAATGTTTTTGTACCCCATCAACAAACAATAACACACCGACTATCATCAACATTACTAATAAGATATTTGTGAAAATAACGGCGCACCTCCGAATAAATTCTTCTATTATAAAAATTTTATCAAAAAAATAATCTTATAGTCAATGCAATAGACTGAGTTTACGAAAAGCTTTCCCAGGCAGCATTCATGCCAGCTATCCTTCCCGTGACTAGTGCAGAAGTGATATTATAACCACCAGTATAACCATGTATATCGAGAACTTCACCGCAAAAATATAATCCATCCATACACTTCGATCTCATGGTATTTGGGGTGATTTCTTTGATCGACACACCTCCACCTGTTACAAATGCTTTTTTAAATGGTAGACTGTCATGTACATAGAAACTGAAGTGTTTTAAGCTGTAAACGAAAGAGGATAACGTTTCGTTTGAAAGATTGGCTCCATTAATCGTTGGGTCTATTTCCAGAAAATCAAACAAATAATCTAACAATCGTTCAGGGGCTATTCCTTTTACGCTCTTTCTAAACGTCCTTTTGGGATGTTCTTTCATTAAATGCTGAAGTTGGTTGGTGATTTCTTGCTCGGTTTTATCTGGGCACAAGTCAATGCTTAGTTTCACTTGTTGCTCGCCTTGCATAAACAATTTTACGATGAATTGGGAACATCGTAATACGGCTGGTCCGGATATGCCAAAATGTGTAAAGAGCATATCCATCCGATGAGTGATTACCTTTTTTCCTTTCTGATTATAAACCGAGAGGGCAACATCACGTAGGGCAGTGCCTTGTAATTGTTTATTACGAATAAATGCTTCATTGGAAACGATGGGTACTTCTGTCGGATATAACGTCGTAATGGTATGCCCAGCCTTTTTTGCCCATGGATATGCGTCTCCGTTAGATCCGGTATGTGGAACTGCTTTTCCACCAGCAGCAACCACGACGGTCTTGGTTTGGATGTTTTCCTTATCTGCAAGAATAATGCGATGATGACTCTCTCCATAGTCAATCGCTTGAACAGTCGTGTTTTTTCTGACGGTTACGGATAGACGATCTAATTGTTGTAGTAGGGCGTTCACCACATCATTTGCTTGATTGCTAACGGGAAACATACGGCCGTGATCTTCTTCTTTTAAGGCAACTCCCAATCCTTCAAAATAATCAATAATGTCATAATTATCAAAAGTGGAAAAAGCACTGTAGAGAAAGCGGCCATTGCCTGGAATATGGCGAATCACTTCATCGGCAGGCAACCGATTGGTCACATTACATCTTCCACCTCCAGATATCGCTAATTTTTTTCCGAGTTTATTTCCTTTATCGATTAGTAAGGTGTGAGCACCTTGTTCAGCGGCTGCAATAGCTGCCATTAACCCTGAAGGTCCTCCACCGATGATAGCAACGTCGTACATGGTTCATTTCCTTTCCAGAATACAAGATAGATGTATTAAAAGTTTATCTTACTTGATCGTGAATCACAAATATTAAGTCGAAAATCATCACAAATGATGGATAGCTATGTTAGAATATATCTGTTACATTATTTTGATGAATAAAGGTGAATATATGTCAGGCTCAAATTTTATTAGAGGCACATTGTTGCTCACAGGAGCTAGTTTTTTATCGAAATTTCTTGGGATGATTTATGTGATCCCTTTTACAAATATGGTAGAAGAAACGGGGATGACCTTGTATGGATTCGCTTATATTCCATACACCATCTTGATTAGTGTTTCCACCATAGGGATTCCCCAGGCGGTTTCCAAGTTTGTGGCAAAATATAATACGCTGGACGATCATTATACCAGTATGCGAATGTTTAAAGTTGGTTCTCTATTAATGATAGTGACAGGTATTGTCGCTTTTCTAATCATGTACTTTGGCTCAGGATTTTTCGCTTCATTATCCTTAGATCCAGCTACGGAAGATATTAGTTTGGATGAGGTACAACACGCCATGCAAATGATTAGTTTTGCTTTGTTGATTATTCCGAGTATGGCCATTATGCGAGGCTTTTTTCAAGGGAATCAATCGATGGGACCTACTGCCGTTTCCCAAGTTGTCGAACAAATTGTACGAATCGCCTTTTTGTTAATTGCTGTCTATGTGGTGGTTGATGTTGTGGGCGGTACGAATGCAACAGCTGTTGGTTTTGCGGCTTTTGCAGCCTTTATTGGTGCGGTTGCCTCTTGGGTGGTTTTAGGGGTTTATTGGAAAAAAAGACGCAAATTTATTCAACGTCCGATTGATCAGCAAAAAGTCAAAAAAAATATTCCAGTAAAACAGTTACTAAAAGAATTGTTTCGCTACTCCGGACCTTTTGTGCTGGTAGGAATCGCTATCCCATTATACCAACTGATTGATCAATTTACCTTTAGCCACGCCATGGCTGCGATTGGAAAAGAGGCGGAATCTTCTATCGCTTTTTCAGCCTTTAATGTGCAAGGGCATAAGCTGGTGATTATTCCGATTACGATTGCGACAGGTTTATCTCTAGCTATTGTTCCAGAAATTACAAAGGCATTCAACGCCCATCAGCTGGACCGAGTGAAGAAGCAAAGTAATCAAGCTTTGCAGATTATTATGTTCTTTGTCTTACCAGCTGTCATAGGTTTGGTCATTCTGGCAGATGCTATTTATGGCGGTCTGTTTGGCATACGACAGTTGGAGATTACTAGTACTGTTTTTGCCTGGTATGCGCCAGTTGCCTTGCCGTTTGCCTTTTTCACGGTGACGTCCGCCATTTTACAAGGAGTGGAACGGCAAAACTTTACTTTGATTAGTCTGGGAACAGGTGTTCTGATTAAACTGTTATTAAATGCTATCCTTATTCAGCAATTCGCAGCGGTAGGAGCGATTATAGCGACATGGATTGCTTCAACAGTAGCGGTTGGACTTAATTTGTGGCAGATTCGTAAGGCGATTGCTTTCCCATATCGAAAATTCTTTAAGCTTAGCTTATTAATGGTCATATTTACGGCAATAATGGGCATTGTTTTAATTCTGGTGAAATGGGTAATGGGCCTCTTTTTGGATGTGTATGAAAATAGGCTTCATGCCATCATCACCATGTTAATTGGGGTAGGTGCAGGTGGGATTGTTTATCTGTACCTTGGCTATGCATCCACGCTATTTGAACGGATTACCGGGAGAAGGATTGCGATATTGGATCGAATAATTGGACGATAAAACGAAAATGTTGTCAATGGGGGACATGATAGCAATACTTATTAGGCTGTATAATGAACGTTGTCTTCCCCTTAACTTCTTTAATCTTCAGAAATCTTGAAGTGAGCGTCTTATGGACGGTTAGCACTGTTATAAAAGGGAGCGGTTTGTGATGCGTTTAGATAAATTTCTATCGAATATGGGCCAAGGAAGCAGGAAGGATATCAAAGCCTTGGCAAAAAAGAAACAAATTACAGTCAATCAGCAAGTGGTAAAGAAAACAGATATACATATTGATCCAGAGCAAGATCAGGTCTGTGTATCCGATCAGTTGATTGCGTATAAGCCGACTATCTATCTCATGCTTAACAAGCCTGCTGGCTATCTCTCGGCGACAGAGGATATCCAGCAATCTACTGTCCTGGATTTGATCCGATCACAGGATAAAATATTAGAACCGTTTCCAGTAGGGCGTCTCGATAAAGATACAGAAGGGCTGTTATTGCTGACAAATGACGGACAACTAGCACATGATTTACTATCGCCCAAGAAGCATGTGGAAAAAAAGTATTTCGCCCAGTTAGCAAAGCCCATTACGGAGAAGGATCGAGAAGCATTTGCCCAAGGTGTTAGATTAGAAGATGGTTACCTTACCAAGCCTGCTGTATTAACAGAAATACAATCATGCGAGGTGCAAGTGACGGTTACAGAAGGGAAGTTTCATCAAGTGAAACGAATGTTTGAGTCTATCGATAATAAGGTATTGTATTTAAAACGAGAGGCGATGGGATCGCTGTATTTAGATGAGCGTCTAAAACGAGGAGAATACCGTGAACTAATGAAAGAGGAGAGGGAAAGACTGCAAAACAAATAAAATACCAGTATTGAGAGCAATACTGGTCAACAAAAAATTGTTGAATATATCAAGAAATCTTAACTTTTTTCTTTGTGATTTTCCAATGCCCACGATTCGGACTATTTACCAGGCCATTGTAAGCCAGTAAATGTAAATCTCGTTGAACAGTGCGGTCCGTTATACCAAACTCTTCTGCTATTTGACTCGTTGTCACAGGTCCATTCTTTTTGATAAATAAATAGACTGCCTTGGCCCGAGTCAGCATACGGTTGGTGGATTGACTCAAAAAACCACTCCTTCAAAGTTTAAGTTAAACCTTGCAAAAGTATATTCATGATACACTGTATATTTTACACGTAATAGCGTTATATTTCTACTTTAAAATATCCATTATCAGATAATTTTGAAATTGATCAAGTATGATGGCGAGGTGACGTGTGATCAAACATTATTTTATCGCACTTTGTTTCGATGATGAAACGAAAGCATGGATAGCGGAGCAGCAGAGGCAGATCTATTCGATTTTTTCTTATAAGCAATGGGTGAATCCGGCAGACTATCACCTGACGCTCGATTTTTTGGGTGGAATAGGCGATGCCTGTTTGAAGACACTTGCCCACCAGTTAGACACAGTGAGGCATTCCCCTTTTTCATTAACGATAGGGGGCTTATCCTACTTTGGGAATAAGCTGAGTCCGCGTGTGTTGTGGATGAAAACGGAAGAAAAGGACGAACTTCTCCGATTACAAAAAAAGATCCTGCATCAGACACAGACAAAAGAACAGTCATTTATTCCCCATATTACCTTGGCTAAAAGGTGGACCGATCGGTCTAAAAAAGTGGAGGAAACAGCATTTGATCTACTGAAAGATCAAAAACAGCTAATGGTCGACCGTTTTGTGGTCTATGAAATACATCCGGAGCGACAACAAAAATATCAAGTATGGGAAGAATTTCATTTGAAATGAGGTGGTCGGATGGCACAGTTAATTAAACTAGAGAATTATATATCGCGTTATCAACAGGATATTTACCATTATCCAGGTCAATTCACACGTTTGAAGAGAGAGAATTGGCAGCGATTAAAGCTATTATGGGAAGAACAACGGACAACTCAGAAGGACGAACTGATAGAAGAAGAGCCACAAGAATCCAATTTTTTTAATTGGCGAGCGCTGTTTAATCGGCGTTCGGAGGTTGAAGAAGAATCATTTGATCATACAAACTTGCTTCCCGATTCGGAAGAGGAATTGAAACAGTATTTTCTAGATACCTTATATCCTTTTCAATTAAAGTGGGCGTCCACTACCATTAATAAAATGTCCTTCTTGAATCAAGACTATTATACAGATGAACGGTTACAATTCTTTTTGCAGCGGATACCTGATACTTATTTTGTGATGTATCATCCTGTTTTTGAATTGAAAAATGGACCATTGGCCGCAGACATTATTCTGATTACGCCATTAGAAATGGAGATCATTAAGGTGATAGATAGACCCGCTAATCAAACCATGATTGCATTTGATGATCGTTATTGGTATACAGAGGAGAAAAATATTCAAACAAGGATATTAAGCCCCTTGATTAGTGTCAAAAGAACGGCAAAAATCATCCAAAGCATCCTCCATAAATATGGCTTAGAGATGCCGTTAAGAAAAGTAATCCTTTCTGCAACGAATCCGATTGAGTTTGAAAGGGAGCCGTATCATACCTCATTCATTGGACGTGACCAACATGATCATTGGTTATTACAGAAACAGCAATTATCTGCTCCCATTAAACATCATCAGCTGAAAATTGCGGAGGCATTATTGCAGCATGTAGAATCTGTGGCGGTGAAAAGACCGGAGTGGGAGCAAAAAGAATCTCCAGGATTTCATTAATCTCGACAAAATTGGTTATCCAGAATTTCCTAGCGATAAAATTTGTCAAAAATCGATTTTTTACTTGAAATTATACCCGTTTTTGCGTTAATCTATTATTACTATTCCCTTTTTACAAATAGAGAGAATATCACACTATCGAGAGGAATTGAGGGTGACAGCTGTGGAACATATTTTAGGTAAAGATTGGACAGTGCTGCCGGCTGGTGGGTCGACCGGGACGGCTTATTATGCCCAATCACAACAAAAACAGTTATTCTTAAAACGGAATTCATCTCCATTCCTAGCTGTATTATCTGCCCAAGGGATTGTACCGAAACTGGTATGGACGAAACGTTTAGAAAATGGGGACGTTGTGACGGCACAGCAATGGCTTGATGGAAAGGCATTGAATGTAGAGGAAATGCAGCACCCTAAAGTGGCCAAGCTATTGAGTAAGATCCATCAATCCTCGGAATTGTTAGATATGCTGCTTCGAATTGAACAGACAACGGTCAAATTGGACCAAACATTGGTAAGGGTCAAACAATTTGTAAAAGGGAGCAAGTTGAGCCGGAATTCATTGATATTGTATAAAGCTATTCAATATTTGGAAACAAGGTTGTTAGATGTATATCATGATAAGCAAGTTGTCTGTCATTGTGATTTAAATCATCACAATTGGATGTTATCTAACAGTGGAGAGTTGTTCCTTATCGATTGGGACAATGCCCGAGTTGGTGATCCTGCCATGGATATAGGCAGAATCCTGCAATCTTATATTCCGAAGCAGGATTGGGATCAATGGCTGGGACATTATGGTGTAGAAAACACCCACTATTTAATGAAACGGATGCACTGGCATTTATTGGTTGATGAAATCATTGGTTATGTCTGGACATTGAATCGCCGTCAGGATAAAGAAGCTGATTATCATTTAAAGGAATTGCAGCAACTATTAACTCAGATTAATGCATGGAATCTTTAATCTGTGGTAGCCATTCATTGATGACCGTTTGATGTTTTTCGATATGTTGTTGCAAATTGGAACAATTGGTTCCTGTCGAACTATAGTCATCAATTGTCGCTAATAATGCGTATAATGAGGTGTTTTGCATAGATTCCTGTTGTTGCAATGATCGGATCAATCGTGATATTTGTTCACATTCAGAAATCGTTCCATTACCTTCTTCACATTGCAGGCTCAAGAGGTCGTGTAATAAATCTAACTGATGATTGGTTGTTAAGGACATGGTTTATACCACCTTTGCAGAAAATAATCCGTCTTAGTGTGTACGGAAGATGTGGAACCTATACGGAAAATACGTAAACGGCTTTTGCTAGGCTTTAGCAAAAGCTGGTTTTTATGTGATATTTATCTTCACAGAAAAAGGAGAAGACTTATGAGAGCAAGATATAAACCATGGGCTGATGATTATTTAAGGGAGAACGAAGACCTTGTGTTATTTAGTGCAGCAGAGTATAAAGGGAGATGGCGGGAGGTCATCAGTCAAGAACATCCAATCCATCTTGAGATTGGAACGGGTAAGGGCCAATTTATTGCTGGAATGGCAACACAGTACCCAGATGTTCATTTTGTTGGGATGGAGGTTGTCAAAAGCATTATCGTCTCTGCTGTTGAAAAAATCGCTGAATCAGACCTAACCAATATTACACTGTTGAATGAAGATGCACAGAATATTACCTCGTTTTTCGCAGATAATGAAGTCGATCAGCTTTATTTGAACTTCTCTGACCCATGGCCAAAGAATCGTCATGAAAAAAGACGCTTAACATACTCTGACTTTTTGGAACAATATCAACAAATCTTGAAGCCGGGTGGAAAATTAGTGTTGAAGACCGATAACCGATCTTTGTTTGAATATTCATTGGTGAGCTTTTCTCAGTTTGGCTGTAAGCTGGAGGAGGCTTGTTTGGACCTGCATGGGTTGGCAGACCCAACCAATGTGATGACAGAGTATGAAGAAAAATTTTCAACAAAAGGTCATCCGATTTACCGCTGTCAAGTCGCGTTTCCAGAATAAAATCGAGGCTTATCTTTTTAAGTAAAAGTATTAGCAAAAAAGGAGCGAACCGTTGAAGGGTCTGCTCCTTTTTTCTGTTTGTACCAACATGACGACTGTATTTTTGAGATTCTCACGATTTATGGACGTCATTTTAGAGATGATGACCGTATTTTTAGGATCCCCACTGTTTACGGCCGTTATCGGTTCGACTATTGCAAAATTAAATCCAGGAACCCATTTGTGCACATGGTTAGTGTTGTGGAGTCATAGACAGTACGGTGCCACTATAAGCATCTACATAGAACTCGTAGGGAATATGTTCACCATGGACATGTTTGGTGATACCACCATGATAGACATGATAGTTGATATCATGCTGCCTAAATGGTTCTATCCGCATATAAATCCAGGAACCACTTACTTCCGTATGTTCACTAATATTTTTCTTCACTGTGCGCAAGACGGTTTCAGGCTTCAAGGGTTTGTTTTTTTGCCTTGTCTGGCCGATTAGAAACCCAATCAAGCAGCCCAGCATAAAAAGAATGATTGTCTGTTGTTTTTTCATTTTTTCACTCCGTTCTTCAATGAGCTAGTTTATTTTCATCTTAAAGATAAATACTAGCAAAAGGCAAGCAATAAGCAAAGATACTTTCGTGTCACCGCTTTACATGATATATTTAAAGAAAAGAAAGGATGACGTGTAATGAATCCAGAAACATTAGCCTTATTTCGGACGCTAACTGAGCTGCCAGGTGCGCCTGGTAATGAGCATCAAGTTCGCTCTTTCATCAAACAAGAACTAACCAAATATGCGGATGACATTATCCAGGATCATCTCGGTGGCGTATTTGGTGTTAAACATGGAAAAGGACCGCGTGTATTAGTAGCTGGTCATATGGATGAAGTAGCATTCATGGTGACTCAGATTACCGATAATGGTATGATCCGTTTTCAACCCTTAGGCGGGTGGTGGTCTCAAGTATTATTATCCCAAAGAGTAGAAATACATACACCGGATAAAAAAATAGTTGGAGTGGTAGGATCGATTCCGCCTCATAATTTAACACCAGCAGAACGCGCGAAGCCCATGGAACAGAAAAATATGCTTATCGATATTGGTGCAGATGACAAAGAAGATGCTGTCAGATTAGGTGTTAAACCAGGGCAGTCGATAATCCCTGTTTCGACTTTTACCCCAATGGCCAATGATAAGAAAATTCTTGCCAAGGCATGGGATAATCGCTACGGCTGCGGTTTAGCGATTGAACTTTTGCAAGCTCTACAAGGGGAAACCTTACCGAACCAGCTATATTCAGGTGCTACCGTTCAAGAAGAGGTTGGATTGCGCGGGGCGAAAGTGGCAGCCAATATGATTCAGCCGGATATTTTTTATGCGCTTGATGCTTCTCCTGCCAATGATATGTCTGGAGATGACAAAGAATTTGGTCAATTAGGAAAAGGGGCACTGCTCCGTATTTTTGATCGAAGTATGATAACCGATCACGGTTTGCGTGAATTTGTTCTGGACACTGCAGAAAGCAATAATATTCCTTATCAATATTTTGTCTCGCAAGGGGGAACGGATGCAGGGAGTGTCCATTTATCTAATCAAGGAGTCCCTTCCACAGTTGTTGGTATTTGTTCGAGATACATTCATACGCACGCTTCGATCATACATGTGGATGATTATGCCGCTGCAAAAGAGCTGTTGATCAACTTGGTCAAAACTACCGATCAACAGCTGGTGGATTCGATTAGACAAAAATAGCCAGAACGTACTTTTCTCGACGATATAATGGAGGAAATCTTGCTTAGATAGACAAACACATAAGAAAAGAAATGGAGGAATGGAAATATGCGACCATTACAATCAGAAGCAGAATTTGATCAGTTGAAAAATAATGAAAAGGTGATCTACTTATTTTCGGCAGATTGGTGTCCTGACTGCAGGGTAATTGAACCAATTATGCCTGAAATAGCGGAGAAATATCCCGATTATGAATTTATCTATGTAGATCGAGATCCGTTTATCGATATTTGTGCAGCTAACGATATTTTTGGTATACCAAGCTTTTTGGCATTTGATCAAGGAAAAGAACTTGGCAGATTTGTAAGTAAGGACAGAAAAACACAAGCAGAAATCGAACAATTTATTGAAGGCCTATCTTAATATGAACGTAAAAGCACAAATCTTGTTAGCTAGGATTTGTGCTTTTTTGGGAAGTAAGAAAGTGAAGATCTTGAAATAGATGAACAAGCATAAAATGGTATGAAATTTTTGTGAGTAGTGAGTTTGGACGTTTTCTTATGCAGGGCATTAAAAATGATCAACAACATTCCTTCAGCGCAAATATAGGCTCTTTTCAACATCATACTCAAAGCAAATACCATTTTCGCATGTAGAAACAGCATACCGTTTTTTATTTATTGAAAAAAGTGATACAATACGATTTAGTGTGTTCTTCCGAAAAAAAGGGGGATAAAAAGATGAGTATGACTGCAATCAAAATGAAACAGAAACTAGATGAATTATTTCAACAAGAAGAAGCATGGTCTGTTTCCTACAATAGAGATAAAAATAGTTATCGTGTGGAATGGAAAGACACGAAACAAGGTGTTAATATTGCCATTGCAAATGTTATTGCCAAGCATGAAAGACGAGGCGATGTTGCGCTTGAGGAATTACAATTTCATATCCATGAATCTTTAAAGATGATGCATGAAGAACATCAGTTAGAGGGAAAGGAGACGCATATTTATCCGGTAATGCGTGCGACCTCTTTTCCGAAAGAGACCAAATCTGGTATACCATTAGTTTATACCGAGCATACCGCTGAAACGAATATTTATTATGCCTTGGATTTAGGCACGACTTATCAATTGATTGATCAACAAATGTTGGAGGAACAAGGCTGGTCTAAGGAGCGGCTAAAGGAGATCTCTATATTTAATATTCGTTCCTTGCCCACCTCAACGAAAAAAGATACCGTTGCAGGTAATGATTTTTATTTTATCGCTACACAAGATGGCTATGATGCAAGCCGGATTTTGAATGAAGCCTTCTTAGAAGAAATGAGTGCCAATACAATCGGTGAGCTGGTGGTAGCTGTCCCACATCAGGATGTTTTGTTATTGGCAGATATTCAGAATGAAGCCGGATATGACATGGTGGCTCAAATAACGATGAAATTTTTTGCGGAAGGTCGTGTGCCGATCACCTCGCTGCCATTTATCTATGAAAATAAACACTTAGAGCCAGTATTTATTTTAGCCAAAAAGAAACCAAAAGAATAAGAGAGGAATTAACGAACATGTTTGTCTATTACAATAAACCAGGAATCGGTAACGTCTTGTTGTTTCCGATGAAAAACAGTGAGAAAATAACCTTTGAAAAATATGGGGATGTCGTACAAATCATCGATGAAACAACACGTGAAATCGTTGGATACAATATCTTTCAAGCCGATCAGTATGTGGATGGATTAGCCAATGGAAAAACGAAATTAACCGAGGGTATACTCCAGTCATTGCAAGAGGCATTTGCCAAAAACAAGGTGCCCAATCCATTAAATGTGGATCTAACACCAAAATTTGTCGTTGGTTATGTAGAGAATATCAGGCCGCATGAAGATGCCGATAAACTCCGTGTATGTCAAATCAATGTAGGAAATGAATCACTCCAGATCGTTTGTGGGGCGCCTAATATTGATAAAGATCAGAAAGTCGTTGTGGCGAAGGTAGGTGCGATTATGCCAAACGGAATGGAAATTAAGCCGACCACATTGCGTGGTGTGGATTCGTTTGGTATGATTTGTTCGCAAAAAGAATTAGGATTACCAAATGCACCGAAAGAAAAAGGGATCTACGTTCTGCCTGCTGAAAAGGAAATTGGCAGTGAATTTATTTTTGAATCCTAAGTGTAGCTGCCTTCCGTCTTCCTTGTTGTGAAATAAAACGATGTTGTAAGTATGATACACAAACGCACAGATGCTTGTTGTTCAACATTTGTGCGTTTTGCCTGTGTTTATAAATCAAAGATTAGAACCGGACAGACGATCAGCTATTGTAACCAAGTTTTTCATAATAGAAAAAATTGCTATTACAATCACGTGTTTCATGATAAAATAAAAGGTAGAGTGTTTGATTGTATAATCGTACAAATAGTAGGAAGTGAGTGTGAACGTACGATGTGGAAAAACATAAGAAAAAGATGGGATCAATTATTTGTTGAAGAAGAGCGAGAAGAACATCTAAACATGACAGAGGATCGAAGTTCGACCAAAAATAAAACTGTGGAAGCCAAGATGGCCTATCAATATCCTAAACATCAACAAAATAATAATAGAACGCAGAAACAGCAAACAACGTCAAGAAGAAAACCGCAACAAAAGCATACAAACAAAGAAGAAAGACAAACACAAGCTACACCACAATTGGAAAAGCGACAACCTTTTAAGGCGCAGGACGTTCCATCGCCTATTTATGGTTTTCATCATCGTAAAGTAAAACGAAATGAACCAAATGAAGCACCAAAGCCAATGGAACCTACAGTGCCAGAAACACAAGAGATGTCAAAGCCAATGGAATCTAAAGTGCCAGAAACACAAGAGACGCCAAAACAAATGGAGAGCAACTCCATAGAAACACCAAAAGCACAGATGGAGAAAACGAGGTCAGTGTCACGGACAGAGCAAAAAGAAGAAAAGCAATCTGACATATCAACTGAAAAGCAAGCAGTCAAAGAGCATAAGAAAGCATCATCGAGTAAACACGTGGAGATTGCAAAAGTTGCCCAAACAGAGAAACGTCAGCGACCTAATCAGACGAAGAACCAAAAGCCTTTGAATGTTATGATGACACCAAGAGATAAATGGAGAATGAAGGAAAAAGAGAAACGAGAAACACCTACTAAAGTGGAAGATAAACAGGAAGCAACTGTTTCAGATAAAGAGATACAGCCACGTTCTTATTCGGTACCTATGCACTTGTTAGATGATGTCACAGAACAGAAAGTAAATCAGACACCGTGGATAAATGAACAAGCAGAAACGTTACAAAATACGCTTCGATACTTTAACATAAAAGCAAAAGTCGTAGATGTCACTCAGGGTCCATCGGTGACAAGGTTTGAAATCCAGCCCGAACCAGGAGTGAAAGTGAGCAAGATTAAGAACCTAACAGATGATATCAAAATGAACTTGGCTGCAAGAGATATTCGGATGGAAGCCCCAATCCCTGGTAAACATACCATAGGCATTGAGGTGCCTAATGAAAATGCAGAGCCTGTTTTTTTGCATAAAATGTTGGATAGCGAGGACTTTTTAGGACAGCACTCTCCGCTAACAGTAGCGTTGGGGGCGGATATTGAAGGAAGTACTATGCTAACGGATTTGAAGAAGATGCCACATGGTCTGATTGCTGGTGCAACAGGATCTGGGAAGAGTGTCTGTATTAATACGATTTTAATCAGCTTATTATATAAAGCGAATCATGACGAGGTAAAATTTCTTTTAATTGACCCTAAAATGGTGGAATTGGCACCATATAATGAACTTCCTCATCTGGTCGCTCCTGTGATTACCGATGTTAAAGCGGCCACCTCTTCATTAAAATGGGCAGTGCAGGAAATGGAAGATCGCTACCAACGATTTGTGGAGGAAGGCGCTCGTGATATTCAACGGTATAATCAAAAAGTGGTGGAACAGCAACGTCCAGAAGATAAGATGCCATATATTGTCATTGTGATCGATGAGTTGGCTGATTTAATGATGACGGCACCCCAGGATGTGGAAGATGCTATTTGTCGAATTGCTCAAAAGGCAAGAGCGTGTGGCATCCATCTACTAATTGCCACACAACGGCCTTCTGTTGACGTTATCACTGGTTTGATTAAGGCGAATGTGCCGACAAGGATTGCCTTCAGTGTTTCATCACAGATTGACTCGCGGACCATTTTGGATTCTAATGGCGCAGAGAAGCTGCTCGGTAAAGGGGATATGCTGTTTATCGAAAATGGTTCAGGCGAAATGAAACGAATCCAAGGAGCTTTTGTTTCAGATGATGAAATTGAACGGGTTACCAGTTACGTAAAACAAATCGCCTCACCCGAATATTTATTTGAACAAGAACAATTAATTCAACAGTCGTATGTGAGTGAAGAAGTAGATGCCTTGTATCATGAAGCCGTTGATTTTGTGTTAAAACACAATGGAGCGAGTGCTTCTTTACTGCAGCGACGCTTTAAGATTGGTTATAATAGAGCGGCACGTTTGATTGATAGCATGGAAGATAATGGAGTAATATCCGGACAGAATGGCAGCAAACAACGAGAAGTATTAATCAGCAGTCTGGATACAATGAATGAATAATAGATGATTGCTTAGAATAGTAACAAACGAGAACTTTACTGCTCGAACAGAAAGAGCTAACACAAAGCAATTCCTCACATATATTAAAGAAGAGGAATGATTATCTTATCCATTCTATTATTTAGTATGATCAAAATGATTTTGGAGGTTCTTTTTTATGACAAATTACCATTTTATTGGTATTAAAGGGACAGGAATGAGTGCATTAGCACAAATATTAGTTGACTCAGGCGAAGAAGTGCAAGGGTCAGATATTGAGAAATATATTTTCACACAACCTGCTTTAGAACAAAAAGATATTACGATACTACCTTTTTCTGAAGACAATATTAAACCAGAATTGACCGTTATTGCTGGTAATGCCTTTAAAGAGGATCACCCAGAGATTCAAAGAGCGAAAGAAATGGGGGTACCGTTCTATCGTTATCATGAGTTTCTCGGAGAATGGTTGAAGCGGTATATTAGTATTGCGGTTACCGGGTCACATGGTAAGACCTCGACAACCGGTTTATTAGCCCATGTGTTAGACCAAAATGTACCAATCTCGTATTTGATTGGAGATGGAACGGGTAAAGGATCAGAAGATGGAAAATACTTTGTTTTTGAAGCTTGTGAGTATCGCCGTCATTTCTTAGCCTACCAACCTGATTATGCGATTATGACAAATATTGATTTTGATCATCCCGATTATTTCAAAGATGTGGATGACGTCTTTAACGCCTTTCAAGAAATGGCTAATAACGTACGGAAGGGTATTATTGCCTGTGGTGATGATGAATATTTGCAAGCTATTCAAGCCAAGGCGCCTGTACTTTATTATGGATTAAGTGAGGGCAATGATTTTTGCGCCAAGAATATAAAAGTAACAGAGACGGGGACTACCTTTGATGTGTTTGTGCGTAATGATTATTATGATACATTTGAAATCAATTCATTCGGAGATCATAGTATTTTGAATGCATTAGCAGTGATTACCATGTGTGATTATGAAGATTTCAGTAGTGAGCAAATCAAAGAAATATTTTCCTTTCATGGTGTTAAACGCCGATTTTCAGAGAAGCAGCTAGGTAATCAGATTATTATTGATGATTATGCGCATCATCCACGAGAAGTTGGTGCGACGCTGGAAGCTGCGAGAAAAAAGTATCCTAACAGGGAAATTGTCGCGATTTTTCAACCACATACTTATTCAAGAACCAAGACGTTTTTACAGGAGTTTAGCGACGCATTATCTGATGCTGATGCTATATACTTATGTGACATCTTTGGCTCCGCTCGAGAGGCGCAAGCGAAGTTATCGATTAATGATCTTCAGCGGCTTATACCGAAGAGTAACATATTAGAACTAGATCAAATCGACGTGCTTAATCAGCACAAAGATAGTGTTTTAGTTTTTATGGGGGCAGGAGATATTCAAAAATATGAAACGGCCTACCAAGAAAGTCAAATAAATTGAAACGCTTAAGATTCCCTTATTGGAAAATCAAATGCCAATAAGGGAATTGTTTTATTCAATGTTAAAGTTTTAAACGATATTCTACGAGTGATAGAACTTAGAGAATGGAAACACACGGGTTCTAGACGTCCTGCCAATCCTCCTTTTATTCCCTATTCTTCCTGCCTCATTTGAAGAAATATAAAAAAAGATACCCTTTTCACGTGAATTTTGTTTTTGAGTTGTTTAGAATAGGGATTAAAGGGTATAACATTATTATCAGTTTGAATAATGAAATACATATAAAGGAGTGAATCAATAAATGGACATACTCTTAGCATTAGCAGCAATCATAGCAGCAGTTGCGTTTGCCGCTCTAGTTATTTTTCTAGTTGTTTCTGTTGCCCCCGTTTTGAAAGAAACGAAACGGACATTATCACATGTGGCAGATACTTTAGAAGGGTTTGATAAGCAAGTTAACGGAATTATTGTGGAATCACAGGCCTTATTAAATAAGACGAATAAGCTTGCCGATGAAATCCAAGAAAAGACGACAAAACTAAACACCGTTGTTGATGGTGTGAAAAATGTCGGTGCCACCTTCACTGACTTGACGGAGTCTGTTCGCACTGTGTCAAAAGCGGTTCATCAAGTAGCAGAAGAAAATAAAGAAACCACGGCACAGGCTATTAAGTGGAGTACAGTTGTGTTAGAATTATTTAAGAATAATAAAAATAAATAAAAAACATTGGAGGAATGCAAAATGACAAATCAACAACAAAATGAAGAAAGCCAAAATATTAATAGTAAGGATTTTTTAATTGGTTCATTGATTGGGGGAATTGTTGGCGCCTCTTTAGCCTTAATTTTCGCTCCGAAATCTGGTAAAGAATTAAGAAGTGACATTAATCAAGGTGCTAATTACGTCAAAGACCGCGCAGGTGAATGGAAAGATGTTGCCTATGAAAAAGGGGCGGAATTTAAAGACGTAGCTTATGAGAAGGGAAATCAATTCAAGGATTATGCCAAAGAGCAATCAGAGCAAATCAGCAACACGGTTGCCAAAAAAACCGAAGAGGTTTCCAATAAATTAAAAGAAACAAAAGAAACCATTCAAGATAAGATCTCTGATAAAGAAGACCCTGAAAAAGCCGCAGAAGAAGTAGCCCAAGCTATTGAAGAGGCAGCGCAAGCAGTGGAATCAGAAGAAAAAAGCAATAATTAATTCAATCGTATCATCAAAGAGCTGTCCATGTCTTTATAGAATGTGGACAGCTTCTTTGTCTATTAAAAAAGAAAGGGATGATAGCGATGGACATTCAACAATTGCGAACAATCGAAGAATTTCAGGAAATTGCAGATAATAATAGCTCTTTTGTGATCATGAAGCACAGCTTAACATGTCCTATTAGCGCAGAAGCCAATCGCCAATTTGAAAATTATCGAGAAGAGGCAACTATCCCGTTATTTCGGTTATATGTCCAAGAAGTAAGAGAGTTGTCGAATTATATTGCAGAACAGTATGGAGTAAAACATGAGTCACCTCAAGTCATACAATTGATTAATGGACAGGCGGTTAAGCATCTAAACCATGATAGTATTACCACAGAAAATCTTAAAACAATCGGGTAATAAATAAACGATCTTCATTCAACTTGAACCATTCGATTCATTAAGGGTAGATAACTAGTTTTGCAATGCAGAAAGGCCGTCATCTTGGAAATGACGGCCAAAATCTGCGGGGAAGCGCGAAAAACCGTCGTCATTCTGGAAATGACGGACAAAATCTGCGAGGAAAGCGCGAAAATGTCCGTCATCTTGAAAATGACGGCCAAAATTTGCGGAGGAAGCGCGAAAATGTCCGTCATTCTGAAAATGACGGACAAAATTTATGGGGAAGCGCGAAAAAACGGCCGTCATCGTTCGAAAGGTATATCTTCTCACGCAGAACATAAGCAAAAAGCGTCTGTCATTATGCTTCGATCAATTGTTTTCCAATTTAATCTCGATTTGATCATTTGGTTGTAAGGGTTCAAAGAAGGTAGCAGGATTTCCATTCCTCAGTAATTCTACTTTACCAGTGGCTTGGGTTAAATCGAGTGAGATAAAACGGAAGATATCTTGGAATATAAAAGATTTTTGTTTTTGCTGCTGGATTTGTAAGCGATCCTGATCTCTTATCGCTTCATGTAAACGCAGCTGTTCGCCATCTCGATATACCTTTACTAACTCTTGTGACAGCGTTAACGGTCGCTGGTTGTAGATTATCTTTAATTCTACGAGATAAGAAATTTCCAAATCCACCAATATATCGCTCAAGCACGGAGTAGAGAGCGGTTTTGCCTCTAAGATATCTCCATCTTTCAATGTGGAATAAGGCTGTACCTGCGCACCATTTAAGAGCATGGGACTGACGTATTTTGCAAACTTTTGCTCTTGGTTATCAATCCAAACAGTAAAAGTGGAAAATGGATCCCTTTGAATGGAAAAATCGTCTAAGAAATGCTCTAATGTAATGGTCGCTTGATATAAAACAATATCGCCGTCCTGTAATAGATAGTCAGCTGGCACTTCACGTCCATTAACTTTTGTAATACCTGCTATGGAGTAAGGCTCTTCCTGGTAGAAAATCGTGATTAGCTTTGGTTCGCCGATCAATTCCTGCAGGGTCATTTCTGCTTGTTCCCCATCTTCCCCTTGGATAATATCAATCTTGTCACCGTTTATAATGCTGTCGTCTATATTAGCTGCTTGATCGTTAATATAGATGAGTGGAGGCTTACCAAAGCCGCCAGGAAGCGTTATTTGTTTTCCGTTATATTCAATGATCGCAGCCAAGCCTGGTTTTCCATAGAGTTTCTTTATTTGCAGACCAGCTGTCAGTAAGCCATCCGCAACGGTTAAGTTTTTCATTTCAAATAATCGGACGGTTCTGTTATTCACCATGACGCTTATATAATGAACCGGATTTTGTTTAGCGGCAATGGCAATGCCAATCGGTGTAACAAAATCTGGACCAACTGGCAGGTCATCCTGTTTTGTTAAGGATGGGATCGCTTGAACCTCTCTAATGGCAACGCGATTTTCCGGGAGCTGTAAGCGGTTCGCTAGTACTCTACTAAGTGCAGGTGTTTGACTCCCACCACCAACTAACATCACTGCCTTAGGAGCCTTGCCCCCATTTAATGTGATGATTTCCTGAGAAATGTCATGAGCTAGTTGTTCCACAGCAGGCAAGATATGTTCCAATGTTTCTTCTAGAGTAATTTCTTGCGCAAATCCAAGGATGTCCTCAATTGTTGCCTGATTATGTATAGTAAGTTCTCGCTTGCATTGTTCCGCTTGATGGAAGTCTAATAAATAATGGTCACTGAGTGCTTCTGTAATTTCGTCTCCTGCTTTAGGAACCATTCCATAGGCAGTGACCGTTCCTTCTGATGTTAAGGCAATATCACTTGTGCCGGCACCAATATCGACTAGTGCTACGTTCAAGCGACGCATAGAAGGAGGGATCAACACCTGAATAGCAGCGATTGGCTCCAAGGTTAAGGCTTCTAACCGTAAGTCGGCTCGTTGCAAAGCAGATAACAGCGATTCTACCACCACTTTTGGTAAGAAGGTAGCAATAATTTCGACTTCTGCCGCCTCCCCTTGTTGATCAATTAAAGAACCTATTTCTTCATTGTCCAATTTATAACGGAGGACAGAGTAACCCACACAATAGTAGTGTTGACTGGTTTCCTCCTCCCCATTTGCTAACTGGTATTGGGCTTGCTGTACGGCCTCTAACTCTAACAGTAAAATATCATCCGTGTTGATAATTGGCTGTTTAGAAATGGAGGTGACCGAGGTGACACGTTTGGTTTTCAATGCTCTTCCTGCCGCAGCGACACAAGCCTGCTCCAATTTGATTTGATGTCTATCTTCTAAATGTTGTTTAACTTGTCCAATAATATCCGCAACAGAAACGACATCGTGGATTTGGCCATCTAACATGGATCGTTCGTGATGTTCCAACATATAATAATCGATTAAATGGTATTTGTCCTCTATTTTTTCCATTAATAGACCAATTACCGATCGTGTACCAATATCTAGTGCAAAAATAGGTTTATTCATCTAAAAGTTTCCTCTCTATTTCTAAAGAAATTTGAAATATTCAAAAAAATATGGTCTAAAGGATGACAAGTCTCGTTTTTTTAGCTATAATTATCCGTAATTCTATAGAAAAGTATAACATTCTTTTGATGTTATCAGGAAGTGATTTTTTTACAGTATAAATCATTTGTGAGTGGATGAAAAAAGTCTGTGTGTAGAACTCTCACTATGCAATGGCAATAAACGTCCCTTTTATTCTTGATTTCAAGCAGTAAAAAGGTTAACGATAGTCATAGAATCAATGGTTTATAGTATACTGATAATTTTTTGTTAACTATCAGTGGAAAAAACAGCAGCTATTGTCTATCATGGAAGATAGGCAATGTTTTCAGAATTAAAAATAGGACAAGGGGGACTTTTTTATGAGTAATGAACAATTGGATCAGCTTCGCGAACAGCTTGATCAAACCAATCTAGAAATTCTAGAACTAATAAATAAACGTGCCGAGTTGGTGCAAAAGACAGGCCAGGTGAAAGAGAAGCAAGGTGCCAACCGTAGTTATGATCCAGTTCGAGAGCGTGATATGTTAAACTTGATCACGAAACATAATGATGGACCATTTGAGAATGCGACGATTGTTCACTTATTTAAGGAAATATTCAAAGCTGGACTAGAGTTGCAAGAAGATGATCACAGTAAAGCTCTATTAGTATCTCGTAAGAAAAAACCAGAAGATACCGTTATTGAAATAAATGGAGATAAGTTCGGAGATGGTAACCAGCACTTTATATTCGGTCCATGTGCCGTAGAGAGTTATGAGCAGGTGACAGAAGTGGCCAAGGCCATTAAGCAGGAAGGACTTCATTTAATTCGTGGTGGTGCCTTTAAGCCAAGGACATCCCCGTATGATTTCCAGGGCCTTGGATTTGAAGGCTTGGAGATTCTGAAGAGAGTGTCCGATGAACAAGGTTTGGCTGTGGTAAGTGAAATTGTCAATCCAGCTCATATTGAGAAAGCTGTCGATTATATTGATGTGATTCAGATCGGTGCTCGAAATATGCAGAACTTTGAATTGTTAAAGGCAGCAGGTGAAACGAACAAGCCTGTTCTATTGAAACGCGGTATGTCTGCTACGATATCGGACTTTATCAATGCCGCAGAGTATATTAACTCGAAAGGTAATGGGGACATTATTCTTTGTGAACGCGGGATTAGAACGTACGAAAAGGCGACTCGTAATACATTAGACATTACAGCGGTTCCTATCTTAAAACAAGAAACGCATTTGCCAGTTATGGTGGATGTAACACACTCTACGGGAAGAAGAGATCTATTACTCCCTGCCGCTAAAGCTGCTTTGGCCATTGGAGCAGATGGAGTGATGGCAGAAGTACATCCAGATCCAGCCGTCGCCTTATCCGATGCCGCACAGCAAATGGATATCCCAACCTTCCATGAATTTATGAAAGAGCTGTTAAATAAATAAATGCTGAAAACCAGGGAGACTTTTATAAGTCTCTCTGGTTTTTTTAATTGGTTAGAAACTGTAAAATGACAACTTGCGAATAGTGCTGCCATGCCTCACAGCTATCCATACGACAAATGCTAAAGTCATATGCCCTTTTACTGACCAAAAACGGTCTTAAATTGTAACTAAAACCAAAAGTACATAAATATATAGTAGACTATTTGATAAGATAACCAGAAAGTATAAAAACCTTGGTATTATAGCATGTGAAAAGATTTTTACTTAGAATGAATCAAAGGCCGTATTGCCCCTTCAAGGCATTGTATAAAAGGAGGTTTCTATGCTGTGAAGTATAAAAGTGTTTTTGACATTATTGGGCCAGTGATGATAGGACCTTCCAGTTCTCATACTGCAGGAGCGGTTCGGATTGGAAAAGTAGCGCGTGATTTGTTTAATGAACAACCAGAAGAGATAATTATTCATTTATATGGCTCATTTGCTAAAACCTATAAAGGCCATGGTACAGATATTGCGTTGGTAGCTGGATTACTTCATTTTGATACCAATGACCAACGAATAAAATTGTCTTTACAGATTGCGGCCAAAAAACAAATGAAAGTAAGTTTTATAGAAGAAGATGCCATCCCAGATCACCCTAATACGGTCAAATTAGAATTGTTCAAGGGTAAGAAGTCATTAGAGGTAACTGGTATATCGATTGGTGGGGGGAAAATAGAAATCATTGAACTTGACCAATTTCCATTAGATTTATCAGGTGATGGTGCAGTCATCGTTATTCTACACTATGATCGCTATGGAACCATTGCTGCCGTTTCTAATCTCCTTGCTGCTCATCGGCTCAATATTGCACAAATGAAGGTGTCAAGACAGGAGAAAGCACAAAAGGCCCTGATGACGATCGAGGTGGATCAAAATATATCAAAAGAATTGATCATAGAACTAAGTAAGTTACCAAATATTTTGCAAGTGACTAAGATCAACGAATAAAGAGGGGAGGAGTGTGAATGTTTCGAAATGTTGCTGAATTAATAGAACAAGCAGAAGTACAAAAGCTTTCCATATCTGAGGTGATGATTCAGCAGGATATGATGGTGCAGGAAAGAACTAGAGAAGAAGTGATTCAAATCATGGAAAAGAATTTGTCTGTTATGGAATCGGCTGTTCACAGAGGCATAACAGAGGAAGTTACCTCACATTCTGGGTTGACGGGTGGGGATGCTAGATTATTACAGGACTATATGGAATCAGGAAAGGCTTTGTCCAATAATGTCATGTTGGATGCCGTAAGCAAGGCAATGGCAACAAATGAAGTGAATGCTGCAATGGGAATGATTTGTGCAACTCCTACGGCAGGGTCAGCCGGAGTAGTGCCGGGTACCTTATTTGCATTAGATAAAAAATATGAACTATCTGCTGAACAAAAAATTAATTATTTATTTACCGCCGGTGCTTTTGGGTTTGTAGTTGCAAATAACGCCTCTATATCAGGAGCTGCAGGCGGCTGTCAGGCAGAAGTTGGTACATCGACAGGCATGGCAGCGGCTGCGATTGTAGAGGTTATGGAAGGCACACCTAAGCAATCCGCAGAGGCAATGGCAATAGCTTTAAAAAACATGTTAGGATTAGTTTGTGACCCGGTTGCCGGGCTTGTCGAAGTACCTTGTGTGAAGAGAAATGCCATGGGTGCTTCTAATGCACTTATCGCAGCTGATATGGCACTTGCAGGTATTAAAAGTCGAATCCCTTGCGATGAGGTGATAGAGGCGATGTACAAGATTGGGCAGCGAATGCCTATTGCCCATAAGGAAACTGCTCTAGGTGGGCTGGCAGCAACGCCAACAGGGAAAAAACTAGCGGAACAAATCTTTTCTGATAAGTAGCAGCGATATGTAAGACAAAACGGTTACTGCTATTACGGTATTCAACAGTGTATTTTATACATTTTTTTATATAAGGAGGTATGGAACGATTTTGACCATGAATGAATCGAAGTACCGATAGGATGGATAATGTAAAGTAGCCTTCTTTCCCGAGTAGTTAGTGTGATTGTTCGTCTTACAAGCAAGCGCTCTGAAAATAGTTTCCGCTAGGGCATAAATCAACAAGAGATTCGAGCAAGGAAAGCTCTCCTTGTAAAGTTCGCTAGTGTATCAATTATTTTAAGAATAATCAGAAGATTGTGTAGTTGTCTATACTGCTAACCCTGTTATTTTCCGGAAATAACAAGAAGATTTCAACTAGAGATTGATAAAAATAAAAAAGGTCTAGACAACTTAAAAGGTATATGGTATGATGACTTTAGTTAAACGAAGCGAATAGAATATCGACTCTTATGTTACTAACATGATTAGGCATAGAGAAGCTGCAGAGGTAAAGAATAGTGAATAACCTTTGCATATTCTCTATGTCTTTTTTTGTGTAAGTAATAAGCGTATCAAACATATTTGATCTAATAAAAAGGAAAGATATTAGCACCTTTATAGAGTGAATATCAAGACAGGTTTTGTTCCTCGTTTTAATGTAACAGAAAGGAGAATACGTAATGTTTAAAAAGCTGTTTCAAAAGTCAGATGAAATCGAAATTATTGCTCCCATGTCAGGAGAAATTGTCTTATTAGAAAAGGTACCAGACCCCGTTTTTGCAGAGAAGATGATGGGAGAAGGTGTGGCCATTATTCCGTCAGAAGGAAACGTGGTAGCACCTATAAATGGCAAAGTGATACAAGTGCCAGATAGTAAACATGCCATCGGATTGGAGGCAGAAGATGGAACCGAGGTGCTTATTCATGTTGGGTTAGAAACAGTTGGGCTAAAAGGGCAAGGCTTTTCTCCCAAGGTGAAACCAGGTGACCGAGTGACAATTGGAACTTCACTACTTGAGGTTGATTTATCCTATATTTCAGAATATGCAGCAAACACTATAACACCCATCGTGATCACGAATAGCAATACCAAAGACAAAACCTATAAGACAACAACGGAGACAAACGTTACTGCCGGAGAAACGGTTATTTTGTCGATTAGTTAGAGTTATCGTTCCTTTATGGGAATTCACAAGTACTTACACGATGATCATGAACTGGTGTAGAATAAGACGAAAGGAGATGATAATAATGAAATTAAAGAAAATATTCAATAATAATGCCATTCTTGTTGTAGATAATGAGGAAGAAAAGGTCGCTATCGGAAATGGTATTGCTTTTGGAAAACGAAAAAATGATCTAATTAATAAGAATAGAGTGGAGCAATTATTTGTGATGAAAGAAAATGAGAAGTTACAGCAACTTTTAGGCCGAATTCCAGAAGAGCATTTTCTTATTTCAGAAGAGATCATCTCCTATGCGGAGAACTATCTTGGTTCAAAGCTGAGTGAACATATTCATATTGCCTTGACAGATCACATTTCGTTTGCAATTGAAAGAATAGAAGAGGGGATTCATTTACCCAATAAGCTGCTAAATGAAATCAAAATATTATATCGTGATGAGTTTGAGATTGGTACATGGGCCGTCGAACATATGCGAGCTAATTGTCAATTAGATATCCCCGTTGATGAGGCGGCTCATATTGCTTTGCATATCCATACGATGAAGCTGCAAGGAGGTGATTACAGCCAGACGATTAAGCATACAGCGATTGTCCGGGAAATGATGCAATCCTTTTTAAAGAAAATGAATCTGGAGATCAAGGAGGATGATATTTCCTATCAACGGTTGATTACTCATTTGCACTTTACCTTATCCAGGGTAGGCCAATATGAGGTGCACGAAATGGATGCAGATATGTTATCGATGATCAAGACGAAATTCTCGAATTCGTATCAAGTTACGCTCGAAGTCACGGATGCTATCACACAAAAATATGGAATTGAGTTTCCACCATCAGAACTAGGCTATATCACGATTCATATGGAAAGATTGAACAAGATGTAAGCAAGCATTTATATTTTTTTAATTATTACAAACTCTAATTCAAAAAGAGGAGGAAAAAAACATGATGAAATACTTTCAAAATCTCGGAAGATCCTTGATGCTACCCGTTGCTGTATTACCAGCTGCAGCGATTTTAATGGGGATCGGTTATGCCATTGATGCAGATGGCTGGGGTGCTAATAATATTGTTGCTGCCTTTTTAATTAAAGCTGGGGAAGCGATTGTCGATGGTCCGGCAATGTCAATTCTTTTTGCCGTGGGTGTAGCATTTGGGCTTTCCAAGGATAAGGATGGTTCCGCTGCGTTAAGTGGTCTCGTCTCTTACTTGGTTATCACACATATATTGTCTGTGGAATCGGTCGCTTTATTAAGTGGCGTGGAAGAAGGAAGTGTGAATCCCGCCTTTGAAAATATTCAAAATCAGTTTGTCGGTATCATTTCAGGGATTACGGCTTCCATCTTATATAATCGATTTAGTCATGTTAAATTGCCGGATGCTCTCGCCTTCTTTAGTGGGAAGCGTCTGGTGCCGATATTAACTGCAGCTATCAGCTTGGCGATTGCCGTTGTCTTATTCTTTATTTGGCCATTTATTTATACTGGATTAGTTAACTTTGGTAAGTTTATCGTTGATTTGGACGCGGTAGGGGCAGGATTATATGGCTTCTTTAACCGTTTATTAATTCCAACAGGTCTGCACCATGCCTTAAACTCCGTATTCTGGTTTGATGTGGCTGGTATTAACGATATTGCGAACTTCTGGAACAGCACAGGGGAAAAAGGGGTAACAGGAATGTACCAAGCCGGTTTCTTCCCAATCATGATGTTTGGTCTGCCAGCAGCTGCCTTGGCCATGTATCATACTGCAAAGACGAAACGAAAGAAAACTGCGGCCTCTTTATTAATGGCAACTGCATTTGCCGCTTTCTTCACTGGAGTCACTGAACCGTTAGAATTCTCCTTTATGTTCTTGGCACCAGCTTTATATGTGGTTCATGCTTTGCTCACTGGTTTATCATTAGCTGTTGCCGCAGCCTTTGATTGGACGGCTGGTTTTGGTTTCAGTGCCGGTTTAGTTGACTTTATCTTAAGCTTTAATTTACCGCTTGCTAATCAGCCTTATATGCTATTAGTACAAGGTTTGGTTGTAGCGGTCATCTATTATACGTTATTCCGTTTCTTGATTGTGAAGTTTAATCTAAAAACACCAGGTCGAGAAGATGACATTCAAGAGGAAGTAGAAGAACCATCTGCCTCAGGAGATGATGATATTACTGCCATGGCTACTGAAATTTATGCAGCGCTTGGCGGGGATGACAATGTGGCATCCGTCGATAACTGTGTGACACGTTTACGTTTGGAAGTAGATGATATGGACGCAGTAGATCAGGAACGGATTAAAAGAACGGGGGTACCAGGTGTGAAAGTAGTTGGTCAAAATGGTATCCAAGTCATTGTAGGAACTCAAGTACAATTTGTAGCCGACGAGATCAACAAGATTAGAAAAAGATAAAACATTTTAAAGATCAAGAGAACCCTTTACATTTGTCACATCATTGTAAAGGGTTTTTCATGTATTTTCACTAGACAAAAGGGTAGTAGTAGCGTACACTTACCAAATATAAGTAAGCGATTACGTCTATGTGAGGAGTGTATCTTATGAAATGGACCAAGTCATCTGCTAACTTTAAAATAATGCAGTTAACCGACCTCCATGTTGGTGATTTACCATTCAATGATAAAGATCAACAAACCTTGAATCTAATCAAAGAACAAGTAGCGTTTGTTCGACCAGACTTATTAATCGTAACGGGTGATCTTATCTGGTCCAAAAACAAAACAGATCCTGCCCAGACGATGGAGCAACTTATCCAATTTTTTAATACCTTACACACCCCGATAGCGATCACATATGGCAATCATGATTCAGAGGAAGGTGTGACCAGAACAGAGTTGCGTGCGATGGAAAAACAATTAACCCATCCTGCAACCAAAAAACACCATTTTATCGTGGAGGATCGGGAATGTTACTGCATAGAATTAACCAATGCCCAGGGTCAGCTGGAAAATGTGCTTTACGTGATCGATAGTGGGGCATATGATTTCTTAGAGGTTGGGAAATATGCATATGTTCACCCCGCACAAGTGGAATGGTTTCGTCGCGTATCACATTATTACAAACAAGAAAAAAAACAAACAACCACAGATCTTCTGTTTTTACATATTCCTTTGCCAGAATATCAGGAGGCATGGGAGAGTGGAGAAACGTCAGGGGAAAAAGGGGAGGAAGTGTGTGCTCCTGCTTTAAATACGGGTTTGTTTACCTCCTTGTTACTAGATCAACAAGTAAAAGGAGTGTTTTGCGGCCATGACCATGATAATGATTTTACTGCCGAGTTTCACGGGATTACTTTAGGGTATGGAAGAGTAACTGGATTTAATACCTATGGTCAGCTTGATAGAGGTAGTAGAATAGTGGAGTTGCAAGGGAATCACGCATTTCAGACATATATCATATCGAAGGAACAGGAGGATGAAGTATGAGGAATCGTTTAGTGGTGATGAGTTATAATATTCGCAATGATTCACCGGTGGATCATCCAAGTTGGTCGGAACGAAAAGAGCACGTAGGTCAGCTTATTATAAGAGAGAGCCCAGATTTATTAGGTTTGCAAGAGTGTTTATTTCATCAAATAACGGATCTTGAATCATTGCTTCCCGGTTATCAATGGATTGGTTTTGGGCGAGAAGGCGGGAGCAAAGGGGAATATACACCTATCTTTTATAAGAAAGACAGGTTGGAAGTTCGTGCCTATCAACATTTTTGGTTATCAGATTTCCCTGATCAAATCGGCTCGAAAACGTGGGGCAATCAAATTACCAGAATAGCGACATGGGTGTTGTTTAGAGATAAACAAACAAATAAAGATTTTTACCATCTTAACACTCATTTTGACCACGAAACAGAATTAGCAAGAATAAATAGTGCACAGTTAATTGGTAAGCCTGATGAGATTGGTCTGCAAGCCAGCATCCCACTCATATTAACGGGTGACTTTAATGCAAGTGATCAATCAGAGACGCATCAGCATTTGATAGAAGCTGGTTTTGTCGACACTTGGGAGACCAGTGATCATCATGAAAACAAACAATATGGCAGCTTTAACGATTTTCACGATGCCACTGGCGGAAAGACACGAATCGACTGGATTCTGTTGAAAGAAGCAAATTTTCAAGTGCTTACAACGAAATTAGTTGTGGATCAGATAGCTGGCCATTTCCCCAGTGATCACTTTCCAATTACGGTCGAATTAGAAGTGTAAAGGTATTTATTATGGGGAAAGATACTATATAATCCACACTATCGACTCTTAAGATCGATGTCGGTTAACCATTATCGATAAGCTAGATTATGTAAGGTAGACTATCGCTAGTCAAACGATTTGGGAATAGGTTGGGTTTCCATTGTATGGCTTAAGTTTACCCTTATGCTCTTGGGTGAAAATTCGTCTCTCTTTATGCCAAAATGTTCTTGAATGTTCGACAAATAACGGTGAATCCAGTCTTTTTTTGTCGATAAAACCAAACAAACAGTAAAATTAGCAGTCGTAATGAAAAAATTTTCATAAATCGCCCCTTATTAGATTAAATTCATCGAATCTTTTGTTATAATATGATTGATAAACATTAATAATGTAACTATCGATGGATCTTAGTACAGAAATGTATGAAATCGTATCATAGCATAAATCAACATAGGAGGTAGAACAATGAATGTAACTATTTATGATGTAGCAAGAGAGGCAAACGTTTCAATGGCTACCGTTTCACGTGTAGTCAATGGAAACCCTAATGTAAAACCAGCAACAAGAAAGAAAGTATTAAATACGGTAGAGCGCTTAGGATATCGTCCTAATGCAGTAGCACGTGGGTTGGCCAGTAAAAAAACAACGACAGTAGGGGTTATCATCCCGGATATATCCAGTATCTTCTTTTCTGAACTTGCACGGGGGATTGATGATATTGCCACAATGTATAAATACAATATTATCTTAAGTAACTCCGACCAGAATAAGGATAAAGAGTTGCGATTGATCAACAATATGTTCGAAAAGCAGGTGGACGGCCTCGTCTACATGGGTGCTTCCATCAGTGAGGAGCATATACAGCAATTAAAAACATCGCCGGTACCTGTTGCCTTAGCAGCAACTATCGATTCAAGTGGTGCTATTCCTTCCGTTAATATTGACTATGAACAAGCGGCTTATGAAGCAACTTCATTACTTATTAATAATGGTACGAAACACCCTATCTATGTAACAGGGGAAGAAGAGTCTATCGTTAACGAAAGAAAATATCAAGGATACGCAAGAGCTATTAAAGAAGAAAATGGTGAAGTAAATCCTGATTATGTTGTGACGGCTGAATTTAGTTATGAAGCTGGCCTGGAAGCGGCAAATTCCATTATCGACATAAAAGATTATCCAAAGGCAATTTTTGCAGCTACGGATGAAATGGCCTTAGGTGTCATCCATGGTTTACAGGATAATGGTGTGAATGTACCGGAAGATGTGGAAGTTCTCGGTTTTGATAATACAAGATTATCTACAATGGTGCGTCCAACCTTATCAACGGTTGTTCAGCCAATGTATGATATTGGTGCCGTAGCTATGCGTTTATTGACGAAATTTATGAATAACGAAAAAATTGATGAGCAAACGGTCATATTACCACACCAAATTTTAAAAAGAAACTCAACAAAATAACGATTGTGTCGATAATAGAACTAGTACGGCTTTTTAGCCAATCTAGTTCTATTTTTTATGGTTCAAAATGAAATAGACGAGAGACGGCTGGTTAAAAGTCATTTCAGGAAAAAGCTTACTTTGTATAGATTTTCTTAAGGGGCGAAGATGGATGAATAGACGAGATTTATTGACACCAATAGGTATAGCAATCGGTATCATGATGCTGATATTTGGTATTCTTGTTAATGGTGGCATTCGTGGTTTTATCGGATTTGCTGATATTACTGCTGCATTGATTGTATTAGGGGGGCTTACCGCTGCATTATTGGTGAATTTTAATATATCACAGATTAAACAAACCAAGAATGTGATCCAAGCTGCTTTCAAACGAAATGATCAAGATCTTAACGCATTAATTGGCTTATTTGAAAGATTGTCAGAACGAGCTAGAAGAGAAGGGTTACTAGCATTAGAGAATGAATTAGAAGATGTAGACGATCCTTATATAAGAAAAGGAATATTACTGGCTATTGATGGGATCGAGCCGGAAGTTATCCATGATATTATGGATGCCGAAATTGAGGCGATGGAAGAACGTCATTCTCGAGGAAGAACGATTATTGAGAAGGCAGCTGAGTATGCTCCGGCTTGGGGCATGATCGGGACATTGATCGGTCTGGTACTGATGCTACAGAACTTAGAAGATCCAGCTACCCTAGGACCAAGTATGGCGGTAGCGTTAGTTACTACTTTATATGGTACAATATTAGCGAACTTGGTTTTTACTCCAATGGCAGGGAAATTAGAAACAAGAACCAATGAAGAGGTATTTACGAAACAAGTCATCATTGAAGGGGTCATCGGTGTACAATCAGGACAGAATCCACGCATTTTAAAAGAAAAACTGAGTGCCTTTTTATCTGAAGAAGATAAGCAAAAGGCGGATGAAAAGGTGAAGACAGAAGAGGAGTATGCGGAGGAATCATTCAATGAGGCGTAATAAAGCGAAACGTTCAGGGAACAAAGGTGCACCAAAGTGGATGGTTACCTACTCTGATATGGTAACCTTAATCCTTGTTTTCTTTATCTTATTATTCTCGATGTCACAAATTGATATTATTAAGTTCAAAGCGATAGCAGAAGCATTTCGCAGTGAGACAATCTTTGAGAACATGCCATCCATTATTGAAGCGGAATCACCAGCTGAGGAGATGGACGTCTCGAAAAGCGGCAGTGATGATAGTGATGACACAGAAGATAGTGCAACGGCAGAGGAACCGGTCGATGTTCAAGAGGCAGCTGCAAATGTGGACGTGCAGACAGAATCAAATGCAGACCAGCTGGATGAACTATTGGTAGAAGTCAATAATTATTTGGATGAAGAGAATTTAAATGATGTGATCTCAGCAACCAGGACGGAGCAAGGGGTTGTATTGGTCTTGCAGGAACGGATATTGTTTGAAACGGGTGAAGCGGATATTCTTGATCCAGCCGAACCATTTCTGCAAAAAATAAGTACCTTGTTAGTCAATATACCTAATGAAATCAGGGTAGAAGGACATACCGATAATCGTCCAATTGCCAGTTATCGTTATCCTTCTAATTGGGAGCTGTCTGGTGCTAGGGCAAGCAGTGTAATACGCTACTTATTGGGCTCCGGTGACTTTGACCCATCCAGATTTATGGCGGTTGGTTATGGAGATACGAAGCCAGCAGTATCTAATGATGGAACAAGTGGCTGGTCGGCAAATCGACGTGTAGAAATTGTTATTTTGGATACGTTGGAAGGATAAAAAGAAAGGATGAAGGGGTCTCATCCTTTCTTTTTGTTATTGGTAATAAATTTTAATACTTGTTCTTTCATTCGCTGATTCGTCTCCATGATTTCTTGACGTCGTGGGATGGATTTATAGGATGTCCATTGATCCTGCCAGGTATTTGGCAGGGTGCTAGGTGCTTGAGGCTGCCATTTGGCTAACCATACTGGATCGATCGGTCCTTGAAAGGCAGGGTGACCATTCATGATATGCCATAGCTGTGCCCAAGCTCGTGGAACGACCTGCCAAATATCATATCCGCCACCACCTAAGGCAACCCATTTACCATCACAATATTGTTGGGCAAGCTCACGAACCAGAATAGGGATTTGTTCAAAAATGCTTAAGCTACAATGTAAGTGGGTTAGTGGGTCAAGATAATGGGCATCCGTACCGTGCTGGCTTACGATGATATCCGGTTGAAAATAATCAGTGATTTCTCGAATAGCAGCAAAAGTGTCTAAAAAGGAGTCATCTTCAGTAAAGGCATCAATCGGAAAATTGAAGGCGTAACCAAACCCTTCTTTTACACCGCGTTCACCTGTTTTTCCAGTACCAGGATAGAGGTACCGACCTGTTTCATGTATCGAAACGGTACAGACATTTGGATCATCATAGAAACAATGTTGGACACCGTCCCCATGATGGGCATCGGTATCAATGTATAACACTTTAGCATCGTAATGGTCTCTAATAAAACGAATAGCAATGGCAATATCATTAAAAATACAGAATCCTGACGCATGATTAGGAAAACCATGATGTAATCCCCCAGCTAAATTAAGGGAATGTTTTACTTGATTAGACATGACGAATTCCGCGGCAGTGAGTGAGCCATTAACAATATGACGTGCCGCTTCATACATACCAGGAAAGCTAGGTGTATCGGTCGTTCCTATCCCATAGGAGGCAAAGGAAACGGGGTGCTCTTCACCAGCCCGCTTAACGATGTCCACATATTCCTTGGAATGAACCCTTAAAATCGTTTCCTCTTCATAATCACGAGGAAGGATAACATGTTCAGAATCCAATGCCTGTTCACTTTCGAGCAGTTCCTTAGTCAATTGAAGCCTTAATTGATTAAAGGGATGCTGTTCATGAAAGGAGTATTGTAAAAAGTCTTCCGTGTATAAGTAGGCCGTCTCTTTAGAATTCATCTTCTTCCTCCCAAGCAGGAAAAAGTATCTCAAACTCCGTTGTTTCCAAGTCCTGAATAATCGGCCTTGGATTCATCGTTTGAATACGGAACACTAATATCTTATAACCTTCCTCTTTTTGATCAGGATAATCGTAAACGGATACAATTTTGATCTGTCGCTGTTTGAAGTACTGACAGACGTCTGCCAAGACACCAATCCGATCCGGTACCTTAATTTCCATCTGGGTGCTTGGTGTATGTGTACCAGTCAATTGGATAAATGTTTGAAGCATATCTTTTTCAGTGACCATTCCAACGAGTTGTTTATTGCGTACAACTGGTAAACAGGCAAATTCTTTTTGATAAAAGATCATTGCGACCTCTTCAAAGAATTCAAAAGGATGCGTTGTAACAACAGGAGTAGTCATAATTTCTGTAATTGGTCGGGTTAATACCTCGTGATCAACTGTCCCATCTAAGATGGATGGACTGGCATCTCGCACATCGCGATCGGAAACAATGCCAATAACTTGATGATTTTCATCAATAATAGGGAGATGTCGGATGTGGTGCTGCTGTAATAAATGCAAGGCATCCAATATCGTTGATTCTTCTGTTAAGGTAACCACCTCGCGATTCATAATATCTTTAACAAGCATGTCAAAACTCCTTTCTGCAAATAGCGGAAGTCTTCAGGGATTCAGGTGAAACTTCATTCCGCGGATTGTTAGTAGCACCAATTGAGTCTTTACAAACTGCTACGCGTTGATAAAACGCAATTTCTCAAATAGTTCCTCATCCTTTTTTGGTACATTTTTACCAATGCGTACCATTAAGCAGTTGGCAGGATGAGCCATGATTTCTGGTTCATTGGTTGCCGCAGGATATAAGGAACCTGCTCGCATCATCTTTTCCATGATTTTTCGATAATCCCACACGCTTAGTTTGGAATAGTTAAGATCCCAGTGCCAATAATATTCGGTGGAGATAATGATATAGTTTTCCATATTCTCATCTTTCATCGAGGTTGCGATAAGGCGGGAGCCTAGTTTATTTCCGCGATAGGCGGGGGCAACCTCTATGGCACCTAACTCGAGCAAGTTATCTTTCGGGTACTTCGACCAGCGTTCGATTGGATCAGGATGCAGGAAGGTGACATAACCGATGACTTCATCTTGGTTAGTTGCAATAATAATACGACCTTCCTCTAAGTCAGCAATTTCCTGCAAGGCTTGTAATTGTTCCCCTGGTTTACGAAAGGCGGTCAGTTGGTCATTCATCGTCAGTTTGGCAAGTTTCTCCGAAGTTACGGGGCCTTCTACTAATAAATTCCCGTTGCTCGTATCCAAATTCAAAGATTGATATACTTTTTCATGTCGCACAGCTTCTATCACCACCATCTGTTATAATCACTGCTATTTTTATTATACATGAATGACAGCTATAACCATAGCGAGAAGAAAGCGCTTTTTTTATAAGGTGAGTAATCATTAAATCTACATGATAATAGGCACACTGTCAGCGAGAAAGTAGAGTAGCTGAACGAAGAACGATACATCTCCCTTATCCGTGATTCTCGGGGAATATAGAGAGTAAAAAAGTAACAGGACCTCCTCATCGAAGAAGGCCCTGTTACATGTACTGTTGGATGATTGTTATTCCTCGGAATCTTCTCCCGAATCCTCAGCTTCTTCTTGTTGCTCCTGTTCCTGCTGCTCCTGCTCTTGCTTCTTCTGTTCTTCTTCCTGTTTCTTTTTCTCCGCTGCTTGCTTCTTCTTTTCCTCTTCTTGTTTCTTCTGTTCTTCCTGCTTCTTCTGTTCTTCTTGTTTCTTTTTCTCAGCTTCTTGCTTTTTCTTTTCTTCTTCTTTCTTTTTCTGCTCCTCTTGTTCTTTCTTTTCCTCTTCTTCCTCGGAGTCAGAAGAGAAATCACCTTTTACTATTCGGTTGCTGGGTTCTGATTCTTTGCCGAAATAGTCGACGGCACGCACAATATAAACAGCATCATCATCCGGAACTTTATAGGATGTATCGGCAGTAGAACCAACTTGTTTGTAATCGTCGTTATCAGGGTTGCTTGTTTGATAAATGCGATAACCAACTACATCCGAACTACCCGATTTATTCCAACTTAACTGCTGGTTTTCTTCTGATAAGCCACTTGGCGCACTAGGAGCCTCACCGTCATCGCTTATATCCGATGAAGACATATTAGGGTATTGAATTTTTTGCCAGGCACCACTTTTGGTTGCTGTTAGCTGCCTAATATCTTCTAGTTTATCGTATCCCATATCTTTCAGCCACTGAGGGTTGAAGCTGACACCATCACCGTCTGTAAATTCACTTGGTGTGTTGTCACCAGCTAATACAGAGTTTCCGCCAATGGAAGAAACGCTGCTGTTAACCAAGCTATAATCTTTTTCTGATGGTACATGATCTGCGTCATAGATATCTGACTGTACTAAACCTAGTTTGCTACATGCATCGGAAGGTGATAAACCAGAGACAGTACAATACGATCGGCTGACAATGCCTTCGGGTTGTTCGAAGCGCTCAGAAGGTGCCATAATTTCGGGTTTTACTTCTGTAGCAGCGTTGACTAGTCTTGCCCAGAAGGTGTTATTCCGATTACTGTAGCCATCATCTAAGCGTTGATTATAATCATACCCCATCCAGCTACTTAAAGTCACATTAGGGTTAGAGGCGACAAACCATGCATCCCTGTAATCGTTACTAGTACCAGTTTTTCCGGCCCAGTCTACACTTTTATTCGCTAAATTCGCCCTTGCCGCTGTCCCGGTTCCTTGTGTTAGGACATCACGCATCATATCTAGCATGAGATAGGTTGTTTTTGGATTAAAGACTTCGGTTTCTTCTGTTTCATGCTGATAGACCACTTCACCGTCTTTGGTTTCAATCTTATCAATCATATATCCTTCGACGTGCTTACCGTTGTTGCCAAACGTACTATAGGCACTCGTGTTTTGTTCAATCGTTACGTTAATCGAACCTAAAGGCAGTGAATTATAACCACCTTGTTCTTCGGTGAAGTTAGTGAGTCCCATCTTCCATAAGAAATCTGTTGTAATATCAGCGCCTTTAATTTGATCAAATACGGAAACGGCAGTAGCGTTATGCGATCGATACAATGCCTCACGTACCGGTGTTAACCCGTAATAACGTGAAGAATAGTTACCTGGTGAATAACCACTACCGTAGGTTTTCTTCACATCTGCAATAACTGATCCAGGCTGGACAGCTCCTTTTTCAATACCTGGTCCATAGGCGGCAAGAGGTTTCATGGTACTCCCATTTTGTCTAGATACATTAGTAGCATGGTTTCGCTGTGATATCTCAAAATCACGCCCGCCCACAAAGCTAAGTATTTTCCCTGTATTATTTTCCATTAGGACACTGCCGACTTGAACAGGTTGTTGTCCTAATTGTACTTCTTCCTCTGTATCAGGATCTTCTACCATGATCGGTTGATTGGTGTTTACATTTCGTGCTAGTTTGTCTCTGCCATAATTGGTATAATCCTTAGTTACTTGTTGGAATACATCATAGATTTCCTTATCAATAGTGGAATGAATTTTGTATCCATTACTGCCAATTTCTCGGCTTGCTTTAATTTGATATTCTTCCTGTAATACAGAACTTCCTTCCAGATCCTCTTCTGTATATCCATCTTCTTCAGCTAGGACAGTTACTAAAATATCAATGGCACGGTCTTGCAGTTCTTGCATTAAGTAAGGATAGTTCTCAATAACTGATTCTTCTGGTTCTTTGAAATCTGAGACGATATCGTATTCAAGTGCCTCTTGATGTTCTTCCTCTGTTATATATCCTTCTTCCTTCATTCTGTTTAGGACAGACTTCATTCGTCCTAACCCAGGTTGGAGTGCTTCTTCATCTTTCACTCCTCCACCATTTAAAAATGGGGTATAGGCAGACGGACTTTGTGGCAGACCAGCGATAAAAGCGGACTGCGCTAGATTCAATTCAGAGGCGTTCACACCAAAGATACCTTCAGCAGCCGTCTCGATTCCGGCGATATTTTGACCAGAGGCATTACGTCCAAAGGAAACAATATTTAGATAGGCCTCCAAAATCTCGTCCTTTTCAAAAAACTGTTCCAAGCGCATGGCTAAGAGCATCTCTTTCGCCTTTCTTTCAAAGGACACTTCGTTCGTTAGTAATTGATTTTTGATAATTTGTTGTGTTAAGGTACTGCCACCTGTTTTCGTGGAGGCATTGGTTACTTCTTGAAATACAGCACGCATAATCGCTTTTGGCACAATGCCGTTGTGCTTCTCGAAATATTCATCCTCGGTAGCAATTACTGCCTGCTGTACATATTCGCTGACATTCTCTAACTCTGCTTCATCACGAAGTATGTCCGCACTGACTTCTGATAGAAAAACATCGTCTGAAAAATAAAGCTCCGATGTTTCTTCATAGTTATAGACCGCCTGGGTCATTTCATCCTCGCTTTGGATATCCGTACTAGCAACCAATGAGGCGAAATATCCCGCACCTATGCCTGTGGCTAGGAAACCGCCAATCACCCCTACAGCGATAAAAAACAAAAAGATATTCCAAATAATATGATAGCTAATCCTTGATGACCGCTGTATAATTTGTTTACTCCAGATTCTTTTCATGGATGTCCAGCATTTATGAATAAATTCTTTGATGTCCATCTACAAACCTCCCCAATATTCCACTTTATCAACGTGTGAAGAGCCCATAAGTTTTCCTGCAGTATATGTAACAATCCGACATGAATAGGGAAAACAACAGTCTCTAAACCTCCTGATAGGTCTTGCTATTGTTTAGGGGCAAAAGAGTAGCCCCACTAAACAAAGTCTCACTCTATATTATAGCATAGAGAAGAAATAATTTAGACTCCAAAAACCTTAAAAAATATTGCATTTTCGTTACAGATATGCTAATAATGATATAACAAATAAACATAGTTGATGGCAATGATGGCTTGCAGTAGTGATAGATTCCCTTTTGCAGAGAGCTGACGGTGGGTGAGAGTCAGTAAACAATCTATGATGAAGTACGTGCCAGAGCTTCTTCATGAGAGTGAAGACGGTGTGGTCACATCGTTATTTCCTTAAGTGGTTATTCGATAGGAATAGCAACAAGGGTGGTACCGCGAGATGAACTCGTCCCTTTTTCAGGAGACGGGTTTTTTTGATGCTTACAAAAGAAAAGGAGTGTGTTAGGCAATGCATATTTTAGATGATTTAGAAAGAAGAGATTTGATTCAACAAACCACCGATAACGAAGGTTTGCGCAAACATTTGGATAACCAAGTTGTTACGTTATACTGTGGGTTTGACCCGACCGCAGACAGCCTGCATATTGGCCATTTATTACCGGCACTTATGCTGAAACGGTTCCAATTAGCGGGTCATCGACCGATTGCTTTGATTGGTGGAGGCACAGGGATGATTGGTGATCCAAGTGGTCGCTCTACGGAAAGATCATTAAACGCCCCAGAGGTAGTGCAAGGTTTTAGTGAGAGTATTAAAGAACAGCTTGCTGGCATTTTAAACTTTGATCAGGGAGAGAATAGCGCGGTTGCTCGTAATAATGCGGAATGGCTTTCAACGATGACGATTATTGATTTTCTTCGTGACATAGGTAAACACTTTAGTGTCAACTATATGTTGGCCAAGGATTCCGTGGAGTCACGCCTAGAAAATGGTATTTCTTTTACGGAATTCAGCTATATGCTGCTCCAGTCTGTTGACTTTTTGAAATTATATGAAAAAGAAAATTGCTCCCTACAAATAGGGGGGAGTGACCAATGGGGTAACATCACTGCAGGGATGGAATTCATCCGCCGGAAACGTTTTGAAGAAGATGCAGAGGAAGCGGAAGTATTTGGTTTAACGGTGCCGCTTATTACCAAGAGTGATGGTACCAAATTTGGCAAGACGGCTGGCGGAGCGATTTGGTTAGATGCGGAGAAAACGACACCATATGAATTCTACCAATTCTGGATTAATACCGATGATCGTGATGTGCTTCGTTTTATTAAATACTTTACTTTTATTGAATTTGACGAACTAGCCTCGTTGGAAAAAGAATTGGCGGAAGCACCGGAAAAGCGTGTTCCGCATAAACGATTGGCAGAGGAGATGACGAAGCTGGTACACAGTGAAGAAGCCTTGCAGCAAGCACAGAAGATTACCGATGCGTTATTCAGTGGCGAGCTCGCTACATTAAATGCCGTTGAAATCGAACAAGGATTTAAGGATGTGCCTTCTGTGCAAATCGATAATAAAGAAATTGGGTTAGTGGACTTGCTAGTGGAGTCAGGAATATCCTCCTCGAAACGCCAAGCTCGGGAAGATATTCAGAATGGTGCCATTTATATTAATGGTGTGCGCAATCAAGTGACTTCCCATCAGCTGACAGCAGCAGATCGTATTGAAGATGCTTTTACTATTGTCAGAAGAGGTAAGAAAAAATACTTTCTGGTTCGCTTTTAATCTGGGAAAACGGTCGTCATCTTAAAAATGACGACCAAAAAAAGCGAAAAACTGGGAAAAATGGTTGTCATCTCAACAAGCACAAAAACTACACTTTTTGAGAGATCCTCAATAATACATTTTTCGATAGCTTGTAGGAGTCATGCCCTCGTTCTCTCGGAAGACCCTATTGAAATAACTGATATTGGTATATCCGACATCATGAGCGATTTCCTTCACGGTTAATTGTCTATCTTCCAATAGCAGCTGCTTGCTTCGTTGCAGGCGGCATAGGGTAATAAAGGCAACAGGTGTTAACTGTGTAGCCTGTTTGAATAACTTACAAAAATAATGATGACTTACTCCGATTTGGCTCGCCCAATAATTCAAATCAAATGGCAAGGCAGCGTCTTGCTGCATCTTAGGCAGAAGGGATGGAATTCGATCATCCCTTTTTTGTGCATTTCTCGGTATAGCATTGTTAATAAAGGTGGTTACCAGCGAATAAGTAAGTGTAGACAAAGAAACTAATTGAAGCATACTGTGTTCTTCGGCTTCTCGCAATAATTGCTGATGGATCGTTATCAGTTGTTCCATGGCCGTTGTTTTCCATAAGATAAACCTTCCAATCCCTGTCTCGGAGAAAAACATTTGTAGGGCACTGCCATAGAAGTGCACCCAACGCAAGCTCCAGGGATCGTCTTTACTGCTATAATACTTTTGTTCTTGTAAAGGAAAATAAAGAAAGGCATCACCAGCCGTTAAGGTGTACGTCTTTTGATCAATTTCCACGAAACCTGTACCCGAGATAACGAGATGAATACTGAAACTGTTCCAAGATCCTGCCTTTCGATATACTTCATGATCCCACACCTTGTCATACCAGCCTACCGATTCAGGAAGGATCATATAGGCATGATTTTTCAATGTTGCTAATAAAATATGTCGGTACAACACGACACCTCCTTAGGACAATATAGTGTTATCTCATTGCAAAAAGATTCTATTTTTATTTTATACGGAATCCATTATAATAACAATATAGTAATAGAAAGGGGTTTCAAAGATGTCAATCAAATGGGGAATTCTTAGTACAGCCACTATTGCAAAAAATGCGGTGATTCCTGGTATCAAAGAATCTGAGGCCGGCGAAGTCTATGCCATAGCGAGCAGGAGTTTGGAAAATGCAAAACAAACAGCGGAAGAATTGGTGATTCCTAACGCATATGGCAGTTATGAGGCATTGTTGGCTGATCCGGAGATCGAAGTCGTATACGTGCCACTGCCTAATCATCTCCATAAGAACTGGGCGATTAAGGCAATGCAGGCAGGCAAACACGTATTATGCGAAAAACCAATTGCATTAGATGCGAAAGAAGCGGAAGAAATGGCGACCGTAAGTGAACAAACGGGGAAAATAATAGTGGAGGCCTTTATGTATCGCTACCATCCGCGTTATCAGATGATTCAGAAAGTGATCGAATCAGGTGAGATTGGTGACATTCGTGGCATACATGGAACATTTACATTTAATAGTGCTGCGAACAAAGAAAATGTTCGTTTTCGAAAAGCATGGGGTGGTGGATCGATTTATGATATCGGTGTCTATCCAATCAGTGCAGCCCGAATGCTACTCAATGAGGAACCACAGGCAGCAACCGTTCATGCTTTGTTTTCTAAAGAACATGATGATGTGGATATGATGGCTTCGGGTATTTTAGAGTTCAATCATGGGGTAGCGCTTACCTTTGACTGTGGGATGTGGGCGGCTGGACGCAATCAGTTAGAAATCCTGGGAACAAAGGGAAGAATTGAGGTTCCTTCTGCCTTCGTTGCTCATCAAGATGAGAAGGACCATTTCCAGCTACATAGTCAAGATGGTGTGAAGGAAATAACAGTGCCTCACGTGAATCAATATGCATTGCAAGCAGATGTGATTGCTGAAAGTATCCGTACTGGTGCACCGCTTCCGTATCCGATCCATGATGCGATCTTGAATATGCGAGTGGTCGATGCCTGTCTGGAATCAGCCGATAAAAGACAACGCATAGAAATTATGGAAGGATGATTCAAAATGAATACTATTTCTATCAAGGGATTAGATAAACCAGTGACGACATTGATACAAGGTTCTGATTATTTTAAACCAAGTATTTTTGAAAAAGTTTGTCAAGTATTGGATCGTTATGTTGAAATTGGTGGTAATACGATTGATACGGCCAATATTTATTGTGGCGGAGAAAGTGAAGTTGCTTTAGGAATGTGGTTGAAAGAACGTCAAAATCGGGAAGATATCGTTATTTTTACCAAAGGGGCACATCATGATCAGCATGGTCCTCGCGTTAATCCAGAAGCAATCAGGGAAGATTTATTTACTAGCCTAGAAAGGCTTGGTACCGATTATATTGATTTGTATGGCTTACACAGGGACGATCCGAATGTACCTGTACATGTCATTATCGATGCATTAAATGAACATATTAAGGCAGGACGCATTAAGGCAATAGGTGGATCAAACTGGACTACAGAACGATTGCAAGCAGCGAATGAGTATGCCGAGGCCAATGGTTTAGTCGGTTTTTCATTTAGCAGTCCTAATCTTAGCTTGGCAAAGGCTAATGAACCGTTTTGGGCTGGCTGTGTATCCACTGACCAGGAGGATATAAAATGGCATGCAGCATCTCAACTTCCTATCTTATCATGGTCTTCACAAGCGCGTGGATTTTTCACCGGCAGATTCACACCAGAGGATCGTAGTAATGAAGACTTGGTTCGCGTATTCTATAGTGAGGCAAACTGGCAGCGTCTGCATCGTGCGGAGAGCTTGGCAAAGGAAAAGGGAGTAACCGCTATCCAAATAGCATTAGCTTATGTTCTTAATCAAACCTTTCCTACAAGTGCCTTGATCGGCGCTCAGAATGAACAAGAATTGCTGTCTTGCTTAGAAGGCTCTGAGATTTCTTTAACAAAAGAAGAGGTAAATTGGTTAGAAAATGGTGAATAAATATATGACCTAGTGATTAGTTATCGCTGGGTCTTTTGTTTTTTGATGATAAGTTCTACTCTAAAGATTGCGTGTGTTTTTAGATTTTTCTTACTTTTCTTGGCATAGAAACAACCGAATCAGGGTATATCAAAGGCAGATAAGAAAGGAGTGTTTCACAACATGGAGTCAGTGGAGAAGATAATCGAGTGGATCGTAGAATGGGGAAATTTGATTCTCTGGGATTATGTCCTTTTATACTTATTAATTGGGGCGGGGTTATATTTCACCTTGCGTTCCAGATTTGTTCAATTTCGATTGTTTGGTGAAATGTTCCGTGTTATCACGGAAGAAGCCGTCGAAAAAAGCGGAAAGAGAGGAACCAATGCCTTCCAAGCCTTCAGTATCACCGTAGCCTCACGAGTCGGTACAGGTAATTTAGCAGGAATCGCACTTGCTGTGGCAATTGGTGGGCCGGGCGCTGTATTTTGGATGTGGATGATTGCTATTATTGGTATGGCATCGGCGTTTATTGAGAGTACATTAGCTCAGCTCTACAAAATACCTGACAAAGACGGTTTTCGAGGCGGTCCAGCTTATTATATGGAGAAGGCACTGGGTCAAAAATGGATGGCGATTTTGTTTTCTGTGTTAATTACCATTTCTTTTGGTTTTATCTTTAATGCCGTACAGGCTAACACGATTACCGCTGCTGTCGAGCAGGCCTTTGATATCGATCGTGTCTGGACAGGAATTATTTTGGTTGTATTAGCCGGTATTATTATATTCGGCGGCATTAATCGTATTGCTGCTATTGCAGGTGTCATCGTGCCCATTATGGCCGCAGTATACATTCTTGTCGGATTGTACGTGGTTGTGATCAATATTACGGAAGTGCCACATGTATTTATGCTAATTATCCGTAATGCATTTGGTTTAGAAGAATTCTTTGGCGGCGGGGCAGGTGCTGCGATGATGTATGGTATACGCCGTGGCCTATTCTCCAATGAGGCAGGTATGGGTAGTGCCCCCAATGCGGCGGCAACTGCCGGTGTCAGCCATCCTGCTAAGCAAGGGTTAGTTCAATCTCTTGCCGTGTTTTTCGATACATTGGTTATTTGCAGTATTACCGCGTTTATTGTTATTTTATATGATAATTTTGCTACCGCCTCTGAAGACGGTATTCAACTGACACAGATTGCGCTTAGCGCACATGTTGGGGAATGGGCGTCGATCTTTATTGCGATAACCATTTTTCTATTTGCCTTTAGTTCGGTGATTGGCAATTATTATTACGGAGAAACCAATGTTAGTTTTCTTGTACCTCCAGGTCTTTGGCTGAATCTATACCGGGTGTTGGTGTTAGGCATGGTGATGTTTGGTTCATTAGCATCGATTCAGGTTGTTTGGGATATGGCAGATATGTTTATGGCGATGATGGCAGTCGTTAACTTGATTGCGATTCTGTTACTCGGCAAAATCGCCTTCGCGGTATTACAGGATTATGTGAAGAAAAGAAAGGCAGGGGAAGATCCAAGCTTCCATTACACCGATATAAAAGAGCTCAAGAATATTTTTTGGTGGGGGGCAGAAGAAAAGGATAGATAGGGAAGCATAGGATTCGGAGTTTTCCGAATCCTTATGTGGCTTCAAGCGAATAGCTATAAATACATTTTTGTTTCTCTCCACGTTGATACATGTCGTTTTCTGGTGGCAGATCAACCATTTCAAGCAAAGTAGCCCCTATATATTCGCATGTTTTCCGTGAAGCCATATTATCAGGATTGCAAGTGATGAGTACAGCTCCCATTTGGTGCGCCCTGGCAACTTGTGCGATAAGTTGAACAGCTTTTCCTTCGTAATGGTGACCGCGGTATTTCGAATAGATTTCATAGCCAATATGACCACCATAATAGAGTTGTTGATTGTGACCGATACCGATATCAATTTTTCCAATGGAATAACTCTCACCATGTAATTTGATATCAAAATGATAGGCAGGTATCCAATCTTTTTCACTGTTGCCTGGTATCGTTTTATACAGGTGTAAGTCTAGTTCTTTTCCATAAATCCTATCAAAGTCTAAGAATGTAAAAGTCATGGTCTCCTCCTCTCATCGAGTGAACGGATTTCTCGTATTAATGTATCCAGCTTTTGATTCCTCTCTTCTTCTAACTGCCTTATTTTTGTTAAAAATTGGATTAATCTGATGAGAGAATAAATAAAAAGTCCAATGAAACAAAGTATGATTAGTAACGGGAGTGCCGCAGTCAAAAAAGTAAACGTCTCAAACAAAGGAATGACCCCTTTCGTATGTGTTAAATAATTCCATGTTATGGATTTATCATAGCATATCTTAAAGAAAGGTAAAAGATAGGATGAGCAGATTATCATATCTCTTCAAAAATCTCATAGCATATATTGGTGATTTTGAAAAAGAGAATATTCCAAAAGGAGAAGAGACTGATCATCTGACTTAGAAGTAAGTGTAATTAACCATTATTGAAACAGCAATGGTTGAACAAAGGAAGAGGAAGTACCTGCACAAGTGCAAAATGTTGTATTAACAAATCTGTTGGAAAGTGTGGTTCATTTATTTATTGCCTCCTATGCAAAAAAGCCTTGAAATGATGATTTATCATTTCTAAGGCTTTTGGCTTTTCTATATCTCTTATTCCGTTCATCTCGATTAACGAGAGTAGAACTCTACAATAAGCGCTTCGTTAATCTCAGCTGGTAATTCTGAACGCTCAGGTAAGCGAGTGAATGTACCTTCTAATTTATCTTCGTCAAAAGTGATATATTCTGGTGTGAAGGTGTTTGCCTCGATTGCTTCTGCAATGATGTCAAGTTTTTGTGATTTTTCACGCAAACCGATCACTTGGCCAGGTTTTACTTGGTAAGAAGGAATGTTCACACGACCTCCGTCTACTGTAATGTGTCCATGGTTTACCAATTGACGTGCTTGACGACGAGTTCTAGCAAGACCAGAACGATAAACAAGGTTATCAAGGCGTGATTCAAGAAGAATCATGAAGTTCTCACCATGGATACCTTTGATTCTGCTAGCTTTGTCAAATAAGTTCCGGAATTGACGTTCCGTTATTCCGTACATAAAACGAAGCTTTTGTTTTTCTTGCAATTGTAAACCATATTCTGATAGTTTACGACGTTGATTAGGTCCGTGTTGACCTGGTGCGTAAGGACGCTTGTCTAGCTCCTTACCAGTACCTGTTAATGAGATACCAAGACGACGAGACTTTTTCCATACAGAACCTGTATAGCGAGCCATTGTGCATCTTCTCCTTTATTATATGAATTTGCATAAAATAAGACAGTGTGTTCCTTTTCCGAGCACCTATTTTGTTTTCATGCATCCTCGCCCTAGTAGCAGAGAGTTACACGATGCACCTTAATCAATCTGTTAAGGAACAAACTAGGAAGCTGGTGGTTCACATAGGCTACCTTTTTTACACAAAGTACATTATATGATGAAGACGCAGGAAAGTCAACCACTTTAGCTGATTTCTCTGCAAATCCAAGAAAAACAAGAAGTATATGGCGAGCTTTGGTGCTAAGCTAATATATATAGATGATTTCGAAAATGATGACCAAAAGGAAGACAGATCATCAAAAAATAGTCGTCATTCTTGAATCAAAGGTCTAAAGCATTCTAACAACAGGTTATATACTTTTTTAAACAAAAAACAAGAAACTCAAAAATCAGTGTGGTTTCACTATCTAAAAGGGACGCTTATAAATAACGTTCCAATACAGCCACAAATTGTTCCAAATATTTTTGATCTATTTCGTCGAAACGATCTTTGTTTGGACTGTCTATATCTAAGACACCGTAAATTTCTCCATTCTGTTGAATAGGAACCACGATTTCGGATTGACTAGCCGCATCACAAGCAATATGTCCGGGGAATTGATGAACATCGGCTACGAGTTGTGTTTTCTGCTCGGATACAGCAGTGCCGCAAACGCCTTTCCCGCTCTTAATGCGTACACAAGCCGGAAGACCTTGGAACGGGCCTAATACTAATTCATCTTCTCTCCAAATATAGAAACCAACCCAATTAACATTATCTAGGAATTGATTAAGTAGTGCCGAGGCATTGGACAAATTAGCGATGGTATCGGGTTCGTCTTGAATGAGCGCCTCTAACTGCTTCACAACAATCGGATAATTCTTTTCTTTTGACCCCTGATAACTCTCGGTTTGAAACATAAATCCCCACTCCTTATTTCGTTTTCTTTTGAATTTGTCTTATCATACAATACAATGAATAGTATGACAACTATTCCGTTTACGTCAAAAAATAACGGATTTCGATAAAATAATCAAAAAAATAGTAAATATTTTAGCAAAAAGGGCTAGAAACATGGTATCATAGCTAGTAACAATCATTTCGGTTGAATCAATACATATTTTTTAGTTTTTCGGTTGGGTTTGAAGGAGGAGTTTGAATGGTAGAAGTAGTGATCGGTGCCATCCTTATTGTGATCGTGTTACTCATTGTAGGCTTGATTTTTCGAAAGAAAGTCTATGACAATGTCGATCGGTTGGAAGCATGGAAATTAGATATTATGAATCGAAATGTTACCGAGGAATTGGCGAAAGTAAAAAAATTAAATCTTTCCGGGGAAACACAAGAAAAATTTGAAAGCTGGAAGGATAAATGGGATACGATTGTTACAAAAGATTTACCAGATATGGAAGAATATCTATTAGATGCCGAAGAAGCTGCCGATAAATTCCGTATTAGGTCAGCACAGGACAATCTTGGGCAGGTAGAACGTCAGCTACAGGAAATTGAAACCAAAATTGAGGAAATGTTTGAAGAATTAGACCATTTATTGAACTCTGAGAAGTATGTCCGGAAGCAATTGGAAGAAATAGAACCAGAGCTGAAGGAATTAAAAAGAGAGCTTTTACATAATCGAAGTCAATACAGTCGTGCAGAAGCGATATTTAATGATTCGCTTGCCGATATGACAGATAAATTGTCCCGAGCGACTGAATTAACTAGCGAAGGAAATTATATTGAGGCTCAGGACTTAATGGAACATTTAAAAACCGACCTTGATTTGTTAAAAACAAAAATAAATAATTTTCCTGATTTATTCCAAGCAGTAAAAAAAGATTTCCCTGCTCAAATCAAGGATTTATCTCGTCAAATAGAGGAGATGGAAGAGGAAGGATGTCGCGTGAAGCCGTTTGGTTTTACAGAGGAGTTAAGTGATTTTGAAGATCAATTACGCCAGATGGTAAAGCAATTAAATAGTGGAGAAACAGAAGGAATTAAAGACACATTAGATCAGATGGATGAACGTATTCAGGAAATATCTCAGCTGTTGGATCAAGAAGCGAATGCAAAAACACGTATAGAAAACCAATTGCCGAAAGAAAAGCAGCGACTATCCGAAATCAAAGAACGTATTACAGAGGCTGGAAATCAAATCAAAAAGCTACAGGAAAGCTATTATATTGAATCGACCATCTTGAATTTAATGTCGAGTTTGGAAAAATGGCTTGCTAAAGCAGAAAAAGCTTGCGAGCAACTGGAAAAGAATCTGGAAAATGAAGAGATTAACCATATTGAAATAGAAGAGAAACTAACCTTGTTTGCGGAGGATCTAGAGAAGTTAGATCAAGCGCAAGATGACTTTCAGATGCAAATTAAAGATTTAAGAAAAGATGAAATTGAAGCAAAAGAAGCTATCCATCATCTTAAGCAACAGCTAGTACAGACGAGTAAAAAACTGGATAAGAGTAACGTACCAGGAATTCCATCTTTTATTATCAATGCAGCTGAGGAAGCAACAGAGAAATCGGATCTTGTGCTAAAGCAGCTGGAAAACCATCCATTGGATATGAACCAAGTACAGCAATTGGTTGAAGAAGCCAAGCGTTCCGTCAATTACTTTATGGAACAAACGAATTTACTGATGGATCAAGCGCGTTTGGTAGAATTGACGATCCAGTATGGTAATCGATATCGTCGTCAATATCCGGCATTGTCGCAAGCGTTAACCCAAGCCGAGACGTTATTCCGTGAATATAAATATGACGCTGCCTTGGAAATGTCGATTAAGGCGTTAGAAGAAGTTGACCCTAATGTGATGCAGAAGATTGAGGAATTGGATAAAGACATCCATCATATGGCGAATTAACCATGTGGGCCAATTGGATGAATAAACTCAGTATAAAGGTAGTAAGCATTGCATTGGCTATATTAATGGTCATCACTTGGTCGGTGGTTATCATACTTTATTTCGCGATAGATGGTCAAACCGTTAACTACGCGACCTACCATGTGTTGAATGATAATCAAGGTCATGTATTAAAGCAACCATTTGTTAGGGAAACGAGTACAGACAACATCGAGACGGAGAATAGAGCTTTTGCAGACAGGCATTCTCCACTGCAAAATGTTGAACTACCCGTCCATGATGATCATACTGTATCGATTGATGACATTCTATCGGCGTTAGACATTAACACAGAGTAAAATAAATGATCCATATGAAGAAGATATTCCTGTGCAAATAGGGATATCTTTTCTATGTTTGTTTAGGATAGGATGAAATGACGTATATGACCACACTCAAAAAGAAACTTGGCTTTACATGTCATGGTAACTATGCGAAAGTTGATCAAGTATTAACGGTATCACACTTTGATGCGTTGAAAAAATCGATTTTGAAATAAAAAGAGGGAGATAACATGATTTATTTAGATAACAGTGCCACCACACAGCCCAAAGCAGAAGTTATAGAAAGTTTTACCACGGTTGCTAGTCAATATTTTGGCAATCCGTCCTCACTACATGCGCTTGGAATGGATGCGGAGCGCTTGTTGCGTAAAGCGCGGGAGCAGGCTGCACAGTTGTTGGGCGTGGCGAGTCACGAAATTATTTTTACATCAGGTGGCACGGAAGGGAATAACCTTGCCATCAAGGGGGTTGCCTGGGAACATCAGAATAGGGGGAAACATCTTATTACCTCCAAAGTGGAACACCCATCCGTGCTGGAAGCTTGTCAAGGATTAGAAAAACAGGGCTTTGAAGTCACTTATCTCGACGTAAATCAACAGGGTGTCATCGACATTCAACAGTTGAAACAAAGCCTGAGAGAAGATACGATCTTAGTGTCCATCATGCATGTCAATAATGAGATCGGCAGCATCCAGCCGATTGATGAGATAGGTGACATACTTCAAGGTTATCCTAAAGCATTTTTTCATGTGGATAATGTTCAAGGCTATGGTAAAGTGACCCTTTCTTTAAAAAAGGCTGGCGTAGATATATGTACGATTTCTGGACACAAGATTCACGGACTCAAAGGAACTGGTTTATTATATGTGAAAAATGGTATTCGTCTATTCCCGTTAGCGCACGGAGGAGGTCAAGAAAATCGCTTGCGATCAGGTACCGAAAATGTAGCAGGTAATGTCTCTCTCGTAAAGGCAATGCGGTTGATAACTGCTGAAGAAACCAACAAATCAACAGAATTGAAAGAGCGCCAGCAGCAATTGATGGCACGCTTGTCCACGATGGATGATGTGGTCATTAATACACCAAAACAGCTAAAAGCTCCGCATATTGTCCATTTTTCCGTACCGGGCTTGAAGCCAGAAGTAGTCATCCACGCCTTGGAAGAAGAGGCCATTTATATTTCCACAAAATCGGCTTGTTCCTCCAAGAGTGCTGATGAAAGTGCGGTTTTGGCAGCCTGTGGAAAAGAACAAGCAATCGCCAGCTCTGGTTTGCGGGTGAGTATGTCTTATGATACAACGGAAGCGGAGATCGAACATTTTTGTGAGAAACTAGCGGTTATTATAAAAAAATTAGCAAAGATAATGAGGTAGATACAGATGCAATATGATCATATCGTAGTCCGTTATGGGGAATTGACCTTAAAGGGACAGAATCGAAAATTATTTATCAATCAACTGGCTAAGAATGTGCGGCAAGCCTTACGTTCATTCGCTGCTATACAAATAAATAAAACAAGGGATCGGATGTATATTGTCCTTAACGGAGAGGATCCCGATGCCATTATGAAAAGGTGCCAAACTATTTTTGGTATCCATGATATGAGTTTGGCGATGAAGGTAAGGAATGATGAGGAAGCGATTAAAGAAGCTGGCTTGCAATTGTTGAGAGATAAAGAAGGGGTGCGAACGTTTAAAGTAACCACGAAACGCTCCAATAAAGATTTTCCGATTACTTCACAGCAATTCAATCATGTGTTGGGTGGGCATTTACTGATCAATACAGATGGGATAACAGTGGATGTGCATGAGCCTGATTTAGAAATTACGGTTGATATCCGAAAAGAAGCGACTTTTCTTACATCAGATAAGGTTATTGGTGCAGCAGGTTTACCAGTCGGCTCTTCCGGTAAATCCTTACTTTTATTATCTGGTGGTATTGACAGCCCTGTTGCTGGTTATTTAACCATGAAACGAGGGGTGGAGATCGAAGCCATTCATTTCCATTCCCCACCATATACAAGTGAAAGAGCCAAAGAAAAAGTATTAGATCTAGCAGAAAAATTAGCCTATTATGGTCATTCTGTTCGTGTACATCTCGTACCGTTTACAGCCTTACAGCAAAAAATCCATCGCGAAATCCCTCATGGGTATTCGATGACTGTCATGCGTCGGATGATGATGCGTATTAGTGAAGCGGTGGCTAAACAGGAAGGGATTTTATCGCTTGTCACGGGAGAGAGCTTGGGACAGGTGGCCAGTCAGACGATGGAGAGTATGCACGCGATTAATGCCGTTACTTCTTATCCGGTCATTCGTCCATTAGTGACCATGGATAAAAAAGAAATCATCGCTATTTCCGAATCGATCGATATGTATGGTATCTCGATTCGCCCTTTTGAAGATTGCTGTACAGTATTTGTTCCGAAACAGCCCAAGACAAAACCGAAGCTTGAGAAAGTGGAGCAAATGGAGGCGTTGATCGATGTAGAACAAGATATTCAGGATGTCGTTGAAGTGGTTGAGACAGTTACTATCAAGGCGAAAGAAGGGGAAACAAACGCCTTAGATGAACTGTTTTAATGACTGGTTAACTAACCAATAACTACCAACGAAAAAGTTGTATGAATTCACCTCCTCCCGCGAATGATAGTAGTGTAGTCAGGAGGAGGTGAAAGGAAATGGCGACAAGCAATTCTAACAACTTAGTAGTACCTGGAGTAAGTCAAGCTCTTGATCAAATGAAATATGAAATCGCACAAGAATTTGGTGTTAGCTTAGGTGCTGATACAACATCACGTGCAAATGGTTCAGTAGGTGGAGAAATCACTAAACGTCTAGTACAAATGGCTGAACAACAAATGGGTGGACAATCAAAATAAATACATGCAGGATAGTGTTTTTATAGCACTATCCTTTTCTTATGTCTTCGTTTTTGCTATCTTATTAACATAGCCAGTGTAGAATATAAGATAAAGAATGGATGATAAGATGGGGACATTATATTATGGTGGTACCATATATACGATGAATCAAGAGAATGAAACAATCGAAGCGGTATTAGAGAAGAATGGCAGTATTGTAGCTATTGGATCCGTAAAGGAGATCGAAGCCGCTTATCAAACAGACATTGACCATTACCATGATTTACAAGGGGCAGTCATGTATCCAGGCTTTGTCGACAGCCATTTACATATTATTGGTCACGGGGAGAAGTTACTTCATTTAGATTTATCGGCAATGCAGTCTGCAGAAGAAGTATTAGCAGCCGTCGAACGGAAGACGAAAGAATTAGAACCTGATGAGTGGTTGGTTGCAGAGGGGTGGAATGAAAATCAGTGGCAGGATAGCAGGGTTATCGATAAATCAGAACTAGACGCTATTTCGACTGAGCACCCGATGATGTTAACCCGTGTGTGTCGTCACGCCATTATCACAAATTCAAAGGTGCTGGAGCTAGCAGATATCACCAAAGATACTGTCGATCCACAAGGTGGCAAAATCGTACGTAATCAAGCAGGTGAACCGACAGGCTATTTATTAGATCAAGCGCAGGAATTGGTAAAAGAAATTGTGCCAATGATATCTGAGAAAAAGCTGCAGCAAACCGTGCAAGTGGCAGTTGAAGATTTATTACGTCTTGGTCTAGTTGGCGGACATAGTGAGGATTTATTTTATTATGGTGGATTCCAAAGAACATTAGCTGCCTATCAAGCAATTTTACCGACCATGTATAAGTTCCGGGCACATTTGCTCGTTCATCACTTGGTATTCGATGATATGCTGGAGACAGGGTATCGCTTTGGAGATGGAGGGGAATATACGAGCTTAGGTCCGATGAAAATTTTTTCGGATGGGGCATTAGGAGGAAGGACAGCTTGGTTGAAGCAGCCTTACGCCGATGATGAAAAGAATAGTGGTATTCCGATACATACCACAGCCGATTTAGATATCCTTTTTCAAAAGGTGCGGAAATGGCAGCACCCTGTAGCGGTTCATGCCATTGGCGACCAAGCCGTGGAAGAAGTAGCGCGAATGATCAAGAAATACCCTTTAACGAATGGACTTCGTGACCGGATTATTCATGCTCAGGTCATGGATAAGGACGTCTTGGCGCTATTAAAGGAACTGCCAGTCGTGTTAGATATTCAGCCATCGTTTGTGGCCTCTGATTTCCCATGGGTGATCAGGCGATTGGGGGCGGAGAGAGCCGATCGGTCATATCCTTGGAAAACTTATCTGAGACAAGGCATTGCTTGTGCAGGAGGATCAGACGCACCAATTGAGGATGTCAATCCATTAAAAGGTATCCAGGCAGCCGTGACACGACGTTCTCGCATGGATGGAGCGATCTATGGGGAAAATGAGGAGTTGTCTGTTTTCGAGGCAATCTCTCTTTACACGAAAGGCAGTGCATTTGTGATTAATCATGAACACGACAGAGGTGTAATTCAGCCAGGATACACGGCCGATTTCACTATTTTAGAAAAGGATCTGTTTTACCATGACCCTGCATTCTTTCATGAAATAGCAGTGAATACAACGATTGTGAATGGTGAGGTAATGTATCGAAAATAACGCTAAAAATAAGAAACTTTTGTAAAATAAAGGAATAGATGATGATTCCAGCCTGTTTTATGTTGGAAATATATAGAACTTCTATTAAATTGGTGTTGGTCTGGTATTGTTTGTGAAAAAATGAATCCGATGACAGCCCCAAAAAGAGTGATGTTTTTGGAAAACTGGTCATCATCCCGTAAATGACGGCCAAAAAAGGTGGAAATCCGGAAAAAATGGGCGTCATTCTGAAAATGACGGCCAAAAAAGGTGGAAATCCGGAAAAAATGGGCGTCATCCCGAAAATGACGGCCAAAAAAGGTGGAAATCCGGAAAAAATGGGCGTCATTCCGAAAGTGACGGCCAAAAAAGGTGGAAATCCGGAAAAAATGTCCGTCATCCCGAAAATGACGGACAAAGCTATATTAGTGAAAAGACGAATAAACAGCTCAAGGAACAACTTAGACAAATCACCGCAGAGTACTAGCTAATTACTAGTAAAAAGCCTCCATGATATGACTGACATGGGGGCTTCCGCTCTTTAATACTATCGTTAAGATAAAAAGGTGCGCTGTACGCGATCCCAGAAAGAGTTGTCCTTTAATTTAACGGTTTTAATCCGTTTATCACTTAATTTCACCGTAAGAGATTGGATATTCTGGATCGAGTAAGCCTCATTATCCAATCCTACAATTGGATAGTCATTCCCATCCTGGATCACTTCCAGTCGCAGAGTGCGATCCTGATTCAAGACGAAAGAGGAACCCAGGGTACGATAATGATTATTATTCATCGAAGCGACCTCACTGACTTGAAAACACGGAATCTTCGGATCAATCACAGCGCCAGATGCTGATTTATTATACCCCGTACTCCCGGTTGGTGTCGCTACAATCAGTCCATCTCCACGAAAGCTTTCAAAATAATTATCATCAATCAGTACATCAATCACAATCGTTTTGATGATGTTTGAACGGACGGTCACTTCATTTAAACATTGAAAAGATGTTTTTCCATTTATCATGACGTCGATGACTGGAAATTCTCGAACCTCAATGTTATCTGTCATCATCGAATCCACCATGCGATCATAATTATCGATATTAAAGTCACAGTACAGCCCGGATTCATCGGCATGAGTAATACCAAGGTATACACAATTTTCACGGAATTGGGACTGTCTTACTGCTTGAAGAAACTCCCGATCTCCACCAAAGCTGATCACAATATTGGCATGATCTGAATTTTCTACAATTTTAAACCCCTGTTCCGTTACATAATCAAAAAGAGGGGTTAGTTTATCCAAAGTTTCTTGATCTTTTTTGTAAAAAAAGAAAATGTTTGATCGACTATCCATACGTTTACCTCCTAAATAAAATACTTCTAAAGTCATTTTATCATGATTTAACATACGTTCCTATTGAAAACTACTTATCGTACGCTTGCAAGAATGAAGTTTCTTAAAACGTTCATAATAAGTAGACAGAGGTGAGGTTTATGATGATTGCTTTGATCGCTATATGTATGATTGTATTGGTCTTTTTGCTATTATTTTTTTTATTAGCGATAAACCTTGATGTCCACTGGTTATGGAATGAGGAAGAACGCTATTTGAAAGTGAAATGTCACATTTTGCGCATCCCTGTCTATACCAAAAGAATTACCGCCGATCAATCACTTGATTTATTCGTAGATCATCATCAATGGCGTGAACGGATGACGTACATTTTTCATCATGCGGAAGTGAAGCAGATTCGTTCGGAGACAATTGTAGCAACATCAGACCCAGGTCATACGGCTTATCTCTACGTTTTTCTGCAAAGTATTGCGGAATGGCTTCGATCAATACAGAATACAGATATCGCCGTATCCGCTGATTTTGACGAAGAGGTATTGCAAACAGAAGGAGAATGCATGATATCGATGAAATTGAGTCAAACTATTGGAGAATTGAATAAATGGCGAAAGGAGTTTTCACATGGAAGAGAATAGCCAAAACGAACATCCCTTGGAAGGGTTTATGACGTTAACCATGGATCATTTAAAACAATTAATTGAGGTAGATACAGCAATTGGTAAACCGATTGAGTTACCAAATGGAAAGGTAATGATTCCGTTATCACACGTAAAATATGGATTTGCTACAGGGGGAAGTGAATTTATCCCTAAAAGTCAAAAAAGCAGCCAGCAAGAATCCATCATTCCATTCGGCGGCGGGGGAGGAGGGAGTGTTTCTGTAACTCCAACGGCATTTTTACTAATTAGCAAAGATAATGTAGAGGTATTAAACTTACATCAAGACCAAAATCATGAAGAAGTACCACACAAACTAACGGAAAAAAATCCTGATTTGATTCAACAGGTGGTAGAGTTATTAAAGGAAAGAAAAGAAAAAAAGTAAAAATCCGACCCTGTTGGCATGTAAATAAGGCTTCTCAGTAGACAAATTGAATGACAAGCCCTCATAATATATGGGCAGTTATTCAATTTGTTTAGAGATGGGGGAAAGAGGATGTCATTTGATATAGAAAAAGTGTTTTCAGCATTTGACCAATTCGTGACCACGATTGAAACAACCGAAAACGAGACTTATTTAGATAGTATTACTTATGCCTTACGAGCGATTCAGACGGAAGAGGAATTAGACTTGCCCAATCAAGAAACCCAAGATCGGTTATCCTACTTAAAAAGTGTGTTTCTCACCGATAAACCCGAAAGCGAATCGAGTCGTAAGGTTATCCAGCTCGCACTAATTAAGGGAATGAAAGGATCTGTCCAGCAACAGCATTTGATAACCCCAGACTCCGTTGCCATGTTTATCGGTTATTTTTTAGAAAAACTAGTAGGTGATCACAAGCAGATTAGCTTATTGGATCCAGCTGTTGGTTCAGCGAATTTATTAACCGCCGTCATTAACCAAATTCAACCCGAAGTTCAGGCTTATGGCAGTGAAATCGATCCAACATTGCTGCAAATTGCGGTAGAAAGTGCCAATGTACAAAGGACTGAGGTAGAATTCTTTCATCAGGACAGTTTAACACCATTGCTACTGGATCCTGTTGACGCCGTGGTTGCTGACCTTCCTGTTGGATACTATCCAGACGATCAGCAGGCTGGTCATTTCATCTTACAAGCAGAAGATGAGCACGCCTATGCACACCATCTTTTTATCGAACAAAGCTTAAATTATACGAAAGAAGCTGGTTATGTCCTATGTCTTATTCCCAATTTCTTATTTACTAGTGATCAAAGTGAGAAATTACAGAAATACTTACGGGATCATGCCCATATACTGGCGATATTACAATTGCCTATGTCTATGTTTGCCTCAGAACAACAGGCGAAAAGTATTCTCGTATTACAAAAACAAGGTAAAACAACACAGCCGCCCAAACAAACGTTAATGGCCCAATTACCATCGTTCAAAGAGGTTCAAAAAACACAAAATATTCTGTTGAAAATAGATGAATGGTTCCAAAGTGAACGCTAGAAATAAACTGAAAATTAAAAATTTGTGAAGCAAACGTTAACATCAAACATTCCTGTTGCAAACTTATTCTGACGGTGTTTAAATAAGGGTATAAGAGATTATTCAAATTGTTTTGAACATACATGATAAATGATCTTACATTAGCAGGATAATTTGGAAGGGACTGAACATATTGCGTAAAATTCTAGCGGTGAATGCAGGAAGTTCTTCTTTGAAATTCCAATTGTTTGAAATGCCTGAGGAAAAAGTTGTATCTAAAGGTCTTATTGAACGAATCGGTATCAACAACTCTACTTTCACCATAGAGTATGGAAATGAAGAAGATAAAGAAGTAACAGAAATTGCAGATCATGCAGTTGCAGTAAAATTATTATTAGAAAAATTAACATCAGCTGGGGTCATTGAAACTCTGGAAGAGATTGACGGAATTGGACATCGTGTGGTTCACGGTGGTGAAAAATTCAATGACTCGGTTGTGATTACAGAGGAAGTAATTCAAGAAATTGAGGAAATTTCTGAATTGGCCCCGTTGCACAACCCTGCTAATTTAACAGGGATCAAAGCTTTTCGTGAGGTATTGCCAAATGTGCCTGCTGTAGCAGTATTTGATACGGCGTTCCATCAGACGATGCCTGAGCAATCTTTCTTGTATAGTTTACCTTATGAATATTATAAGAAATATGGCATTCGTAAATATGGCTTCCACGGTACATCACATAAATATGTATCCGAGAGGGCTTCGGAGTTAATGGGTATTCCCTTGGATCAATTACGCTTGATATCCTGTCACTTAGGTAATGGGGCAAGTATTGCAGCTATTGAAGGTGGCAAATCGATTGATACTTCGATGGGCTTTACCCCGCTTGCCGGTGTAACAATGGGAACAAGGTCAGGGAACATTGATCCGGCGTTGATTCCATATATCATGGATAAAACAGGACAATCAGCACAAGAAGTCATGAGTATTTTAAACAAGAAAAGTGGTATGCTGGCTTTATCTGGCTTTTCCAGTGATCTTCGGGATATCCAAGAGAAGGCGGCAGAAGGTGAAGACAGGGCTGAATTAGCACTAGAGGTATTCGCAGAACGAATTCATAAATATATTGGCTCCTATGCAGCCCGTATGCAGGGGGTAGACGCAATTATCTTCACGGCTGGTGTTGGTGAGAACAGTATTGACATTCGAGAACGTGTTCTAAAAGGCTTAGAGTTTATGGGTGTATATTGGGATCAAACATCCAATCATATTCGTGGAAAAGAAGCCTTTGTCAATTACCCACACTCTCCGGTTAAGGTAATAGTGATCCCGACGAACGAGGAAGTAATGATCGCCCGAGATGTGATGCGTTTGACGCAGAATACACCAGTGGGACAAGCTTAAAAAGCAAAATATTACGAACGAGTAAGTTGGCCGTTCTCTTTCTATACAAGCATAGAAAGAGAGCGGTCGTTTTATAGTTGTTCTCAAAACGCTAATAACACTCTGGTATGCTTCTCTTTGCAAAATTTGAAATAGTTTAAATAATTAGAATTTTTGAAATTCTTTCCAAGCGGTTGAATTTTTGCGAATTTTCTTATATATTAGAAAAAGATTATGATTTCTTTACATGATCTTTACAAAATATTAAGGGGGAATTTTGATTGAAGAAGTCTAGATACTTACTACTGTCTTTACTCTTTATGTTGTCGCTCGCACTCGTTGCTTGTGCTGGAGATGGAGAGCCAGAAGAGGATACTTCAGGAAATGACTCTTCAGACTCATCAGGGGAAGAGGCCTCTGGTTCTGGAGGAGATTTAGTCATTTCATTACCTTCCGATGTGGTTTCATTGTCACCACAAGGAGATAATGATGTGCCTTCTAGTAACGTCCGTGAGAATATGTTTGAAACACTTACCACATTGAACGAAGATATGGAAGTGGAACCGGGATTGGCAACAGAGTGGGAACAAACGGATGATTTAACTTGGGAATTCACACTTCAAGAAGGCGTGAAGTTCCATGATGATGCTGATTTTAATGCAGAAGCAGTAAAGAAAACATTTGATAGATTGAAGGACCCTGATGTTGCTTCTCCTCGTGCCTTTTTATTAGCGGAAGTAGACAATGTAGAGGTAGTTGACGACTACACGGTTAGATTGACGCTAACTGAACCGTTTGCACCATTGCTGGCAAACTTAGCTCATAGTGGGACTAGTATTATGAGTCCTGAAATCGTTGATGAAGACTATGCTACAGTGGAAGACGGTGGAGATTATAACGAATATATTACCCAAAATCCTGTAGGAACAGGTCCATTCGAATTGGATGACTGGACAGCAGGTGAAAGTGTTACGTTAACTAGAAATGATGATTACTGGGGAGAGCCAGCCAAATTGGATAGTGTTCAATTTAAGGTTGTCTCTGAACAGAGTGCTCGTGTGGCAGAATTGGAATCAGGTGTATCGCATGTAGCGGATCAAATTGGTCCAAACAATATTTCTCGTGTAGATAACCTTTCTGATGCCAGTGTAATCCAAGAGGACAGTGTATCAGTTTCTTATATTGGTTTTAATACTCAAAAAGAACCATTTGATGATCCAAGAGTACGCCAGGCATTAACCATGGCTATCGATAAAGAACAAATTATTGATGGTGTTATGAATGGTGTGGGGATTCCAGCCATTGGCGCCTTAGCCCCGCCGGTATTTGGTTACGATGATTCGATTGAAGGTCTTGAATATGACCCGGAAGCTGCCCAAGAATTGTTGGCAGAAGCGGGTTATGAAGATGGCTTCCAAACAACCATCTGGACTAATGATAATGAACAGCGTGTCGATACAGCTATCAACTTGCAATCTCAACTAAGCGAGATTGGTGTGGATGTGGAAATTGAAGAATTAGAATGGGGCGCATACCTTGAACGTACAGCTAATGGTGAACACGATATGTTTATCTTAGGCTGGTCTACTGTAACTGGTGATGCTGATTATGGTTTATATCCATTATTCCACAGCTCACAATTAGGGGACCCAGGAAACCGTGCCTTCCTTGAAGATGAAGAAGTAGATCGCTTATTGGATGAAGGACGTGTCGAAACAGATCCAGATGAGCGTTTGGCGATCTATTCGGAAGTGCAAGAAAGACTGGTAGATCTTGCTCCGATGTTATATACACATCATCAGCAGTACCTATTAGGGGTAAATGATTCAGTGAAAGATTTCACGATTGATGCTCAAGGTATCTATCAATTAAACGACGCTTATATTGAGGAATAGGTTCTATTTCGCATAATGCAGATATGAATCAACAAAAAGGCTTCTTCTAAAAGTGAAGAAGCCTTTTTATGTATAGAAAATTCGATTAAACAAAAGGAGAGATAGGATGCCATCCATCCAGGTCTATCATTATGATGCTTTCACCACAAAACCCGGTAAAGGAAACCCTGCAGGAATCGTTTTAAACGGAGACGAATTAAGTGAGATACAGATGCAGGAAATTGCTTATCAAGTAGGCTTTAATGAAACTGCCTTTTTGGTGGAGTCAGAGATAGCAGACTGGGGAATACGTTTTTTCACACCAGGACATGAAATGAACTTATGTGGTCATGCGACCATCGCAACCATTTATGCAGTAAAAACACAAAAGCTATTAGTCGAAAAGTCAACATTAACGATAGAAACAAAGGCAGGTGTTTTGCCACTAACGATTGATTCTACGTCAGACAAAGAGACAGATATCATCATGAATCAAGCATCTCCCACCTTTCAAGCATTTAGGGGTTCCAAGCAGGATCTAGCCAAATCCATTGGTTTACAAGAAACGGAGCTTGACGACCAATTATCGATTGTATATGGCAGTACTGGTACCTGGACACTATTGGTACCCATCAAAGAATTAGCGGTTTTTCAAAAGATGAAACCGAATAATCAGGATTTCCCTTCCATATTGCAGGAAATCCCAGCTTCCTCTGTTCATCCTTTTTGTACAGAAACGTATAATCCTCAGGCAGATATGCACGCCCGTCATTTTTCTTCACCGTATTCAGGGACGATAGAGGATGCAGTAACTGGCACGGCTTCTGGGGCAATGGGTGCTTATTTTGCTACTTATATGGATAAGGGTTTTGATGAGTCTTTAAACCTGATGGTGGAGCAAGGGCATGAAATAAGTAAAGAAGGGATGGTCGGAGTAAAAGTTTCAAAACGCGCAAATACATTGGATGTGAAGATAACTGGAAATGCTGTATATGTAAATGATATGGAGGTAATTATTTAGAAAAGAGATAAGCATATCAAACATGCCACATAAAAACAGCCTGCTCGTTTTGTAAGCAGACTGTTTTTAAAATATACGTTATCGTGCGTGTTCAAAAATGCCGTTAAATAGGACCTCGTTGGCTAAAACCTCAGGCGTCCTGGGACTGCGATTACTCGCCCCACCGAACCCATTTGTTGCAACGCCGACACTAGTACGTCCTGTACGTCGAAAGTTTAAGGCGGCGCAGTCTCCCGGTACCGGAACGTATGCTTTTCATACGTGAGGAACGGACTCACGCAGGATGTGTTGACTTCTGCGTTGCCTACAGAACGTGGGCGGTCTTAGTAGAAGTTCCTATATAGCCAACGCAGAAATTCGCCGCGTCTTTTTTTGTTGGTCTTTTTGAACATCCTCTTATACCGTTTTTTCTTGTGCCATAATCTCTTCCATATGATGACAAGCTCCTTTGTGACCTTCTTGCATGCCTTCGATCGTACGAAGTTCAGGAACTTTGTTTTTACACACTTCGGTTGCAAACGGACATCTCGTATGGAATCGACACCCAGTTGGTGGGTCAATCGGAGAAGGGATATCCCCTTTTAACATAATCCGTTTTCTCTTCGCTTCTGGATCAGGAACAGGAATCGAAGAAAGTAATGCCTTGGTATAAGGGTGTTTCGGATTGTCAAAGATAGACTTTTTGTCACCTACTTCTACAATCTTCCCAAGGTACATCACAATGATCTTATCCGAAATATGACGAACTACTCCCAAGTCATGGGCAATAAAAAGAAATGTCAGGTTAAACTCTCGCTGCAACTTTCTCAATAGATTCAATACTTGAGCCTGTACGGATACATCAAGTGCTGAGACTGCTTCATCACAGATAATCAGCTTAGGCTCAACAGAAAGAGCGCGGGCTATTCCGATACGTTGTCGTTGTCCGCCAGAAAACTCATGGGGATAACGATCAATCTGTTCTGGGTTTAACCCGACCGTTTCGATCAACTCCATTGCACGTTCCCGTCTTTTTGCTTTTGGAACCACATTTTGAATTTCCATTGCTTCTGTTAAAATTTGACTAACGGTTTGTCTAGGATTAAGCGAAGCATACGGATCTTGAAAAATAACCTGTAAGTCCTTACGTTTCTTTCTCATCTCACGTTTATTTAAAGACAGTAAATCAATACCATCAAAATCAATTGTACCATCTGTTGGTTCATCCAGGCGTAAGATAGCTCTGCCAGTGGTAGACTTCCCGCAGCCGGATTCACCTACTACACTTAGTGTTTCTCCTTCATTTATAGTGAAAGAGATATCATCGACCGCTTTTACGTGGTTAATGGTTCTGCCAAAGATTCCCCCTTTAATAGGGAAATATTGTTTCAAATGATTAACTTTGAGCAGTTCTTTTTGACTCATTCACATTCACCTCCGGATCTCCATCCCAACGGTCTGTATAAATCCAACAGCGGATTTGTTCGCCGTCTTTGATTTCTTCAAGTGCTGGTAGTTCTTTCACACATAATTCTGTTGCGAAAGGACATCTCGGTGCAAAACGGCACCCCTCTGGCATATTTTTCGGACTTGGTACATTTCCTTTAATTGGTTCTAATTCATCAACATCGGTATCATGACGTGGAATAGAGTTTAATAAGCCAACCGTATACGGATGTTTTGGTGACTTAAACAGGTCATTGACTGGCTGATACTCCACGACTTTACCTGCATACATGACAGCAACATAGTCACATGTTTCTGCCACTACACCCATATCGTGAGTGATCATAATAACCGACATGTTTAATTCCTCTTGCAGTTGTTTAATTAACTGTAAGATCTGTGCTTGGATGGTAACGTCTAATGCGGTTGTTGGTTCGTCTGCAATCAATAATTCTGGATTACAGGCCAAGGCCATCGCAATCATAATCCTTTGTCTCATACCCCCAGATAGTTCATGAGGGTATTGTTTAATACGTGTTTCTGGAGATGGGATACCTACTAATTTTAACAACTCTATCGCTTTATCTGCTTCTGCTTTTTTACCAAGGTCCTGGTGTACATTCAATGTCTCGCGTATTTGTTGTCCAATCGTATAGACCGGGTTAAGCGAGGTCATTGGTTCTTGGAAAATCATCGAGATTTCATTACCACGAATCGACCGAATCTCTTTCTCGCTTAATTTCGTTAAATCGCGATCTTTGAAGTTGATTTCCCCACCTTTAATCTTACCTGGTTTATCTAGAAGCTGCAGAATCGACATAGCTGTAATACTTTTCCCTGAACCAGATTCTCCAACAATACCAATCGTTTTACCCTTGGGAAGCTGGAAGGAAACCCCATCGACAGCTTTTATTTCAAATCCATCGACCGTAAAAGAGGTCTGAAGATCTTTAATATCTAAAATGGTTTCTTTATTCATGAAATATCACCTCACTTCAAAAGTTTAGTCTAGGTTAATTCGTTTGTTTAAGAATTTATAGGAAATATCGACAATAAGATTGACAATGACAAAAACGACGGAAATAACAAGGACTGACGCTTGAACGACAGGGAAGTCTCTTGCTAAGATTCGATCAACAATCAATTTGCCCATTCCATTAATTGCAAAAACAGATTCGGTTAATACGGCACCAGCTAAAAGACTTCCAAACTGTAGACCGATGACTGTAACCACCGGGATTAAGGCATTCTTTAAAGCATGACGATAGATAACCGTTCTTTCTTTTAATCCTTTTGCACGAGCGGTTCGGATATAATCCTGTGATATGACCTCCAGCATACTGGATCGTGTCATACGGGCAATCACCGCTGCCCCCATGGTTCCTAAAGTCACAACTGGCAGAATGACCTGTTGGAACGACCCCCAGCCTGTTGGCGGTAATAAGCCAAGGTTAAGAGAGAACCATTGCATCAACATTAAACCTAACCAGAAATTAGGCATGGATAGTCCAAATAGTGCGACTAACATAATACCAACATCAGAGAAAGAATACTGTCTTACGGCGGAGATAACTCCTGCAATTAGTCCAAGGAATACACTAAATATGGTACTGTAAACTGCTAATTCAAACGTAACCCAAAACTTTGGCCAGAGCTCCTGCCCTACAGGAAGGCTGGTTCGCCAAGATGTTCCAAAATCCAGCATGGCGGCGTCTTTAAGAAAATGAAAATACTGTACAACAATTGGGTCGTTTAAGCCTAGTCGATTTTCGATTTGTTCAATGGTATCGGCAGGCACGTTTTCACCTGCGATAATTTGTGCCGGGTTACCGGGGGTCAGGTGCATAAGTGAAAACACTAATATTGTAACACCTAGCAATACAGGTATTAATTGTAAAATACGTCTGACAATAAATTGAAACAATTGTCACACCTTCTTCCTTTAATTTTTGTTCGATTTAGGATCTAATGCGTCTCGCAATCCGTCACCTAGGATGTTAAATGCCAATACGATTAACATAATAACCAAGCCAGGGAAAAGAGCAATATGTCCAGCATCCCACATATAGTCTCGGCCATCACTAAGTAAGGCACCAAGTTCAGGAGAAGGCGGTTGTTCCCCCATTCCCAAGAAGGATAAACCACTAGCGGTTAGGACCGCACTTGCTATAAATAAACTGGCCTGTACAATAATTGGTGACAAGATATTTGGCAGAATATGCTTCCCAATAATTCGTAAATCCGAGGCGCCTAATGCCTTCATCGCATCCACATATTCCAGGTTCTTATTAGCGAGTGTGGAACCACGTACAATTCGGGAAAAAGTTGGAATAGCAAAGATAGCAATGGCATAGATTACATTGGTTCTGCTCGGTTCAAAGATACTAACCAACGCTAATGCTAATAAGATACCAGGAAACGCCAGCAAGATATCCATTAACCGCATAATCACGGCATCCACTTTTCCACCGTAATAACCGGATATAACCCCAATGATCGTCCCGACGAATCCGCCTAACACGGTCGCAACAAAACCGATAAACATGGTAATACCAACACCATGAATGACACGAGTGAAGATATCCCGACCGTGTTGATCAGTGCCAAACCAATGATCAGCGGATGGACCGACGAATTTCGCCCCGTAATCTACTGTGTCCGGCTCCATGCTTGTCAAGAATGGTCCGATAAGAGCTACTAGTACTAAAAATATAATGAAATATCCACCAACTAAGGCACTCTTATTTTTAATTAGTTTTTTATAGAATTCTTTTAAGCTTCTTCTCCATGGTCCTTCTGATTTTATTTTTTGACCGGAGAAGCCTACTTGTTCCGTTTTCAATATGTTTACCCCCTTCGATTACAGATACGAATGTTTACTTATAACACTTTTTATTTACAGATTTCAAATTATTTCTGGATTCACCTTATTTATACTATAAAGCGTACCATGTATTCCGTATCTAAAATGGATGGCTTTATAATATAAGTAAAATGTCGCCTTTAATAGCACAGAAAAAAATGCATTTTGATCTGTTAAGAAAAGGTTACAAGTGTATGAAGAAAACCATACTTACTAACTATAGCACAATTAAAAAGAGAAATTAATAAATTAAAAAAAATCGTAATTTTCAAAATTATCATACAATAACGCTCGACGTCATAAAACAAGGGAATAGCTACTTTTCTGGTAAATTAGCCCATTCCAATCCCAATGAAAAAAGGTGTTATTTCACGCGTGCAGAAGTGGGAAATAACGGCGCCTTCTATATGAAAAAAGGAAGATCGCACCCAGGATATTTTTACTATATATGTTAAAATAGAGATCAAAAACATGGGGATCTCCATGCTTTTGATCTCTATGCTATCTTACAACTTCTTTGCGCTAACTTCTTATCACAAGCACATCACATTTGGCATATCTTGTAATGCTCTCTGATACACTTCCAATTAAAAAGCGTTCCACTGCATTCATCCCTGTTGCCCCGCATATAATTAAATCTGCTTCAAATTTGCTCGCTAGGTCTTTTGGGATTTTGATTTTTGGTGAGCCTATTTCAACATGAGTGGTAATATCCTTCACACCACGATTGCTTGCTTTCTCCTTGTACTCATCCAGTAACGTTTTGGCATAGTCTTCGGAGCGTGAAGCCAGACTTTGATCATATACCTCTGGAGCAATGGTGGTAATGGTTCTTGTATCAATGACATGAACCAAAAATAGTTTGGCATCATTTCGTAAGACAACATCTACTGCTTTTTTGAAAGCTAATTCTGAAGCTTCTGATCCATCAACTGCTACTAGAATTCGATCATATTCAAATGCCATAATAAAATCCCCCTTTGAACTATATATTCATTATAACATGTATACGTTTTCTTTGTGTATAGATAAATTTACACTTTTGTTACATTTTTTTGATAAATGAGGGCGTACTTTGTTAGCACAATAATAGAAAAATAGTCATGATTCGTGTACCATAGGAATATAGAAGTGTTTAGATGAAAGTCATCCAGTGAAAAATGGTAACTTCCACTTGTACGTTGTGTACAGGGAGGAGGTTAGGCTTTTGGACATTAAAAATGCTTGAGGGGGAAACATTGTGGGACATGCCTTTATAACAGCAGGAACAAAAGGCTTGGGTTTAAAGGTGACGGAAGCTTTTATTAATAGTGGTCATACCGTCTCTGTTACATACTATTCCGATAAGGAAAGGGCAAAGGAACTTGAGACTGCCTATCCTAATACTGTACTGGAAGTTATTCCATTAGATGTGAGCAGCCAAGAAGCCATAGAAACTGCCGTGCATCAGGCTGTGCAAAAATTCGGTACGATTGATTACTTAATTAATAATGCAGGTCCATTCATTTTTGAAAGAAAGAATCTGATGGATTACACAGAGGGGGAATGGAATAGCGCCGTCCGAGGTAACCTGGACGCTGTTTTTCATTTATTAAAAAGAACGATCCCAGCCATGAGGGAGCAGAGATTTGGCCGTGTAGTTAACTACGGTTTTCAAGCTGCACATACTGCTGCGGGTTGGAAGGATCGTGCCGCTTTTGCTGCAGCAAAGGTTGGGCTAGTTTCCTTAACTAAATCGATAGCCTATGAAGAAGCGGCGCATGGTATCACCGCAAATATGGTTTGTCCTGGGGATATCACTGGTGAAATGAAAGAAGCAACCATTGATTACAGCCGAATGGTTCCTGATCAAGCAACGCCGATTGGCCGTTCTGGTACAGGAGAGGATATTGCACGCACAGTGATGTTCCTGTGCGAAAAGGATGCAGACATGATCACAGGTTCTGTAATTGATGTAACAGGAGGACTAGATGTGGTTCATCAAACTAGATAAGTTGAACGTCTAAATGTAACAAAAACGTGTGACAAGCAAGTCTTTGCTCGCATGATTTTCTGATCATACTGCGTCAATGGATCAAGAGCGCCTATTCGATCCATGAGAAATTATTTTATTCAACTTATTATAGATAATCTTTTTAAAAAAATTGAAACCTTCTAGGGAGTCACACGTAAATAATAGTATTAAAGGAAATGAGGTGCACCAGTTGGGGTTTTTTGCAAAACTATTCTCAAAAAAAGACCAACCAAAGAAAGTCAAACAAAGGGATGTTCTCTCTATTGAAGTAGGGGATATTCTGGAATATGATTTGGCAGATTATGAAGTGGTTGGTAAAATAACGTATAGGGAAGGTAAATACGTCTGGTACAGCTATCAGCTTTTGGGAGAGAGTAAAACGATCTGGCTGAGTGCTGAGATGGATGATGCGTTAGAATTAGGTATCTATGAGAAAATACAGCTGCCAGATGCAAATGATTTTCCTAGTAAGTTAAGTTTTCAACAAACTGCTTATCATTTGGATGAGGATGGTCATGCGGAAGTAACCGGAGAAGGCAGAAGCAGTTCCCTTACCGGTCAGCGCATTCATTACGCAGAATATTGTAATGAGGAGGAAACCTCATATATTAGTGTGGAGGAGTGGGGCAGTGATGTAGAAGCGAGTATAGGATATCCTATTCAGCCTTACGAAATTAAGATTATTGCAGGTACTAGCCAATAAAAAAACAGGAGGAATGTTCTATGTTTAAATTTTTTAATCGAATCAAAACGGTAGTGAGCTCTGAATTGAATTCCATGATTGACCGTGCGGAGGACCCGGTGAAAATGCTGGATCAATTTATGCGAGATATGGAGTCTGATATTCGAGAAGTAGAGCAGGCAGTAGCTAAACAAATTGCAAATGAAAAGATGTTGAAGCGTAAATCAGATGATGCTCAAAAATTAGTGGAGAAACGTCAAACTCAAGCGGAACAAGCCATTGAAGCAGGTAATGACGATCTGGCGAGAAGAGCATTGCAAGATAAAAACGAACAAGAATCACAAGCAAATACGCTCCGTTCCTCATGGGAACGCGCAAAACAAGATGCAGATCAACTTCGTGACAAACTGGATGAAATGAAAAAAGAATACCAGGATATGCAATTGAAGAAAGATTCCTTGAAAGCAAGGGCAGAATCTGCTCAAACACGTACTAAAATGAATCGCACCATGTCTTCAATTGGTAATGATGACTCCAAACGTGGATTTGAGCGTATGGAGGAAAAGGTATTACAATTTGAGGCAGAAGCAGATACCAGCGAAGATTTATCACAGGCAAGCAAAACACTGGATGATGAGTTTGAAGCATTGGAAAAAAACGGTGTGGACGATGAGTTGGCAGAGTTGAAGAAGAAGTTAGGTAAAGAGTAATTAGTTGCAGTAGAAAGAACCTAAATGTAATTAGGTTCTTTCTACCTGTTTGGCCAAGATGTCAGGAGGTGACCTCTTTGTATAAAAAACTGCTCCTATTGATGTTCCTTCTGCTGGGAGGATTGTTAGCAGGATGCCAAGCAAATGCCTTTGGTGGAGGATCGCTCTTTAATGAATCAGGGGCAATCACAGAATCCGATTTACAAGTGAGCGAATCAAAGCAAGAGACGATTGATCAATTAGAGACAGACAGCAACGCCGATATCGAAGCATTAATTTCTAATCATTTTCCTTTTGTTGATACTGTGTCAGGTGAACAGGCTACTGCCAATGTTTACGGTACATTACAATTTGGTGTAGAGGAACTGGCCACTTTATTAAATGACATTCAACCAGCTACTGAAGTTAGTGATTATAAAGAAGGTCAGCAAATTCTTATTTATCAGGACCAGTTTGTCACATTGAAAGAAAGTGAAGAAGTGGAAGATGCAACACTCGTAGAAGTTGCCAGTGAGCAATTTGTAAGGAATAATTACGCCCCTAGTTTCTTAACGACCTATTTCACGATTAGGATGTTAGATGGTTTGTTCGGCAACAATTGGGTAACGGATCGGCATAATTATTGCAGAAACAACGGCTGTTACGGTGGATATAGCTCTACCACTAGTTATGATAATGTAACCACCAACCGTAAACGAGGTACCGGCTCTTATCGGGGTGGCGGACCTGGTGTAGGAAAATAATAAAGGAGGGAATGTAAATATGGCTCCATTTGTGTTAACGTTTTTTTATTTTATTGCGGCTATCATAATTGTTATTATAGGACTCGTTTTATTTGAGTGGCTGACAACAAAGTATAAGGATTGGGAGCAAATTAAACAAGGCAATCAAGCCATTGCCCTTTCTGTGGCAGGGAAGATAGTCGGGATTTGTATTGTGCTGGCGTTTGCGATTTACCATAGTATTACCATTACTGAAACACTGATTTGGGGAGCGTATGGTATGGTATTGCAACTCGTCGCTTATTTCATCTTTGAAGCATTGACTCGCAGTTTTTCTGTTGAAGAACAACTGAAAGAAAACAATCTGGCAGTAGGTATCATTTCCTTCGGTGTATCCCTAGGTTTAGCCTTTGTAATTGGGGCTTCTATTACATAATATGTACTTCATCCAGTAGGGGATCTTATGTATGATAACATTTTGCAGGAAAGAGCGTGTAATATTTCGTGCATTTCAAAAGACTTGGGGCTGTTGAGACGACAGCTCCTTTTCTGTTGATAATAAGAAGTTTGGGCTTAAAATGGAAGAAGGGAAGAACAATGGAAACCAAATTTAAGCAAAGCCAATTTATTTACTGGGCATCAGGGATTGTCTCCATTTGCGGGATTATCTTTGAAGTGCTTTTCGGAGCTCTAGGGTCCTATATTTTAGGAGATGGTGTCAAACAATATACATTGACCATTTCTTTATTTCTTACTGGAATGGGAATTGGCGCCAGCTTAAGTGAGAAAGTGACGAAAGAGCTCATTCTTTCATTTATTTATATTGAATACTTTGTAGCATTAATTGGAGGTTTATCCAGCTTTCTTATGTTTGCGGCAACGGCTTTTTTTGGAAACGGAACAGATGCGTTGTTCTTATATTCCATTACGTTGATAGTAGGTGCCTTAACAGGAGTGGAGCTACCGATATTAATTCGTAAAGCCAATGAGATAGGTGTGACCCTGCAAAAAAGCACGGCCAGGGTTCTTTTTTCTGACTATGCAGGTGGATTAATTGGCGGACTGTTATTCGCCTTCTTTCTACGACCTCAGCTGGGAATGGTGAAGACAGCCTTTTTAGTAGGTCTAATTAATTTAACCGTGGCGATGGTAGTCTTATATTTATTTCGCAAAGAATTGGCACGCAAATGGATACATACGGTGGTTGGGGGAGTAATTGGTGTTATATTAATCATCGGTTTATTATTTGGAGAAATGATTGCTTTGCAATTTGAAGAGAAAATATATACCGATCCCATCATCCATTCAGAGGAAAGTCCCTATCAAAAAATCATCCTTACCAAGCGGCAGGATGATGTTCGTCTATACTTAGATGGCGGGCTGCAATTTAGTTCTATTGATGAGCATAGGTATCATGAATTATTAATTCATCCAGCAGCAAGCATGGTAGATCAGCCTCGCAAGGCACTTGTGTTGGGAGGTGGAGATGGTTTGGCTGTGCGGGAACTATTAAAATATGATAGTTTACAATCGATTACCTTAGTTGATTTGGATGGATCGGTTGTAGAGCTGGCCAATAAAAATCCTTATTTATTGAGCTTAAACGAGGGTTCACTCCAAAACGATCGAGTAGAAGTTATTCAAGCTGATGCCTTTCAATATTTAGAAGGGCAAACGGCTTTATTCGATGTCATCTTCGTAGATTTACCGGATCCGAATAATGAGAGTTTGAATAAGCTTTACACCAAAGAGTTTTATTCCTTAGTACGAAATCATTTGCAACCAGACGGTGTTACGGCTATTCAAGCAACGAGCCCCGTGTTCGCCAGGGAGGTGTACTGGACTATTTCCAATACGATAGCGGCAACAGGGATGAATGTAGAAAATCTGCATATTGATGTTCCCAGCTTTGGTAATTGGGGCTTTGTCTTAGCAAGTAGAGAACCAATGACCATGGATAATATTAGTATCGATGTGGATACCGAATATTTAACCAGTGACCTGCTGCCTAGCTTGGCGATGTTTGGCAAGGATGAAGACAACCCCATGCAGGCAGAAGAAGACAGAGAGATTAATACTTTGATTGATCCTGTGCTTATTCAGATGTACGAAAGGGAATGGCAGTATTATTAACCTCACGTTTAAAACCTTTAAAAATGGGAAAGAGATGAATAAGGATTTTTTAAGAGGAGTGATGAGAGTGAAGGTATCGTTTCATGGACAGTCTTGTGTAAAGGTGGAGGCAGCAAACCACCAGATTTTAATCGACCCTTTTATTACAGGGAATGAGACAAGTGATCTAGATCCCGCTACACAAAATCCAGATGTGATTTTATTAACCCATGGGCATAATGATCATGTAGGAGATACGATTGATATTGCAAAACGATCTGGTTGTTTAATCGTAGCACCAAATGAATTGGCAGAGTATTTAGGCTCAAGGGGGCTGGATACCCACCCCATGCATATTGGAGGGGCACATAATTTTGAATTCGGCAGGGTGAAATTAACCCAAGCATTTCATGGATCGATGTTTCAAGATGAAGAAGGAAACTTGATCTATGGTGGTATGCCAGCAGGGTTACTCTTATTTGTTGAGGGCAAAACGATCTATCATGCTGGAGATACTGGTTTGTTCTCTGATTTGAAGCTGATTGGAGAAATGAATGATATTGACTTAGCCTTTCTACCGATAGGAGATAATTTCACGATGGGACCTGAGGATGCTTTAATAGCGGCCGATTGGATTCAGGCTAAAAAAGTGGTGCCGATGCATTATAATACGTTTCCGCTAATTGCTCAAGATGGAGCAGCTTTTAGCAAACAAGTAAGAACAGGCGAAGGGGTACACCTAGAACCAGGGGGAAGTATTGAACTTTAACATTAGCTAAAGCAATATAACGGAATAAACAAATGGGGATATGAAAAAGAAAACATGTCCCCATTTTTTTATAAGCAAATATATAATCCTTGGTATGATGGGACTTGGAATGATGTTGACCCTGAATGAACGAGAGTACCGATAAGATGGATGATGTAAAGTAACAAGTCCATCTATTCCATGTAGTAAAGTTGATGGTTTGTCTGTGCTAGACAGTGTTCCGAAAATAGGTTCTGCTTCGATGCATAGGACATGCAAGTGCAGGGTTGCAACAGGACGTTGCGATCTTAGTCAGCGGCCTTTATAGAGTCTCCGCCTATTTTCTCCGCTGAGTAGTAGTACTACAATCAAATGAACTGCTAGGATGAAACGTTCATGATACTATATTTCAGCCCATACTGCATAACCTTTTTTGAGAACGATTCGATCATACGTTGTGATTCTCATAAACGTGATCCATTACACAGTCGAAGAATTAGCTGACAATTTTATCCTTTTGTTACAACACTGTCTTGGTACCTAGAACACTTCATTCTTGCAGTAACAACCATTGTTGTACTCCAAACTAGCGCAGCATATTCCCGGAACGCTTGCTTTGCACAGATAAAACAATCAAACTTACCACTCCAGAAAGTGGACTACTTAACACCATCCATCTTATAGGCAGTTCAGTGACTTCTTTGAGTGGTCGGTAAAAGATCGGGAGGAATTTGGCCTGTTGTTCTTATAAAAAGCTATATGAATAGATCCCGTTTTTTCGCCATACAAAAGTAATACAGTTTCCATGTAGATACATAAAACAGTTCAGATCAAGAAGCCGAATAAATAAATAGTTCAAGAATAAATTGAATAATAGGATAATCAACTGTATAATAAAAACATGTGTTAAAATATTAGTACAGATGAAAGAATGGTGAATTGCAATTGGCTACAAAACATGAACAAATTCTATCTTTTATTGAGTCTCTTGCAGTAGGTAATAAAATTTCAGTGCGACAAATTGCAAAAGAGCTACATGTCAGTGAAGGGACCGCTTATCGAGCCATCAAAGAAGCAGAAAATCAGGGCCTTGTGAGCACCATTGAACGAGTAGGAACCATTCGAATTGAACGAAAACAAAAGGAAAACTTTGAAAATTTAACTTTTGCAGAAATTGTTAGTATTGTAGATGGTCAAGTACTCGGGGGCAGAGATGGATTGTACAAGACATTAAATAAATTTGTGATAGGTGCGATGAAGTTAGATGCCATGATGCGTTATACAGAGAAAGATTCATTGCTCATTGTGGGGAACCGAACAGAGGCTCACCAATTAGCATTAAAAGAAGGAGCGGCCGTACTGATTACGGGAGGCTTTGACACAGATGAGGAAGCAAAGCAGCTGGCAGATGAAAAACAACTTCCGATTATCTCCACAAGCTATGATACCTTTACTGTCGCAGCCATGATTAATCGCGCTATTTATGATCAGTTAATCAAGAAAGAAATCGTGTTAGTAGAGGATATCTATACGGATATCGAGCATACCTGTTTTCTTAACACGAAAGATGTGGTGGATAAGTGGTATGAATGGGAAGAGGAAACAACGCACAGCCGCTATCCGGTAGTGGATAATATGAATAAAGTAGTTGGGATTGTGACATCCAAAGATGTGATCCATAAGGAAAGAGACGTCTTGATCGAAAAGGTGATGACGAAAAATCCCCTAACCGTGATGAAAGAAACATCACTAGCTTATGCCGCTCATATGATGGTCTGGGAAGGAATAGAGATCATGCCTGTGATTGATCAACATCATCAACTGGAAGGATTAGTATCACGTCAAGATGTATTGAAGGCGCTACAGCATATTCAGAAACAGCCACAAGTTGGTGAAACGATTGATGACATTGTTGCAAGTTACTTTGATCAAGTCCCCTCTGATTCTCATCAAATGATCTACCGTGCGGAGATAACTCCCCAAATGACTAATCAGCTTGGAACCTTATCGTATGGTGTCTTCGTTTCCTATGTGATCGAATCGGCCAGACGAATGCTGCGTCAGATGAAAAAGGGTGACTTAGTAGTCGAGCATATTACGGTCTATTTTATTAAGCCAGTACAACTGGAAACCACCGTCACATTTCAACCCCAGATTATTGATATCGGTAGAAAGTCGGCGAAAGTAGATGTGGAAGTGTTACATGAAAAAAAGGTGGTTGGTAAGGCGATGCTAGTGGCGCAATTAATTGATCGCTAACGTTTGGAGAAAGCTCAGAGAGCAGAGCTGAACAGCAGCTGCTCTCTTATATGTATTAGAATAAAAACAGGTAGGTGAGGTTATGAATCGTTTCTTTTCCGCAGTTCTTTTTTATAGTGAAGGTAACGTTTGATACCACCATACCCTTGTACAATACCAAAAAAGAGAAATATAATGGTGATAAATAGTGCGATTTGTGTTTGATAGAATAGATATTGATTAATGCCGAACATACTCATAAAGATACCTAAAAAAATTCGTGCTTTGGCATTCTTAATTTCCTGTATTAATGGGTCCGACTCTCTTAACAGAGAAAATTTATAATAAACGTATATGATAATTGATAAGATAATGACAATTGGGAAAACAATCATTGCAATACGGCCTCCAATTCAGCAAGTTAATCGTGCAAATCCTATACTATTTTACCCTTTTAGCTATGAAATTACCAGTATAAACAACCTATCAAAAAAAGGAGATTTTACGATGTCCATTATGTCTACTATTCATCAAAAAATGAAACAATATCCACGTATTATCATTCACCGTCATGTGCGTCCAGATCCAGATGCTTATGGCTCACAGAATGGATTAGCGGAGATTATTAAGTCAAGTTACCCTACAAAGGAAGTCTTAGTAGTGGGGGAAGAAGAGGATTCTCTTACTTTTTTAGCTGGGATGGACCAAGTAGCAGATGAGGCCTATACGGATGCCTTGGTTATTGTCTGTGATACGGCGAACCAAGCACGTATTTCCGATCAACGATACAGCCATGCAAAGGAATTAATCAAAATTGATCACCATCCGATTGTGGATGAGTATGGCGATATTCAATGGGTAGATGTGAATGCCAGCTCGACAAGTGAAATGATTTATCATTTTTATCGGGAGGAGAGAGAACAGGGCTTATATCTAAACAATAAGGCAGCTTCTCTGCTTTATTGCGGTATTGTTGGAGATACAGGGAGATTCCTTTTTCCAAGTACGACAGAAAGGACCTTTCAGTATGCTTCTGAATTGGTAGCTTATGATTTTGATCGTTCCTACCTGTATAATCAAATGTACAAAACATCGGAGAACATTGCTCGTTTGAAAGGTTATGTTCTACAACATATTTCTATTTCGGAAGCAGGAGTCAGTTATATTAAGTTACCAAAAGATGTACTCGATAAATTCCAGGTGGAACCTGAAGAAACGAGCTCAATCGTTGGCATCCTAGGTGATGTGGAGGGGATCAAGGCATGGGCCATTTTTGTGGAGGAAACCGAGGTGATCCGTGTGCGCTTGCGTTCCAAAGGGCCAGTTATTAATCAGGTTGCCGCTATCTATGAAGGTGGGGGGCACCCATTGGCAGCTGGAGCTCAGATTCATAGCTGGGATTCTGTTCCAGCCGTGTTGGCTGATTTGGAAAAAGTTTGTCAGTTTGATTCGTAAGGGGCAGCTCGCTGCGCGGAACTCTGCCAGCGAGCTGCGTTAATCTGCCTTTGTTAACTCGATGGAAAGATAAAGTGTTTCACTGACAACCATGCGAGAGACAGTAGCTTGAAAACGAAAATCGTCAATGCGGATCGTCTTGTTTTCAACCGTCGCGATCAAGAAATCAATCGACTCGGTCATATCTTCTACTTTTTTTCCGATGGCTTGTCCGGCTTCTTCCCTAATCGCTTCCTCTAATTGATGCCTCATCAAGCGATCATTGGCAAGGTCTAATTGTTCTAAGTTCAAAAATTCTATCTCTATCTCGGTAATTTGAACACCTTCTTTGGTTTGTTGGTCCAGTTTTTGGTGATTTTGGACCAGAGTAGTATAGTTCTGATAAAGGTCTTGATATCTTGTTCGTAAAGCTATCTTTTCTTCAATCCATTGCTGTTGCAAGGAACCAAACATATACAAAAAGATAAAATAGCCAATGATGGATCCAAGGGCGACTCCAGCCAAAAATCGCTGCCAAGCTGGTCGTTTATAATAAGGAGGAATATGCATTATTCCAACTCCTCTTGAATCAGCCATTCGATAATTAACAAGGCTGTATGTGCACCGCCCATGGCAATAATGATCAGGAGCAACTGCTTGACCAAATCGATGGTAGAGCCTTCATATAGACCTCTTTCAAAATTATAAATCGCATCAAATGTACCACCAATCGCTGCGACAATCGCCCAGATTCGTAGACTTTTCGCAATTCTACTGATATGTGTAAAAGGGGCATCGCCTGTCACAAATGCCCCAATACTACCTATTAAGGAACCTCCGATCATTACACCGAATGCAATAAAGAAACATTGAATCATCGTTGCCATAAATCGTTCTTCCATTTGCACTCCCCCTCCTGACACAGTGGAGTTGTCCTATTTTTAGCACTTTTAGAACTTTTCCTGTATTATATATATGACGAAAATATTGGAGATATGTTTATCGACTTACAGGAAGCATAAGTTTTGCTATAATAGAGGATAAGGAAACTTATGCTCGTATGTTTGGAGGTGATGAGATGGTATTAGAAGCACAGTTACAAGTGACAACTGGCTATAGTTTATTGCAAAGCACATTACAAATTGACTCTCTTGTCAAGCAGGCTAAACACTTGGGATATCGATATTTGGCGATTACTGATAATCGAACGGTCCATGGTCTCATTGCCTTTTATCAGGCGTGTAAGCGGGAGAATATTCAGCCCATTATGGGAATAACTATACCAATCGATATAAAGGGATCATCGGTACCAGTCCTGGTTCTAGCCAAAAATAACGACGGCTATCAAGCATTGTTGCAGTTGAGTACAAAGATACAGCATGAAGATGGCTTAGAAATGAATGATTACCAACCCTTTGCGAATAATCTTCATACCATCCTGCTAGCAGATTCCATTGATTCGTTCTTATGGAATGATACCTTCGCACACTTTCAAGTGTTGCCCAATACTTATATTGGTATTTCGAACGCATTAGTAGCTGATAAAGAGAAGTTAGCGGCATATCCAATGGAAAAAGTGGCTCTAGCGGATGTGCGTTATTTACATAAACAAGATCAAATGGCCTATAGTTGCTTGCGAGCGATCGATCAAGGGGTAACATGGACGGAAGAAAACACTAGAGAGGTTGAGGGAACCTTCTTACCTGATCCATCTGTATATACTGACCAATTCCAAGAATGGCCAGAGGTAATTGCAGCAACTAATCGATTGGCCAGCCAATGTCATGTCGAGCTTTCTTTTGAAGAAAAGCAGCTGCCCCAATACCCTGTTTCTCCCCAAAAAACAGCCAACGAAATGGTTAAAGAGTTAGCTGTTGCAGTATTACCTGAAAAATATCATCCCGTAACGGATGCAGTTAAACAAAGGTTGGCACATGAGTTAGAGGTCATTCAATCCATGGGTTTCAGTGATTATTTTCTGATTGTATGGGACTTTGTCAAGTATGCGAAAGAGCACGACATCTTAGTTGGGCCTGGACGTGGATCGGCGGCAGGTTCGCTGATTGCTTATTTATTAGGGATTACCGATGTTGATCCGATCCGCTATGATTTGCTATTTGAGCGTTTTTTGAATCCGGAACGAGTCACGATGCCGGATATCGATATTGATTTTTCTGATGAGAAGCGAGATCAAGTGATTGATTATGTGGCGCATAAATACGGTACAGACCATGTAGCTCAAATTGTCACCTTTGGCACGTTTGCTGCTCGTTCTTTGTTAAGAGAATTATTCAAGGTACTGGTGATCCCTGAAAATGATCAATCTTATATTTTGCGGTTATTGCCAAGGGATAGTTCACTGCCGATTGCTGCCATGTTAAAACAATCTCCTGAATTAACAAATTACGTAAAGCAATCCGCTAAGCTGCGTCAGTTATTCAAGGTTTGCAACTGTCTGGAAGGATTGCCAAAGCATGTATCGACACATGCTGCTGGTGTAGTGATTAGTCGAGATGCATTGACGCAGCATACAGCGACGATGCCGTCACAACATGATGTTCCTCTTACACAGTTTGCTATGCATGAATTGGAACGAGTAGGTCTCTTGAAATTTGATTTTCTCGGATTACGCAATCTGACGATTATTGAGCGAATGACAAAACAGATCGCCTTTCATTACCCCAAAAACGACCATTTGGGCGATTTATCGTTTTCAGATAAAGCTACCTTCCAACTGCTGCAAAAAGGGGAAACGAATGGGATATTCCAGTTAGAATCACAAGGGATGCAACAAACATTGCAAAAACTACGCCCTACCGAGTTTGAGGATATAGTGGCCGTCAATGCACTTTACCGTCCAGGACCAATGGACTTTATTCCTACCTATGTAGCGCGTAAACATCGTCAGGAAAAAATAGACTATCTACATCCTGACTTAGCTCCGATTCTGGCAAAAACATACGGTGTATTGGTATATCAAGAGCAGATTATGCAAATTGTACACGAAATGGCAGGCTTCACCTATGGCCAGGCAGATATACTAAGGAGGGCCGTCAGTAAAAAGGACAAAGCATTATTATTAGGAAATAAAGAGGCGTTTATAAAAGGAGCTTTAGGTAAAGGATACACAAAAGAAGTGGCCGAAGAAGTTTTTGACTGGATTGTCCGTTTCTCGGATTACGGTTTTAACCGGAGTCACGCCGTGGCGTATAGTATGATCACGTATCAATTGGCTTATTTTAAAGCGAACTTTTCATTAGTTTTTTATACAGAAATGTTAAATATGAATCGAGGGAATACCGATAAATTATTTATTTATGTGCGTGAAGCACGACAAAAGGGGTTAACGATACTACCGCCGTCTGTTAACCATAGTCTGGCCAGAACAAAAGTAGAGCAGGAAAACATCAGGCTTGGTTTAACAACCATTAAAGGCATTGGTTATCAAGCTGTGCAAACAATGATAGAAGCAAGGGACCGCCAGCCCTTTACTAGCCTGTTTGATTTCTGTCTGCGTGTACCATTAAAAAAGATCAATCGGTCTATTATTACCACATTGATTCTAGCAGGGGCCTTTGATGTTATGCAACAAAATCGGGCGACCTTGATCGCGACCTTAGAGGAGGCCGTTGAGCAAGGAGAACTGTTTAAAGAGTTTGGTTTGCAAGGGGATTTCGATATGGGACTCTCCCTTGATATTGGCTATACAGCAAGACAGGAGATGCCGATCATGGAGAAGTTGATGAAAGAAAAGGAAGTACTTGGCTTCTTTGTGTCACAGCATCCATTGGCAGAGGAGCGTCAAGTATTAAGACGGCGTGGTTATCTCAGTATCCAGCAAGTGCTCCAATTTCCAAATAAGAAAATAAAATTAGCTGGCGTGGTGCAAGATTTAAAGGTTATCCGCACAAAAAAAGGGGAAGCAATGGCTTTTGTAACCTTATCTGATGAACTAGCTGAAATGGACGCTGTTCTATTTCCTGTCACCTTCCGCCAAGTGAATGATTGGTTGGAAGAGGACCAATTTGTCTTTATAGAGGGAAGAGTGGAAACAAGAAATGATAAAAAACAAATTATTATCGACAAGCTAGAACCATATCAGCTAGAAGAAGAACCATCACCACAACAAATTTATATCAAAGTTCGCCAGGAAGAGGCGATCTCTCGGTTAGATGAATTAGCTAAGCAATACCCAGGAACAGCCGTTGTTTATCTCTATCATGAACAGGAACAGAAATTGTACAAACTTTCTGACGAATATAATTTAGATAGCAGGTGGCCAGTCATCAAGCAACTTAAACAGTTTTTTGGCGAGGATAATGTCGTGTTGAAAACTCCGCTTGAATAGAAACGCTCTTTACATCATTGGATGATCTGATATAATGTAATAGTTCATTCGTCTGTTTTCATGATGAGATAAAATATTTGAAAAGGAAGTTGCTTTTGGACAGGCAAAACGATCCCACACTGTATAGGACAGGGACCGTTTTGTTATGGAATGCGTACGGAAATGAAACTCAGTGGCATTCACATTTTATAGCAGGCAGTGTCCTATCACAGGAAGTTCCATGAGGAGTCCAGCACTGACATAAGGCAGCATTTCACATGTGGTGTGGCTTCCAAAGCAGTACCCATAGAAAAAGTACTTATACGTATAGTCATACACAGAAACAGCACTATAAAGTTGCCTCTATGATATAGACAACCCCAAAGGTTCGATAAATGAATTGAATAGATGGATTGTGAGAGTTGTAAAGGAGGAATCTCCATTGTTGAAAGATTTGTTTGGTAACAAGAAAAGAAACACACCCGTTTCTGGAGAAAATGCTAAAAAAGACGTGCCGGAGGGGCTACTACAGAAATGTGCCGGCTGTAAAAAAATCATTTATCAAAAAGAATTTCAAAAAAACTTATATGTCTGTCCTTCTTGTGGGCACCACCATCAAATAGCCGCTAATGAGCGTATAACAGCCTTATTTGATGAAGCCTCGTTTGAAGAATGGGACGGTGATTTATTATCTGAGAATCCCCTAGATTTTCCGCAATATCAAGAGAAGTTAGAAAATGATCGCAAAAAAACGGGTCTTAACGAGGCGGTTGTCACAGGTACCGGAACTATTAATGGTCATAAAACTGCTATTGCTGTAATGGATGCTCGTTTTCGAATGGGAAGTATGGGATCTGTTGTTGGCGAAAAGATTACTAGGGCAATAGAAAATGCACGACAACAAAAGCTACCAATCATAATTTATACAGCTTCAGGCGGTGCCCGGATGCAAGAGGGAATCTTAAGCTTGATGCAAATGGCCAAAACATCGATGGCCATTCAACGTTTCCATAAAGAAGGTGGCTTGTTTATATCAATAATGACCAACCCGACCACAGGCGGTGTTTCTGCAAGTTTTGCCTCGATTGGGGATTACAATTTCGCCGAACCTGGTGCATTAATTGGCTTTGCTGGCCGGCGTATTATCGAACAGACCATCCGTGAGAAGCTTCCGAAAGATTTTCAGACGGCAGAGTTTCAAGTAAAACATGGCCAAGTGGATAAAGTGATATCGCGCTTAAAAATGAGAGAGACTCTGAGTACAATCCTAGATATTCATGGGTTCGGAGGTGAATCAGATGAAACAAGTTCTTGAATTCGAAAAGCCAGTAGTAGAACTGCGTGAGAAGATCGAAGAATTAAAAACAATGACGCAAGATACAAATATTGACTTATCAGATGAAATCGGCAAAATGGAAGCTCGTTTGGCAAAGCTGGAGAATGATATTTATGGGAATTTAAAGCCTTGGGACCGTGTCCAAATTGCTCGTTATGCTGATCGCCCTACTTCGCTAGATTATATTGAGCAATTATTTTCTGATTTTATTGAATTTCATGGTGACCGTTTCTATTCAGAAGATGAGGCGATCGTAGCAGGAATGGCAAAGTACAGAGGTCAGCCGATTACCATTATTGGACAGCAGCGTGGTAAAAACACCAAGGATAATATTAAACGAAATTTTGGAAGCCCGCATCCAGAGGGATACCGTAAAGCTCTCCGCCATATGAAGCAAGCCGAAAAATTTAATAGGCCAATTATTACGTTTATCGATACAAAAGGTGCTTATCCAGGGAAAACAGCAGAAGAACGTGGTCAAAGTGAAGCAATTGCCCGCAATCTAATGGAAATGTCAGCTCTGGAAGTTCCAACAATCTCTATTGTTATTGGGGAGGGTGGAAGTGGCGGTGCCTTAGGTATTGGTGTAACGGATCACATTCATATGTTAGAGAATTCTACTTATTCCGTTATCTCCCCTGAGGGTGCAGCAGCATTGTTATGGAAAGATTCTGCCCAAGCAGAACGTGCAGCTGCCTCCTTAAAAATTACAGCACCCGATTTAAAGGAATTAGGCGTTATCGATGAAGTGATCCCAGAACCGCTTGGGGGAGCACATCGCGATGTCGTAACACAGGCCCTTTATATTAGCGAAACATTGGATAGATCACTGGAAGAATTACAAGGCGAGTCAACCGAAACATTGTTAAACCAACGCTGGGAAAAATATCAAAAAATTGGTGATGTGAAATCACCCATACCTGAATAAAAAGAAATTCCTCCTCATCACAGTGATGAGGAGTTTTTATAGTTACTGCAACCACACTGCGATAAAAGAGCAAGCTGGACAACTATTATCAGTACAATAAATGATGAAGATTTTCACTCCAGACAAAACTGACTGCTCTTTCATACGTTATCTTTCATTCTGATTGTAATAAAACTTTCAAATTGTGAATAAATGAGCTAAAATAGATAGGTGGAGGGATGAGATTCCTTGTTATTTCATGTATAATGACAATAGTCAAAAGTAAAAAGCTAAAAAGACGACATGACACGTAAACAGAGGTGAAGCAAAGACAGGGATAAAGTAATAAAGCAACACGGTATATTTTAGCAATAAGTCTTTTGCTTAGCCATTGGATAAACGTGCAGGTTTTCAATTATTAAAGAGGTGATTGTGTTGAAGAAAATTGGTGTTTTAACTAGTGGGGGCGACGCACCTGGAATGAACGCAGCTATTCGAGCGGTTGTGCGTACTGCTATTTTTAACGATTTAGAAGTCTATGGTGTTTACAATGGCTTTGAAGGGTTGATGGAAGGTAACATCAAGCCAATGGTGCTCGGTTCAGTAGGAGATATTATCCAGCGTGGAGGGACTATTCTGTATTCTGCTAGATCAGATGAGTTCAAGACTGACGCAGGCCAAGAAAAAGCTATTAAACAAATGCGGAAAATAGGTTTGGAAGGTTTAATTGTCATCGGTGGCGACGGATCATTCCGTGGAGCTGAAAAATTAACGCAAAAAGGTTTTCCATGTATTGGTGTACCTGGTACGATTGATAATGATATTGCTGGTACAGATTACACCATTGGCTTTGATACAGCCTTGAATACGATTGTTAATGCTGTTGATAAGATCCGTGACACAGCTACCTCGCATGAACGTACATATGTCATTGAAGTAATGGGTAGAGGGGCAGGTGATCTGGCCTTGTGGGCAGGATTGGCCAATGGTGCGGAAACAGTCATTATTCCTGAGCAGCATGAAACGTTTGAAAGTGTAGTAGCCAAATTAAAAAGAGGACAAGAACGTGGCAAAAAACACAGCATTATTATTTTGGCGGAAGGGGTAGACAGTGGCGTTACGTATGGAAAACGGATTGAAGAAGAAACCAAAATGGATACACGTGTAACCGTACTTGGTCATATTCAGCGAGGCGGCTCGCCATCTGGTTATGATCGCGTATTAGCGAGCAGACTAGGAGCAAAGGCGGTAGACTTGTTGATGGATGGAATCGGCGGTAGAATGGTTGGCGTAGAAAATAATATTGTGGTCGACCGTGATATCAATGAAGTGTTGAGCACCAAACACACAATTAATATGAATATGTATAAGCTAGCTAATCAGTTATCTATCTAAATATAGTGACTACAGTATTTTTGGAACCACCCGGTAAGTTAATAAAGGAGGAAGAAAAAAATGAGAAGAACAAAGATCGTATGTACGATCGGCCCAGCATCCGAGTCCGAAGAGAAATTAGAACAATTAATAGAAGCGGGAATGAATGTCGCGCGTCTTAACTTTTCTCATGGTGATTTTGAAGAGCATGGTGCCCGAATAGCTAATATACGCAAGGCCGCAAAAAAATTAGGCAAAACCGTTGCCATTTTATTGGACACAAAAGGACCAGAAATTCGTACAGGAGTACTGAAGGATGGCATGATTGATATCGTGAAGGGAAATACCATTTATGTCTCCATGAACGAGATTGAAGGTGATTCGGAGCATATTTCGGTTACCTACCCACAACTGATTCATGATGTGGAAGTTGGCTCTAAGCTGTTACTAGATGATGGTTTAATTGCCTTAGAGGTAGTAGAGATTCATAAAGATACACAAGAGTTAAAGACAGTTGCCTTGAATTCAGGCGTACTAAAGAATAAAAAAGGTGTAAACGTACCAAATGTTAGTGTGAATCTTCCAGGTATCACGGATAAAGATGCAGCAGACATCCAATTTGGTATCGAGCAAGGTGTGGACTTCATTGCCGCTTCGTTCGTTCGTCGGGCATCGGATGTATTGGAAATCAGAGGATTGCTTGAGGAAAATGAGGCAACTCAAATTCATATCATTCCGAAAATCGAAAATCAAGAAGGAGTTGACAATCTAGACTCCATTCTTCAAATTAGTGATGGCTTGATGGTGGCACGTGGTGACTTAGGTGTTGAAATTCCACCAGAGGAAGTCCCGTTAGTGCAAAAAGAAATGATTTTCAAATGTAACAACGCAGGGAAACCAGTGATTACGGCAACCCAAATGTTAGACTCTATGCAACGAAACCCTCGTCCAACAAGAGCAGAGGCATCCGATGTAGCGAATGCTATCTTAGATGGAACCGATGCAATCATGTTGTCTGGGGAAACAGCTGCCGGAGATTATCCTGTTGAGGCTGTTCAAACCATGAGCAATATTGCCCGAAAGGCGGAGACTTCCATTCCTCACAAGGCGGTGCTTGATCTTCGTTCCAAATCTTCCGAGATGACGATTACTGATGCCATTAGTCAGTCCGTCAATCACTCGGCGATGAATCTTGATGCGGACGCCATTCTTACTCCAACTGTGAGTGGATTTACCGCACGTATGATTTCCAAATACCGTCCGGAAGCGCCAATTGTAGCCATGACATTTGATGAACAAGTGAGTCGCCGCTTAGCCTTGGTGTGGGGGGTAGAAACGATCGTTGGCAATTTATTGTATACAACGGATGATGTATTAGCAGAGGCCATTGAACAAGGCTTGAAAACAAATCAATTCCAACGTGGTGATCGTGTAATTATCACAGCAGGCGTACCAGTTGGAGAGAGTGGGACAACCAATCTTATGAAAATTCATGTGATTGGTGATGTCTTAACAAAAGGACAAGGTGTTGGCAAAGGCAGTTCTTATGGACGAGCAGTTATTTGTAAGAATGCAGAAGACGCTAAAAACAAGGTAAAGCCAGATGACATTGTCGTAACGTACAGCACGGATAAAGACATGATTCCAGTGCTAGAGCAAGCGAGTGGACTTATCACCGTTGAAGGCGGCTTAACATCTCATGCAGCTATTGCAGGACTAAGCTTAGATATTCCGGTAATTGTAGGCGTGGAGAACGCCCTTGATATTATCGAAAACGGTCAGGATATTACGATGGACGCTAAAAAAGGTGACATTTACGCTGGACATGCCAGTGTGTTATAATAAACAAAATACGCAAAATAAAATGAGATAGAATTCAAAAGGAGAAGGTGCGCATCTTCTCCTTTTTGATCAGGAAAGAAAAGTATATAACTCAATAAAGTGTTGATCTTCTCTTCCCCCTTCGTGTGATGAAAAGCTCGTGTCGCTATCCAAGTCACTTTTTTTCAGGCATTTGCGTGGTCGAAGTGGAAAAGTCGCTTGCTTTTCTTACAAACTATTTATGGAGAGTGATATCGTATGTTGCGCTGGTTATTATTGTTAGTTATCCTAATGCCTGCCGTCGAAATCGCGGTGTTTATTTGGATAGGTGGTTATATCGGACCTTGGTGGGTAGGTATATTGATTGTTTTAACCGGAGTAATCGGTCTTTGGTTAGCAAGAAAACAAGGAATAGAAACCCTTAGAAAGACGCAGGTAGACATGAATAGGGGATATGCCCCGAATGCTTATGTATTTGATGGGCTCTGTATCTTATTAGGATCCGTTGCCCTGTTATCTCCTGGGTTTGTCACCGATCTCTTTGGTTTTTGTTTATTAATTCCATTCACCAGGGTGCCTTTTCGAAATATGTTTCATAATTTGGCAATAAAATGGTCATCCAAAGGAAATTTTAAGTTTTATCGATGGTAAATTGATGATGTTTGATATAATTCCGGAGCATGTGAAATAATTTGATGTCAACGCTAGCTTTTCCGATAAAGAGCAGAAGCGGCCCAAACCAAATTCCTATGACACCGAAGAGACGAAAGCCTAAATAAATCGTCAGCAATGTGAGTAAAGGATGAATACCTAAGGCATTGGCAATAATTTTTGGCTCCAATATTTGTCTTTGCAGCAGAACAATCGCATAAAGGACAAAGAGCCCAATTGCCAAACCGTAATCACCGGCCATCATTAAATAAAGACTCCAAGGGATGAAAATCAGGCCTGTACCAACAACAGGTAAGAGATCAATCACCGCAATCAAGAGTGCGATCGTCAGTGGGTAAGGAATTTGAAAAATAAGTAATCCAGTGAGAATGATCACGAAGGAAATCATGATCAGCAATAATTGTGCCTTGATATACAGTCCAATTTTCTCTCGGATTTGAATATACAATTGTGTGATTAGACTGATGGAAAAAGGGGCAAAACGGTTTAGGGTCGTATAAGCACGATCCCAGTCCTTACAAATGAAAAAGGTACACAACAAAGAAAAGATAAAAATAGTAATGGAACCAGGTAAATGAACCATTTGTTCAACGAGTCCATTAAACAAGCCCTCCAGTAATGAAGAGAAATACGTGGTTAATTCTACACTCCATTTCGCAAAGGTATCCTCCACCAAAATGTGCTGCTGATTAGGCAGGGCTTCCATATAATGATTCAGTTTATTCAAAATGGGCTGAATCCATGATTGCAGGGAGTAGATGATTTTTTCCAATAATTCATACAGATAACGGGGCAGCCATTCCGATAAATAATAAACACCTTGTAACAATTCAATTCCTATCATAATTACCAAAGCCATCCCGCTAATAATAAGCGATAGGATCGTTAGTATGCAACTTACGATATAGGGCAGCCGAAAACGCTGCTCTACCCATTTGATTATCGGATAAATAAGCAAAGAAAATAATCCGCCTAATAAAAGCGGGAAGAGGTAATGCACCAGGCCATATAATAATAACCCAGCTAAGCAGAGCAAAAACGCTAAATAAAGGCTTCTTAGCAGCATTTGTTTCCAGAGCATATAAGTCAGACCTTTCTGTTTAAGGACGTGTTCAAAAGAGCCGCGTACCCTGTTATGGTAGAGGATCAGCATGGCTTGATGGTGTGTTTGATCATCGTCTAGAGCTATTTTTTTAAAAATCATTGAAAATATGATATGATAAAGATTAGTTATTTGTACAAGCTATGATATAGATGGTCTATTTATGAACAATTTTAATCGTTTTCATTTACTTCATTTTTTCGTTTGTTTATAATAGGCATGGGGATGTTCAAAGCAATATGTAAATAATGGCTTTCAACATAATAGACTAGTAGTTTAGATAAGAAAAGGAGTGGGAACTTATGACAACAGCAAAAGGTCTTGAAGGGATAGTAGCGCTTGAATCGGAAGTTAGTTCTATTATTGATGATCAATTAACTTATGCAGGTTATACGATTGATGATTTGGCAGAAAATGCTAGCTTTGAAGAAGTAATATTTTTACTTTGGAATAAACGTCTTCCTAAGAAAGAGGAGCTGGAGGCACTAGAGAAAGACTTATTTGAAAATATGACGATTTCAGAAGCGATAGTAAATCATTTTCATTCATATGATATACATAATGTGCACCCAATGGCTGCCCTGCGAACGGTTATATCTTTGTTAGGGATTTATGACGAGGAAGCGGATGAAATGTCTGAGGAAGCAAATCGACGTAAGGCCGTACGATTGCAGGCAAAAGTCATTTCTATAGTAGCGGCTTTTTCCCGTATTCGTGATGGCAAGGAAGTAGTGCAACCAAAAGAAGGATTAAGTTATGCTGCTAACTTTTTGTACATGCTAAGAGGGGAAGAACCGGAGGCACTAGAAATAGAGGCAATCAATAAGGCATTAGTGCTTCATGCCGATCATGAATTAAATGCCTCCACCTTTACCATGCGCGTGTGTGTCGCTACATTATCAGATATGTATTCTGGTATTACGGCCGCCATCGGTGCCTTGAAAGGGCCGCTGCACGGTGGAGCAAATGAACGAGTGATGGACATGCTGCTGGAGATAGGTGAAGTCGAGAATGCCGTTCCTTATATCAAAGAGAAAATGGCAAACAAAGAAAAAATTATGGGAATGGGACACCGTGTGTACAAAACAGGGGACCCACGTGCCAAGTATTTAAAAGAGATGTCAAGGGAATTAACTGCCCGTCATGGTATGGAGAAATGGTACGAAATATCGGTTACGATTGAAGATTATATTAAAGCCGAAAAAGGCCTGCCGGCAAATGTTGATTTCTATTCCGCTTCCGTGTACCATAGTTTAGGGATAAAACATGATTTATACACCCTTATTTTTTCCATCAGTCGTTTCTCGGGCTGGACAGCACATATCTTAGAACAGTATGAAAACAACCGCTTAATCCGACCAAGGGCAGAATATGTAGGCCCAACAAACAAAAAATATGTTGACATTCAAGAGCGTTAAACATTTTCTTTATGGAAATGATTTATAAATAATTATAAAACTAGGAGGATTTAAAACATGGGAGACAAAATCACAGTAGAAAATGGTGTCGTTCAAACACCTAATAAACCAATTATTCCTTTCATTGAAGGGGATGGAACAGGTCCTGATATCTGGGCAGCCTCTAAGCGGGTACTAGAAGCGGCAGTTGATAAAGCATATAACGGTGAAAAAGGTATTGAATGGAAAGAAGTACTTGCTGGTGAAAAAGCATATAACCAAACAGGCGAATGGCTTCCTGAAGCAACCTTAGACGCTATCCGTGAATATAAGATTGCGATTAAAGGTCCTCTTACTACCCCAATTGGTGGAGGTATTCGTTCCTTAAATGTAGCATTGCGTCAAAAACTGGACTTGTTTACTTGTCTTCGTCCTGTACGCTGGTTTGAAGGCGTACCATCACCTGTTAAGCGTCCAGAAGATACAGATATGGTCATTTTCCGTGAAAATACAGAAGATATCTATGCAGGGATAGAATGGCAAGAAGGAAGCGATGAAGTGAAGAAAGTTGTTGATTTCCTTCAAAATGAAATGGGCGTGGAAAATATTCGTTTTCCTGAAACTTCTGGACTAGGTGTGAAGCCGGTATCGAAAGAAGGAACAGAACGTCTAGTACGTGCGGCTATTGATTATGCCATTAACGAAGGGCGTAAGAGTGTGACGTTAGTACACAAAGGTAACATCATGAAGTTTACAGAAGGTGCCTTCAAAAGCTGGGGTTATGAACTAGCAGAAAGAGAATACGGAGATAAAGTATTTACTTGGGCAGAATACGATCAAATCGTTGAAGAAAAAGGCAGAGAGGCAGCGGATAAGGCACAATCAGAAGCAGAAGCAGCTGGCCGTCTAATCGTGAAGGACGCTATTGCTGATATCTTCTTACAGCAGATTCTTACTCGTCCAAAAGAATTTGATGTTGTGGCGACAATGAACCTTAATGGTGATTATGTATCCGACGCTTTAGCTGCACAGGTTGGTGGAATCGGTATTGCACCAGGTGCCAACATTAACTATGAAACAGGTCATGCCATCTTTGAAGCAACACACGGTACAGCACCAAAATATGCTGGGCTAGATAAAGTAAATCCATCCTCCGTTGTCCTTTCTGGCGTATTAATGCTAGAGCATCTTGGCTGGAGAGAAGCAGCAGACCTAGTGTTGAAATCTATGGATAAAACCATTGGTTCGAAAGTGGTTACTTATGACTTCGCCCGTTTAATGGATGGGGCAACGGAAGTAAAAACGTCAGGATTTGCTGATGAATTAATCAAAAATATGGACTAAGGAGCTGTCCTTATTTATGGCAATAAGACGGAAGAAAGTATCTGTCATAGGCAGTGGTTTTACAGGCGCAACAACGGCGTTAATGATGGCGCAAAAAGAATTAGCGGATGTAGTTCTGGTTGATATTCCAGATATGGAAGGACCTGCGAAAGGGAAGGCCTTGGATATGCAAGAGGCCGGACCTGTGCAGGGGTTCGACGCATCTATTACTGGAACAGCAGATTATGCGGATACCGTAGATTCAGATATTATCGTGATTACAGCCGGGATTGCCCGAAAGCCGGGGATGAGCCGTGATGACTTAGTTCAGACGAATGCGAATATCATGAAAACTATTGCAGATAATATCGTCACCTATGCCCCTGACTCGTTGGTGATTGTGCTGACAAATCCAGTCGATGCCATGACCTACACGGTATTCAAACAATCTGGATTTGACAAACGTCGGGTGATTGGTCAATCCGGTGTATTAGATACCGCTCGATTCCGTACGTTTGTGGCACAAGAGTTGAGTCTATCTGTAAAGGATATTACTGGTTTTGTGTTGGGTGGTCATGGTGATGATATGGTACCACTGATTAGATACTCCTATGCTGGTGGCATCCCGATAGCAAGCTTACTCACACCCGACCGCTTGGAAGCAATTATAGAACGTACTCGTAAAGGTGGAGGAGAAATAGTCGAACTATTAGGAAATGGTAGTGCGTATTATGCGCCGGCCGCTTCCCTCGTTGAAATGGTAGAAGCCATCCTCAAAGATCAGAGGCGTGTCCTTCCTGTGATTACCTATTTGGAAGGCGAATACGGCTATCACGATCTCTATTTAGGTGTACCGACTATTATTGGTGGAAATGGTGTGGAAGAGATCATTGAGTTAGAACTTACAGAAGAAGAAAAGCAGCAATTAGAGCAGTCCGCTGCTTCTGTTAAGGAAGTTATCCATAAGCTACCTTGATGAAAAAGCCACTATCTTAGATGATAGTGGCTTTTTTTGAAAGATAGAAAAGCATAGAATTCTGAGTATGATAGGATGTGGACCGATTTTGATCTTGAACGAATGGCGGTGCCGATAAGATAGATGATGTAAAGTAGCCCACTTTCCTTAGTGGTAAGTTTGATCGTTTTATCTGTGCAAAGCAAGCGCTGCGGGAATATGCTGCGCTTTCCGTGGGGCCGGCTTCAGCTAACTTGCAAAAGAAGAGCACTTTTACAAGTGGATCTTCAGCTCGTCCTGGTCCCACAGGAGTCTCCGCATATTCCCTCCGCTAGATTGGAGTACAACAATGGTTGTTACTGAAAGGATGAAGCATTCTAGGTACCAAGACACTGTTGGAGCAAAAGGAGAAAATCGTCAGCTGATTCTTCGGCTGCGTAATAGATCATGCTACAAATATAAAAGTCATAACGTAGGATCAAACCGTTCTCAGAAAAAGGTTATGCGGTTTGCTTATTGGCAGAAATATAGTGTCTGGAACACTTCATCTTCGCAGTCATTCGATTGTAGTACTACTACCTAGCGTAGGAAATAGGTGGAGACTCCTGCGAGAAAAGCGCAGTGTGAAGACCCCGCAGGAAGCGATCTTTGCTGACGAGGAGGCTGAGCCAAGCTCGCGGAAAGCGGAACCTATTTCCGGAGCGTTTCCTAGCACTGGCAAACAATCAACTTTACTACATGGAATAATGGAACTAGATACTTTACATAATCCATCTTATCGGCAGTTCAGTGGCTTCTTTGAGTGATCGATAAAGGACCGGATGGGGTTCAACCTGGTTTCTCTTATATTAAGTTTTGGTAAATTTATTGTAAACCATTTTTTACAAGCAGAAATAGTCGAATCTGTTCACATTCCTCCAAGCACCGTGTATGATGAAGATAGAGTTAGGTTAAACTTAACAAAAGCAATCAGAGGAAAGCTCATACTAGAATATAGTAAACCTCATGGAGTGCTTGCATCGAGATAACTACTAAACAAGAAGGAAGGATCGACTATGGCAGAGAAATTGTTAATTATTGATGATGAACAGCCGATTGTTACCTTGCTGCAATATAATGTGGAAAGAGCAGGTTTTCAAACAGAGGTTGCCTATGATGGTACAGAAGGATTAGCAAAAGCCAACACAGGAAACTTTGATTTAATTATATTAGATTTAATGTTACCTGGAATGGATGGGACGGAAGTATGCAAAGCTTTGCGACAAAACAAAGTGGAGACACCGATCTTAATGCTAACGGCAAAAGGAGAGGAGTTGGACAAGATATTGGGCTTGGAATTGGGGGCGGATGATTATTTAACCAAACCTTTCAGTCCTAAAGAAGTAGTAGCCCGCGTCAAGGCTATTTTACGCAGGACACGCAAACAATTAGATACTGACACGGAGGATCCAGTGATAAAAATTGCTGACTTGAAAGTATATCCACAACAATATGAAGCTACTATTCATGAACAGCCGCTTACTTTTACAAGAAAAGAATTTGAATTATTACATTATTTAGTACAGCATAAAGGGCGTGTTCTTTCGCGGGATCAACTATTAAGTGCCGTTTGGAATTATGACTTCGTTGGTGATACCAGAATTGTTGATGTCCATATCAGCCATTTGCGTGACAAGATTGAACCAGATACGAAGAAACCCGTTTATATTAAAACAATACGAGGTTTAGGTTACAAAATGGAGGAGCCTCGTCCATGAATGGTAACAAACGAAACACGCTCTTTTTGCGTTATATGGTGGTAAGTGCTGTTATCTTTGTGTTTATTGGTATTGTCATCTTGCAGTTTGCTTCAACAGCAGAGCGGTTTATGGTGTTATTTTCATTAGCGATGGGTTATATTATCTTATTAGTACTTGTTTATAACATATACATTCATTATGTTCGTCCCGTTCGTTCTACCTTGAAAACTGTTACTAGTTTAACAGAAGGGAATTATAATGCCCGCATTTATGTGCCTTCTTATGGCGATGCTCAATTATTAGGGAATTCGATTAATGCATTAGCACGGCATTTACAAGAAGTGTCTATTCGGCAAAAGGTGCAATCTGATCAGTGGTCAACGGTATTGGACAATATGGAAAGTGGTTTAATGCTAATTGATGAACGAGGGTATGTACATTTAATTAATCGTAAATTTTTAGAAATGTTTCAGTACCAATCGAGTGATTGCTTGGGCTATTTGTATTATGAGGTGCTAGCGGATCAAGATATACATAAAGTGGTGAAAGAAACCTTTTTATACGAAGAAAAAGTCAACGGCAATATTACCAATATTACGGAAGGGAAAAAACAATATATCGAAATCGTTGGTGCTCCGGTGATTAATGAATCAAAGGAATTAAAGGGATCGGTATTAGTTTTTTATGATATTACAGAACTAAAACAAGTAGAACAGATGAGAAAAGACTTTGTTGCCAATGTCTCCCATGAGTTAAAGACACCAATGACTTCCATAAAAGGTTTTGCAGAAACCTTATTGGAGGATGAACATGCCGATTCAGAGACACAAAGACAATTTCTGACGATCATTTTAAATGAGAGTAGCCGACTGCAGTCATTAATTCATGATTTGTTGGAACTATCAAAGATTGAAAAAGAGGAATTAAACCTCTCGATTCAATTAATTGAGGTGGACGATTGGATCAGTAAAAGCTTGACGCTGATTGAACAGCAATTTTCAGGAAAGCAGCGCTATTTTAAAGCAGATATCGAACCGGGACTATCTTTTTATGGCGATCCGGATTTATTGCAACAAGTAGTTTTAAATCTCGTATATAATGCGTTGAGCTATACCCAGGAACAAGGAGAGGTTATCTTACGGATTTATCAACCAGACGCAACGATTGTTTTTGAAGTCGAGGATAATGGGATTGGTATTCCAGAGGATTCGATACCAAGAATATTTGAACGTTTTTATCGTGTGGATAGGGCCAGAAGTCGAAACACAGGTGGTACAGGTTTAGGGTTAGCTATCGTTAAACATATTGTTGAGGCACATCATGGCACAATCGAAGTAGATAGTAAATTAGCGGAAGGTTCTCGTTTCAGAGTAAACCTATCAAATAAGTGGTGAGTGATCTCACGAGACTACTTTATATAATTGATCCAGTGTTCAATAGAAAATGTGTCTGGAAGTATACATGGTTTTTAATGAGGACAACATAATATGAGGTCAATAAATCCATGTTTGATCCATTCGTGTGAATGACCATTCACACGCCTTTCAGTTCTGCTGAAAGGTAGCAGTATGAGGAGATAACCAGGGGATAAATGCATTTATCCCCTGGTTATCTCCTCATACTGCGTAAATGGATCAAGAACATCTACCAGATCCGTGAGACATGATTTCATTCAACTTTCAAACGAGGTATTATCAGGAAATAATGTGAGCAAAGACGTGTTTGCCACTCGTTTTCTTAAGTAAGGGAAAAACAGGTAAATGTATGGCAAAGTAATGTATCTAACTATCAGTAAAAATTTGCTTTCTGTGCAGTGGATCGGTAAACATGATAAAATATAAATAACGTATTTAGTACACAAAGGAGACAGGGATCACATGACCAATAAGCTCATCTTAATAGACGGTAATAGTATTGCATATCGGGCTTTTTTCGCTTTACCACTTTTAAATAACGATAAGGGCGTCTATACCAATGCCGTCTATGGTTTTACAACGATGCTCTTAAAGGTATTGGAGCAGGAAACGCCTAGTAATATGCTAGTAGCTTTTGATGCGGGCAAAACGACCTTTCGTCATAAGGCTTATAAGGATTACAAAGGAGGTCGAGAGAAGACCCCTTCTGAATTAAGTGAGCAGTTTCCTCTTTTGCGAGAACTGTTAGATGCCTTCCAAATCAAACATTATCAATTAGAAAACTATGAGGCAGATGATATTATTGGTACGCTTGCTCATCAAGCAAAGGAACAAGGCATGCAAGTAGAAGTCATATCAGGAGATAAGGACTTACTCCAGCTAGTTTCTGAGCAGATCCAAGTTCGTTTAACGAAAAAGGGAATCAGTGATGTGATGACCTATACAGAAAAAACGTTGCAAGAGGATATGGAGATTTCACCAGATCAAGTGGTGGATTTAAAGGCCTTAATGGGAGATAAATCCGATAATATCCCCGGAGTACCGGGGGTTGGGCAGAAGACGGCAACCAAATTACTCAAGCAATTTGGTACACTGGAGAACCTTTATGACCATCTAGAGGAAGTCTCCGGCCAGAAGCTAAAAGAGAAACTGGTGGAACATAAAGAATCAGCCGTTATGAGTAAGGAGTTAGCAACGATTAACCAAGCTTCACCCATTACTGTATCGATTCAAGACACCGTATTAGATGAATATCAAGAACAGAAGGTACAGCAGCTTTTTCAAGAATTAGGTTTTCAGTCACTTGTTCATCGCGTACAAGGGGAAGAAAGTGTGGAAGAAGAACAGGAGATACCAGAGATAGAATATCAAGTGATAGAAAATGTGCAGGAGGATATATTTACCGGCCATGACGCCTTTGAGATTGAAATATTAGGTGAGAACTATCATACAGAAGAAATGGTGGGTGCGGCGATCAGTAATGAGAAGGGGAACTTTTTTGTTCCGATTACTGTTATGGAAAATTCCGCCGCATTTAAGCAATGGGCAGAGGCTGCTTCTAGCAAAAAGTATTTATTTGATGCCAAAAAGATTCTTGTGCTTCTTCGTCGATTATCGATCGATATTAAAGGGATTGCGTTTGACACATTATTGGCTTCTTATTTGATCAATCCTTCCGAGAATAATCATGATATCCCGGCAATCAGCCATCGTTTTGGCGAGACAGCCATTCGATTTGACGAAGAGGTATATGGCAAGGGAGCCAAAATGGGCTTGCCCGAAGAAAAAGAACAGTGGCAGGAACATATCGTACGCAAAGCAGCCATGCTTTATCGATTAAAAGAGCAAATGGAACAAGCCTTGGTTGACAACAAACAATTGCCGCTTTTGATGGATTTAGAGCTGCCACTTGCGATGGTCTTAGGCAAAATGGAAGCGGCAGGTGTGCAGGTAGACAAATCCCGATTAAACGAAATGGGGAAAGAATTAACCGAAAAGCTGGATTCCTTGGAGAAGGACATTTATGAATTGGCAGGCAGGTCATTTAATATCAATTCACCGAAGCAGCTTGGTCCGATTTTATTTGAAGAGCTCGGCTTACCAGTGATTAAAAAGACGAAGACAGGGTATTCCACAGCGGCTGACGTATTAGAACAACTGCAAGGCCAGCATGCGATTATTGATAAATTGTTGCTGTATCGACAGTTAAAAAAACTCGATTCTACTTATATCGCAGGCTTGACCAAAGTGATTGATCCAGATACTAGTAAGATTCATACTCGCTTTAATCAAGCCTTAACACAGACCGGTCGATTGAGCTCCATTGACCCTAACTTGCAGAATATTCCGATCCGGATTGAAGAAGGGCGTAAAATACGTCAAGCCTTTGTTCCTTCACAGTCAGGCTGGAAGATACTTGCGGCTGACTATTCACAGATTGAATTACGTGTACTCGCTCATATTGCGGGAGATGCGAAACTGCAAAAGGCCTTTAAAGAAGATAAGGATATCCATACCCAAACGGCAATGGACGTCTTCCATGTAAGGGAAGAAGAGGTTGATTCCACTATGCGACGTCAGGCTAAGGCGGTCAACTTTGGCATTGTCTATGGTATCAGTGATTATGGCTTGTCGCAGAACCTTGGTATTCCAAGAAAAGAGGCAAAATCTTTTATTAAACGTTATTTAGAAAGCTATCCCGGGGTTCAGGATTATATGCATGAGATTGTCCAACAGGCTAAACAAGATGGCTTTGTGACAACGATTATGAACCGTCGTCGTTATTTGCCGGATATCACCAGCCGTAATTTTAACCAGCGCAGCTTTGCTGAACGGACGGCAATGAATACACCGATTCAAGGAAGTGCAGCCGATGTGATCAAGCTGGCTATGCTAGAGCTTGATCATCAGCTGGAGTCAGGGAATTACCAGTCAACCCTGCTTTTACAAGTACATGATGAATTAATATTAGAAGTACCAGAAGAAGAATTAGACGCCATTTCCAAGTTGGTCGTCGATGTCATGAGCCAGGCGATTGATTTATCTGTCCCGTTAAAGGTAGATGTAGATTATGGCGATACTTGGTATGATGCAAAATAAGGAGATAATGCCATGCCTGAATTACCAGAAGTAGAAACGATAAGGCAAACATTAAAACAGTTAGTATCGAAAAAAACGATCGCTTCAGTGGATATTTTCTGGCCGAAGATCATTCAAGAGCCAGATGATACAGCGGTTTTTCAGCAATTAATCAAGGGACAAACCATTCATGATATTCGACGGAAAGGAAAGTTCTTGCTGTTTGACTTGGATGGCTATGTGTTAGTTTCCCACTTAAGAATGGAGGGGAAATATGGTGTGTTTCCTGGAGATGAAGAGACAGCACTCCATACACATGTCGTCTTTCATTTAACGGATGGTAGCGATTTGCGTTATCAAGATGTACGTAAATTTGGCACCATGCACCTGCAAAAAAAAGGGGATGAATTAAACAAAAAGCCCCTTGTGTTACTGGCAAACGATCCCTTGGAACCTCAGTTTTCCTTTTCGTTGTTCAAGGAGAAGATACAGCGCAGTGAGCGAAATATTAAGAATATTTTGTTAGACCAATCCGTCATTGCAGGATTAGGCAATATTTATGTCGATGAGACCCTTTTTTTAGCAGGTATTCATCCCCTAATTAAGGGATCACAGCTATCTGAACAACAAATAGTGCATATCCTGGAAGCGTCGGTTTTAACCCTAAAGGATGCGATAAAGCAAGGGGGCACGACGATTCGGTCCTACGTTAATTCCCAGGGGCAAATTGGGATGTTTCAACAGCAGCTTAATGTTTACGGTCAAACAGATAAGCCCTGTTCACACTGCGAGGATACTATTATGAAAATAAAAATAAGCGGCAGAGGTACGCATTATTGCCCAAGCTGTCAACCGCTGGCATAAGGCTAGCACATTGGTTGTTATTTCACCATATACTAACCGTAAAGTCCTGTATAAAGGAGAAATGATAACCGATGATGCTCCCATTGCTTATTTTGGCGATTAGTATGGATAGTTTCTTAGTGGCTTTTACTTATGGTCTGCGTGGTATAACACTGCCTGTTAAAGAGCTGCTCAAGATTTCGATTACCGTGGCGGCCGTTTTTATGCTGTCGATGTTAGCTGGATCCGTGATATCGACGTTTCTTTCGGTTCGTTACACGGAAATAACAGGTGGTTTTATTTTAACTTGTCTTGGTTTGGTGTTATTCATTTCTTTACTGCTCGAAGGAAAAGCAAAGAAAAATGCCCCTATTTTTCTGAGGATCTTAAAAAAGCCGATGACGGCAGATATTGATAAATCTGGAAAAATAAACGGTGTGGAATCTATATTTATAGGGATCGCCTTGTCTTTAGATTCCTTTGGCGCTGGGATTGGTATTTATTTGCTTGGTGCTTCCCCTTATATGACACCGATTTTTCTGTTTATCGTGACCATTTGCTGTTTGCTGGTCGGTGTTCGAGTAGGGAAGACCTTTGCCGATCGCAAATCGCTAAAGAAATTGTCTTTTTTGCCAAGTTGTCTATTAATGATGATTGGTATTTGGAAAATGGTGATTGTCTAGTAACCACACAATTAAAGCCCTCACTGTTAACATGATGGTGATCTTAAACGCAGCGGAGTACTTGCCTAGCATTGAAAAAAATGTTGGATGTGATTCTTTCATTCTATCTACCCTAGATTAGTGATAAAGAAAGAGGGGCAATTCTTGAACAGGGTGAAAGTTGAATCAGAAACAGGGTGGCTTACTCTGTTTCTGTGAAAAAGAGGAGAGACATACATGATAATTGGTATAACAGGGAACATTGCTACAGGCAAATCACTGGTCAGTCAAATATTGATGGAGGACTATCATATCCCCGTGATTGACGCAGATCTTGTTGCTCGTGAAGTAGTTGAACCAGGAGAACCGGCGCTCCATGAAATTATAACCGTATTTGGCGAAGAAATGTTACAAGCTGACGGAACGCTTGACCGTGGGAAGCTGGGCAAGCTTATTTTTCAGGAGAAGGAAAGCCGACATCAATTAAATAGTATTGTACACCCAGCCATACGGCAACGCATGCAGCAACAAAAAGAGACATTACTGCAACAAGGACATGCCACCATCGCTTTGGATATTCCCTTGTTATTTGAAAATAATCTGACATATTTAGTCGACCGAACTATAGTAGTGGCAGCGACCGAATCGGTGCAAAAAAAAAGACTAATGGAACGGAACCAGCTGTCTAAAGAAGAAGCAGAAAAACGAATGGGCAGTCAAATGGATCTGGAAAAAAAGAAACAACTGGCTGATTATGTGATTGATAATAGCGGCACTATTACGGAAACCAAACAACAAGTGGCGGCTGTTCTAAAGGATTGGCAAATCACAAGGGTGAATGATTATCCACTTTAAGAGTTGGGATAGGAGAGAAGATGGGAAATGGATACATTAGGCAGACATGTTATAGCAGAATTATGGGAGTGTAACCCAGAACGTTTAAATGATATAGAGAAACTGGAAAGAATCCTTGTAAATGCTGCTTTACTGGCAGGTGCAGAAGTGCGAGAGGTGGCGTTTCATCAATTTGCACCTGCAGGCGTGAGTGGTGTGGTGATTATTTCAGAGTCGCATTTAACCATACATAGTTTTCCAGAACATGCCTACGCCAGCATCGATGTATATACATGTGGTGAAACCATCAATCCGCATGATATTGTGACAAAACTGGTAGATAAGCTAGAGGCAAAAAATGTCTCCAAGCAAGAATTAAAAAGAGGCAGGAGAGAGACCACTTCCCATCATCAATAGACCGTTTTTAGTATGTAATCCCTGCCTGATCCGTTAGGGATGGGGAAATCCCTGCTAAATCTATCCCTCCTTCATGATTTTGATTGTTTTCCTGATAAATCAACGTGTTTAATCGTTTTCTTTTTAAAAACATGTTACAATATAATTAAGTGAGGCATTCATTAGTAGCGATTTTCCTGCTAATGATCCATACAACTTATCAGACGGTATATCGTTCGCTGGCACTGGACGACTTGCAGCTGCTTGCTTTGGGCTGAAAACATAAGAACGAGTGCATGATGATAAAATAATAATACATAATTGGGGTGTTACATTACATGTCATTTAGGGACACGTTAAACAAGAATTTTAATAACCATTCAGAGACGAGAGACAAGCATTGGGATGAGGCACTAAAAACCCACTATTTTAAGACAACCAAGGACAAGGCATTTGATAAATTGGAACCTCTTTTCAAAGAAATGAAGGAATGCCAAATTGTGGGGATGTCCAAAGATCATGGCGAGATTAGTTTCAATTATAAAGCCGGCAGAAAGGTATTTGTCATTATGACGATTATTATGGTAAAGCCATATCGTACAGCAATTGATATCTCAGCAACTACGGAGTCGGCTATTCCATTTGATTTTGGTTACAGTCATCGACTCATCCCCAAACTATATGATAGGATTAAGAAAGAATTAGACTTTGTTGGGACGACAGAATAAATAACATAAAGGGTGATGGATTGTGCGATGTCCTCATTGTCACTATAAGAATACCAAAGTCTTAGACTCAAGGCCCATTGAAGAAGGTCGCACGATACGCCGCCGTAGAGAGTGTGAATCGTGTCATTTTCGTTTCACTACCTTTGAGCGGATCGAAGAGGTACCACTTATAGTAGTAAAAAAAGAAGGCACTCGAGAAGAATACAGCAGAGATAAACTGTTAAGGGGTCTGATCAGGGCCTGTGAAAAACGTCCAGTTGCGTTAGAGGAATTAGAGAATATAGCGATAGAAATCGAGACTGAATTACGAAATCGCGGTACATCAGAGGTAAAAAGTGATGAAATCGGCGAAATGGTAATGGATCGTCTGGTAGATGTCGATGAAGTCGCCTATGTACGATTTGCTTCGGTATATCGTCAGTTTAAGGATATCAGTGTGTTTCTTGATGAATTGAAGGATTTGATACGTACAGATAAGAACGAAGGATAAAGAATAAAGGGGCTATGTATATATGCAACTAGGAGATATCGGAAAAATACTACCATCAGAATTATATATAGTCGAGATGTCCAATGATGTTCCATTATCTTATACCAATTCACTAACGCACCTTTATCAGCCGTTGATAGGAATGGAAGCATTAACCCTGTATCAAACCTTATATACGGAAGCGGCCTTGACAGAAGAATATCAAACCCATCACCAATTAATGTCCTATATTTCTTTACCATTGGATCGGCTGTATCGAGCCAGAAGAAAGCTGGAAGCAATCGGCTTACTGCAAACTTTTGAACAGGAACATCAGGGGAATAAAGCCTTTCATTATTTGCTACATCCGCCTTTGTCACCAGAACGATTTCTCAACGATGATTTCTTAAATCATCTGCTGTATCATCAACTTGGCAGCGAGAAATATAAGAAAGTACAAGCGATCTTTCGCAAACATAAGCGAACAAGTCAGGAAAAAGAAACAACAGCAAAATTCACGGAAGTTTTCCCATTTGCTGGTGAGTCAGGGGCTCCCTCTATAGAATCGGTAGAATCACGACCAGCCATTCCCATCGATAATGAAGTAGACTTCGAATGGCTGGAGCAAGTATTAAGGCAGCGGATGCTTCCCGTTGACACTATCTTGACCAAACAGGCGAAACAGATTATTAACCAGATGTATGTAGCCTATGAACTTCATAATCAAGACATTGAAAAGGCACTGCTTTGGGCGATCAATGAGGAAAACCAATTACAGATTGAAGAATTCAAGCAGGCATGTATGGATTTGATACCACGTGCTTCGTCGGATTCCTCAAATAAGGTAACCAATCAGCAAAAGGTGATCAGTTCGGCGTCTGTCGCCAAACCGGAAACGAAAGAAGAACAATTTATCGATATGCTGGAGCATATCTCGCCAAAAAAACTGTTAGAGGATCAATTGGATGGACATCAAGCCTCCAGGCAGGAACTGCGCATGATTAGTGATATTATGACAAATCAAGGGCTTAATCCTGGCGTGATGAATGTATTGATTCATTATGTGATGTTAAAGACAGATATGAAACTTTCCAAGGCCTATATGGAGAAGATAGCCAGTCATTGGGCACGTAAAAATGTAAAAACGGTCCGTCAGGCGATGACATTAGCTAAGTCGGAAAACAAAAAATATCAGCAATGGACAACCAATACGAAGAGTAATCAACGATACCGTCAGACGAGTCCCAAAAAAGATATCGTGCCAGAATGGTATAAGAAACAGAAACAGCAGCAACAACCAAAACAAACACCAAGCACCGAAGAAAAAGCAAAAACGGCCAAGGAAGCGGATGAAATGCTGGCGAACTATTTAGCAAATCAGGCTAATCAAGAATAAAGGTGATAAAGATGGAGCCGATCCAATCAGCAATGAAAAAATGGATGAACTCGAATAAAAAAATGCAAGAGCAATTTGTCGCTCAACGTAATCAGGTGATCAATGATCCTGAGATAAAGAGACGATTGAGCGAGCATGTCGAGTTGGATGAACAAGATATTAACCGGCATTTGATGAAATTATATGAGTATCAACAAGCCTCCAAAGATTGTCATGATTGCCCTCATTTAGAAGGGTGCATCAATATTCTAAAGGGATACACGCCCCATCTGGATATCAATGGAAAGGATATTTCTTTGCGTTATGAGAAATGTCCCAATAAACTTCATGAGGAAGAACAAGTCCAAAAAGAATCGCTGGTCCACAGTTTATATATTCCGAAGCAAATTAAGCAGGCAAAACTGGAAGACCTTGATGCCTCCAGCTATGAGCGTAAAGATGTGATCAAACAGATCATTGAATTTGTGGAAGCGAGTAAGGCAGGGGATTTTCATCAAGGTTTGTATATCTACGGGCAATTCGGTACAGGTAAATCATATATTTTAGGGGTCATTGCCAATGAACTTAAAAAACATGATATTCCTACCGATATCATTTATATGCCGGAATTTGTCAGAGAAATGAAGGCCTCGATTGGAAATGATACCTTACAAGAAAAAATAGAACGATTCAAACAAGTACCAGTACTGATGTTGGATGATATTGGCGCAGAATCGATCTCACCTTGGTTTCGTGATGAGGTGCTCGGAGCGATCTTGCAATATCGTATGATGGAAGAGCTGCCCATATTTTTCACGTCCAATTACGATCTCGATCAGCTGGAAAGCCACTTAGCAACGAATAATCGCGGCGATGTCGAGACGATTAAAGCGGGGAGAATTATTGAGCGGATCAAACAGCTGAGCCAGCCAATCGAATTAATGAATCGTTACCGCTAGTTATCATTGTTGCTACCATACTTTTTTACAGGACTTCTGTCTAATCCTTAGACAGGAGTTATTTTTTTGCCTTTTCATCCATATAATATACCAGTTTGATGGTGATAAGGGTGATGATTACTATGGTAATGCAGATTCAATTTACAGAGGAACAAGAGGCTTCCATGTTTTACAAGCTAGTAAAACAAGATGAGCAATGGACAGCCTTTAGGAGGAGAAGTACAAGAAAGACAATTCAAGCTGTTCCGGCGGCTTCGATGGAAGGAGAGGAAGAGACGTGGAAGCTGGCATGCCTGCTCACAAAAGTTTTTACCGAATGGCGTGAGATGAACATGATCCAGCAAATACTTAGGAAAAAATACTATTTTTCATTAGAGGAAGAAATCGAAAGGATCACATTAATTGCTATTTCGCTATTAGATAAAGAGGAGACCTTCTATGAGGAAAGGGTACATCAACATGAATTGCGTGATACGTTAACGGCATTATTTCAGCTACAATTAAATCGAGAAATCATATCCTTTGATTCGATTGTACAGTTCAGACTGCACCCTTACTTTGAACAATTAACCGAATTGGTAGGACTAGCTATTGATGAATTTAAACGAGAAGAGGACCATCAGGCGTTTATTCAATCGATTAGAGAGTTTATCAGCAAAAAACCTCCTGAGGTAGAAGCGGTGCATGTTTTGCAAGGCAAGCAGTTTCAGATTTATCGGGATAGCGGGGAACTCTATACGACATCTGATTTTAAAAAGTTACAATCGTTATTTCCTTTGTTTATTTTTGGTTTGGAACAGGAGGAGTGGAATATTTCTCCATTGATTATGCTTAGTCCTCAGCAGATATTTATCTATGGGGAGGATCCGCTCGAACCAAAGACACATACGATGATGAATATTTTTCAGGAAAGGTGTTCTTTTCATGATTCTTGTTATTTCCCTTTTTACCCCAATGATGATCGAGTGACAAGTGGAGAATAGTATGCCGATTTTATTTTCAGAATGAGGATCTTGCTTTTTTTTATCTGAATCGTTATAATAAGTGTCATAGTTAGGATAAAAATGCTTAGATGAGGACAAGATAGTTTGTCTGCGATACGAACAGAGAAGGAAGTACCAGCTGAAAACTTCCTGTATCAGCTACTCCCTATTACCACCTCGGAGCACTGCTAAGGAACGCGTACCGCTACTATTTAGCAGCGATTCATCATCGTTATCGATTTGTTTTCAATGAGCTGCGCATTTGTTGTGCAGAAAATTGGGTGGAACCACGGGTAACCACACTCGTCCCTTTACACGTTAGTAGAGGGGCGGGTGTTTTTTAATGTGAAAATAGGTGCAGAGCATATGAAAATAAAACAAGTACAATCGATCTAGAAAAGGAGTGCAAGAAAATGAGTCAGATTCATATTACTTTTCCCGATGGCTCCATTAAGGGTTTTGATAAGGGAACAACAGGAGAAGAGATTGCCGCCTCTATTTCTCCAGGCTTAAAAAAACAGGCGTTAGCCATTAAATTAGATCAGCAATTATATGATCTTCGTGCACCGCTGGAGACAGACGGCGTGATCGAGATTATCACGATTAAAACAGACGAGGGCTTGGATATTTTACGTCACTCTACTGCTCACTTGATGGCACAAGCGATTAAGCGGCTGTACAATCACGTGCAGTTAGGGGTAGGCCCGACTATTGAAGATGGCTTCTATTATGATATTGATATGGAAGAGGCGATTACCCCAGAAGATTTGCCACGTATTGAAAAAGAAATGAAGCGGATTGTCGATGAAAACTTAGAAATTGTTAGAGAAGAAGTAACACGCGATGAGGCAAGAGCATTATTTGCAGAGATAGGTGATGATCTGAAATTAGAATTGCTCGATGCGATTCCAGAGGAGGAGACAGTGACGATCTATCGTCAAGGGGAATTCTTCGATCTTTGTCGTGGTGTTCACGTACCGCAAACCAGTAAAATCAAAGTCTTTAAACTGTTAAGTATCTCTGGAGCCTATTGGCGTGGCGACAGTAATAATAAGATGCTGCAGCGAATTTACGGAACAGCCTTTGAAAAGCAAAGTCAATTAGACGAATATTTACGTCTTCGTGAAGAGGCAAAGGAACGGGATCATCGTAAATTAGGAAAAGAGCTCGGTATTTTTACCGTATCCCAAAAGGTAGGCCAAGGATTACCGCTTTGGCTACCAAAAGGGGCAACGATTCGACGCACCATCGAACGTTATATTGTTGATTTGGAAGAACGCTTAGGTTATGATCATGTCTATACACCGGTGCTTGGAAGTAAGGAATTGTATGTAACCAGTGGACACTGGGATCATTACAGTGAAGATAACTTCCCGCCAATGAAGATGGATAATGAGGAGTTAATTTTACGTCCAATGAATTGTCCACACCATATGATGATCTATAAAAATGAGCTGTACAGTTACCGTAATCTTCCTGTCCGTATTGCTGAACTGGGCATGATGCATCGTCATGAAATGTCCGGAGCTTTGGCTGGCTTGCAGCGTGTTCGGGCCATGACATTAAACGATGCCCATATCTTTGCTCGTCCTGATCAATTGAAAGAAGAATTTATTCGAGTCGTGCAATTGATCGAGAATGTTTATAAAGATTTTGGCATTGATAAATATTATTTCCGCTTATCTTATCGTGATCCAGAAGATACGGAAAAGTATATCGATAACGATGAAATGTGGGAAAAGGCGCAAAGCTTATTGAAAGAAACCATGGATGATATGAAATTGGACTATGTGGAAGCAGAAGGGGAAGCAGCCTTCTATGGTCCGAAATTGGATGTACAGGTAAAAACGGCCCTAGGTAAGGACGAAACCTTATCGACGGTTCAGCTTGATTTCAACTCACCAGAGAAGTTTGATTTAACTTATATTGGTGAAGATGGAAAAGAACATCGACCAGTCGTTATCCACCGAGGTGTTGTGTCTACCATGGAACGCTTTGTAGCCTTTTTATTGGAAGAATACAAAGGAGCCTTGCCAACTTGGCTCGCACCAATTCAAGCTCGGATTATTCCTGTATCGGCTGATGCCCACACCGACTATGCCAAAAAAGTGGAAGATGAGCTGCGTGAAGCGGGCGTAAGGGTCGAAATCGATCATCGTGATGAGAAAATCGGTTATAAGATTCGCGAGGCCCAAACTGCCAAGATTCCATTTGCCTTAGTCGTAGGGGATAAGGAAGTAGAAGCGAAGGCAGTTAATGTTCGCCGTTATGGCGAGCAGCAGTCTGAGACGATGTCTTTAAATGAATTCCAGGCATTAATTACTAATGAAATTCAGAATAAGGTTTTGCGGAAAAAATAAGTAAACGAAAAATCCGATCCATAATGGGTCGGATTTTTAATAGACTTAGCAGCATGTGAAGTAACTTTGGCTAATAGGCGACAGTGACGGATTGTTTGAAATGGAATAGTAACATAACGATACCGATAGCAGCGAGAGCAAGCAAGAAGATGCCAATAGAAAAAATAGTGATAAAACCTGTAAAAAGAAATAAGGATATCGCCATCAATTCACCGGGGATATGTTTTTTAGGAAAGCTGATGCCTGCCAATAGCATACTGATAAAGATAAGAAACCAATAGATGATAGCTGGTACGGCAGTAATGACTGCTGGTGAGATCAAATAACTAATCATAAAAGCACTGATCCCCAGCCATAGCACAGCCTGAACGATCAGAAAGAAATGGTCTTGCATGTGTTTCTGCCATAGTAAATAGCCTGACAGTGATAACAACAGCCATGATAATAAGAATATACCAATCATGTTAATCCCTCCCTCGTTACAGAATCATGAAAATAAAAAGTGAAAGCCTATAACGATGAAGGGGCTTTCCCTTTTTGATACATTCCATTGAAAAAGTCATTCATTGGCAGTATTAGTTATTTTTAATTTCATCAGTAGAACGAAGGTGATCAGTACCATCAAGGTAGGCAGTAAATTAGCGGCTAGTAACTCGGTCATCATTAAATCGGCGCTGATAATCTCGGGGAATAAATAGGTGACGATAAGAAATACGACAGCACCAGTCAAAGCGGGTGTGATTGCGATGAAGTTTTTCAACTTGCCCTTGGGTGGATCGAAAAAGGTTCTCAAAATCGCATAAAGGGCTACAAAAACAACGAGAAACAACAGTAGTGTTTGTACAGCTTGCAACTTTATTCACCTCCCATATTTACCATAGTATATCATACCTATACAGCGCTTTCAATTTAACTTTACAAGATGATATAAATCATAGCTGGGTCTAAGCGAAGGGAGCACTTACCTCCGCTTAGACCCAGTCTCATTTTACAATTCCATTATTCTTTTCTCTGCATCTTGTAAATATCGTTCTAGTTCTTCTGTTGTTAGATAAGGTACGCTGCCGTAAAAAACATGATCGATTACTTCGACATCATTCCCATTAAATAACCATCCAGATGTCAAGGTGCGGATCGGTGCGGTTAATGGATTTTCTTTTCCGTCTATTTGCTGTGGCTGTCCTGTTGGTGTGAAGAATAAGGCGCGTTTTCCTGCAAATCGATCGGCGACTGTTTCATCATCAAAACTGTAGGCAAAGCCATGCTGAAAGACACGATCAAAATACCCCTTCATCATTGCGGGCATACCGTTCCACCAACTTGGAAAAATATAAAGATACAGGTCACTCTCTAGCATATATTGCATTTCTGCCTGCACATCGGCCGGAAATTCTTTATTCTCCCTTACAAACACATCATCTTCAATATGAATCATCTCTGGCCCCGTTAAGATCGGTTGAAAGTCCATTTTATAGAGATCCCTTACGTTTACTTGATAACCTTTAGCCACTAATGTCTTGGTGATGCGCTCCAATAAGGCATGTGAGAAACTTTCTTCTCTTGGGTGACAAAATACAATCAATGCTTTCATAGCAAGCACTCCTTTTGTTCAATTATTCACAAGTATTATTTACAGGATATCATAAATAGGTAAGGAGTTCAATATAATTATGTGATTTTATTCACATTTAAACTTCATCATAATAAGCGTTAGCTGTCTATTATGCTAACGTTTATGGGTAGCTTCAGATTCAGCTATCTCTTTCTTTTTTTCGTAGATGACATCGATGATAAAGGGGGCCAGAGAAGCTATCAATGCAATATACAATCCATATTCTTTAGGAAGGGAATAAATACAGACTGCCAAAATGATAAATATTAGCAGTTTCACTTTCCAAAGATAAGTTTTTTTCTTCAGCATTGATCAGCCTCCTTATAATAATCGGCTTCTGTTCGTTATAAGCGAATGTCATGATGGAGCGCGCAATTTACTGCGGTATCAATGACTTCCTTCATCCTGTCCATCATGTTTCATTCGCTTGATGAACTCCCAACCAACCAAAAGACTTACCATCATCATTACCGAACCATGGATAGGATGGCCAGTAGAGAGATTAAGCCATGCGACCAACAGCGATAAAATGAGAGAAAGCGAGAGAATCATCCAACACACCTTCTTTATATGTAGTAATTTATTCACATGATAACATGTATAATATTTGATGTCATCTGATGGAAGAAAAATAGGTTCATGATTTCCATCTGATAAAAAAGATAAAACGATGATGATATACTATTTATAGTATGGTATGATGATGATCAAATGAGACTTAGTGGAGGAAACAGTATCATGCAATCATTTGTAAGATTAAATATGTTAAGCATAATCCATGCGCTTGTACTGCTTATCCCAATCGAACTAATGCTCAACGTTCACAGAATAGCTCGACTGTTGAACTGGGATGGCGATCAAGCAGCTATACTTTTAATTATTATTTCCCTTATCGCTATTATAATAGGCACGATATTCGTATTATTCCTAACCAACAGATGGTTTAAGCAAAGTAATGGGAGATTTTGGACACTGCTTCTTTGGTTCCCCTATTTTCTCCTACTCATCTTTATCGTAGCTTGTTTATTTCCGATGACGAACCCAGGAGACGATCCTGGCCCTGGAGCGGGCTTGATTTTAATCTTTGTAATATTGTTATTTCCTGTATATGTTTTGGTCATCAATCTATGCATTCCGTTATCCGATTGGAAAAGGGCTACTGTAAATAACATCTAACCAAAAGATTCAATAAAACAAGTTGACAAAGCAATACCTACATGGTAAACTATGTTAGGTAAATTAAATATGATCACTTAAAAGACAAGTAGAAGCACCCGCTTCTCACCTGATTGACGCTTAAGGCAGTTGACAGGTAACAGATCCGAGCATTTAGTAATGAAATGAGGACGTGTGGGTGCCGTATGTGTACCGACGCTTTTTTTATGGAAAAATGACACTTGTCTAGTACCATTGATCATGTTTCATTACGTTTTTATTATATTTCGGAGGTGGCTGATTATTAGCAAAGATATGAATGTCAATGAGAATATTCGTGCACGTGAAGTGCGTCTCATTGATTCTAACGGGGATCAATTAGGAGTAAAATCTCGTCAAGAAGCATTAGACATCGCTCAAACAAGAAATCTTGATTTAGTATTGGTGGCGCCCAAAGCAAAACCGCCCGTATGCCGAATCATGGATTACGGTAAATACCGTTTTGAGCAGCAAAAGAAAGAAAAAGAAGCACGCAAAAAACAAAAAGTGATCAACGTGAAAGAAGTTCGACTTAGCCCAAGCATTGAAGAACATGACTTCAATACCAAGTTACGTAACGCACGTAAATTCTTGGAGAAGGGCGATAAGGTAAAAGTATCGATCCGTTTCCGTGGTCGTGCGATCATGCACAAAGAATTAGGTCAAAAAGTGCTGGAACGCATGGCGGAAGCATGTAAGGATGTTTCAACGGTTGAACAGCGGGCGAAGATGGAAGGTCGCAGTATGTTCCTTATGCTTGGACCAGTAAACGAAAAGAAATAACTCGCTATTCGTGCACGTAGTTAAATAGATTCTAGTTTCAAGGAGGAAGTAATCATGCCAAAGATGAAAACACACAGCGGTACAGCGAAAAGAATGAAAAGAACAGGTTCTGGGAAGCTCAAACGTTCCCACGCATATACAAGTCACATGTTCGCCAACAAGTCGCAAAAGCAAAAGCGTAAGTTACGTAAATCAGCGATTGTGTCTGCTGGAGATCAGCGACGTATTAACCAAATGCTACCTAAATAAGGTAGTCAAACGTACAACAAAAACAGGAACAACAGATTCGTTGATTTATACAGGAGGGGTTTAAAATGGCACGTGTTAAAGGTGGAACAGTTACACGTAAGCGTCGTAAACGTATATTAAAGTTAGCTAAAGGATATTATGGTTCGAAACATGCACTATTCAAAACAGCAAAACAACAGGTAATGAAATCAGGTCAGTATGCATACCGTGACCGTCGTCAGAAAAAACGTGATTTCCGTAAGCTATGGATTGCGCGTATTAACGCAGCGGCACGTTTAAATGATCTTTCTTACAGCCGTTTCATGCATGGCTTAAAGCTTGCTGGTGTAGAAGTAAATCGTAAAATGCTAGCAGATATTGCCATTAACGACGAAAAAGCATTTGCACAATTAGCAGATCAAGCAAAATCTGCTTTAAAATAAGTTACTCAAGGGCGCTTCACATGTGAGTGAGGTGTCCTTTTTTCGTGTTAGAACGCAAAAAAGCGGGAACAGAAGAAATTCTAATCTTTTTTGCTGGAGCTAAAGTATATGTATGATGATTGAGAAATTATGTAATACGTGATATGATGTAAATATAAGATGACTAATATTAAATGGATTGCATATACTGATTACCAAAAGGTGGTGATTAGTATTGAGGAGAAAAGGAGGATACAGTATGGATACTAACACTCCTGTGAAAAGATCTGCAAAAGCGGTTAGAGAAGATTTACATGGACGTGAATTAAGAGCTATTTCCAAACAGATTGATATTACTAAATTAAATGATCAAGAGGTATTGCCAGTAGACTCTCTAGGAAACGTAGATATTCAACCGGACCATCCTGATTATAAGTATTGGACGGAAGATGATTGATGAAAGAAGGCTATATTTACCGATTCGGTTCCCATATGAAGAAAGGCAGGAGGCGAAAATGCGTCCTGTCTTAATTATTGTCCTATCCGATGATGGAAATCAAGCTTTAGGTTTAAAAATAACAGGCAGTCCGCGTTACAATAGAATTCCAATTATAAATAGTCCTTATTCAGGGTTAACCAAAAGATCATATGTACAATTTGATCGCTATAAAAAGTTTGAAAATATTCATATAAAAGAAATTGGAGTTTTGAGCAAACAAGATTTTAAGAATATAACACGAACATTTATAAAATATCACGATTTATAAATAAAATATTATTTTATTACATATTTCCTCCCCACTTGAATGATTCCGCTGTGGTAAAGCGAGACTTATCAGGATGTTTATGGATCGTTGTTTTCCATATCCACGATGGATTACCTCCTCTATAGCCGGAAAACTCATGAACCCTTAACGCTGTGGTAAATCGTATTTGATCGTTGATTTGTTGAAATTCATAAGTGAAGTCACCTTTAGATATCCTCTTCTTTTCCATCTCCAGTCATTTTCTTACCTTTCTATATAAGTTAAGTTGAATTAAATAATGTCTTATGAATCTGATAGTGCTCTTGATCTATTTATGCGGTATGATCAGGAGATTATGCGAGCAAAGGCTTGCTTGTCACACGTTTTTGTTACATTTATAGTTCAACTTATGTAGAGAAAAAATACCATGAAACAAAACAATCTCCCAAACCGTATACATCGTTACCAGCATAAAAAATGAGGGATGATAATGGAAAAAGGACAAATTCTATTTATTATATTAATGGGATGGGCTGTGCTTATTTACGGGGGACTTACCTTTTTGATCGCCAAAAAAAAGGATCTCTCCTTAATTAACGGGTTTATCAAGCGTTCGGAAGAAGAAAAGAAGTATCTTATGGAAAATGGCTATGTAGATGCCATCGGAAAGCTGTTAACTTATAGCTTTTTCTTATTTTTGCTTAGTTATATTTTAGGGATCTTCCAAGTGCCATATGGCGTATCAATCGGTATAGGCATGTTTTTATTGGTTGTGATGACTGGTATCGTATGGATCAATCGCTACGAGGTACCAGCTAAGCGTAAAAAAGGCTACTGGATTAATGGCAGTATCGCCGTGGTGACGATTGTATTTGTTGCTGTTTTAACTGGTTATGGATATGTGACAACCGAGATTACCGTAACCAATGATGGCATAACGATAGATGGTATGTATGGTGAGGAGCTTGCTTGGGAAGATATTCAAACCGTGGAGATGAGGGATCAAGCGCCAACGATTACGGCAAGGACCAATGGATTTGCGATGGCCAATCAATGGAAAGGCAGGTTCCTGGTTGAAGAATATGATTCCTCGGTTATCTTGTTTATTAGTGGTGAGCAGACGCCTTATCTTTATATAGAAACCGATCAAGATACGATTATTTTTAACCGTTCAACGACAGAGGAGACAGAAGAGATTTATCAAGCAATGACCACATTTAAGGATGGGGAAACATGATTATTTATTTGGCACTTATTAATTACATCGCATTTATTATGATGAAAAGGGATAAGCGTAAGGCAGAAAAACAAAAATGGCGCACACCAGAAGCCCATCTTTGGCTGGTGGCACTGATTGGCGGATCCTTTGGAGCAACATTGGCGATGTTTCAATTTCGACACAAAACCAGGCATCTACTGTTTCGTTTCGGATTGCCGTTGTTAACGATTGTGCAGATTGGATTGATTATTTATTATTTTAACTGAAGGGTAGCGTCATTCTTTTCCTGAAAAAGGATGTCTGCGAAGACAAACAGCCTGTCTGCATAGCCTTTACAGGTATAATCCCCTCCAAACCATCATAAGATGGAAGGGAGGGGTGATGGGAATGACGGTGGAGTTTATCAGTCAATTAGAGGTGAAGGAGAGCTATGTATTCGTAGCACCAGTGTTATTTATTCTCGTGCATTTGTTGCGCCCCATCTTGTTTGTACCAGTCCTAATGGTTTGTGTGACTGGAGGAATGGTATTTGGTTTCGCAGCAGGAAGTATTTATTCCATCATTGGTTTGGTGGTCTCCAGCATTGGCTTTTATTGCTTGATTAAGCTATTACCGATGCTAGAAAAGTCATGTAGGAAGATGGAAGAAAAATGGTTGAAGAATCAAATCCATTTAAACACCCTCCAAATTATGATCTTACGTATGCTACCATTTATGCATTTTCATTTACTGTCCTTTTGCATTTATAAAAAATCTCGTAATTTTGCTTCTTATCTATGTACCACGCTTATATCCGTAATTCCGGTTGCCATCTTATACACATTGCTAGGACAATCGATTCAAGCTGTGTCCATTTACTATGCCATACCGATCATTGCGCTAATGCTGTTATTAACATACCTTGTTCGCAGAAAGCAAGCGATCATCAAATGGCATCAATTCTTTTCAGAGACTGCTGCTTAATCTTATGGAAGCAGCAGTCTATTCATCGGATAACGCCACTCAATCTTGGCATGTGCATAACGAATCAATATCTCTTGTTCTAAAAAATACATATCTTGCCGCTCAAACCGATTTAAATTCTCAGGATTATGGATATGCATCACGATGTTTGTCACTTCAAATGCGTCCTCCGTCGCACCTACATACTTTTCCCCTTCAAACAAATATCCTTTATACGCAATAAAGAAATTTCGCTTAATATCATCATTTTGATCTAAAAAATAAAAATCTTTTCGCTTCTGGGCTAGTGCTAGCTTACGGTTAGGGCTAATCCAGTATTGATATCCTGTATATAATAATACAATGATAGCTGCTAAAATTAATACCCGAAAAAGAATGATGATCATCCTTCTCCACCTCCTGACGATAAAAGGGCTCGTTACATTATGTACGAATGAGTGGAAGCATTGGTTTCAAAAATATCATAGAATCATGTTATAATAATAGAAGTTGTTCCAAAGAGAAAAATTCAGCAAGACAAAAGGAGTATAATATGAACTGGAAGACACTTTTCGACATGCAGAAAGAATTGGACCACTATATTTTAACACAACATGACTTGCAAACGGAAAATATTTTTGATAAAAAGGTCTTAGCGCTCTTAGTAGAGATTGGTGAACTCGCTAATGAAACACGTTGCTTTAAATATTGGAGCGTCAAACCGCCGAGCAAGAAACCAGTCATTGCCGAGGAGTATGTAGATGGGATTCATTTTATCCTATCACTTGGTTTAGATCTTGGACTGGACACCTATGAATCAGACGATAAAGCAAGCGATCATGATGTAACCACGTTGTTTCATCAAGTATTTCAGGCAATAACAACCCTGAAGGCAGACAAATCGTTGACGACCTATCGAACCTTATTCGATACATATGTAAGCCTTGGTCAGGTTTTAGGTTTTTCTCCCGAGGATATAAAAAAAGCCTATATGGATAAGAATAAGATTAACTTTGAACGACAAAATCAAGGTTACTAAATGGCAGGAGGATGTAGGATATGACAAACAAGGAACAGTTAGACATGTTAAAAGAATTAACGGATGCAAGGTCTATCCCTGGTGATGAAAAAGAAGCGCGTGAAGTAATGAAAAAATGGATTACCCCGTATGCCGATCGGGTGTATACCGACCATTTAGGCAGCTTGATCGCGGAGAAGAATGGCGACGCTAGTGGTCCTAAGGTGATGGTTGCTGGACACTTAGATGAGGTTGGTTTCATGGTGACAAGAATTGATGAGAAAGGCTTTGTCTATTTCCAAACCGTTGGCGGCTGGTGGGGACAGGTTATGCTAGCTCAACGAGTGACGGTATTGACTAAAAAAGGTGATGTGACTGGTATTATCGGCTCGAAACCTCCGCATATTTTATCAGCCGAAGCCCGCAAGAAGCCCGTTGAAATCAAGGATATGTTTATTGACATCGGGGCAACGAGTAAAGAAGAAGCAGCCGATTTTGGGGTGAAACCAGGCGATTCGATCGTCCCGTATTTCGAATTTACGCAGTTAAAAAATGAAAAGTTGTTATTGGCGAAGGCATGGGATAATCGAATTGGCTGCGCGATTGCGATTGAAGTATTACGTCGCTTGGAAGGACAAGATCATCCTAACCGTGTCTATGGTGCGGCAACGGTTCAAGAAGAAGTCGGATTGCGCGGGGCGAAGACGTCTGCTTATACGATTGAACCAGATATTGCTTTTGGGGTGGATGTTGGAATTGCTGGTGACACACCAGGCGTATCCGATAAGGATGCAGATAGTAAAATCGGAGAGGGCCCACAAATTGTTTTATACGATGCAAGCATGGTATCTCATAAAGGTTTAAGGGATCTGGTTGTTGATACAGCCGATCAGCACGATATCCCTTACCAATACACGACCATGCCAGGCGGAGGTACAGATTCAGGTTCGATTCATTTAACAGCTAATGGGGTACCGGCCTTGTCGATCACCGTAGCTACGCGCTATATCCATACGCACGCAGCAATACTGCACCAAGATGATTTCGAACATGCTGTACAATTAATTGTGGAAGTGATCAAACAATTGGATAGTAAAACAGTGAAACAACTTACCTTTGCATAATGGCGAAAAGACGTACCAACTTTTATAAGTTGGTGCGTCTTTTAATGGAACGATATTTCCTTTTTAAAAAGTCTTGCCTTTTACTCTTCCGGTTCTACCCGCAGCTCGATTTCCTCTTCGCCCGTATCCCGAAGTAAATCGTAGCGATACAACTTATACACCTTCGTTTGGTCTGCTTTATCGGTTGTTTTGGTATAATAGAGCCAGTTTTCGTTTGTCTTGGCGTTTTCGCTGGCTTCATCGATATGCAGCCTTTCGCCTTCTTCCTGATTCGTTAAGTCAAACCAAACATAATCATATAAATAGTTTTCCCCTTCATTAAAGTTCATAATGGTTTGATACAGCAGCTTGTTCTCCTGTTCTAGCAACACAAATTCACTGATAGGCACTTGATTATCTGGTTGGGAAACGACGGTCATTTCCTTAGGCTGATCGATCGCCATTTCATAGATTCTTTCAGTAGCTTCGAACATCGAGTCTGGTGATACATCTTCAAAATCATCCGGTAAAATCATATAAAGTTTCTCGCCATTTTCGGTTATCTGAAGGGATCCTGGTTCATAGGCGTCAAAGTCATGTATCTTTTCAAAGTTGCCATCTTTTGTTAGTGTGTAGAGGGCAGAAGCAAAAGAGATAAAGCCTGGTTCTGGTTCTCCCTCTGTACTGACATGCACCCCGCTTACTATCATGTGTTGCTCCGCTTGATCATAGAGCAGGTTGGTTATATAACCCCTTGCCTCAAGGTTTGTCGTCAGTTCTTCTTCTTCTACGTCATAGGTCAGTACATTACTGTGCACCAATTGAAATTCTTGTTCTCCTGGTGGGGCCTCTGGCGGTCCATCCGTTAGTATAAATGAAACCTCTGATTCACCTGTGAAAACGGGACTCATTATTTTTAGATTTTCGTCCGCTTCATAGAGTTTATGAACGCCGCCATTTTCTCCTTGTAAATAAAGGATTTCCGTCTCGTCTGCTTTCATGACGTACAACGGCTGGTTGTGATTTATATCATATTCTCCGGTAAAACTAGGTTGAGCATTGATTTTAGCATTGTATAAGATACCCGTAACAGTCAATCCTGCCGTTATCACGAGAATGATACTAAAGGTAATGAGCAATCCCTTTTTCTTCATCTGGTCGTCCTCCTTTGTTGCAAAGCGATCTTAGGCGTCGAATGATAGGGAAGCAAGTAAAAATGGCAGCCATAGAATAGCGCTGAGCATTCCGAGCGATAATACTAAACTTCCTAAAGAGGTCTTGGGATAGCGTCGAGCTAGTAATACTTGTGCACTATAGAGTATGATCCAACCGATTATCGGTCCCAAAAGATAAAAAAACATAGTCTGCGGTGCGCCAAAGCCGATCGCCATGGCATAGATATAGGCGGCGGGGAGTATGGTTAGGATGCCTAATGTGATATTGACCGCATGAATCACGCGCCTTGTTTTTTTGTTGCTGGTGTTGGTCGGATAAGTGAGTACGGTTCGGTAAAGCAGGAATACATTTAGAATCAATATTAGCAAATAGGCGACAAACAACACGCCATTGTTTCCAGATAAGAGACTCCCATTCCAAAGTAACAGCAGGAAATTCAATAAGAGTGCTAATCCCAGCCACAGCTTTCGGTTAACTGGAAATTCCTTATTCAAAGCGAAAAACAAGACAGCGGAGTGACCAATGATCCCGGTTAATGAATAAAGCAGCACTACCTGTTCCGCCATCATCATATACAGGAATTGACCAATGGTGAAGATAAATCCTAGCAGTGCCAATAGTAAAAGCAGTTCTTTTCGATAGGGGAACATTGCCTGCTGGAATTGATCACCTAAATCTGCTTCTTTACCAAAGGATTTCATTGCCATCTGATTAGCCTCCTTTAAGCCTTTACCTTGTTCTCGGTGCTCATCACGCAAGATCGTTAAATGAATCAGCATTTCCTCATATAAATCGTCGCGATCGGCTTTATTGCAATCTGTGTGAGCGACAATTCGTTCTACGTAGGTTTCTAATTCCTTACTCATAGGACGCACCTTCGTTGATGCGGTCGAGCAAGTTATTTAACGATTGCCATTCTTGTCGTTTTCGTTCGAGTTCTTTTTCCCCTTTGTCGCTTAAATGATAATATTTGCGTCGGGTACTGCCATGCTGACTCCAGTAAGATGTCACCCATTCTTTTCGTTCGATGCGTTTTAATGCGGGGTATAGGGTCCCTTCACTCATCAAGTAGCTTTCCTCGCTAAATTCATGCAGCTTTTGAGTCATTTCATAGCCATATAAGTCTTGATTGGTCAGCAGGGATAGTAACAGCATATCAATACTACCCTTCATCATTTCCTTATCCATTTTGTTACACCTCATTTCTTTTGATTTTTTTCATTATAAATCTTAATACATCGTAATGCAAGGGTGGAATTTAAAAAGGTTGTGAAGTTTATTAGGTGTTTGTCATATAGAAATGACGACCAAAATTCCAGGGGGGAAGCCGCCGAAATGCTCGTCATACTGAAAATGACGACCAAAATCCGAGGAGAAACAGTCAAAATGGACGTCATTCGGAAAATGACGGCCAAAATCTGAGGAGAAGCCGCCAAAATGGCCGTCATTCGAAAAATGACGACCAAAATCCGAGGAGAAGTCGCCAAAATGGTCGTCATTCGGAAAATGACGACCAAAATCTGAGGAGAAGTCGCCAAAATGGCCGTCATTCGAAAAATGACGACCAAAATCTGAGGAGAAGTCGCCAAAATGGTCGTCATTCGGAAAATGACGACCAAAATCTGAGGAGAAGTCGCCAAAATGGCCGTCATTCGAAAAATGACGACCAAAAACCGAGGAGAAACAGTCAAAACGGACGTCATCAATCGAGGCCATATGGATATACTTCCGTCTCCAGATATAAAAAAGACCCTCGCTCTTGATAGAGAGGGCTAGCTATGGCTACTACAAATTTGCAGGTTATCCCAGGTAGGTTCCTAGTACTTTTTTGACATAATTCTGAGTTTCGCTGAATGGTGGAATGCCGTTGTATTTATCTACATTACCCGGACCAGCGTTGTATGCAGCTAAGGCTAGTGTCTTATTGCCTTGATAACGATCCAGCATTTGTTTTAGATATTTCGCACCACCTGTAATATTATCGACAGGGTTAAAAGGGTTAGTGACACCCAAACCTTGAGCCGTTCCAGGCATTAATTGCATGAGCCCTTGTGCACCGGCATGGCTGACGGCATTAGGATTATAATTAGATTCCGTTTGAATAACGGCATTGATCAATTTGGCGTCTAGATTAAACTGGTTAGCCACCTGCTCCACAATGGTGGTTATATCATTATTAGCATTAGAAACGGGCGCTGGGTTACTGTTTTGTACCGTTATTTTTGGCATAACAGCTGTATCACCAAGCTGACTCCGGATGGACATACCTGTAGCGAGCTGGTCATTCGTTAAGTATGTACTGCTCAGTTGTGGTTGACGGAGAGGAGACATAGCTGTATTAGATTGCAATATTTCCCGGATTGTTTGTCCAAATGGAGAGCTAACCGGACTGGTCGAAGTCGGATTTTGTATATTTGTCATTGCCTGTGTTTGGATCAGGTGATTATATGCGTCTATGTTCATCGTGGATAACCCCTTTTAAAATCAAACTAACTATGTTAAATATACCCTTTTTTATCAGGAAAGGCAATGATTATCAATGCTTTTCTTGTAAGATAGGAAAGCATATCATTTTGCATGAATAAATTCTTATTCAGGAACAGCCGTGTCCAGCTCCAAGCGCCAAACTTTAGAGATTTCACGACACGCCCTACGATAAAGAAGACTTAGCGACTGGCAAGCCAACAGGCGCAGACAGAGCTAAAGTCGCACTTATGCCCTGCGGGTGAAAGTCAACATCGACTCCTCACGTCGCCGTGTTTCCTTTATCTCAGTTGCGTCTCTCCAATCTCTACATTTTTAAGAGGGCGCTTTCCGCTTTTCGTTCATAAATGGCACGTCCAAAGCAAAGTGTTCCATCTTTATATAAATTTTTTTCATTTTTCTCTTGAGCAGCACGTTACGTGTTGCTTTATACTTAAGAAAGTAAAGGTGAGGTGAAGCGATGTATACCATTGGAAAGTTATCAAAGAATTCGGGAGTGACGGTAAGAACATTGGATTATTATGGTGAAATTGGGTTAATCGAACCTACATCAAAGACGGAGGGAGGATATCGCTTATACAGTGAGGATGATGTCATGCGTTTAGAGCGTGTTTTGGCATTAAAATATATGGGCTTTTCACTCGAACAAATAAAAGAAATTCTGGAAGATTCCACTTCGACCTGGCAGGAATCGATTCAACAGCAGCTTGAGTTGATAAAAAAAGAACAAGAACGCTTGGAGACACTAGAAAAATCATTGCTGGGTGTTTCGTATGCAATTGAAATAGAGGGAGAAATTAATTGGCAGATCATTTTTAGCATTATTAAAATGTATCAACAGCATCCAGAAGAAACATTAAATCCTTATGCAGATTATTTAAATAGCCAAGAAATGAAAAGAGTTATGGATATGAATGTGAAGAATATGAGTGAAGAAGCTATCAAAAAGTGGATAAATGTTATCCATGATATGAAAGATAACTTGGATCTTGACCCGGCTTCAGAAAAAGCACAGCGGCTGGTAGAGGATTGGTCAAATCAGGTAGAGAGTATGTTTGGGAATGATGAAGAGTTACTTCTAGATATGTGGGGGGCACTGCAAAACTTAAAAGAAGGCATTGTTTTTTATCCCATGAACAAAGAAGTTATTCAATTCATTGAACGTGTCTTTATGGCAAAGGAGGAGGAATTAAAGAATGATACTTGATGTAAAAGGGGTTACGAAGGTCTTTCGTGGTAAAGGTAAATCTGAAAATGTAGCTAATGATCATCTTACATTTCAGATTAAGGAAGGGGAAATATTTGGACTTCTCGGTCATAATGGCGCGGGTAAAACAACATTAGTTAATCAAATAACAGGACTTCTAACACCAGAAGAAGGAAATATAGAGCTGCTAGGTAAATCGGTTACGGCTTCACCTGCCAGGGCACGATCTTTATGTTCCGTGCAGCCACAGTCCCAAGTACCATTGGGCCTTTTAACGCCAAAACAGGCAGTTACGTTGATGGGGAAAATTCGGGCAGGGAAAAAGTTTGACCCAAAGCGAGTAGAACAGCTTTTTGAGGTGTTGGATATCCAAGAGTGGGCGAATACAGAAGGTGAAAAGCTCTCAGGTGGCATACGTCGTCTAACAGCCTTTTGCATGGCGGTGGTTACCCCGGGTGAATTAGTTGTTCTTGATGAGCCTACCAATGATGTGGATCCAGTTCGCAGAGGTTATCTTTGGCAGGTCATACGGGATTTGACTCAGAATGGAACTTCCGTAATTTTGGTAACACACAATGTCTTGGAAGCGGAAAAGGCCGTTAATCGTGTGGCGATTATGGATAAGGGAAAGATATTGACCCAAGGAGATCCAACGGAAATAAAAAGCTTAGTGGAAGACAAGATGCGTATGGAGCTTAGTCTAGGTAAAGAATTAAAGCATATAGAGCTTCCAGATTGGGTACTATCACCACGACAAAATGGCTCCCGTCTTATTTTTTCTTTAAATTCGTCGGAAGTATTAGCCACCATAGAGTGGGCAAAGAATCAGGCAGATAAAGGTATTGTTATGGACTATACCTTGTCTCCAACCACCATTGAGGATGTCTATATTAAGTTAACCTCTAACAAGGAGGCGGTTTCGTAATGAATATTCTCAGCCATTATAAGTATGTGTTTCAGATGCAGTTTATTAAAAATGCCGGATATTTTATTTTTATGGCATTGCTGCAAATTCTGATATCGATAGGGATTGTCATTGGATTCACCTATCTGATCCCAAGTCCAAGTACGGAGACGATCCTATTTTTGGCTACCGGTGCACCGACGATTATTTTGATTACGGCAGGGATGGTGATTTTACCTCAACAGGTGGGTGGTGCAAAATCAGATGGGTATATGGAATTTATGCGGACCTGGCCTGTTAACCGTTCTGTCATTCTTAGTGCAGATACGACCATTTGGCTATTCATTACCTTACCGGGAATTGTCGTTTCCACGATGGTTGCGCATTTTTTGTTTAGTCCGGGATATGATATTTCATGGACGGTAGTTCCAGCATTGTTGATGATTGCATTAACCTCCATCGGTGTAGGGTATGGATTTTCTTATCTATTGTCACCAACGGCATCCATGGGTATTTCCCAGCTAGTTATATTTGGAGCACTGATGTTTTCTCCAGTGAATTTTCCAATGGATCGATTGCCGGAATGGCTCCAATCTCTCCATGAAGTATTGCCGATTTATTCCATGGCAGAAGTGATGCGTGCCTCCTTGGCAACCTCTACTTTTGAAGCGACGATGGGAAATTATCTAAATTTATTGGTATGGTGTATCTTAGGATTTGGAGGTGCTATGTTTATTTTGAATAGGAAATAGGTGTATACGATCAAACAAAGCAACGTACCAGCCATGATACGTTGCTTTATTATTGTTATTGCCCTTGCTGCACGACATGTTCCAATGTTTCCAATACCTCTGTTTTATCTGCTTGATCTACTTCATTCCAGTATAATTCAAATAATACACCAAGCCCTGGCAGCATTTTTTCTTCACCGCTTTGAATAGCGTCAACGATCGTTGCTTCTAATTCGTCGGCGGAATTACCACTGACATTAGACATAATCGCCTTACGTAAGTTTAAATCCATTTTTTCTTCACCCACCTTTTATCTTTAGCTTGATCTTTTCGTTTTAGTTTGACCTACCTGTCTTATAATATGTATGATAGTAACATCAAAATAAGAGGAATGAACCGTATGTTAACATCCGTAAAAAATGAAAAAGTGAAGCAATGGCGCAAATTGCACAAGAAAAAAAGTCGGGATCAAACGAAAACGTTTATTGTGGAAGGATTCCATTTAGTGGAAGAAGCCCATTATAGCGATTGGGAGATAGAGGAAATCATTTACCAAACAGGTGTGGAAGTACCCGAAGCGTGGATTCACTATCCTTGTCATGAGGTAAGCGACCATGTGATGGATGCTGTCAGTACCACCCAAACACCACAAGGCGTTATCGCGGTGGTAAAAAAGAAGCATGCGACAAACAGAGTGATCAAGCGTGCCTTATTAGTCGATCAAGTACAGGATCCAGGTAATTTGGGCACCATGATCCGGACAGCAGATGCAGCGGGATTTGACACCGTCATGTTAGGAAAGGGAACCGTGGATTTATTTAATGACAAGGTGCTACGCAGTACGCAAGGCTCGTTATTTCATCTGGAAATTCTCGAAGTTGATCTATTAGAGGAGCTAGAAACATTAAAAAAAGCAGATATAACGGTGTGGGCAACTGGACTAGACAATGCCAATTATTATCACCAATTACCCGTTCCCAATAAATTAGCGATCATTGTCGGAAATGAAGGGGCAGGTGTCAGCCCAGATTTAATGGAGCAAGCCGATCAGCGTGTCAACATTCCCATTCATGGGCAAGCAGAATCGTTAAATGTCTCCATCGCCGCCGCTATTCTGATGTACGAAACGGTGAAAAAATAGGAAAATGAAAAAGAAACTTGCAACATCACTGGCAGTTGCTTATAATAGGAATATTACTAACATTATTTTAATGGCTGTGAAGGAGTTAGTACATGTGTGACCCATCGTTTGCAGGAAGGAGACACCTTGGATTGGAAGTGTTTCTAACGATCACATATCGAATTTCACTCTGGAGCTGACACTTAGACCTTGTTTACCTAACAAGTAAAGGTGTTCCGGTTTATACCGTTATCTTGATAACTTGAGTGGATATAGCTGGTGATGCTGTATCAACAAGGGTGGTACCGCGAAATTAATAGCCTCGTCCCTTTTTACAGGGAGGGGCTTTTTTTATTGGAAGTCATCGTGTATCAATAGAAGGTATGTTTCAAGAAACGAACAGTCATCCATAAAAGGAGGTAACAATCGATGAAAGATCAATTAGAAGCTTTACAGACAGAAGCTGTAGAAAAAGTTACTCACGCCACGACGTTAAAAGAACTGCAAGACGTGAAGATTGCCTATCTAGGGAAAAAAGGGCCGATAACGGAAGTGCTAAGAGGTATGGGCAAATTATCCAAAGAGGAGCGCCCAGTGATAGGAGAAATGGCCAATACCGTTCGAGGAGAGATTGCTACCGCGATTGAGGAGAAACAAACGGCAATCGAAGCAGCCGAATTAGAGAAGCAGTTGGCAGCTGAAACCATCGACGTCACATTACCTGGACGTCCTGTGCCAATTGGTGGACCCCATATTCTTACCTCCATCATTGAAGAGATAGAAGATCTGTTTATCGGCATGGGCTTTGAGGTTAGAGAAGGGCCAGAAGTGGAAACCGATTATTTCAACTTTGAGGCATTAAACTTACCAAAAGAACACCCGGCACGTGATATGCAGGACTCGTTCTACATTACCAAGGAACTGTTGATGCGTACCCATACGTCTCCGGTACAGGCACGCACGATGAATGCAATTGAGGATAAACGACCGGTAAAAATGATTTGTCCAGGTAAAGTTTATCGCAGAGATACCGATGACGCGACTCACTCTCATCAGTTTACACAAATTGAAGGACTATTAGTCGATAAAAATGTGCGTATGAGTGATTTGAAGGGTGTTTTAAATCATTTTGCCAAGCAAATGTTTGGCGAAGATCGTGAAATCCGTCTTCGTCCCAGTTTTTTTCCGTTTACCGAGCCTTCGGTTGAAATGGATATTTCTTGTAAGGTGTGTAAAGGAAAAGGTTGCAGTGTATGCAAACAGTCAGGCTGGATTGAGATTTTAGGTGCTGGTATGGTTCATCCTCGTGTTTTAGAAATGGCAGGATACGATCCAGCAGAATATAGTGGTTTTGCCTTTGGGATGGGGCCAGACCGGATTGCTATGTTAAAGTATGGCATTCATGATATTCGCCATTTCTATACGAATGATGTCAGATTCTTGAAACAGTTTCACACCAAGTAAGGAGGAGCTAGCATGTATGTATCATTAAATTGGTTAAAAGAATATGTAGATATAGACCAAGTCAGCCCGAAAGAATTAGCAGAACGCATTACGAAAACAGGTATTGAAGTAGATGGTCTAGCGTACTTTGCCAAACCATTGGAAAAGGTTGTCGTAGGTTATGTAGAATCCTGTGAAAAACACCCCAATGCCGATAAACTAAACTTGTGTCAGGTCAATATTGGAGAGGAAAGTCTGCAGATTATTTGTGGAGCACCAAATATTGCACAAGGACAGAAGGTAGCCGTTGCTACACCGGGAGCCATATTACCTGGTAACTTTAAGATTAAGAAGACCAAACTACGAGGTGTAGAATCCAACGGTATGATTTGCTCCTTACAGGAGTTAGGTGTGGAAGAACAATTTGTCCAAAAGGCATTCGCCGACGGCATTTATGTATTTCCTGATGATGCCGAAATAGGTACCAATGTGACGGAATTATTGAATCTGGATGATACTATTATCGACTTAGATATCACACCTAATCGATCGGATGCTTTGAGTATGTTAGGTGTTGCTTATGAAGTCGCAGCGATTTTGGATGTGCCGATTCGTTTGCCACAGTCGAATTATCTGACAACAGATCAAGCAGCGGAAGATTTTCTATCGGTAAAAGTAGAAGCAGCAAAACAAAACCCTTATTATGGAGCGTTCTTAATCAAAGACCTGCAAGTGAAGCCATCCCCGCTCTGGATGCAAAATTACTTAATGGCGGCTGGCATCCGTCCCATTAATAACGTAGTTGATATTACCAACTATGTACAGTTGGAACTCGGTCAGCCGCTACATGCCTTTGATTTCGACAAATTTGGCTCTGCAGAAGTAGTTGTCAGGATGGCAGAAGACGGAGAGAAGATCACAACACTTGATGGTCAGGAGCGTTCCTTGACCTCAGACCATTTAGTGATTACCAATGGCAAAGAACCAGTAGCTTTAGCTGGGGTGATGGGCGGTGCTGATTCAGAGGTATCGGACCAAACGAAAAGTGTCTTATTAGAGGCAGCCTATTTTGAAGGGCCAACCGTTCGCAAGGCAGCAAAAGACTTTGACTTACGAAGCGAATCAAGCACCCGTATGGAAAAAGGATTAGATCCTAATAGAGTATCTTTGGCAGGACAACGGGCATGCCAATTATTTCAAGAGCATGCTGGAGCAACCATCTTTTCGGGACTTGTCGAGCATGATACATTAGATTATTCGGAAAAGATTGTAAGTGTCCAGGCTTCTGTGATCAATGATCGTTTAGGAACGGAGATTAGCGAGGAAGAAATTGCCGAGATTTTGCGTAAATTGCATTTTAATTATGACCAAGATGGAGAAGTATTTACGGTTTATATCCCAACTCGACGCCAAGATATTGTTATTTTTGAGGATATGTTAGAGGAAGTAGCACGCATTTATGGATATGATCATTTGCCATTCACTTTACCTGCGGGGGCTGTGCAAGCAGGAGGGCTAACAAATAGGCAGCAGCTAAAACGTGATATCAAGCAACTCTTGGAAGGTATGGGCTTGTCTGAGACGATTACGTATTCGTTAACGAGCAAAGAACGTGCTACACAGTTGATTAGTCCAGAAGTAGCAGATGAAATGGTCTCTCCAGTATCGCTGGCTATGCCGATGAGTGAAGATCACAGTACCTTGCGTTTAAGTAGTTTGCCCGAATTATTAAGCTCTGCTTCGTATAATACGGCGAGAAAACAGGGGAACCTCGCCTATTATGAAGTCGGTAGTGTGTTTATTTCACAGCAAGAGCAGCTAACGGATCAGCCTGAAGAACGACTGCGTTTATCTGGTTTATTGACAGGAGAATGGGTCAACCACCCTTGGCAGCAAGAGAAAAAAACGGTGGATTTCTATGTTGTAAAAGGAATGATCGAAGAGCTATTTGCAACACTGCAAATCGATGCCACCTATCAACAGGCTAGTTTGTTGGATATGCACCCAGGCAGAACTGCCCAGCTTTTTATTGGAGATCGTCCGGTAGGTTTTCTAGGTCAAATCCATCCACAATTGCAAAAGAGTTATGATCTAAAAGAAACCTATGTGTTCGACATTGATCTGGATTATTTATTAACGATCCACGATAATGAACCGAGCTTTGACAAGATCCCTCGCTATCCGAGTGTAACAAGGGATATTGCGCTTGTCGTTGATGAAGCCGTACCTGCTGGTGCATTGCAGACTACTATTCAGCAAGCAGGTGGCGCGCTATTGCAAGATGTTCAAGTCTTTGATGTTTATCAAGGAGAACATTTGGAAGTAGGTAAACAATCCGTGGCCTTCCGTTTATTTTATCAGGATCCGGATAGAACGTTAACGGATGAAGAAGTCGAAGCCTCTTACCAAGCTATTCTTACAGCGGTGGAAGAGCAGCACCATGCCTCATTAAGGGGATAACTAATGGATAGCCATATCTGAAGTGGGTATGGCTATTTTTTATATAGAAAGAATATCATCTTGACAATAATAGGTGTTCGCAAGGTTTTGACCTAAAAAACGTTTCTTCTAGCCAAGATGCCAATCATGTCAAGCAAATTTGTTATTATTTTGTAGGATAAAAAAGCATTCTCGATATTATAGGTTGTGGAACGATTTTGACTTCGAACGAACCTGTGTGCCGATAAGACGGATTATGTAAAGTAAGGAGTTCACCTATTCCATGTAATAAAGTTGATTGTTTGTTTGTGCTAGGAAGCGCTCCGAAAATAGGTTTCTATTTTACCCACAAGGTATGAGTCAACAAGCGATTCGAACACAGAACGCTCTTATTGTGTTTCCTATACTGCGAGGCATTTGGTTTAGCCTCATGAGTCAGCAAAGATCGTTTCCTGCGGGGTCTTCACACTGCGCTCAAGTGTCAAAAACTAGACAACTTCCCGACAGCGCCTACGCTAAAGAAGACTTGCTAGAAGCGTTGACCTGCACTATTCTTATCTCAAAGTGATCCCTAGTAAGGTTCACATTATTATCTTATCGACACTGTATTTGGAATGTGGCTATCTATCCTGGCAAAAAGGACAAAGAGTTCAACGCGCTTCAGAGTTTTCTAATATATCTTGGAACAAACAGTCAACAATGTGTATTTTTCCATTATGCTAACCTATTATCTTTATTTAATGCTGAATTCTTGTAGTAATGTTTGATATGATATAAAATATTTATATTAAAACAGAAAATAAATATAAATGTTGTTAAGAAAGGAAGGTGTTGGTTGTGCTTGAATTGTCGATGAATGATCCAGAACAGTTGCGAAAGGTGACCCATGCCTTGTCGGCAAAGGTGCGATTACAAATGATTAACCTGTTAAACAAGGACAATCTTAATGTGCATCAGCTATCACAGGAGTTAAACATTCCTGTTTCTACCGCAGCTTCACATGTGAAAGTCTTAGAGGAAGCCTCTTTGATTAATACAGAACTTCGTCCGGCGAGCCGAGGGGCGATGAAGGTATGTACAAGGAATTTCGATGATATACATATTATTTTAAATCAGCAAGTGAAGCAGGCAAGTCAGACAGAGTGTTATCAAATGGAGATGCCGATTGGTCAATTCTCTGATTTTCAAGTAGCTCCTACATGTGGAATGGCTAGCCGAGACGGGATTCTATTTCCTGAAGATGAATCGGTGTATTTCTACAGTCCGCTCAAAAGTGAGGCGCAGATTATTTGGACTCGTAAAGGATACTTGGAGTACACATTTCCTATTATTTTAGAGAAACAAGTAGAAATTAAAAACATTCAATTTTCCTTAGAGATATGCTCAGAAGCACCAAACCATGATCATAATTGGCCCTCGGATATCACGATTTGGGTCAATGGAGTGGATGTAGGTACATGGACAAGTCCAGGTGATTTTGGTGATCGCCCAGGAAAATTGAACCCTCCCTATTGGGCAGAATCAACCAGTACACAGTATGGTAGCTTGAAAACATGGAAAATAACCCAAGAACAAACGATGTTGGACGATATTCGCTTATCCGATGCGACGATAGAAGATTTGCATTTAATGGATCAGAATTTCGTTACCTTTCGTGTAGGAATTAAAGAAGAAGCAATTCATAAAGGCGGATTGAATGTATTTGGTAAGGAATTCGGTGATCATCCACAAGAAATCGTAATGAGAATAGATTATAAGTAAGATGAATAATCCCTTGTCATTAATATAATGGCAGGGGTTATTTAGTTTATACTAAAATAAGAAAAATGATTGGTATCGTAAGATGTGGAATCATTTTGACATGGAACAAATCGCGATATCGATAAGTTGGATAATGTAACGAGTCCATCTATGCCATATAGTAAAGTTGTCTACTTATAACCCCTCTTTATCAGTAGTCAGCATTTTCTTTTGATGTTATAAGTAGAATGAAATCACTTCTCATGGATCTGAAAGGCGTTTGAATAGTCATTCACACGAATGGACCAAACATAGATCAAACGAGGTATTAGCAGGAAATAAAGCGAGCAAAGACTTGCCTGTCACACGTTTTTGTTACATTTATAAGTTCAACTTATATAGTAATAAAGGACCGGGCGAGGGTTGTTCGGTTTTCTTAAACATCCAAATTACAAAAATAATGTATTAAAACATATAATATTCAATTTTTCCATTGACATGTCCGTTTTGAAAACGTATACTTTAGTTAATATTACAAATATCCTATAAATAAACATAATATTTGTAATATAATAAGTTGCTTCCGGTTAGGAGGAATTATTGGTATGAAGGAACGATGGAAACCAGTTTCTGTAGTCGTTTGTTGTCTCTTTCTCTTAACGGCTTGTTCTCATTCTTGGTTATTAAGCGGGGGTTCGCCGAATCAGGGCGGGAAAACCTCTGATGGGAGGACAGAAGTTGTCATGTGGAATTTGTTTGGTGGAGGTGATGCGGAATATATGCAAGATATTGTAAACGCCTTCAACGAAAGCCAATCAGACTATTATATCCATAATATTATGCAGGAAAATGCGGAATATTACACGAAATTACTGACAAGTATGGGGGCAGGCAGGGGACCTGATATAGCGATTGCTCATGACTATGTATTAGCTGAATTCGTTAATCAGGACTTGCTTTTTGACATTGGAGAATTAGATCAGGAAGACGTCATGCAATGGGAGGATTTTAATCAAAACATTCTTCAGTCAACGGTATTTGATGATAAACATGTCGCGGTGCCTATTGATACTCATTCGCAAATTATGTATGTCAATAATGAGCTTGTTGATGGAGCAGGGTTGTTAAATGAGGATGGCTCAATCGATATGGAAGAATCGCCGCAAGGTTTTGTTGATTTTTTCGTCACCTTAAAAGGAGAATTGGATGGGGAGCAGATGCCTTTTGCTTTGTCAACGAATGGAAGTGATCCATTTTGGTTATGGTGGACCTTCTATACACAACTTGGTGGAGAGCATATCCTGTCTGAAGAAAGCATCGATGACACTAGTTATGCACTAGAGGAGGACAAAGCCATCGAAGCAGCTGAGTTGGTTCGAAGTCTCTTTCAAGAACATGAGGTGATTCCATTAAATCAAGCCGATTTTTATGGGAACTTCCAATCAGGAAAGTCTGCAGTAATCACTACGGGTGTATGGGCAACAGGAATTTGGGAGACCACTGATGGGTTAGATTTTACACCGATGCCGATTCCAACTCTTTTCGATGAAGAAGGGGCGTGGGGTAGTTCACATACGCTTATTCTTCCAGCAAAAGATGAGGTGAATGAAGAAGTGGTACAGGGTGCTATTCAATTTTTGGAATTTGCTACAGACCACGGGGAAATGTGGGCGAAAGCTGGACATATACCTTCCAAAGATACCGTAGTAGAATCAGAAGCCTTCCAATCGATACCTTATCGAAGTGATTATGCCGAAGTTGCCGACTATGTCAATTTCTTGGATCAAACGATTTATACCAGAGGTTTACAAACTGTCATGCAAGAAAACCTGGATAGGATTTGGTCTGGTGATATATCTCCTGAAGAGGCTTTTGACCAAATAGAGAGGGATGTAGAGGATCTAATCGATTAATCCTGTTCGATGGTAGGGATCGACAGAGAGGAGTATAAACATGAAGAAATCTTGGAAACAAGAACTAAAGGCAGTACCATTTCTATTACCTTTTTTTATCGCCTATTTCTTATTCACCATTTTGCCAATTTTTAAAGGAATGGAAATGAGTTTGTATGATTGGAACCTGGTAGGGAAATTAGATTTTGTCGGTTTGGCTAACTATGTGGAGATGTTTACGGATAATGACTTTTGGCGTACGTTGTGGAATACGACCCTGTTTGTTATTTTGACAACACCAACTATGGTCATTTTAGCACTCGTGTTGGCTCTGTTAGCAAACTTAAACAGTAAATTGCAAACTTTTTTCCGCAGTGCGTACTTTCTTCCAAGTATTTTGTCGGTATCGGTCATTTCCTTCTTAGCGATATTTATGCTGCAACCTTATGATGGGTTAGTGAATAATGTGATTCAATCGTTAGGTATGGATATCGAACCTTTTTGGATGGCTGATACAGTACTTGCCTGGTTTTCCATTGTAGGGGTTACTCTATGGTGGACCGTCGGGTTCAATATGATTTTATACTTAGCAAGCTTACAGGATATACCGGAGAGTCTATATGAAGCAAGTGAAATAGATGGCGCAACCAGATGGGAGCAGTTTAAATACATCACGATGCCACAATTGACACCGATAAGCAGAGTCATTTTGCTATTGCAAATACTGGCTTCTTATAAAGTGTTTGCCCAGATTCTCTTGATTACGGATGGTGGACCGGGTGGTGCCACCAAGCCATTGATTCAGTACATTTATGAGATAGGCTTTACTCAAAATAATCTGGGTTATGCCGCTACGATGTCCTATGCTTTATTCTTTATCTTGCTAATTCTTTCGATTATTCAACTGCGTTTTCAAAGATCGGAGGAGGATTAAATGAGTCAACATCGTTCTAAATTGTTACAAAGAAATAGAGATCCGTATCATGGTTTAAAAATCACGATTGGATGTCTGGTTGCTGCTGTATTTTTGCTACCGATTATTTGGATGTTGTTTGTCTCCGTAAAGCCGGATGGGTTTATGACCTCCAATCCTATAGAGTGGTTTACGCCGCCTTATACGATTGGTAACTATATTCATTTAATCTTGGATAGTTTGATTTTACGTTGGCTGATGAACAGCTTTATTATCGGTATTTTTACCACGGCAATTACGCTGGTGATCACTTCCTTAGCTGCTTTTGCGATTTCACAAATGAAGTTTCGTTTCAAACGGACCATATTTGTATTCTTTTTGTTAGGGTTAATGATCCCAGGGGAGGCAACGATTATTCCATTGTATGAAATTGTGAAGGCGATGAATATGATTGATACGTACGAAGGGCTGATATTGCCTATGGTGGCTTCACCAATTGGGGTCATTATCTTGAAAAGCTTCTTTGACGGCGTACCAAAAGAGATTGTGGAAAGTGCTAGAATTGATGGCTGTTCTTACTTTACACTTTATTATAAAATTGTTTTACCTTTAGCAAAACCAGCTTTAGCTGCAATTGGTATCTTTACTTTTATTGGATCGTGGAATAATTTCTTATGGCCATATCTCTCGATTTTGTCAGAGACATTGTATACCCTTCCAGTAGGGCTACCAGTATTTAATTCGGCCTATTCACAAGCCTATGTATTACCAATGACGGCCAATGCGATTGCTTCCTTGCCAGTCATTGTTGCATTTTTAATTTTTGAAAAACAAATTGTAAAAGGAATTAGTTTTACAGGAATCAAAGGATAAGAAAGGATGGATGAACATGACAACACAATCAACGCACCAACGAACCGATTACCCAAGACCACAATTTCAACGTGAGGACTGGCAGAACCTGAATGGGGCCTGGCAATTTGCTTTTGATGACCAGAACCAAGGAGAAAAAGCGGAGTGGTTTCATAACAAAGACTTTGACCAGACGATTCAAGTGCCATTCACCTATGAAACAAAGGCAAGTGGTATTGGCGAGGAGGCATTCCACCCTTATATCTGGTATAAAAGAGAGGTGGAAATACCAGCAGAACAGGCAGAAAAACGTGTGATTTTACGTTTTCAAGCATCCGATTTTCTGACGAAGGTATGGATTAACGGGAAATATGTGGGTGATCATCAAGGTGGTAATGCCGCTTTTGCCTTTGATATTTCTGATCAGGTGCGATATGGAGAATCCAATCAAGTAGTGGTAAAAGTGGAAGATAGCTACAGCTGTTATCAGCCGCGAGGAAAACAACGCTGGGTGGATTATAATTTCGGCTGTTGGTATGTGCAAACCACGGGGATATGGCAGACTGTTTGGTTGGAGTACCTGCCAACTCAGTCTCTGGATCATGTGAAAATGGAACCAAATATTGATCAGCAGTCTATCGCGTTTACCTATCATGTAAATGGCGAATTGGACAACGATGTGCGCATAGATACGCTGATTTCTTTTGAAGGGAAGTCTATTACACAGACTTCTATCTATCCACAGCGTAATCAAGTGAGCCAGGAAGTAGATTTATTGGCGGATTTTCAAGAGTGGAAGTTAAAACTCTGGTCGCCTGCGCACCCTAATTTGTATGATGTTCATTTTAAGCTATATGTCGGTGAGCAATTGGTCGATGAAGTGACATCCTATTTCGGCATGCGCAAGGTATCGATCAAGGATGGTCAAGTATTATTAAATAACTCTCCGGTGTACCAGAAATTGTTATTGGATCAGGGCTATTGGCCAGATTCCTCGATTACACCACCGTCAGAAGAAGCGATTATAGAAGATATCGACAAGACATTGGCGATGGGCTTCAATGGTGTCCGCAAACACCAGAAGATTGAGGATGACCGTTTTATGTATTGGTGTGATAAGAAAGGGGTGCTAGTCTGGTCCGAAATGGCTGCCACTTATGAATATGGTGATGAGGCGGTCGAACAGTTTACCAAGGAATGGCTGGAGATAGTTCAGCAGCGTTTTAATCATCCGTCTATTATTACTTGGGTGCCGTTTAATGAATCGTGGGGAGTGCCGAATATCTTTACCAATAAAAAACAACAGGCCTTCACCGAGGCGATCTATCACTTAACGAAGTCGATCGATCCAGAAAGACCAGTAATTGTTAATGATGGCTGGGAGCATACGATCTCTGATATCATTGCCCTTCATGACTATGAAGAGTTTGGTCAGGCATTTATCGATCGTTATCAGGATAAAGAGACGATTTTGGGTAATAAGATTCCGCACAACAAAGGAAAGTATGCCTTTGCGGAAGGTTACTCTTACAAAGGTCAGCCTGTGATGTTAACCGAGTATGGTGGAATTGCCTTCCAGGATGAGAAGGGCTGGGGCTATGGTAACCAAGTTGATTCGGAAGTAGCGTTTCTCAAGCGTTATCGAGAGATCACCGACGCGATTAAATCCATTCCTTATATTACTGGTTATTGTTATACACAGACTACAGATGTACAACAGGAAGTGAATGGACTACTCTATGAAAACAGAGAGCCAAAGATAGCGATGGAGAAGATCAAAGAAATTAACGATGCTTAATAGATAGTACACGTTCAAAAAGTTTGCTGCGTCATTTTTATTGGACTTGTTGAACAATCTCTAAAAGAATTAGGAAAGGGGGCATCTGTAGCAGATGTCCCCTTTTCATACTAATGAAGATAACGCATGGCCTTATCGGTATTAGCAAAGTGCATCTTGGCTATGTCATCCAAGGCTTCTATCCCATTTTGTTTAATTAGATAAGCAGCCGTTTCATCGACTCGGTTGGAAGCCCCTTTTGGAATCGTGATCCCATATTGTTCCGATAATCGATCCATTTCCCTCACAAATCGTGCTCGTGCCAAAATCGAAGCAACGGCAACCGAAGTAGAATAACTTTCTGCTTTTGTCATAAAATAGGTCTTCTCAGCAAGTTTAAGCCCTTCTTGCTGGATATGCTTGAGAAAAGCAGCGGGTTGACAAAACTGATCAATCACAATGCCACGTGAATCTTTTGCCCCTATTTTAGCCAGTAGCTTATCGATCGCATGCTGGTGTAACATTGCTTTTATCTTCCCCTGATTCCAACCTTTCTTCTGTAGTTGATTATACTTTCGATTAGGCAATGTTAATAAGGTATATGGAATCTTTAACTGCACGATTTCTTTGGTTAGGCGTGCAATATTCTGATCGGTAATTGTCTTGGAGTCGGTAATACCCATCGTTTGTAAAGCCTTTATTTGATCTTGTGGTACGTAAGCGGCACTAACGGTCACAGGGCCAAAATAATCTCCTGTACCGGCTTCGTCTGTACCGATATGGGCTTGCTGGAAAATAGCAGTTGGTGGCGCATAATCGTGTTGGTTCACCGTTTTTGCAGAGGATGCTTTCGTACGGAAGGCTAATTCGTTCCATTGTTTTGCCTCGGTTTCTGCTTGATCTCCCTGGAACATCACTTTGCCAGATTTATAGGCGGTAATCGTCGTCATGTTTTTTTTAGCAAGGAAAAGGGAGTTTGGTGGCACCTTGGTAATATGTTGGGCATAATAATCTTTTATTTTTTGTAAATGTTTCGGCGGAATTTGCAGTACAACGTTCGACAAGGTATCTCTTCCTTTCTTATCTAATACATAGTAAAGGATGTTCAAAAAGTCAAACAAAAATGCGCATCGAATGTTTGTGTTGGTGAAATAGGAACTTTTGTTAAGATCGTCCACGTTCTATGGACAACACAGAAGTCATCACCCCCTGTGAAAGTCCGGTACTTAAAGCTACGTCGCCTTGAACTTCTTGGTCCTTTTCACCGGCCTTTTTGAACACACACTAGTAGTATAACAGATAGTTATTACATGCAAATAGTTTTCTAATTGCATGCTTCATGTTAATATTAGTTTTAAGGTTATTTTCAAGAAGGAGGAATCATGGTGTCCCAATCAGATAAATCTCGGACCACCGTTGATATATATGGAAGATCTTATCATATAAGAGGAAATGAAGATGCGGAGCATATTCGGCATGTGGCGAATCTTGTCGATGAAAAGATGCGAGGTATTCATGAAGTAAATAAATCACTAGATACCACTAATTTGGCTGTATTGACCGCTGTCAATACGATGAATGATTACATAAAACTACAAGAAGAGTATGAGGTTCTGCAAAAATTACTAGACGAGAAAGAGGAATAGTGCTGCCATGGTGAATTTAATCATAATTATCCTATTAATTATTGGAATTTTAGTAGGATTAAGAAGGGGGTTTATTTTACAAGCCCTTCATTTAATAAGTTTTATTATTGCGTTTATAATAGCCGCGAAATATTACGACAATCTGGCGGCACATTTGGAGCTATATGTCCCTTATCCAGAGATGATGTCTGATTCAACATGGGCAATATTTGGTGAAACGTTACCTTTGGAAGCTGCTTACTATAATGCCATCGCATTCGGAGTGTTATTCTTTGTTTCGAAAATCGTCCTGCAAATCTTGGCGACCATGCTTGATTTTGTTGCGGATATCCCACTTATGCGTTTTGTAAATCAAATATTAGGGGCTGTACTTGGATTTCTAGAGGTGTACTTTATCCTATTTATTGTATTGTATATACTGGCACTAGCACCCGTTTCATTCGTGCAGGATCATATAGAGACATCCAGCATCGCAAAAAGAATGGTGGAGCATACACCTGTGTTAACAGAGAAGGTAACAACCTACCTATTTGAAAATGATCCATTTAATAATGACGAATAAGGGTACCCTTGCCATGGTTTTAGCAAGGGTACTTTCCACTGTGATAGATTTTGAAAAGGTGAAAAGAGGTTGAGACTATGTCTATTAATAAAAAAGATGTCATCAAACTATTAGAGAAAATCGCAACGTATATGGAGCTAAAAGGGGAGAATCCTTTTAAGATTTCGGCTTATCGTAAGGCTGCCCAAGCCTTGGAAAGAGATGACCGTTCTTTAACAGAGATTGATGACTTTACCAAGTTATCAGGAGTAGGCAAAGGAACTGCCACGGTAATCAATGAATTTGTTGATACCGGTCATTCAGAGACACTCCAACAATTGGAGCAGGAAATTCCTTCTGGTTTGATTCCTTTACTTGGTTTACAAGGTTTAGGTGGAAAGAAGCTGGCTAGACTATATCACGAATTAGCCGTTGTAGATGAAACAACCTTGCGCAAGGCATGTGAGGCAGGAGAAGTACAAGCTCTTAAAGGTTTTGGTGAAAAAACAGAAGAAAAAATCATGGAAGTACTCCATAATATCGGCACAAGACCAGATCGCTTGCCGGTAGCTAGTGTATTACGAGTGGCGAAACAAATAGAGGATTATTTAGCCGATATAGCGGAAATCGACCGTTTTTCCATTGCTGGTAGTATGCGTCGTTTTCGTGAAACTGTAAAGGACTTGGATTTTATTATTGCGACCAAACAGCCAGAGAAGGTGCGTGAAAAACTCCTTCAGATTGATGGACATATGGAAACGATTGCCTCGGGAGATACCAAGGTGTCGATTGTCATGCAAGGAGAGTTTGCCATCGGTGTAGACTTTCGCTTGGTCGCCGATAAGGAATTTGCTACTACGTTACATCATTTTACTGGATCGAAGGATCATAACGTGCAGATGCGTCAGTTAGCAAAGTCACAAGGGAAGAAAATCAGTGAATATGGTGTCGAGGATACAGAAACAGGTGAAGTGGCTACGTTCACTACCGAAGACGAGTTTTATCAATCCTTTGGTCTTCCTTACATTCCTCCTGAAATAAGGGAAGGAAAGCATGAGCTAGACGAGGCGACCGAACCGATTGAATTAATTGAAGCAGCGGATATACGTGGTGATTTACACATGCACTCAACTTGGAGTGATGGTGCACAGTCGATAGAGGAGATGGTCGTACGTGCTAAGGAGAAGGGTTATGAATATATTGCGATTACCGATCACTCCAAATTCTTACAAGTAGCAAACGGTTTAAACGAAACCCGTTTGAAAAAACAGGCAGAGGAAATTGAAAAGGTAAGGGAAAAGCATCCGGATATCCTGATCCTTAAAGGAACGGAAATGGATATTCTGCCTAACGCTAGCTTGAACTTTGATAATGACATATTAAAGACCTTAGATTTTGTCATTGCTTCGATCCATTCCAGCTTTACCCAATCTCTGGATAAAATTCATGAGCGTCTGCTTCAAGCCCTGGAAAATCCATATGTGCATATGATCGCCCATCCAACGGGGAGATTGTTAGGTAGACGAGAAGGTTATCCTGTTGATGTCAACTGGTTGATCGAGAAAGCGAAAGAAACGAATACCGTGTTAGAATTAAATGCCAACCCTAATCGTCTGGATTTATCGGCACAATGGGTGGAAAAAGCGCAGGAACAAGGCGTGGCGCTTGCGATAAATACCGATGCCCACAACTATCAAATGTTAGAGGATATGACAAGCGGAATCGGTACGGCGAGAAGGGGACATATTAAGAAACAAACGGTCATCAATACGATGACAAAAGAAGCACTGCAACAATTTTTAAAAAGAAATAAATAAAGCAGGAGGACTAGCTTATGAACGATCGAATCCTCGATGTATTAGAATTTAAAAAAATAATCGAGTTGTTATTAGAACAAACGGCTTGTTCCTTAGGCTCTGAAAAAGTATATGGATTAAAGCCTTCAACCAACCTTGAGCAGGTAGTGGGCTGGCAGAAGGAAACAGATGAGGCTTATCATGTGATTCGCCTGAAGGGTCATGTCCCGTTAGGAGGAATCGTAGATATCAAGCCAAGCGTCAAACGAGCAGTGATCGGCAGTGTACTAAACACACATGAATGTCTGGACATTGCCAGTACAATCTATGGTGGAAAACAGCTGAAATATTTTATCGAAAATCTAGAGGATATTGAGATTCCTATCTTAGACCAGTTTGCTGAAGAGATTGTACCATTGAATGAATTGGAACGAGAGATCAAGCACTGTATCGACGAGCATGGACATATGATGGACGGTGCTTCTGATAAATTACGTGGCCTCCGTTCCAAGATCCGCACAAGTGAAAACAGGGTACGGGATCGCTTAAATCAATATACAAAGAGCCAAACAAAGATGCTGTCGGATGCGATTATAACCATACGAAACGATCGGTATGTACTGCCGGTAAAACAAGAATATCGCGGTACGATCGGTGGCATTGTTCATGATCAATCCTCTTCCGGACAGACACTTTTTATGGAACCACAAGCGGTAGTAGATCTTAACAATCAACTCCAGGAAGCACGCGTAGAAGAAAAGCGTGAGGTGGAGCGGATTCTTCGAGAGCTGACGGAAAGAATTGCCCAAGATGAAACGCTCTTACGACAAAATGTGGAGGCACTAGCAGCTGTTGATTTCATCTTTGCTCGTGCTAAACTAAGCCACAAAATGAAGGCAACACGTCCGGTAATGAATGATCAAGGGATCATCAAAATGAGACAGGCACGACACCCGTTGATAGCGGCAGAAGAAGTGGTGGCAAATGATGTAGAATTAGGCGAAGACTATACGGCCATCGTCATTACTGGTCCCAATACGGGTGGGAAGACCGTCACCCTAAAGATGGTTGGACTTTGTACATTAATGGCACAAGCAGGCTTACATGTACCGGCACTTGATGGTTGTAAAATGGCGGTTTTCTCAGATGTATTCGCCGATATCGGTGATGAGCAGTCGATTGAGCAGAGTTTAAGTACCTTTTCTTCTCATATGACAAACATTGTGGAGATTCTCGATACCTTCGATGAGAAATCCCTCTTATTATTTGATGAGTTAGGGGCAGGGACAGATCCGCAAGAGGGGGCTGCACTGGCCATGTCTATTTTGGACTATGTAAGAAACAAACAGGCAAGGGTGATTGCAACCACACACTACCCCGAGCTAAAGGCCTATGGCTACAATCGCGAAGGTGTAACCAATGCCTCGGTAGAATTCGATATTCAAACATTAAAGCCTACTTACCGATTGCTTATCGGTGTACCAGGCAGAAGTAATGCCTTTGAAATTTCTCGTCGTCTTGGTTTGCAGGAAATAGTGATTGATGAAGCAAAAGGATTGATAGGCACAGATTCCAAGAGTGTTGAGAATATGATTGCTTCTCTTGAAGATTCGAGACGAAAGGCAGAAACCGATTATGATCAAGCGCATGATCTTTTAATCGAGGCTGAGCAAGTGAAACAGGATTTGGAGAAGCAATGGAAGCAGTTTGAGCAGGAACGAGAGTCTTTATACAAAAAGGCTGAGGAAAAGGCACAGAAAGCAGTGGAGAAAGCAAGAACAGAAGCTGAGGAGATTGTGGAGCAACTTCGTCAAACCCAAACAGCGTCAGAATTAAAAGAGCATGAATGGATAGAGGCTAGAAAACGCTTGTCAAAGGCTAATCCTGAGCTAACTCGCAAACAAGAGCAGAAACAACCTAGCTTCGATGAAAACAAGGCCAAAACATTACAGACTGGTGATGAAGTGAAGCTGCTAAATCTGGATCAAAAAGGCACTATTTTAGAGCAGACAGGTAAGAATGAATTTCAAGTCCAAGTTGGAATTATGAAATTAAAGGCAAAACGCAAGGATCTTTTATTTATCCGCAGAGATGAACCGCAAACCGAGCAGCCAATTGCCACCATTCGTGGCGCAGGATATCATGTCAAGCCTGAATTAGACTTGCGTGGAGAGCGTTATGAAGACGCGATTAACCAGCTTGAAAAATATGTAGACGATGCCCTTCTCGCTGGTTACAATAAAGTATCTATCATTCATGGTAAAGGCACAGGAGCCTTGAGAAAAGGGGTAAACGACTTCGCCCGAAAACATTCCAAAGTATCCGGTTCCCGTGCTGGTGAAATGGGAGAAGGCGGCAGTGGCGTAACAGTTTTTGAATTAAAGTAAACGGGGGAGACGATGGAACTTGTCTTCCGCCACAATGGTAAATCAGCTTAATGCTGTATACGGGTAACAAAGCGACGGTTCAGAGCACATCTCTGTTTATAAATAAGAAAGAGAACTCCATGATAAAAAAAGGGAGGCAAACCGATGCCTGAATTTTGGACAAATGTATACGTGGAGACAGCTGCAAGATATAGTGTAGCCGTCTTATGCCTAATCGTATTTTTGGTTATTTTTGAGTTAGTTACTTCTTATAAGAATTGGGATGAAATAAGACGAGGAAATATAAGTGTCGCCATGGCAACCGGTGGAAAAGTATTTGGAATCGCCAATATTTTACGCTATTCCAATGAACACAATGATACGATTTTAGAAAGTATTGCGTGGGGTGGATTTGGCTTCTTGCTGCTATTATTCGGTTACTTTATTTTTGAGTTTTTGACACCAACCTATAAAATTGATCAGGAAATTGCAGAGGATAATCGAGCAGTTGGTTTTATTTCACTTATGATATCGGTGGGCTTATCCTATGTAATTGGTTCCAGTATCTAACCAAGGGGTGTATTTGTGAAAACATTGGCATATGTCTTGATGATAATAGCGGCAATCTTTCTTATCGTAGGTATTTACTATGTGATGACGGTGTAAGTGCAAGGTCAACATCAACATGCTTTGCTAACCCGAGAAGATAGGAATTTTAAACATCAAATAGCTATCTATATAAGTTGAATGAAATAATTTCCCATGGATCTAATATGTGCTCTTGATCCATTTATGCAGAGCTGAAAGGCGTGTGAATGGTCATCCACACAAATGGATCAAAATAGATTATCGGGAAATAATGGGAGCAAAGACTTGCTTATCTCACGTTTTTGTTACATTTATAAGTTCAACTTTTATATATTGATCTTATCGGTATTACAGTAAGTTAAGGTAGATAGGAGTATATTGCAACATTTTTATTAGAATAAGCAAAGTATTAGGATGATTTATTCAAGGATGATATACTGATGAAGAAAATGGATAGGATGAAGGAGGAAATTAAAAATGGCAATAACAGCAGCAACTGATAGCACGTTTGCAGATCAAACAAGTGAAGGATTAGTATTAGTCGATTTCTGGGCAACTTGGTGTGGACCTTGTAAAATGATTGCACCAGTCCTAGAAGAAATAGATGGGGAAATGAGCGATACAGTACAAATCGTTAAGCTTGATGTAGACGAAAACCAAGAGACAGCAGGTAAATTCGGAGTAATGAGTATCCCAACATTGCTTCTATTCAAAGACGGGGAAGTAGTGGATCAAGTGGTTGGTTATCAACCGAAAGAGGCACTTGTTGAAACAATCAACAAACATGCGTAATGTGATTATCAATCCCTTATGACAAGCTCATAGGGGATTGTTTTTTGAGAGGAGGGGGATTCATGAATCAACATATTAAAGAGAAATTAGCGGTGTTACCAGCCCAGCCTGGCTGCTATCTCATGAAGGATAGACATGGCACAGTGATTTATGTGGGAAAATCAAAGCTATTAAAGAATCGTGTGCGTTCTTACTTTATTGGGGCAAATGATCAGAAAACCCAGCGTCTCGTGCGAGAGATTGTCGATTTTGAGTATATTGTTACCGGGTCAGAGGTAGAGGCACTCATTTTGGAAATGAATCTGATTAAGAAATATGACCCAAGGTATAATGTATTACTCAAGGATGATAAGTCTTATCCCTTTCTCAAAATTACCAATGAGCGGCATCCTCGGTTAATTATTACCCGTAAGGTAAAGAAGGATAAGGGGAAATATTTTGGCCCATACCCTAATGTCATGGCGGCCAGAGAAACAAAAAAGTTATTAGACAGACTTTACCCATTACGAAAGTGTAACAATCCCAAAGGGCGTCATTGTCTGTATTATCACATGAACCAATGTCTCGCATGTGCGGAAAACCCGCCATCCGTGGCAGAGTATCAGGAAATCACACAAGAGATAGCTCGTTTTCTTAAAGGTGGACATCAAGAGATTAAGGCAGATTTAAAGAAAAAAATGTTGACGGCTTCCGAATCATTAAATTTCGAGCGAGCCAAGGAATTTCGTGATTTGATCCAACATATCGAATCCGTGATGGAACAACAGAAGATTACCATTAATGATCAGGTCGACCGTGATGTCTTTAATTACAGCTATGATAAAGGGTGGATGTGTGTTCAAGTATTTTTCATTCGCCAAGGAAAATTAATTGAGCGGGATATATCGATGTTTCCTTTTTTTGATGAGGCAGAAGAGACTTTCCTCAGCTTTATCGGCAGTTTTTATTTACACCATCACCATCCCAAACCAAAACAAATTCTAGTCCCCATAGCCACCAGTACAGAATTATTGCATGAACTGTTAGAGGTAGACGTGAATATCCCGATGCGAGGCAGGAAAAAGGAATTAGTGGAGTTAGCGAAGAAGAATGCTGAAATTGCCTTACAAGAGAAATTTAGTTTAATGGAACGAAATGAAGAACGAACCATTAAGGCAGTGGAAACATTAGGAGATACATTAAATATCGAGACACCACATCGCATTGAGGCCTTTGATAATTCTAATATTCAAGGGACGGACCCGGTATCTGCGATGATTGTATTTTTAGATGGTCAGCCAGCAAAAAAAGAATACAGGAAATATAAGATCAAAGGGGTAGAAGGTCCAGATGATTACGAAACGATGCGAGAGGTAATCAGGCGTCGATATACAAGGGTTTTAAAGGAGAACAAACCTCTGCCAGACTTAATCGTAGTCGATGGAGCAAAAGGACAAATGTCAGCCGCTTTGGATGTATTAGAGAATGAATTGGGGCTGGACATCCCATTGTGCGGCTTGGCGAAGGATGATAAACACAAGACAAGTGAATTGTTATATGGTGATCCACCTGCTGTTATCGATCTCGATCGACGCTCGCCATCTTTTTATTTAATTCAGCGGGTTCAAGAAGAAGTACACCGTTTTGCTATTACCTTTCATCGACAGCTGCGTGGTAAAAGTGCCTTTCGTTCTAAATTAGATGAAATTGAGGGGATTGGCGCCCAACGGAAAAAGCTATTGCTTACTCATTTTAAATCCGTTAAAGAAATCGAGCAAGCTTCGCTGGAAGACATTATGAAACTGGGAATCCCTAAGCCAGTAGCTGAAAATCTCTGGCAGCAATTAAAAGAAGAGACATAAAGCCCCTTCCATAAGAGGAAAAGGGGCTTTAGTTATGTAAGACGTTTAGTAATATCTGTTGTTTTTTTTCTTCCACGATACATTCGTAGCTTTCGTCCATAATCTGGACCATGGCCTCCGCCAAGAACCCTGCCTCTAATACATAATCGATCTGTCCGAGTGTTTGCTGTCTTGCCTCAATGATCTCGCCACTGAGTTCATATATAAAACCGCGTCGTTTCTCTTGCAGTAGGTGCAGATCTCCCCACCCTGCGTCTACAAAAAATTCCTGAATTTCTTCTTTACTTCCACATTGTGCCTTACGTGCCAGGTTTTTCCCCATAATATACAGGATCAAATCTTTCTCTTGTCCTAGCATATCGGGCAGCCCGATATAACGTATTAAATCATAACCACTGCTAGTAGTTTGCAGATTCGCGAGTATAGTGGCTATGCTGGTGTTCTGTTTAGTCACTAGATTGTTTCCCCTCTCTTGCCTTGGTCAGACTGTACTTTATCTTTAGTTACTATTATCGCTTTTTTCTCTGTTTTCTGCAAATGTTTCTTGGTTATTTTCTTGAACTATCTTTTGTAACCCTTGATTTCATAGGCATAACAGTGAGAAAAAAGAGAATTCTTGAACTGACAAGTGCCATTTTTTTCAATAGATAAATATAAATTGCAGTAGATATTAGAAATAGTAACAAAATCCGCTTTTACCATAAGGACTCTACTTAACATCAATCCGTCTTATCGGTACCCCGGATTCATTCAAGGTCAACATCATTCCAAATCCTATTATATTAATGATTTTAACCTTTCTTGCCTTAAAAAAAGAGCATATCGTGCTAACCATCTTGATGGAGGATGGTTCACAGTGCGAAGGGTCGCTCAAAAAAATATATCGTTTTCTTGACGCTTATTGCGGATAGAAGTACAATAAATGTGGTGCCAATATACGAATTTCTTTGGATGGGAATAAAAAAAGAGTTGCCAGTAACCAAATGAGATCGTAACATAGTGAAATGAGTTGTAAAGCGCTTTAATCAAGCGTAGAAAGAATCGTATGTTGCAAAAACATGATTTTTAAGAGGGGGGTACAAAAAAAGTGGAGAATAAGGAGTTTTTTTATCGCAGGCTTCATTCCCTGTTAGGGGTGGTGCCAATCGGGATTTTCTTACTGCAGCATTTAACGGTCAACCACTTTGCTGCCTATAGTCCAGAAAGCTTTAACAAGGCAGCACACTTTATGGAATCCTTGCCATTCCGTTATGCTTTGGAGATTTTCGTGATTTTCCTTCCAATTTTATTCCATGCGGTATTAGGAGTGTATATTGTCCTTACAGCAAAGAACAATGTACGGCGACACGGGTTTTTCCGTAATTGGATGTTTCTCTTACAGCGTATATCAGGTATTATCACACTTGTATTTATTGCATGGCATGTATGGGAAACAAGAATTCAGATTGGTTTAGGAACCAAGGAGCTTGGCTTTAACATGATGGAAGATATCCTATCAAATCCGTTCATGTTTGCCTTCTATTTACTAGGGGTTGTTTCTACAACATTCCATTTTGCCAATGGTTTATGGAGTTTCTTAGTAACATGGGGGATTACAGTCACACCTCGTTCGCAGAGAATCGCTACATATGCAACGCTAATTGTATTCTTAGCGGTCACCTACATAGGTGTACGAGCTTTATTCGCGTTTGTTTAAATGGAAGTAGTCAAGATGTTAAGGGAGTGAGTAGGTAATGAGTGATCAAAATATGGTGATTGTTGGTGGCGGTTTAGCCGGTCTGATGGCCACTATTAAAGCAGCAGAAGCAGGTGTACACGTAGATCTCCTGTCCATTGTACCCGTAAAAAGGTCTCACTCTGTTTGTGCACAAGGTGGTATCAATGGTGCTGTCAATACAAAAGGAGAAGGAGATTCCCCGTGGGAGCACTTTGATGATTCGGTATATGGCGGAGACTTTTTGGCCAACCAGCCACCGGTAAAAGCAATGTGTGACGCAGCACCTGGTATTATACATATGCTTGATCGGATGGGAGTTATGTTTAACCGAACACCAGAGGGATTGTTGGATTTCCGTCGTTTTGGTGGAACACAACACCACCGCACAGCATATGCGGGTGCCACTACAGGGCAACAACTGCTGTATGCATTAGATGAACAAGTTCGTCGTTACGAAGTACAAGGCTTAGTCACCAAGTATGAAGGCTGGGAATTTATCTCGGCGATTATCGATGATGATGGCATTGGTCGCGGGGTGATTGGTCAACATATTAAATCCCACGAAATCAAAGCGTTTAAGGCAGATGCCTCTATTCTGGCTTCTGGTGGGCCAGGGATTATCTTTGGTAAGTCAACGAATTCTGTTATTAATACAGGATCTGCGGCAGCGACTCTTTATTTACAAGGTGGAGTATATGCCAATGGCGAATTTATTCAAATCCATCCGACGGCCATTCCTGGAGATGATAAACTTCGCTTGATGAGTGAATCTGCACGTGGTGAAGGTGGACGAATTTGGACTTACAAGGATGGAGAACCTTGGTATTTCTTAGAAGAGAAATATCCCGCCTATGGTAACCTTGTTCCACGGGATATTGCCACACGAGAAATATTTGATGTCTGTGTCAATCAAAAGCTAGGTATTAACGGCGAGAATATGGTTTATTTGGACCTTTCTCATAAAGATCCGAAAGAATTAGATGTCAAGCTTGGTGGTATTATTGAAATTTATGAAAAATTTGTTGGGGAAGACCCGCGTAAGGTACCTATGAAGATTTTCCCAGCAGTTCATTACTCCATGGGCGGTCTATGGGTGGATTATGAGCAGATGACCAATATTCCAGGAATCTTTGCTGCTGGTGAATGTGACTATACACAGCATGGCGCCAATCGTTTGGGGGCTAATTCCTTGTTATCCTCTATTTATGGCGGTATGGTCGCTGGACCGAATGCGATTAAATACATGGATGGTTTGGAAACAACCATTGAAGACATTTCTTCTGATGTATTTGATCGTCAACTCAAAGAGGAAGAAGCGAAGTTTGAAGAGTTGTTAAACATGCGTGGGGAAGAAAATGCCTATCAAATTCACAAAGAACTTGGTGCATTAATGACCGATAATGTGACGGTTGTACGTGAGAATGATCGTCTGTTAAAAACAGATGAGAAAATCCAAGAGTTGTTACAGCGTTGGGATCATATCAATATGGACGATACCTCCCGCTGGAATAACGCTGGTGTCATGTTTACTCGTCAGTTAAAGAATATGCTTCATTTGGCTCGAGTGATTACACAAGGTGCTTATAATCGAAATGAAAGCCGTGGGGCTCACTATAAACCGGAATTCCCGGATCGTAATGATGAGGAATGGCTGAAGACAACAAAGGCCAGCTTCGATCCATCTAAAAAGGCACCTGTATTTGAATATGAAGATGTGGATGTGTCACTTATTGAACCAAGAAAACGTGACTATAGTAAGACAAAATAAGAGGGGGTAGCGAAACATGGCAGAAGAAAAATTCACGATGATTGTAACACGTCAAGATAGTCCTGATTCAGCTCCCTATGAGGAGACTTTTCAGATAAACTATCGCAAGAATATGAACATTATTTCTGCTTTAATGGAAACACAGCGTAATCCATTTAATGCAGAAGGACAGCACGTTGCTCCAGTGCAATGGGAGTCTAACTGCTTAGAAGAGGTTTGTGGTGCTTGTTCGATGGTGATTAATGGAGAGCCTCGCCAAGCTTGTGCTACACTGGTGGATAACTTAGAACAACCGATCCGAGTAGCACCAATGACGACGTTCAAAGTGGAGCGAGATTTAGTTGTTGACCGCAGTCGCATGTTTGATGCTTTGAAGAAAGTGAAGGCTTGGATTCCGATCGATGGTACGTATGATCTTGGTGCTGGTCCAAAAATGCCCGAGAAAAAACGCCAGTGGGCCTATGAACTATCGAAGTGCATGACATGTGGTGTGTGTCTAGAGGCTTGTCCAAATGTAAACAGCAATTCTGACTTTATTGGCCCAGCTGCCTTATCACAAGTCCGATTATTTAACGCTCACCCAACTGGTGAGATGAATAAAGGAGATCGCCTGGATGCCTTAATGGAAGATGGTGGGATTTCTGGATGTGGTAATGCACAAAATTGCGTGGAAGTTTGTCCAAAAGGCATTCCATTGACCACATCGATTGCCGCATTAAATCGGGATACTAATATTCAATCATTTAAGAATTTCTTCGGTAGTGATTATGCATATTAAGCATAAAACCCTTCTTCGAGTTCTCGAAGAAGGGTTTTATAAATCTTAACAGACATTTACTTTGAAGCACGAAAAGAACTAATATTCATCAAAACAATAACACAATCCCGCCAAGTAAAGGTACAGCAACCATAGCAATTTTCAATACGAGTGGATGTAATCGTGTGGTGAATTTGGCACCTAGATAAGACCCAGCCATCGTGCCTGCCACTACTTCGATAAATAATTGTAAGTCGAGAAAACCGACACTATAATAACCAAGACCACCAATTAAAGCAATTGGGATAATCACTAGCATCGTCGTTCCGGCTGATTGTTGAATCGATAACCCAAAGAAAACAAGCAAACCAATCTGAATAAATGGCGTGGAGCCAATACCGAACACTCCTGACAATAAACCTGTTACTATACCTATACTTCCCGCCGCTAGCCAAAAACGGGCAGGCTTCGATCGATTATGGCTTGCAAATGTCTGTGTAGCAAAGCGGCCAAAGCCAATCGTAACACGGAGCCAAAGTAAGATGGCAGACAAGATCAACATACCTGCTGTGAACCATTTTAACTCTTCTCCTGGAATAATATTCGCTAGCTGTGAACCAAAAAAAGCCCCACATGCCCCGAATACCCCTGTTGCAACACCAATTTTTATCACTGTATTACCTTCTCTTAAGTGACTGAGAGTGCCAGATAAGGAGGAGAAAACCATGGCTGCCAAAGAGGTTCCCAATGCCGTGTGAATCGGAAACCCGAATACAGCACTTAATACGGCAATTATAACCCCCGATCCTCCTGCCCCGATAAATCCTAATAATAATCCAATAACTAACATGGTTATAAAGACAAGCAAGACAAAAATCCCTTTCTCTTTTATCAGTACAAAAATAAGTATATCATAGGAAGAGAGAGGAAGGAGAAACGAGTGCTTATATAGGGTAATGTTGTCCAGAAGCTTGAACGGAACAATGATGAATGGGCTTTCATATCAATTAGGAGAAAGGAATGGTCAACTTATGTTTGAATGTGCATACTGCGGCAAGAAAATAGGTGATAACCAATCTTTAAAAGCGATAGATGTGAAATTCCATAAAGGATTTGATTATTCTAATAGAGAAGGCGAAGTCGTATCTATCTACTTTCACACCTTGAAAAGAAAAGTCCCGATGATTGTTACTACAGCTGATTCCCCTGCCAAGGAACAAGGTCAGGATGGTTTATTTGTGGTTTGTAGTAATCTATGTGGAAAGAAATTGCAGTCAGCATTGCGGCAGGAAATAGTCTAGTATTATATATAAACAGTACTAGTTGTTAAAAGAATGATGAAATGTTGAAACAACCACTTTAAAAGGGCAGTATCTAGTCTGGTCATGTATAATCCAGTGTATTAATTATCATGATCCTTGTCATAAAGTAAAGTTGATTGTTTGTCAGTGTTAGGAAACGCTCCGGAAATAGGTTCCGCTTCGATGCACAGGACGAGCTGAAGATCCACTTGTAAAAGTGCTCTTCTTTTGCAAGTTAGCTGAAGCCGGCCCACGGTATAGGAAACACGGCGAGAGTGGTCTTTGCTCGAGTCACTTGTTGACTTATGCCCCACGGAAAGCGCAGCATATTCCTGCAGCGTTTGTTTTGCGCAGATAAAACGATCAAACTTACCACTCCAGAAATTATCATTTGGAAATAACCTTTAATGCCTGTGCCTGTGCTTAAAGATAAAGCAAAATGATGAACACCTAACATGTACGCAAAACAATATTTTTTCTTGAAAGAATATGGGCCGTTTTTTCGCGGAATTAGACGCTTGTAGGGCACCCTTTTGTTAGGGCAACATATGATAAATGGACTGAGTAATTACCCTCTAGTTCAGCGCCCTTAAGTTAGCAAGGAGGGGTTCACATTTGAAGGATAATGACTACAAGCCGAAGCAATTACTAACCAAAAGAGAAAAAGAAGTCTTTGAGCTATTGGTTCAAGATAAAACAACCAAAGAAATTGCTGACGAATTATTTATCTCGCAAAAAACGGTGAGAAATCACATTTCAAATGCCATGCAAAAATTGGGTGTAAAGGGGCGCTCCCAAGCTGTCGTGGAGCTTTTGCGAATGGGTGAGTTAAAGCTGTAGAGTAAAAAGGGTGTTCCAGGGTAGGAGGAACACCCTTTTTCTTGTGAGAAATCACCATACAAATGTCATGCAAAAAATGGGGCAAAAAGCGCTCTGTATTTGTTATTGCAGCTTTCTATAACTATACAGGTATTTTTGGAGAGCATCTATTGGTGTTAGAACCTCTAATCCTTCTTGTCTCAATATTTTCGCTGCATTTGACATGGATAGTTGTGGAAAAGCTATTACGTGTTCGGGCGGTTTTTCTAAGATGTACTGAACAATTGCCTGATCATACTTATCCTTTTCATTCGCCATTATCCAATCGAATATGCCTTCTATTACATGAGTTTGATAATTTTTAGGAATACTGTTTTTGGTATAATCGTTCATTCGTTTCATTGTACCAGCTACGGTTTGAGGGTTAGTGAAATATAAGGAAGCCTTATTAAATGATTGTAGGCTTCGAAAGAAAAGGTCATCCAGCTTTATAATGGGAATTTCTGAAATAGAAGGATCTTCTATGTATAAAGCATAATTGGTACAAGTGATAAGGATGAGATCGGGGTTTGATTCAGCTATTCGTGCTAACTGTTGTGCTACCAACTTTTTTATCCTCAAGGTTGAATGTTTGGGAATAATGTAAAGCAACCCTGGATCAACATAATGTAATTGCTTCGTTGTCTTGGTAGCAAGTAGTGGCTCCATATAATCGATATTGGAATGATGTGCATGTAAAACAGCTATATTCATCGTTTGCTCTCTCCTCATCCCCGTATTCATTCATTTTTTCTATAAGTTATTGTTCCATCCTTTTCATTTGTGTAGAGAAAACATAAAAATGTCAATAGTCAACATCACGTAAATATAGCACAATAGTGTGAGAGCTATATTCTTTCCCGTTATACCGTCTGATTCGTGTTTCCAGCTGCTTTTGTTCATTTGCTTGTTTACTGAAGGTTTGAATAAGCCGGTAAATGCCTTCAGCAGCGATGGACAATGTACCTGCAGCACCTAATTCTGAGCCTAGTAATTCTGTGTCAGACAGCTTGGTATCGATTAACTCACGTACTTCTGTTGCATATTCCCCTTGGATCATAATCAAGTCTTCCTTATTCTTTAGTGCTTGCAACAGTCCAGCTGCACTGTTCACTTCTATCACTGCAGTCTTTTTTTCTAATAGGAGTAACGCTTTAAGCACGGTACCCACTTGTTCTTCCATTGACAAGGCAATGGCACTTACTACTTCTACTGGATAATGAATAACATCCTTACCGGTTAAATCAGCAATGGAATCTGTGTGTAGCCCAACATCATTTGCAAGTGTTTGACGATCTAATTGATGTTCTTGTAAATAAGCATCTACCACATTTGTCATCTTATCACGCTCCAATATGTAAGATTCTTGGTCATTCTTACTTTAGTATAACATATCACTTGGCTACAAATCTGATAAAAAAGTAGGATTTCCTTGTTAACCAAACAACCATCAGCAAGGAATCATTCCTTACAGATGGTTGCTGTCATCCCCATTACATAATATCTTGCGCTTCATCCAATCATAAATAATCGCATTACATTCCCGATAATGTCTAGTTGGCACCTGATGGGCAGCGAGATGGACATAGGCGACGTCAACATCCTCTATATGTTTACGAAAACCATATTGTGCATGTTGTACATAGTAATCATGGGCGCCGTAAATCAATAGTAATGGCACCTTTACTTTCTGCAAGTGTTTCGTTAAATTGGATGTGAAGCCCAGTCGATAGTGCTGTTTTAATAAAGCAGTATTTGTTTTTTTTACAGCCCGCTCCATCTCTGCTGCTTCTTTGTCTATTGGAAAATGGCTTAGGGCAAGTCCTTTTGCCAGTAGAGGAATCGCTCGGTACGTTGCAATGGTGATGCCGAGCAAGTATTCCAGTCGTAACAATAGGTTCGTTGGATGAAAAAAAGAATCGATTAATATCAAGCCGATTGCTTGTTCAGGATAGTGTAAGACAAACTGTTGAGCAAGTAATCCACCATTGGAATAACCGCAAATAACGGCTTTTTCTATTTTATTTTCCTTTAGGAGGCGTTCGATGTCACTTAGGCAATTATCTAGGGTGATATCTTTTCCGCTCACTCTACTGTTTCCATCACCACGAGGATCGAAGGTAAGTATGGTAAAGTATTGGCGTAATAATGTTTGATAGCGAAATGTAAGATGCCCCATTGCTGGTGGGGGAATAAACAGGATAGGGACACCATGACCTGTCTTCTCATAATATATAGCAGGATTTGATTGCGTAAACATTGATCCACCTCCATTCCATTACAACAAGTTTGTGCCTTGTGTGCATTTTTATTCTCGGAAAAAAATGCAAAACCTTTTAACAGATAAACCCTTTAGCCATATGTAACAAAAAATGTTATAGTATAGTTAGTATGTGTGTGAAGGAGAGCTGGGATTTGACAAAAGAAATAGAGCAAATTACCGATATCGAAAAGGAATTAAGATATATTGCAGGTATCATTAAACAAAAGGGACGGGAAATTTTACATAATTATCCTGTGACCACTCCTCAATTTGTAGCCTTACAGTATCTTCTTGAGAATGGTGATCTAACGTTAGGTGAATTATCAAAGAAAATCAATCTGGCTTTCAGTACCACCACCGATTTGGTGGACCGAATGGAGAAGAATGATATTGTGAAACGCGTTAAGGACACCAAAGATCGTCGCGTCGTCCGCATCCATTTATTAGATAAAGGTCGAAAAATTATAAATGAAGTAATTGAAAAAAGACAGAAGTATTTAGGAGAGGTTCTCTCGAATGTTAAAGGAGAGGACATGGAGCAATTATCTAGACTCCTCCATTTACTTCACCAAGAAATGAAGCAGCAAAACAAAAATGTAAAAGTGTAAAGAGGCGATGAACGTGAAACAACCAATTGGTGTGATTGATTCCGGTGTGGGAGGTTTGACGGTGGCTAGTGAACTAGTTCGTCAATTACCGAAGGAATCGATCATTTATGTAGGGGATACGAAACGCTGTCCCTATGGACCTCGACCTAGAGAAGAAGTGGTTCAATATACGTGGGAAATGGTCCAGTTTTTATTAGCAAGAGATATCAAAATGCTGGTGGTTGCATGTAATACAGCAACGGCATTTACCTTAGAGCAGCTACGTGAGCAATTGACTATACCGGTTGTTGGTGTGATCCAGCCTGGTGCCAGAGCGGCGATTACCCACAGTAGGACAGGGGAGATTGGCGTCATTGGGACAGAGGGGACGATAAGTAGTAAGGCGTATGTGAATGCCCTGCAGCATATCAATACAGAGATTGATGTGTTTGATCTGGCATGCCCTCAGTTTGTCTCTATCGTAGAACAGGGATTGGTGCAAGGAGAAAAGGCATATCAAGTGGTTTATGAAAGCCTCCAGCCACTTAAGCGACATGTGAACATGGATACCTTGATCTTAGGTTGCACACATTACCCGATGATTAGAGAACTCATTCAGGAAGTAATGGGTCCGATGGTGATGGTGATTTCTTCAGGCGAAGAAACAGCTAGGGAAGTCAGTACGATTCTGGGTTATCAGAAAAAACTTTACCAAGGAAGTGCCCCGTCCCGGCACCATTTTTATACGACTGGTGATGTGCAAGTGTTTGAAAATATAGCCTCCAGATGGTTAAATAAAAGAATAGAAGCCGTTGATCAGATCGAATTGAATACGGTGAAAAACATGTGATGACAAATGTTATCAAAGCTTGCTAAAGAGTATAAGTAAATCTTATGCTCTTTTTTGTAAGGTAGAAAAGTATATAATCCTTGGAATAATGTAGACCTGGAACGAATCAGATACCAATACATTGGATGATGTAACGTAACGAGTCCAGCTATGCTATCTAATAAAGTTGATCGTTTCTCGAGGCGAGATAGCGCAGATAAAATGATCAAACACACCACTCCGTAAAGTCATAGCTCATCATACTGCGTAAATGGATCAAAACGAGGTATTAACAGGAGATCATTGTTTGTCACACGTTTTTGTTACATTTATAAGTTCAACCTATATAGTAATAAAGGATCGGGCGTGGTTCTCCAATCTTTCTTAATCAGCTAAATATATAATTTTCGCTACAAAAGTTGTTGGAATGATTTTAAACATGAGCTCATCGGCAGTTCAATGACTGCTTTGAGCTATCCGTAAAGGACTGAACACATTTTTATCTGGATTCAATCTAGTCTTTCACTTTTTTATTTCTCCTGTTTCCTTTTGCTAATTACTTGGTCTATTTTAGTAATAAGCTCGTATACATAATAGTACAAACCATCGAGGAGGTATTGATGTATGAGGGTCGATTGGATGAAAAAAAGTGTAGGACTAGTATTATTAAGTATCGTATTGCTTGCTGGATGTAATGTATTTGAAGGGGAACAAACACTAGATCAAATAGATGCACCTCCTGAAGATGCAAAAGTAACGGATGATATTGAAAATGTAGGAGAAACGGATGAAGCAGGTGAAGATTTGGACGAAAGTGAAGGCGCAGAAGAAGGAACAGAAGAAGAAACAGACGCGGAGGCAGATGATGAAACAGAGGGGGAAGAGGCAAGCGGAACGTTATCCCATGTTCTCTATTTAATTGATCAAAATGGTCTGGTGGTACCACAAGAGATGGAGTTACCTGCACCAGCTTCCAAAGAGGTAGCCAAACAGGTATTACAATACCTAGTACAAGATGGTCCGGTAACGGCTATGCTACCTAGTGGTTTTCAAGCCGTTTTACCAGCTGGGACCGAGATTATTGATTTGAACCTAGAAGAAGATGGTACAATGGTGGTTAATGTTTCCGAAGAGTTTGCTAATTATCAAGCAGAAGACGAAGATAAAATTATTGAATCCATGACGCACACCTTAACGGAATTCAAAAATGTAGATCGCGTGAAGCTTTGGATCAATGGAGAAGAACAGCAAACAATGCCAGTGAATGGAACACCGTTAACCCAAGGTTACTCAAGAGATGAAGGGATTAATGTCCATCAAGCAACTGGTATCGATTTAATGGAAAGTGAAGCTGCTACGCTTTACTTTCCAATGCAGGGCGATGAAATGGTTTACTTTGTTCCAGTTACCCAGCATATTGAAATGGATCAAGATCAGACGGAACAATCGATTGTACAAGCCCTAATGGAAGGTCCTGCCTTTGACTTACCTTTAGAGAATTATATTAATCACGGGTCTGAGTTAACAGCAGCTCCTACCTTGGATGATGGTACCTTATCGTTAACCTTTAATGAGAATATCCTCTCGAATAGCGAAAAAGGTGTCATTGCTGATGAAGTACTCCAGTCGATTGTTCTCACATTAACCGAACAAGAAGGAGTACAAGCTGTGCAAGTGTCGGTAGAAGACCATCAAGAGGTTATAAATGAAGAGGGACAACCCTATACAGAACCAGTAACAAGAGAAATGGTAACACCTGCTAAAAGTATTTAAAACTATCAAAAGAGATGATATCGTGTCATCTCTTTCTTTTTTTAGGTTATCCAGTGATTTGTTTGCGGAATATGCATGAAATACCCAACTGATACGGAAAATATGTTAAGATAAAAAAGGATGTAAGGAGGAAATGAACATGCGAGAAACGGGAAGAGAAGTAGATCAATTAAGATCCATCAAAATTGACACTAATTTTACTAAACATGCAGAGGGATCTGTCTTAATCACGGTAGGTGACACAAAGGTTATTTGTAACGCAAGTATAGAAGACAGGGTACCACCATTTATGCGTGGCTCAGGAAAAGGCTGGATTACAGCAGAATATGCTATGTTACCAAGGGCAACGGAGACAAGAAATATTCGTGAATCGTCCAAAGGTAAAGTCTCGGGGCGTACCATGGAGATACAACGTCTGATCGGACGGGCTTTACGGGCAGTGGTGGATCTAGATAAGATTGGTGAGAGGACCATTTGGGTCGATTGTGACGTCATTCAAGCAGATGGGGGTACAAGAACCGCCTCGATAACAGGTGCCTTTGTGGCGGTAGTTTTAGCCTTAGGAAGCTTAAAGGATGCCAAAAAAATAACTACATTACCAATCACCGATTATTTGGCTGCCATATCGGTGGGAGTTTTACCTGATGGAACCGAAATCCTAGATTTGGAGTATGTCGAAGATGCCCAGGCCCATGTTGACATGAATGTGGTCATGACCGGAAAAGGAGAATTCGTTGAACTTCAAGGTACGGGGGAAGAGGCTACCTTTACAAACCACCAATTAACTGCAATGCTCGGACTTGCCGAAAAAGGAATGAGGGAAATTTTTCTCCTACAGCAAGACGCATTGCAAAGGTACCTAGAATATATGCCGGAAGTTAAGGAGTAATTAGATGCAGGAATTAATTATTGCAACCAAAAACCAAGGAAAGATGAAGGATTTCAAGGGATTGTTTGAGCCGTTTGGGATCCAAGTATCTTCTCTACTGGATCTGACAGAATCGGTAGAAGATATTGCAGAGACTGGTGAAACCTTTGAAGAGAATGCAGCATTGAAGGCAGAGGCTATTTGTGAAAGATTACAAACGCCAGTTATTGCAGATGATTCAGGTATCGAAATAGATGCCTTAAATGGCGAGCCAGGCGTTTATTCCGCCAGATATGCCGGCCTCAACAAAGATGATCAAGCAAATGTTGAAAAGGTATTACATAATTTGCAAGATATTCCTGAACAAAAACGAAGTGCGCGTTTTGTTTGTGTATTAGCTGTAGCACAGCCAGGGCAGAGAACGATTTTTAAGCGTGGAGAATGTGAAGGGACGATCGCAAATCAGCCAGCAGGAGAGAATGGATTCGGTTATGATCCTATCTTTGTCCCTGAAGGTCTTTCACAAACCATGGCAGAATTGACTCCTGAACAAAAAAATGAAATCAGCCATCGCAGAAAAGCGTTAGATCAACTGAAAAATTGGGTAAAACAGTTGTAAAGGAGTGGAATATATGCCAAAAGTATTAATCATCAGTGATAGTCATGGCTGGACAGATGAACTGGTTCATATTCAAGAACGTCACCGATCAGAGGTAGACGCTATGATCCATTGCGGGGATTCTGAATTAATGCGTAGTAGTGATGAATTGGCAGGTTTTGAATCCGTTCAAGGAAATATGGATTTGGACAGCAATTTGCCAGAGGATATTGAGGTTAAGGTTGGCAAGCTGCATTTCTTTGTGACGCATGGTCATTTATACAACATTAAAGCGACACTAATGACAGTTGCTTATCGGGCGGAGGAAGTTGGTGCTAATGTTGTTTGCTTTGGTCATTCCCATGTTGCTGGGGCGGAAAAGATAGAGAATCAATTATTCATTAACCCGGGCAGTATCAAGCAGCCTCGCAGTGCACATCCCGGTTCTTATGCCATTTTGGAGTCCGATGATAATCTGGAAAATGTGCAAGTCCATTTTTATACCAAAGATGGAAAAGAAATTTCAAGTTTAGCTTATCAGACTTCTTTAAGCTAATTTATTTCTTGTAGAAGGTTTCACTAAAAAATAGAACATGTTACATAAGCAGCTAGTCCAATCGGGCAAGCTGCTTTTTTCATATATATAGGAAGAGGTGGTGATTTGATGAAAGTAGCCATTATTAGGTTAATTGTATTAGTCTTTGTGTTGCTTAATCAAGCTTTAGTGGCATTTGGTGTTAACCCTCTTCCATTCAGTGAAGAAATGATTTATGAAGGGGTGTCCAGTATAGCGACCATCGCAGCAGGTATCTGGGCATGGTGGAAGGACAATCCTGTTAGCAAACAAGCTAAAGAAAATGACGCATATTTAAGAAAACAGGGTTTAAAATAATGTAATCTTTTCAATAAAAATAGGATATATTATACCATAAAAAATCCCTTGTCAGCATTTTGACAAGGGTTCTCTTTACGTCCCAGGCAGGATTCGAACCTGCGACCCACAGCTTAGAAGGCTGTTGCTCTATCCTGCTGAGCTACTGGGACATGGAGCGGGTGAAGGGAATCGAACCCTCGACATCAGCTTGGAAGGCTGGGGTTTTACCACTAAACTACACCCGCATAATCTGGTGTTTAGGTATGTAATTTTTAACGGACAAGTACAATTATATAAAGGTAACAGCGGAATGTCAATAAGAAATTTAGAAATAGGTTTTTAGAAGGTATAATAAAGAGCCGGACGGAATTTGCCTAGTTTTTCTTAAGTATGATAGAATACGGGCAATGAACACAGATAAAAAGGGTGATTCGGTGAGAAAAGTATTCTTATCTATTTTACTTGTTCCAATATTAACGCTGATTGTTGCTTGCACAGCAGAAGAGGACGTTGGAACACAAGAAGCAGACGGCAGAACAGCACCAAAAAATACAGGCGATAACGAAGAAGAGCTGGCAAATCCCTCTGAAGTTAGTAATGAGCCAAATAATGTGGAACCAAACCAGGACAACAAAAAGACCTCGGAATTCGGCAAACTGACAATAGAATCAGAGCAACAGGATGTGAATGATACGTATGAAACAGGCCCGATTCATTTGACGATCCAAAGTCTTCAAGTAGCTAGTCTAGAGCCGGAAGAAGAATATAAGCAGCAATTTAATGGACGAGAAAGTCTAACCATGGTCACTGTCCAAATGGAGGTCGAAAATACCTCAGAGGATCCGATCCGAATTGATCCAAGCCAAGGTGTTTTGGTAACGAACACAAATAAGCCGTTAGACGCTAAACCAGCATTATCTGATGATGTAGGAGGCGATTTCAATGGTCAAACAACGAAGGAAGGGGAGGTTTATTTCATACTAGACACCAAGTTAGGCTTATCCGCTGATATAGGTCAAGATGTTTCAGGTCAGGTAACGGAAAAAGGGGAAGTCTACTTTGCAATCGACAGTTTAGCAGACAATATGAAATCCGGCACACTGATTATAGACGCCCCGCATAGCGGTGAAAACTATTCAGATGTCGGAGAAGAATTATATATCGATATCAACTTTCAATAAGTATTTACTAACTAATTGGTTCTATCATAAGGTAGTGAAAGAAATCCTAAGCGTATGCGGATGTCTTTCAACTGCCCTCTGTGAATGTCATGCTCCCTTATATTCGATACGAAGATACCTCGTGTTATCATGAACGTGGGTAATTTCTTAAGTCTTCCTGTCTATTCATATCTTAATGCCTCTCCTTCCATGTAAAATATATTTATCCAAAAATTGTTCATATTGGTACGAATAGGTTTTGGAACAGGGCTATCTAAGCTGGCCATTCATCATCTATTTTCCAAATTATATCATATCCAGTATGAAGACACAGCAAACAGGCGAATGAAGTGGTAAAGTGATATAATGAATGGTACAGTTGCACAGATCCATTTCAAATTCCCGTTTTGAATGAATGAAAAAGTGGTATAATTAAATGACGTAGAAACAAGGAGGGCTCACGTTGAACCAATCTCATGATCGATTGATTAAATTTTTAGGTGGAAAAAATATCTTATTTATACTAGGAACATTGATTTTAATTGGTATTACCGTGATTGTATACAATCAAATATCTTTTATTTTTCATCCATTTCATATCGTTTTCTCCACGATTTTTCCACCGGTTATTCTGGCTTTTGTCGCCTACTATTTATTGAACCCAATTGTTAATCTGTTAGAGAAATGGCGAATTAAACGGGTATGGGGTATTATATTAATTATTCTCGCATTTTCAGGTATAATCACGGGTATACTATTTATTATCATTCCCATTATAGAAACACAGATAAAGGAATTGGTCTCTAATTTCCCTGGTTATGTAAGCACCATTAACGAGGGAGTCAATCGTTTGATGAGTAACTCCATTTTTGCCAATTATTTTAACGAAGCAAGAAGTTGGGTAGAATCTAATTTAGGGGAGCTTCCTTCTAGGATTATGTCGCAATTAGGAAATACGATGGAAGGTGTCGCTAATTTTGCCTCTACATTGACGAATATTATTGTTTCGTTGATCACTTTTCCATTTGTGTTGTTTTTCTTATTAAAAGATGGACAGCGATTTAAAAACTATTGCCTTAAATTGTTTCCTCGTAAATACAGGAAAGATGTCACCAATATTCTGCATAAGATGGATACACAAGTTGGTTCTTACATACAAGGCCAGATCTTTGTCGCTTTATGCATTGGGCTTTTATTATACATAGGCTACCTTATTATTGGCTTGGACTACGCCATTATTCTAGCTGGTGTTGCTGCGATTACTAGTGTTGTGCCTTATTTAGGACCCATTATTGCTATTACTCCAGCCATTATTATATCGTTGGTTACTTCACCTTGGATGTTATTAAAACTAGGGATAGTATGGGCAGTGGTACAATTCGCAGAGGGGCATTTTATTTCCCCAAATGTGATGGGGAAAACGATGAAGGTGCACCCATTAACCATCATGTTTGTCTTATTAGTGGCTGGTAAACTATTTGGAATTGTCGGGGTGATTCTTGGTATACCAGGATATGCTGTTGGAAAAGTGCTGGTAACCTTCGTCTTCAGAAAGTTTAAAGCACGTTATAATCGTTATTTTGATGAAGGCTTTGAAGATAAAGAAGTAGCTGCTAAAGAACAATAAGACGGGTACACCAGAGCACAGAAGCGCTATTTTTATATGCGAAAAACAGCACTAAATAATTGCTCCCTTTGTACCAGAATATTTGTAAAGTCAAGGTGAACGTGATATTTTATGAACAGGCTTCTTAGTGAGACAGAGGCTGTTTAAGATAAGAAAAATAGTGACGGGGGTTGAAAATATGAAAATTATTGTAGCAGGTGGAGACGGTTTTTGCGGGTGGCCCACCGCCCTTTATCTATCCAAAAAAGGACATGAGGTAGCTATTATTGATAATATGGTAAGAAGAAAAATGGATCAAGAGCTGCACTCTAATTCTATTACACCCATCGCGTCCTTGGAAGAACGTGTGAATAAATGGGAAGAACTAACTGGAAAAAGAATATCTACATATGAAGGTGACCTTACGCACTACGACTTTCTCAGTGAAGTATTAAAACAAGAGAGGCCAGATGCATTCGTACATTTCGCTGAACAACGCTCTGCTCCTTATTCGATGATCGATCGAGAGCATGCCATTTTCACCCAGAGCAATAATGTGGTTGGTACATTGAATGTTCTTTATGGAATCAAAGAATTTGTACCAGATTGTCATTTGATTAAGTTGGGGACAATGGGTGAATATGGAACCCCAAATATTCCTATCGAAGAAGGATATTTAGAAGTTGAGCACAAAGGTCGAAAAGATGTGCTACCTTATCCAAAACAACCTGGTTCGTTTTATCATTTGTCGAAAGTGCATGACAGCCATAATATCATGTTTGCCTGTAAAATTTGGGGGATAAGAGCAACGGACCTCAATCAAGGTGTTGTTTATGGATTGGAAACCGAAGAAACTCAAATGGATCCTGTACTTACGAATCGTTTGGACTATGATGGTGTATTTGGGACGGTGTTGAATCGTTTTATCATCCAGTCTACGATTGGACATGACCTCACTGTTTATGGCAAAGGCGGTCAGACACGAGGTTTCTTGAATATCAAAGATACCGTACGTTGCATTGAGATAGCAGCAGAAAATCCTGCTGATAAAGGAGAATTCCGAGTGTTTAACCAATTCACCGAAGAATTTTCCGTTGGTGAATTGGCAGAAAAAGTACAAAAGGTGGCTGAAGAAGAAAGTTATCCAACAGCAATCACTCACTTGGACAATCCAAGAGTCGAGTTGGAAGAGCATTTCTTTCAAGCAGTCAATACGAAGCTGAAAGATTTGGGACTAGAACCTCATTTACTAAATGATAATGTCATACGAGAAATACTACGGACAGTCATCATCCATAAGTCACGGGTTATCGAAGGCAATGTGTTACCACAAGCTTCTTGGAAATAAGCTGTTATTTGTAGCTGTTAGGAGGAGAATCAAGATTGAAAATCGCCATAGTGACAGAAACCTTTATACCTTCAACAGATGGTGTGGTGACAAGGCTTAAAGCATGCATTCGCTACTTTAAACGCGAGGGACATGACATACATGTGATAGCTCCAGATCTTGGAGTAGATGAGTTTGAAGGAATAATGATAACAGGGATTCCGGCCAGAACACTTCCATTTTATCGCTCTAAACAATTCGCGCTGCCAAATCGCAAGGTGAAAAAGATACTGGAAGAATATCAGCCAGATATTGTCCATGTGGTGAACCCAGCCTTATTAGGAGTATCCGGAGTGCGGTATGCCAAAAAGCTAGGAATTCCGATGATTGCTTCATACCATACGCAAGTACCTAAATATCTCGATTATTATCACTTGTCTATATTTAAGGGTCTCTTGTGGTGGTATTTTCGTAAGCTTCATAATCAAGCTTATTTAAATTTATGCACGTCACATGCTGTTAAAACAGAACTAGAAGAACATGGATTTCAGAGGGTTGAGGTTTGGAAACGTGGTGTTGATACAGAACTATTCCACCCCAGTAAATATGATCAGGAAATGCGTAAGCAGCTAACAGCTGGTCATTCGGATAAAAAATTGCTCCTTTTTGTCGGCAGGCTTGCGGCAGAAAAGGAAATTGAAAAAATCAGGTCGGTTCTCAAAGCATCCGATGAGTTTGTGCTGGCGATTGTAGGGGACGGACCACATCGATCGTCGCTTGAAAACTATTTTGCAGGCACAAACACCGTGTTTACTGGAATGCTGCATGGAGAAGAACTGGCTAAAGTATATGCGTCTGCTGATATTTTTGTCTTTCCGTCCACTTCAGAAACTTTGGGGCTGGTAATCACAGAAGCGATGGCATCTGGATTACCGTTAGTTGCAGCCAAAAGTGGACCAACTTGTGAGCAAGTAGAAGATAATCGTAATGGATTGCTATATGATAAAGACAAAAAGGATGATTTTACAAACACCGTCTTACGTTTTACAGATGAAACGTTACGAGAACGATTGGTTCAATATGCGCGGGCTGATATGGCAAACATGAGCTGGGAACACCAATCAAGACAAGTACTGGATTATTATAAAGAGGTCGTAGTTAACGAAGAAATCGTCTATGCGGACTAATCACTTGTAAACATCATGTGGTTAACTTTAAAAAGGTATAAAAAGAGGAATTTCATGACAAAACAAAAAGCAAAACGAGGACCTTTACAGTTTCTTCAATTTAGTGTAATTGGGGTTTCTAATGCTGGAGTGGACATAGCAGTATTGAACCTGTTGCTGCTCCTTTTTCATCCAGATAGTCGTATGCTGCTTGTTTTATGCAATTCAATTGCCTATTCTTTAGCAGTGGCAAATAGTTATTTATGGAATGTGAATATTACATTCAAACGTTCAGCTATAGGGAGTAAGCGCCAACGTATCCTTTTTGTTATACAGGGGCTGATTAGCTTAGGAGTCAGCAATCTTGTATTTATTGGTACTAACGAAATATTGGATTACACCGGTGTTCCTAATTGGCTGCGGTATAACTTAGCCAAAGGTTTAGCGATGTTCTTGTCATTTCTGTCTAGTTTTTTTATGGTGAAGTATTTTGTTTTTAAGGATTTCGGCAGTCGCTTTATCAAAGAAAAAGAATAAAAACGACCTTAAATAAAAAGTTGTTGTTTTTGCCTATCTGAATTTTTATTCCGCTATGCTAACGTCAATAAAGTTCAGCGGCTGGAGAGTGTGATTCATCGTTTGATCGAATTTGTTGTATATACTACTAATTGGGAAGAAAAAGGCAGGTGACAATATGAAAAATGACCAAGAAAAAATAGTTATGCTGCCTCAGTGGAGACACACATTGGAGCAAAGGGCAACAGAGGCTATGCAGGACAGCCATTTTCAAGAGGCTTATGAACATTTCCATCAACTGACGGAGAATGGAGTATACTCCCACGAAGTGATGACAGGTAAACTAATTTGTATGATGGAATTGAATATGGCAGAAGAAGCAGAAGAATTATGTGAACAATTAATCGCGAAGCAAGATCAATATTATTCCTCCTATGTGCATATTTATGCGACCCTATTGTTTCAATCGAGCAAATATGAAGAAGTTATGTCAGTAATTGATGAAGTATTGGAAGGAAATTCATCCCATCAAGAAGTGCCCGCATTGATCAAGGAACAGCTACGTCATGTTTACCAATTAAGTGAAGAATTACAGCATCAAGATGATGAACAGACTTTTAATGAAGTAACCGCTCAGTTAGAGCAGGCATTACAAGAAAATAATGACCGCCAGCAATGGTATATGATCAAGCGATTAACCAAAATGGATATTTATCAAGACAGCCCATTATACCGAGAAATGTTGATCCAGCCAACGACTCACCCTGTCGTGAAAACAGCAATGCTTGAGTATTATCAAAAAATGGGAACAGAAGCACCAATACATATTGAGAAATTCAACTTGCAAGATGACATAAGGTTACATCCAACGGAATCGATTATTCCAGCTTCATTTTTTTCGGGTATTATGTACTTTTTAGAGGAATTGCAGCAGGAAGATCCAACAAAATATCAAATGATTCAATTTATCTTGGAGCGTTTCGCATACGTATATACACCATTTTTACCGCCAAAGGATGATTATAAATTATTAGCAGAGTCTTTATTTTATTATGTGAGCAGAAGTTTTCAGCTTTACGATGATACAGATCACCAAACATCGGAAATGAAACAGCATTATGTGGATATGATTACGATGTCTGATAAGTTGTATGCGTCGATCCTTGATATTTAGAGCAAAGAGGACAAGACAGAAATGATTGCAAAATAAAAATACATACATTATTATTGAAAGCAGATGCAATTGTGTTATAATGTAATGGTTGCAATTTATGTGCGGTTCTAATAGAAAATAAGCGACAAATATACAAAGTTTTATGTTGGAGGGAAATAAGAATGACAGCAAAGTGGGAAAAACAAGAAGGTAACGAAGGCATCCTGACGATTGAAGTAGATGCCGATAAATTTGATAAAGCGTTAGATCAAGCTTTTAAAAAAGTAGTGAAACAAGTACAAGTTCCAGGATTCCGTAAAGGTAAAATGCCAAGAGGGATGTTTGAGAAACGTTTTGGCGTAGAATCATTATACCAAGATGCAGTAGATTTCATTCTTCCAGGAGAGTACAGTGCGGCTATCGATGAAACTGGAATTGAACCAATTGATCAGCCAGAAGTGGATATTGAACAAATCGAAAAAGGGAAAAATCTAATTTTTACTGCGAAGGTATCCGTAAAACCTGAAGTTACATTAGGTGAATATAAAGGATTAGAAGTCGAGGAAGAAAGCACAGAAGTAACAGATGAAGATGTAGATGCAGAGATTCAACAACAACAAGAACAGCAAGCTGAACTAGTGGTAAAAGAAGAAGGTGTCATTGAAGATGGGGATACTGCTGTCATCGATTTCGAAGGCTTCGTTGATGGTGAAGCTTTTGAAGGTGGACAAGCAGAGAATCACTCATTAGAAATTGGTTCGAATTCATTTATCCCTGGTTTTGAAGAACAGTTGATTGGTAAGCAAACTGGGGAAGAAACAGAAGTAGAGGTTACCTTCCCTGAAGAATACCATGCAGAAAACCTAGCAGGTAAAAATGCAACGTTTAAAGTGAAAATTCATGAAATAAAGGCAAAAGAACTGCCTGAATTGGATGATGAATTCGCTAAAGATGTTGATGAAGAAGTAGAAACATTAGAAGAATTAAAAGAAAAAACAAAAAAACGTCTGCAAGAACAAAAAGAAAATCAAGCTGAGACCAACAAAAGGGAATCGCTTGTTCAACAAGCTTCTGATAATGCAGAAGTAGATGTTCCAGACGTAATGGTGCAGTCGGAATTAGATCGCATGCTGCAAGAGTTTGAACAGCGTTTACAGATGCAAGGCATGACATTAGAAATGTATACTCAGTTCTCAGGACAGGATGAGGACGCCTTGAAGGAACAAATGAAAGAAGATGCAGCTAAGCGAGTAAAAACTAACTTGACATTAGAAGCTATTGCAGAAGCAGAGGATGTAGAAGTAACAGATGAAGATGTCGAAAAAGAATTGGAATCAATGGCTTCCATGTATAATATGGAAATCGATCAAATTAAACAAGCACTTGGTGGAAATGCCGCTGCTTTGCAGGATGATTTGAAATTTCAAAAAGCCATCAATGTACTTGTAGATAATTGCAAAACCAAATAAACGCTATAGCGAACAAGGTGCCATCTCATTGCACCTTGTTTTCTATACAACACGATTACATCCGTATCACAAAGAGAAGAGCAAGACATGAAAAAGAAGCAATACATTGTGCTGGTCAACATATACATAATAGAAGTGAGACTAAGCGTTCGTTATCCTCTGCTGAGAATGGACGATGGACGTTTTGTACCGGAGTTACTGGATCTCGTATCGACATTCATCGAATAGCTTCTCGTCACAAAATAAAATCATAATAAAGGTTTAGCTCATGGTAAACAGTGCAAACTATTTGTAATTATGTCCAAAGCTTGGTAGGCTTTGACATTGATAATGTTTATTGCTTTTGTATTTCGAAACAATTTGATATGATTACGTAAAGATAGGCTTGCTAAAATTGTTTGGTTGTAGCTTAAGCTATATTTATTGAACAAGGGGTGAAAGACATGTATAAATTTAATGAGGAGAAAGGGCAGCTAAAATGTTCTTTTTGCGGTAAAAGTCAAGACCAGGTTCGAAAACTAGTTGCAGGGCCAGGTGTTTATATATGCGATGAATGTATTGAACTTTGCACAGAAATTGTGGAAGAAGAGTTAGGTACAGATGAAGAAGTAGAATATAAAGAGACACCTAAACCACAGGAGATTTGTGAAATTCTAGATGATTATGTGATTGGTCAGGAAAAGGCTAAACGTAATTTATCGGTTGCCGTTTATAATCATTACAAACGAATTAATTCCCCAAGATCAAAAGATGAAGTGGAATTATCGAAAAGTAACATTGCTATGATCGGACCGACAGGAAGTGGGAAAACATTACTCGCCCAAACTTTGGCCCGGATATTGAATGTACCGTTTGCTATTGCGGACGCTACTTCGTTAACGGAAGCCGGTTATGTCGGGGAGGATGTGGAAAATATTCTATTGAAGCTTATTCAATCGGCTGATTATGACGTGGAAAAAGCGGAAAAGGGTATTATCTATATTGATGAAATTGATAAGGTAGCTCGTAAGTCAGAGAATCCGTCCATTACACGTGATGTTTCTGGTGAAGGTGTACAGCAGGCCTTGCTGAAAATCTTGGAAGGGACAACTGCAAGTGTACCGCCTCAAGGAGGAAGAAAACATCCTCATCAAGAGTTCATTCAAATCGATACCTCGAATATCTTGTTTATTTGTGGTGGCGCCTTTGATGGGATTGAACAGATTGTAAAACGTCGTCTTGGCGAAAAGGTAATTGGTTTTGGCGCGGAAAGTGATAATCAAGAATTAGATAAAGCTGCCTTGCTTTCAAAGGTACTGCCAGAAGATTTATTACGCTTCGGTCTAATTCCAGAATTCATCGGTCGTTTACCTGTAATTGGAAGTTTAGAACCGTTAGACAGAGAAGCGCTGGTAGATATTTTAACGCAGCCGAAGAATGCATTAGTGAAACAGTATAGTAAGTTATTTGAAATCGACGATGTTGAATTGGAGTTTGGAGAAGGAGCCTTAGAAGCCGTTGCAGAAAAAGCAATTGAACGGAAAACAGGTGCTCGTGGTCTACGTTCCATTCTTGAAGGTATCATGTTAGATGTGATGTTTGAATTACCTTCACGAGATGATGTGAAGAAATGTATTATCACAAAAGAAACAGTAGCTACAGAGAATGGGCGTCCAAAACTGGTTCATGAAGATGGTACAGTTATCGAACTTAAATCACCAAAAGAGAGTGCATAAACATGAAATCCCTTGTTTTTCAACAAGGGATTTTGTATGCTTTTCTTTTTTTTAGGGAAGATTAAGGAAGCAGAGATGTGCGTGTTTAAAAATAGAGTTAATCACGCTGATTTTTGCGTTATCCACTGGACCTAGATAACCTTGACAGAGGTTATCTTATTATAGAAATTTATGTGTCATTTTTATTGGTCTTTTGAACAACCTCTTAAAGGGATTTACAAACCCGAAAAACTTCATTAAACTGATAACAGTGACTCCGTTCCTTTCTTTACTGCTATAAGTATGAAGAGGAATAACTTACTCAAAAATAAAGCCAGCATGACGGAGGTGTCGTATGACAACCAATTTAATACATATGCCATTAATACCATTAAGAGGACTTATTATTTTCCCTGGAATGGTGATTCATTTAGATGTGGGTCGAGAAAAATCAATTCAGTCTTTGGAAAAAGCCATGATGCTTGATCAACATATTTTCCTGGCAGCTCAAAAAGATAGTGCCTTGGATGATCCGTCACCAGAAGATATCCATCCACAAGGGGCAGTAGCAAAGGTTAATCAAATGTTGAAATTGCCCAATGGAACGGTGCGGGTCTTGATTGAAGGCATATATCGAGCGAAATTAAATCATTTTATCGAGCAAGAGAATCATTTTTTGGTGGAAATTGAAGCCTTAGAGGATATTCATAACAACGTATCAGAAGAAGTCGCTTTAATGCGAGCCTTATTGGAGCAATTTGAACACTACACCAAAATATCCAAAAAAGTGACGAAGGAGACATTAGCCAGTGTCAGTGACATGGAAGAGCCCAGTCAATTGGCCGATATTGTGGCTTCACATATCACTTTGAAAATGTCGGACAAGCAAAAGGTACTAGAGACATTAGATGTAAAGGCCAGACTGCAGCTACTGTTGGATATTATTTCAAATGAAAAAGAAGTGTTGGAATTAGAACGGAAGATTGGGCAGCGAGTAAAGAAGTCAATGGAGGATACACAGAAGGAATATTACTTACGAGAACAAATGAAGGCGATTCAGAAAGAGTTAGGTGACAAGGATGGCAAAACAGGTGAGATTGCCGATTTACGCAAGAAAATGGCAGAAAAGGAATTGCCGGAGCGTGTCGTCGAAGTAGTAGACAAGGAATTATCTAGATATGAACGTGTGCCGCAAAGTTCTGCAGAAAGCTCGGTTATCCGTAACTATATTGATTGGATTCTTGCCCTGCCTTGGATAGAACAAACGACGGATAATTTAGATCTTGCGCATGCTGAACAAATCTTAAATGAAGATCACTATGGTTTGGATAAGGTGAAAGAGCGCGTGCTTGAGTATTTGGCAGTAAAGCAGCTGACTAATTCTCTGAAAGGTCCTATCTTATGTTTGGTGGGCCCTCCCGGGGTGGGAAAAACCTCCTTGGCACGCTCTGTTGCGAAAGCTGTTGACCGTCATTTTGTCCGTGCTTCCCTTGGTGGTGTTCGTGATGAGGCAGAAATACGAGGGCATCGTCGTACGTATATTGGCGCTATGCCAGGCAGGATTATCCAAGGTATGAGAAAAGCGGAAACCATTAATCCCGTCTTTTTGTTAGATGAGATTGATAAAATGTCTAATGATTTTCGTGGTGACCCATCTTCTGCAATGCTCGAGGTACTAGATCCAGAGCAGAATCATAATTATAGTGATCATTATTTAGAAGAGACTTATGACTTATCAAAGGTAATGTTTATTGCGACGGCGAACAATCTGGCGACCATTCCACGACCTTTATTGGATCGAATGGAAGTCATCACGATTCCAGGCTATACAGAAATAGAAAAGCTTTTTATTGCCAAACAGCATTTATTACCAAAACAGCTAGAGGAAAACGGCTTAAAGAAGAGTCAGCTACAAATAAGAGATCAAGCATTATTAAAGTTGATTCGCTTATATACGAGGGAAGCGGGCGTACGTGGCTTAGAACGACAATTGTCATCACTTTGCCGTAAGTCTGCAAAAGTGATTGTCTCAGGTGCCAAAAAGCGTGTCGTTGTCAAAGAAAAACAACTAGAAGAGCTACTTGGTAAACCACTATTTCGTTATGGAATGATGGAGCTGAATGATCAGATAGGTGCAGCTACAGGCCTTGCTTATACAGCTGCTGGTGGCGATATTCTATCCATTGAAGTAAGCCTTGCGAAGGGTAAAGGAAAACTTACATTAACGGGGAAACTAGGGGATGTCATGAAAGAATCGGCTCAGGCAGCATTGAGTTATATTCGATCAAGGGCAGATACATTAAAAATTGATCCTGACTTTCTGGAAAAGAATGATATTCATATCCATGTTCCGGAAGGTGCAACACCGAAAGATGGCCCATCAGCAGGGATTACGATGGCGACAGCGCTTATTTCAGCACTGACTGGAAGACCGGTACGCAAAGAGGTTGGTATGACTGGTGAAATCACCTTAAGGGGAAGGGTGCTTCCAATCGGAGGACTAAAAGAAAAATCATTAAGTGCTCACCGCGCGGGCATTACAACGATTATTATCCCAGCCGATAATCAGAAAGATCTAGAAGATATTCCCGATAGTGTAAAGGAAGCAATTAGCTTCGTTCCAGTCGATCATTTGGATACCGTATTAAAGTATGCATTATTGGAGGAGAAACATGAAAGTCAATAAAGCAGAGATTGTGATTAGTGCAGTCTCAGAGAAACAGTACCCTCAAGATCAATGGCCGGAAATTGCCTTGGCAGGTCGATCGAACGTAGGGAAATCATCCTTTATTAATAAGATGATTCAACGCAAGAATTTGGCAAGAACTTCTGGTAAACCTGGCAAAACGCAGACGTTGAATTTTTATAACATTAATGATGCCTTTTATTTTGTCGATGTTCCTGGTTATGGATATGCCAAGGTGTCCAAGAAGGAACGGGCAAAGTGGGGTGAAATGATGGAAGAATATTTCGCTTTGCGACAAACACTTCGTCTAACCGTCTTGATTGTAGATATCCGCCATCAGCCTACAAAAGACGATGTCATGATGTATGAATTTCTGAAGTATTATCAACTGCCAGTGTTAGTGATAGCAACAAAATTAGATAAAATTCCAAAGAATAAAAAAGCCTCTCACCTTAAGCGTGTGATCAACACACTGGAGATGGAAGCAGAAGATACCGTCATTCCGTTTTCCGCAGAAACAAGCGAAGGAAAAGAGGATGTGTGGAACTATTTGAAGCAATATCTGCAATAAGCAGTTAAAATCATGATCGATAATCAGATCTTACTATATGTGCATTACAATGCTCCGGTTACACTGTATTGGAGCTGGTTTCCGGAGCACCTGCACATAAGACCATCCACCTCACCATTATAGCTAGTCATTTACCATTTACCGTGCTACTTATTTCTTTTTCAATAACAAATAAAATCCAATAGCAATTAATAGTACGGGCCAAAACCTTTCTAACCAGTTCATTCCTTGATAAACCCACGAAAACCAGCCTGGCTGTTGATTAACAAACATGACAAACAAGGAAAGAGCTAACAATAGAAGACCCGGAACTACTCCTTTTTTCGTTTTAAAGGCTCGAATCAAGAAAGCTAATGAGATGATAAGTGTGTACATTCCCCAATGATCAATCCAAAAAGGATAATGAGCCAGACCATGAAAATGAATCCCGAAGCCCAGTAACACGACACCAGGGAATATTTGTTTATATTCTTTGCTATTAAAGGCATAGATGAGAAAGGCAGCCCCTATTAGTATAAAAAGCGTTGGCCATGAGTAGAAATCGGTTAAAATCGGTAAGTGTAATTCTCGCAGTAAGAAAAATACACCAATACCAATTAATAAATAGGCCATCAAACCATTCTTTTTCAAACGAAACACTCCTAGATTAAAATGATTATTAATTTAAATTTATTTTCTTGAAAAAATATGTTGAATATGCTAAAGTACAAATGAATTGTTAATAATAAATGTACCGAACTTCATTTTACCATAACTCATACGGTAACTGTTCATAAAATCATCACGAAATCATTAGGAAAACATGTTATAATAAAAGTAGTTTTGCTAGTCACTGGTTGATGACGAGAAAAATAACTTCATTACAATAATAATCTACAAAGAATTATTTTTGAGTATTTTATAATGAAGATTACTGGCTAGGCTTTTGTTTTTTTGGGGGTAGATATAGTGCACATTATAGCAGCAGGAATAAATTATAAGACGGCACCTTTGGAAGTGCGAGAGTTGCTTGCTTTTCGTGAAGATACGCTTGTAGAAGCAATGACAGCGTTGAATAAACAGAAAAGCATCTTAGAGAATGTCATTCTTTCGACTTGTAATCGTACAGAAGTATATGCCGTTGTTGATCAGCTTCACACGGGCAGATACTTTATCAAGCAATTTCTTGCCGATTGGTTTGAAATTGACAAAGAGGACTTTATACCACATATCATTATTTATGAAAAGGAAGCGGCTGTTGAACACTTGTTTCGATTGACTTGCAGCTTGGAGTCCATGGTGATGGGAGAGACACAAATACTAGGTCAAGTACGAAAAACCTTTTTAGCTGCTCAACATCATCAACTGACGGGTACGATTTTTAATGAATTATTCAAACAAGCGATTACCATTGGTAAGAAGGCACACCGAAGTACAGCGATCGGGGAGAATGCCGTTTCTGTAAGTTATGCAGCGGTTGAATTAGCCAAAAAGCTGTTCCAAGATCTAAAAAATAAACATGTCATGATTATCGGGGCAGGAAAGATGGGAGAACTAGCTGCTAAGAATGTGTATGGTTCTGGCGCAAATCAAGTAACCGTCGTCAACCGTACCATTGAGAAGGCCCGGCAATTAGCGGAGCAATTTAATGGAGAAGCATGTACGGTTCAGGGGTTGGTTCATTCCTTAAAAGAAGCAGATATTGTGATTAGCTCCACGGGCTCCGATCAATATGTAGTGACAAAGGAAATGTACCAACAAGTGGCATCTGAACGTAGAGGACGTCCGATTTTCTTTGTGGATATTGCTGTACCAAGGGATTTAGATCCAGCTTTAGCAGATTTAGAAGATGTGTTTCTTTATGATATTGATGACTTACAGCATGTGGTAGATACCAATAAGCAAGTACGTCAAACGGCATCAATGGAAATTGAATTATGGATTGAAGAAGAAATCATTGCGTTTAACGAATGGCTGGGTACATTAGGGGTTGTCCCGGTTATTACTGCATTGCGAGAACAGGCCTTATCCATTCAACAAGAGACGATGAAGAGTATTGAACGGAAAATCCCAGAGCTAACGGAACGCGAACGAAAAGTATTGAATAAACATACCAAAAGTATTGTCAATCAACTATTGAAGCAGCCAATTCTACAGGCCAAAGAATTTGCTGGCAGGGAAGATGCGCAAGAAACTTTGGATCTGTTTATGAAAATCTTCAATATTGAGGATCAGGTAGTGGAACAAACGAAACAAGCCGAGCAAGATAAGGTAGTTACCTTGGCGAAAACAAAAGAAAAAGTATTTCAGAAGCTGCAGAATGTATCAACCCATTAAGGGAATCAGGCAGCCTGCTCATAACAATAAGCACAGCTGGATGTAATCAGCTGTGCCGCTGAGTCAGAGAGTAGTGTCTTCTGATTATTCAAAGTGGTTTGGATGATTCCTAACCATTTTTTTATAAAAAGAGAATAAAAACCGAGTTGATGTATCGGGTTTTGGGTAGTAATAAAGGACCGAGCAGAGTTTGCGCGTTTTTTCTTAACCCGTTGCAAACGTGCATATGCTTTCATTTTCGGATCGATGGGGTTTTATGACAACTATTAGCGGGAAAGAAAAAGCATACAGATGCTATACGAATTAATTATGTGAGAAAAAGGATGGATGACATTGCGTAAGGTTGTAGTTGGATCAAGGCGAAGTAACTTAGCACTCACACAATCGGAGTGGGTGATTGATCAATTAAAGGAACGAGCTGGTGACCACTTTGAGTTTGAGATCAAGAAGATTGTCACAAAAGGAGATCAAATTCTCAATGTAACCTTGTCTAAGGTGGGTGGAAAAGGATTATTTGTAAAAGAAATCGAAAAGGCCATGTATGACAAGGAAATCGATTTTGCTGTACATAGTATGAAAGATATGCCAGCTGTCATGCCGGAAGGTTTGATCATTGGATCGATCCCTGTACGTGAAGATCATCGGGATGCCTTTATCTCAAATAATCATGTGGCGCTAAAGGATCTTCCGGCTGGTGCGATTGTGGGAACTAGCAGCTTAAGAAGAGGTTCGCAGATATTAGCAGAACGTCCCGACTTAGAAATTCAATGGATCAGAGGAAATGTGGAAACGAGATTGAGAAAGCTAAAAGAAGAGAATTTTGATGCGATCATTTTAGCGGCGGCCGGCTTAAATCGAATGAATTGGGATAAAGAAATCGTAACGGAATATTTGGAACCAGATGTTTGCGTACCAGCAGTAGGTCAAGGTGCGTTGGCGATTGAATGTAGGGAAGATGATGCCGAACTATTGGATTTATTAAAACAGATCAATGATGCCTATACCGAAAAAACAGTAACGGCGGAGCGTACCTTTCTTCATCTATTGAATGGAGGCTGCCAAGTACCGATTGGTGGCTATGCTTACCTTGAGGGAACAGACATTATACTTACTGCTTTAGTAGCGAGCAGTGATGGTAAGACCGTGTTGAAAGAAGTAGTGAGGGGTACAGATCCTGAGCAAGTTGGTAAACAGGCGGCTGACAAATTAAAGGATCAAGGGGCCCAGCAATTGGTCGATGAAGCGATCGAGGCAAACCAAGAATGAACTCGCCTTTAGCAGGGAAGCGTGTCTTGGTGACAAGAGAAGAATCTCAGGCAGCTCCCCTGATTACATTATTACAAAGGAATGGGGCGGACTGCGTATCTGTCCCATTGCTGCAATTTGAACCCCTTTTTCAGCAATTGGAACAACGATGTGAAGAACAGTTGCCGCCATTTGACTGGCTTTTTTTTACGAGTGCAAATACCGTCCGTTTTTTCCATGAATGGGTTCAAAGCGAGACGTATTCCGTTACCAACAAGATTGGCTCTGTAGGTAAGAAAACAACAAACGAGCTGTTGCGTTTAGGATATGACATAGATTTTGAACCATCTGTATACAGTGGTGAGACAATGGCTAAGGAATTTCTGCAGCGATATCAGCAGCAGTCCGTCGCCTTAGTTTGTGGAGAAAGTGCTCGAGAAGATATTCCCAAAATACTGACTGCAGCAGATATTTATTTTAAAAAAATCGTCATTTATCGTACAATAAAAAAGAAAGTATCCAAGCAACGGCTGATTCAGAGTGTTTCTGGTGTAGATGCTGTTTTTTTTACTAGTCCATCGACCGTTGAAGCGTTTAAACAGTCTCTCCCTGATTGGATGTTCAGGAAACTGGCAACACAGCTGACGGCAGTAGCGATTGGGCATACAACCGCCAATGTATTAGAAGAACAGCAATTTTCCAAGATTATATATCCAGAAACATACACTATAGAAGACATGGTTTATGTCTATATACAATATTTAAGAAAAGGTGATCGTTAATGGCAACAAACAATTTTGATCGTCATCGTCGTCTGCGCCATTCACAAGTGATGAGAAGGCTAGTACGAGAGACAGAACTAAGCACAGCTGACTTGGTTTATCCCCTGTTCGTTGTGGAAGGTGACAATATCAGAGATGAAGTCCGATCGATGCCAGGAGTGTACCAAGTATCATTGGATCATTTAGATGGAGAAATCGATGAGCTGTTGGATTTAGGTGTTCCTTCTGTCCTGTTATTTGGTATTCCTGCTAACAAAGATGAAGTTGGTTCAGGTGCATATGATCCGAATGGAATTGTTCAGCAAGCCATTCGCCGCATTAAGCAAAAAACAGATCAGTTATTGATTATTGCTGATACATGTCTTTGTGAGTATACCTCTCATGGGCACTGTGGGGTGATCAGCGCTGGGGATGTGGATAATGACCAATCACTGCCGCTTCATGTAAAAACAGCGATTACCCAGGCAGAGGCGGGAGCTGATATTATTGCTCCCTCTAATATGATGGATGGTTTTGTGACAGAGATTAGAAAAGGTTTGGATAAGGAAGGTTATACACATATTCCGATCATGTCCTATGCAGTGAAGTATGCCTCTGCGTTTTATGGTCCTTTCCGCGAGGCAGCGGAAAGCACGCCGCAGTTTGGTGACCGAAAAACGTATCAAATGGACCCAGCAAATCGGTTAGAGGCTATGCGTGAAGCGCAGTCCGATATAGAAGAAGGGGCTGATTTTCTTATCGTAAAACCTGCCTTAGCCTATATGGATATTATTCGGGAAGTGAAAGATCGACATCCAGTTCCTGTTGTAGCTTATAATGTGAGTGGAGAGTATTCCATGGTAAAAGCAGCGAGTCAAAATGGTTGGGTGGATGAACAAGCCATTGTATTGGAGAAATTAACGGCGATGAAACGAGCAGGTGCAGATATTTTGATTACCTATTTTGCCAAAGATGTTGCCAAATGGCTCCGAAATAGAGAAGGAGGCAAATAACATGTTAGAAAACCAGAAGTCAGTAGATGCTTATAAAGAATCTATAGATTTAATGCCAGGAGGGGTGAATTCACCTGTGCGTGCTTTTAAATCGGTAGGAATGAATCCGATTTATATGGATCATGGAGAAGGTTCTAAAATTTATGATATTGATGGAAATGCCTATATCGATTATGTCTTAAGCTGGGGACCACTAATTCTAGGTCATGCCCATCCACAGGTTGTCACGAAACTACAAGAAGCCGTGGCAAAAGGTACAAGCTTTGGAACATCAACGCTTTTGGAAAATGAATTAGCACAGTTGGTCATTGATCGGGTGCCATCGATCGAAATGGTACGTATGGTTAATTCAGGTACCGAGGCGACAATGAGTGCCTTGCGTCTAGCCAGGGGTTATACGGGCCGGAATAAGATTCTGAAGTTTGAAGGAAACTATCATGGGCATGGTGATTCCTTGTTAATCAAGGCTGGTTCAGGTGTGGCCACCTTAGGTTTGCCTGATAGCCCTGGTGTACCGAAGAGTGTAGCTGAACATACGATAACAGTGCCATATAATGATTTTGAGAGCGTTCGTTATGCCTTTGAACAATTTGGTGATGATATAGCGGCTGTCATCGTTGAGCCTGTCTCAGGGAATATGGGGGTGGTGCCGCCAGATGCAGAGTTCTTAGCGTCTATAAGGGATATTACCAAGCAGTATCAATCTTTGCTTATTTTTGATGAGGTGATGACAGGATTCCGTGTTGGTTTCCACTGCGCCCAAGGTCATTTCGAAATCACTCCGGATTTGACCTGTCTAGGAAAGGTAATTGGTGGCGGACTGCCCGTTGGCGCTTATGGGGGGAAGAGAGAGATTATGGAACATGTGGCCCCGGTAGGCGATATTTATCAGGCAGGTACGCTGTCTGGGAATCCTTTAGCTATGACGGCTGGCCTAGAGACACTGAAGGCGTTGGATCGTTCTTCTTATCAATGGATAAACCAACAAGTAGATCGTTTGATAGAAGGATACCGTTTAGCCGCTGATGAATATCAGATCCCACTACAAATCAATCGAGCTGGTTCCATGGTAGGAATCTTTTTTGCAGAAGAACCTGTTATCAATTTTGAAACGGCGAAAAAATCAGATACCGAGGCATTTGCCAGTTACTATCGTACGATGATGGAAGAAGGTATTTTCTTACCGCCATCACAATTCGAGGGATTGTTCTTATCCACTTCCCATACCGAAGAAGATATAGAAAAAACCATTGCAGCAGTAGAAAAGGCGTTCGCCAAATTAGCAAAAAAATAAGCGTCATCTTCCACACCACCTTGCAGATTAGATTGCTTGGTGGTGTTTTTTCATAATAAGCAAAGAAAATAGACAATCTCGACCATAATGGGTGTTTGACCAGATAAAATGTAAGCGATCAATACTCAAGTGTATAGAAAAATCCCCAACCCTGCGATAAACTGTTCTAGAAAGAGGAACAGAAGGGTTGGGGAGATTTATCCTTATTTCTTGTTTCGTGGCTTTGGCAGCGTTCTTTCCTGGCAACGTTCTTTGACGTGGGAACGCCATGGCAAATAAGCCTTCAAATCTTCCTCATTGGTTAAGGTGGGAAGGTTAGGAAGTTCTTCGAGTAAATAAGTGATATATTTTTCGGGAACGAGGTTATTTTGTTTCGCTGTTTCGATGATACTCATGATAATCGCAGCGGCTGTCGCTCCTTCATAGGTGGCGCTGAATAACCAGTTTTTTCTTCCCATCACGAAGGGTTTGATGGCCCGTTCGGCTCGGTTGTTATCAAGCGCTAGTTTCGCATCTTTCAAGACCGTGCGAAACGTGGACTCGTATGTCAAAGCATACTGTATCGCTTCGCCTAACTTGCTGCCGGATAAAGGATCTTGTTCCCGTAACCAATCAAAAAAGGCATCCATTTTGGGTTTCAAGATGGTTTGGCGTTTCTCCAGCCTTTCCTCATCGGATAGTTTGGACCACGCGCGCTCATACGTGAAGAATTGGTCACACCTCTCGGCTGCTTGTCGACTCAACGCATCAGCGGGACAACCCTTTGGCATCGCGTCTATGAATTTGCGACGAACATGCGCCCAACACCCGACCAACTCTACGTTAGAAAGGGCTTGATAAGCTTTCCACATATCACAATGGATGTACCCTTTATACGTATCAAGGAAGCTTTGGGCGACATGGGCTCCCCGACTTGGATCGTGATGATAGAGCGTGATCGGCTTTTCACTATATTTGGCGCTTAAAAAGGTCCAAAAATGCGTATTCACGGTATCACTTTCCAATACCCGATACGTTGTTTCATCGGCATGTAACATCGGCTGTTGAAGTAGCGTGTCTTTCAACAGTTGATAAAAAGGGGCTAAATAATAATCCGACACTCGTATATGCCAATTGGCAATTTGTTGGCGCGTAATAGGTAAACCAATGCGGTGCCAACCTTTTTCTTGACGATAGGCAGGTACTTTTAACTCAAATTTCTGATGAATGGACTGGGCAATAATCGAAGCAGAACCCAAGCTATTATCGATAGGCGCTTTGGGAACTGGTGCTTTGATAATCTTATCTTCTGGTCCCTGCTTGGAACAGGTTGCGCACTTATAAGCATGTTGGTAGTGCACCTTTCGTTGAAGCTTGGCAGGAAGGTAAATGACTTCTTCTCGCACGGCATAGCTCCCGATAGCGTCCAGCGTTCCCTTGCACGTGGGACAGGTACAGGCTTCCCCCTCCAGTTGATGGTGAACAGGATGCTCCGGAAACTGGTCTAAGATGGCTTTTTTTCTGCCTTTCGTTTTCTTTCGTTTCACGGTAACTTCCTCGATTTCCCCTTCCACGATAGGAGGGGCTTCTGCTGCATCAAAGAAGGTGAGTTGATGATCAGGAGGTAGTGTTTCTTTGGATTTACCGAAGATTTTTTGGGTGAGGTAAGCGACTTGTTCCCGCAACAATGTCAGCTCATTCGCTTGTTGAGCGAGCTGAGCTGTTAATTGTTCAATTTGTTTCACTTGTGCTTCGTTGATTTTTAGTAATGTCTCCTCGGGACTCATACGCGTTTCTCCCTTTTATTTTCTAACTATATTATACCATAAAAGGGATATAAAAGCACTCTTTATTTAATAAAAGGCGCGAGAAGAAGCGATTTGTATCGGTGGATCAATCGAAAAACCACGGAGTAGCCAATCCACTTGTTGACTGGTCAGTTCCCGGGCTTCTTTGGTCGTTCGAGGCCATTTTAATTGCCCATTTTCAAACCGTTTATATAACAGCCAGAAACCTTCTCCATCCCAATGCAGCATCTTGAAGCGATCCTGCTTGTTTCCACAAAAGAAAAACAACGCTTCTTGAAAAGGATCTAAATGGAATTGGGATTGCACCGTATAAGCCAACGAATCAATCCCATACCGCATGTCTGTTTTTCCACATACAATATAAAACCCTTTCGCTTGCTTTAAATTAACAATCAAATAGAAAAACCTCCTGTATCTTTGTCTTACCATAAGTGTACAGGAGGTGATGCTGCATTTATAGATACTTGGTTATTGATCGCTTACGATAAAATAATCCTATTCCGTGATAAATTCCCACCCAAAAACAGTGAACAATTGGAAATATTCACTTTTATACTATTCTTTCTGATTAAAGTTTATCTGATAGGTGACCGCGTCTTTATCGCATATTTCGAATAGATATTTCTTGCCTCTTGTATCTGTCAACCTCCATCCAACGTTATGTTGATAAGGTGGAAAGCGCTTTTGAATGATTTTCTTTTCAGGGATTTGTACATCCCTCCTATTTTCGTGTATTCTTGTATAATCTCTCATATGCCGGATTATAGATCATAGAGGATACGGAATCTTTTTTTCAAAGGTAAGAAAGTATAGAATTCTGAGTATGATAGGATGTGGACCGATTTTGATCTTGAACGAATGGTGGTGCCGATAAGATAGATTATGTTAAGTAGTCCACTTTCCTTAGTGGTGAGTTTGATCGTTTTATCTGTGCAAAGCAAGCGCTCCGGGAATAGGTTCCGCTAGATTGGCGTACAACAATGGTTGTTACTGCAAGGAGAAAGCGTTCTAGGTACCTAGACACTGTTGTAGCAAACGGAAAAAATCGTCAAATGATTCTTTGGCTGCGTAATGGATCATGGTACAAATATAAAAGTCATAATGTATGATCGAATCGTTCTCAGAAAAAGGTTATGCGGTTTACTTATTGGCAGAAATATAGTGTCAGGAACACTTCATCCTAGCAGTCATTCGATTGTAGTGCTACTACCCAGCGGAGGAAATAGGTGGAGACTCCTGCGAGAAAAGCGCAGTGTGAAGACCCCGCAGGAAGCGGTTTTTGCTGACGAGGAGGCTGAGCCAAGCTCGCGGAAAGCGGAACCTATTTCCGGAGCGTTTCCTAGCACATAAAAAATGTTCAACATGATCACTTGGAATAGCCTTTTACTTAACATAATCTATCTTATCGGCAGTTCAGTGGCTACTTTTAGTTATTCGTAAAGGACCGGGCAAAATTCGCCCGGTTTTTCTTATTATGATCGTTCGCCTTACCCTACCTATCCTAGGAGCTCACTATTTACAAAAGCAAGTTTACATAATCGATTTTATTTGGAGATCCGTTTTATTTTGTGTTAGCCATAAAAGGATGGTCGTTTTTGATTCTGTTAACGAAATACAGTCATATTACCGATTAAGATTCATATCATATAAAGAGAAACGCATGTATATCGGAGAGGGGGAATGATGTTGCAAGATACCGTTATGTTTCATTTTCAGGAAAGACTGGCCTTCCGAGAAGATCAGCAAATCCAAGAGATGTTGGGGATTGGACTGGAACCTGTCATTACTTTTGATGAACAGGAGCACAGCTTGTCCATTAGAGGAGTGATGGAACTAAAGGGAGAATATATGAGATCAAGTGCCCCAATAGAGCAGAATGAAGAGGATATTCGCGGAACTTATGTAGAACAAGTGGATGTATTGTCTGAAACCGTCAATGAATTTTTTCACAAGCTGTTAATTGATATTTCCATTCCAGCTGATCGAGTAGAATCCATGGATTCAGTAGCGATAGATGTAGAACACTTTGATTATAAATTAAACTCTGCAGCTGAAATGGAAATTGAGGTGAACTTGGCTATCTCTGGCATTCGACAGCAAGTAGAAGAGGTGGAAGAGGAAGTAGAAGATACTTACAGTCTGCCTGCTTTTCGGGAAGAAGAGGAGATGGACGAGGGTGAGGAAAGCTTTCACTTGGAAATCACAGAGGAAGAACTAGAACAGTTTGCAGTGAATCGTTCTGCGGATGTTGCAGACGTAACCCCGTCAATTATGGATGAAACGTCTGCCAAAGAAGCAATACCCGAAAAGATGGAGGAAGTGCTAGAGCAAGAAGAGGAAATACATGAAGATAGTATTCAGGAAAGAGAAGCATTGCAGGAGGAAATACAGGAAATAAAGAAAGATAGCTCTCAGGAAGAAGCATTATTGCAGAAGGAAGAACGAATCATAAAAGAAGAGCAGGTATTGCAAGAGGAAAACAATAGTGACGAGGAGGTAGCAGAGCCGATTTCACACAAAAATACCACAACAGAAGAAAAACAAATGGAACGATCTGTTACACAAGAAGAGACAGAGGGGCAAGAAGAAAAGGAACCGACGTTAAGTGTTCAACAAGAAGAAACAGATAGGAAAGCAGAAGCCATTGAAGAAGAGAAAACGACGGCGGAAGACACTGCCGATGCGGAGATAGAAGACTTCGAGGAAGAAGGTGCCGAAGTGGTGGATGTTCCTTCGGAGGAGACGCAACAAGTCCATATTCGTTCAGCAGAACAGGATATCGATGAAACTTCTTATTTGTCACAGCTTTTTCAAGAAGAAGAGGATAACAATTATTCGCGATTGAAGCTTTATATCGTACAGCCGGAGGATCAAATCCATCATATTGCTGAACGATATCAGGTAAGTACGCATCAACTCGTCCGCACGAATCGGTTGGAAGAGGAGGATGTTTCAACGGGACAGATTATTTATATCCCACTATCTTCTTAATATGCAGGAAGCAATAGAATCCCTTGTCCTACCAGCAAGGGATTTTTTGTACTAAGCAAAGAATTTTATCTGGTTATCTCATCATACTGTGTAAATGGATCAAACGAGGTATTAGCAGGAAAGCATGTGAGCAAAGACTTGTTTGTCACACGTTTTTGTTACATGTATGCGTTCCACTTATATAGTAATAAAGGACCAGTTGAGTTTTGCTCGGTTTTTTTCTGATAAAATGGGAATATAGATAATCCTTGGTATTATACGATTTGGAACTCCAGAAAACCTATATTGTCTTTAGGTGGAGGAAGGATAACAATCTCGAGGAGGTTTTCTAATGAATTGGAACGAGATTCTGGATTCATTTCAACTGCAACCAGAAGAAATCGAACAGGTTACGGAAAAGGTGTATAAGATCAAGGCCAATCAACAATACTATGCCCTGAAACGCACTCCTTACCAGGAAGATGTATTTGGTAAATGGTTAGCCATACAGCAGTATCTGGATCAACAACAAATCTTTGCGTTTGCGCCGATTTTTCAGAGTAAACAAAAACAGCCATTTATCTATGATCAGCAAGCTATCTACTATTTAATGCCTTGGTTGGAGCGCAGCACACAAGAGCAGCCCATTGATGAATATGAAACAGTCATGCATACGATTGGACGATTGCATGGGACAACGATGCAAAGTCATCCAACACAGTCACTGAAAGATAATAAAGATACGATAACGGCACAATTCCAACAAGAATTATTGCAATATCGGGAACAAAGCTTAGGTTATCTGCGTCAAATAGAGGCAAAACGTTTTATGGCACCGGCAGAATTACAGTTCTGTATGTATTATCGCGATCTATTACAGATATATGATACGTTGGAAGAATGGCAGAATTATTATGTAACAGAACTAGAAAAAACAGAACAAATGAAGTATTGTTTATGTCATGGTAATCTGCAGCCATCTCATTATGTGGTAGCTAACCCCTATACGTATCTATTGAATTGGGAATACGCCTACATGTCCTCACCTACTTACGATTTAACGGTCTACTATCAATATCTATTTCAGTTTCATGATTGCGATATGAACAAACTGAAGCAGGCCTTCCTAGTCTATTGTCAATATGTGCCGTTAACCAACTTTGAGAAATCGTTGTTTGTTTTACAAATACTATCACCAGCACGTTTGTTACATATGGCTACGGAGCAAAACAACAATCGATTGGATAGTTTGTCATATTCCATGGAACTGGAACGTATTTATCGCACCTTGCTGTTTGGATTCGAGATGCAGGCAAGTGTTTATCAGCAACTGCAAGTCATGGAATAGAGTTAAATCCATTCTAATTGAAAGGCAATCAGAATACCAATTAGGATACCAAGAAGCAATACATCAAACGTCGTTGGCAGCAGTAACGTGCGGATCGCCTGAAAGATTACAAGCGGAAGCATACATCTTTCACAAATTAAAATCCATTCTCTTGCCCATGGAGGCAGGCGATATCGATAATACCGACTCATTCTAAACACCTCTTTTCTTTTTTCAATAACTATGTAGCGATATGATTATATTTTATTCGAAAGGGTATAACATATTAGACGGCTTTTTACATCTTTGTTATACTGTATGCAGTTACATATGGTTATGTGAAAGCAAAAATTTAGTAGTGATCATAATGAAAAGAAAGGAATGAAAGGTATGTCAGAGAATAAACCCAAAATAGTTGTACTTGGTGCTGGATATGCTGGGATGATGACCACTAAACGATTAATGCAGCAATTTGCACCAGAAGAAGCAGAGATTACCCTGATTAACAAACACAATTATCACTACCAAACTACTTGGTTACATGAGGTGGCGGCAGGGACGATTGATGTTAACCGTTCGCGTATAATGATCTCTGATGTGATCAACCCTAAACGTGTTCACTTGATCTATGACACCGTGAAAAAAATTAACAAAGCGGATAAAACAGTACAATTGGAAAATGGTAAAGTGGATTATGATTATTTAGTAGTCGGGTTAGGTTTTGAAAAAGCTACATTCGGTATTAAAGGGATGGAGGAACATGCCTTCTCGATTCAAAGTGTGGATAAAAGCCGGTTGATTCGCGATCATATCGAATATCAATTTGCCCGTTATCGCAATGAGGCTAATCCTGATTCAAGTATGCTGACGATTATTGTTGGTGGTGCTGGATTCACAGGTATTGAGTTCCTCGGTGAGCTAGCGGAACGGATTCCGGTCTTGTGCAAGAAATATGACATTCCGCGCCGGGATGTACGAATTATTGATATCGAGGCAATGGAAACCATTCTACCCGGTTTTGACGAAGAATTATTAAATTATGCAAAGGATTCCTTAGAGGCTCGTGGTATTGAGTTCAAACTAGGTACGATGATTAAAGAAGTAAAAGCAGATTCGGTTATTGTTGGCGAGGATAACGAAGAAATAAAAGCAGGTACCATTGTTTGGACTGGTGGTGTACAAGCTAATCGAATCATTGGTGAGTCAGGCTTTGAATTGACCAAAGGAAAAGTGAATGTTGACGCCACGCTGCGTGCGCCTGGTGATGAAGAAGTTTACATGCTCGGTGATTGTGCGTGGGTAATGAATAATGAAACAGGCAAACCATATCCTCCAACTGCACAAATTGCTATCCAGGAGGCAGATGTGTGTGCTCACAACATTAAGACTTCTATCTTTGGTGGTACCTTACAAGAATTTTCCTTTGATGACAAGGGAACAGTGGCTTCATTAGGTGGAAGTGATGCGATGGGGACGGTTTTTGATGGTAATAAACTATATGGCTTATCTGCCAGTGTCATGAAAAATGTCATTGATGATCGTTACCTGTTCTTGCTTGGCGGACCAATGCTCGTCTTGAGAAAAGGGAAATTCCGTCCATTTTAAAGATTCGCTTTTTTAGAGGTAAATATCAAGTTCTTCTTACAAGGAGGAAAGCAAGATGAAAAACACATTGTTCTATACATTATTGACAGCATTAGCAACCGTTGGATATGTGCTAATTTCAAGAAAAATGGAAGATAAGCGAGATTTTCGCTAAGTATAGAAAAGAGCAGCTGCCTCGTAAGGTGACTGCTCTTTTTTAGAAGATCAGCATTATAGGATATGGACCGATTTTGACCTTGAATGAACCGAGATGCAGATAAGGTTGGATTATGTAGAGTAGCGCCCTTTCCTCCCTTTGCCTTGTTCTATTTTAATTTCATTGTCGTGCAATTCTCTCCATGGTGTGACCCTCGTTACTTTATCTCCATAGTCGTCTTGCTGGTAGGAAATTCAATGACAGGGATTACCTTAGGGGTAGCAGCTTTGACGGGTTATCAGGCCAACAGAAAGGAATTAGAGGCAGCTCTAATGTGAGGGGCGACCTCAAGGGATTATAAATTATGTCTTTGATTCGATTATTTTACTAACGATTCACCGTATGATCGGAATGGGAATCGTATTTTTGCCGGGTAGGATGACTGGAGTGATTTTATCAGGTGCCGGGCCTTTAGACGCGATCAAATATCAAATTGTCATCATGCTGGGTGTGGTGGGCAATGTTTCTCTATCGGTTATTCTGTTTTTATATTTTGGCTATAAAACCTTCTTTAATCGATATGCCCAGCTTAAGTGATAGAACTTTCTAACAATAAACTTGACGAATGAACACCCTTTTAGCTACAATAACATATAACGTAATGAGAAATAAACAATGAAATGCATTGATGAGGAAGAGTACTTCACACCGTTCGAAAGAGAGGAAAACCCACTGGCTGAAAGGTTTTCTCGAAAAGGGATGAAGGAAGGTAGCCTTGAGAGCAGCTATGCTGAAAATCGAGTAGGTTTAGCCGGTGGGAACCGTTATTTTCTTGAATGAGTGTATAGGCAGGTTGTCTATAAACAAAGGTGGTACCGCGGAAGTTAACCCTTTTCGTCCTTTTATATAATAGGATGAGAAGGGTTTTGTAATGTCCACAGAAAAAGGAGGAAGAGACATGACACAACAGCCGGAAGTAAATTTGCCGTCAAAATATGATCCTGCTGCCGTTGAGCAAGGCAGGTATCAGAAATGGATAGAGGGAAAATATTTTGAAGCACAGAATGATACCAGTAAGGAACCATTTACAATCGTTATCCCACCGCCAAATGTCACAGGGAAGCTGCACATCGGTCATGCTTGGGATACGACTTTGCAAGATATTATTACGAGAGTGAAAAGAATGCAAGGTTATGATGTATTATATTTGCCGGGGATGGACCATGCTGGAATTTCTACTCAAGCGAAAGTGGAGGCCAAACTGCGTGAAGAAGGTGTTTCACGCCATGATCTAGGACGGGATAAATTTCTCGAGCAAGCCTGGAATTGGAAAGAAGAATATGCCGGCTTCATTCGGAAACAGTGGGAAAAGCTTGGATTAGGTCTCGATTATTCCCGCGAACGCTTCACCCTTGATCAAGGATTATCCGAAGCGGTAAAAGAGGTTTTTGTGAAATTATATGAAAAAGATCTCATTTATCGTGGAGAATATATTATCAACTGGGATCCTGATACAAAAACGGCGCTATCGGATATTGAGGTGATCTATCAAGATGTTCAAGGACATTTCTACCATATGAGATATCCTTTAGTAGATGGTTCCGGTCATATTGAGATTGCGACAACAAGACCGGAGACGATGCTTGGAGATACCGCGGTAGCCGTTCACCCAGACGATGAGCGCTATCAGCACTTAATTGGCAAAAAGGTAAAACTACCTATCATTGGTCGTGAAATCGAGATTGTTGCTGATGCTTATGTTGATATGGAATTTGGTTCGGGTGCTGTAAAGATCACCCCTGCTCATGACCCCAATGACTTTGAGGTGGGGGAACGCCATCAATTAGAGCGAGTGTTGATTATGAATGAGGACGGCACCATGAATGAAAATGCTGGTAAGTATCAAGGCTTGGATCGTTTTGATTGTCGGCAACAGATTGTAAAAGACTTACAAGATCAAGGCGTTCTATTTGAAATCGAAGAACACATGCATTCAGTTGGACACTCGGAGCGAAGTGGCGCTGTAGTAGAGCCTTATTTATCTACGCAATGGTTTGTCCACATGCAGCCTTTAGCAGATGCTGTAATCGATATGCAACAAGGTACAGATGAAGAGAAAGTCCATTTTGTTCCTGAACGCTTTGAGAAAACGTATCTGCGCTGGATGGAGAATATTCGGGACTGGTGTATTTCTCGTCAATTATGGTGGGGACACCGTATTCCTGCTTGGTATCACAAAGAAACTGGAGAGATCTATGTTGGCAAGGAAGCCCCGGCTGATGAGGAGAATTGGGAACAGGATCAGGATGTGTTGGACACATGGTTTTCTTCTGCCTTATGGCCATTTTCTACTTTAGAGTGGCCGAATTTGGAGTCGGAGGAATTTAAACACTTTTTCCCAACCAATGTACTCGTTACAGGGTATGATATTATTTTCTTCTGGGTATCGCGGATGATTTTTCAATCAAAGGAATTTACTGATCAGCGACCGTTCCAAGATGTATTGCTCCATGGGTTAGTTCGTGCTGCAGATGGCCGTAAAATGAGTAAGTCATTAGGCAATGGGGTTGATCCGATGGAGGTTATCGAAAAATATGGTGCTGATTCACTGCGTTATTTCCTAGCAACCGGCTCAAGCCCTGGGCAGGACCTGCGTTTTCACTGGGAGAAGGTGGAATCGACCTGGAATTTCATTAATAAAATATGGAATGCTTCGCGATTTGTGTTGATGAATATGGAAGGTCTGACGCACGAACAGATCGATATAACTGGAAAAAAATCCGTTGCCGATCAATGGATTCTCACCCGGTTGAACGAGACGATCGAGCAGGTGACTCGCCATGTTGATAAATATGATTTTGGTGAGGCTGGCAGATATTTATATAACTTTATTTGGGATGATTTCTGTGATTGGTATATTGAAATGGCCAAATTGCCGCTCTATGGGGAGGACGAAGATGCGAAACGGACAACACGCTCCATTCTAGCGTATGTCTTAGACGCTACCATGCGTATGCTTCACCCATTTATGCCGTTTGTGACGGAGGAAATTTGGCAGCAGTTGCCACATCAAGGAGAATCGATTGTGCTCGCTTCCTGGCCGACGGTAGACGATTCCCTTTCGAATAAGGAGTCTGCCGAAGTAATGAAGAAACTGGTTGCTATTATTCGTTCGGTTCGAAATACAAGGGCTGAGGTGGATACACCAATGTCCAAAGAAATACCCATTTTAATTCAGGCGAATGATACAGCAAATCAAGAGCAGCTTGAAGCAAACAAAAGCTATCTGGAACGTTTTTGTAATCCAAGTGAGCTAACGATTGGTACATCGCTTGACATTCCAGATAAGGTAATGTCTGCAGTGGTAACAGGAGCAGAGATATTCCTGCCGTTGGAAGGTTTGATTGATATCGATAAAGAACTGGCTCGTCTGCGAGCGGAACACGAGAAATTAAACCAAGAGGTAGCTAGAGTAGAAAAGAAATTAGCTAATCAAGGTTTTGTCAGTAAGGCACCCGCTCAAGTAGTCGAGGCAGAGAAAGACAAACAAAGAGATTATATTGTGAAAAGAGAAAAGGTAGAGGCACGTATTCAAGAGTTACAAAAATAATTAATGAAAAAACCGGGCAAAATTCGCCCGGTCCTTTACGAATAACTAAAAGTAGCCACTGAACTGCCGATAAGATGGATTATGTAAAGTAGCCCACTTTTCTTAGTGGTGAGTTTGATCGTTTTATCTGTGCAAAGCAAGCGCTGCGGGAATATGCTACGCTTTCCGTGGGGCCGGCTTCAGCTAACTTGCAAAAGAAGAGCGCTTTTACAAGTGGATCTTCAGCTCGTCCTGGTCCCACAGGAGTCTCCGCATATTCCCTCCGCTAGATATACGTACAACAATGGTTGTTACTGCAAGGATGAAGCGTTCTAAGTACCTAAATAATTTTGTAGCAAAAAGAGAAAATCGCCAACTGATTTTTCGACTGCATATGGATCGTGCTACAAAATGGTTCTTTCATTTATAAAAACCATAATGTATGATCGAATCATACTCTCAACAAAGTTTATCTAGCATGATGATGGTGCCTAGAATGCTACATCCTAGCAGTCATTCGATTGTAGTCCTACTACCTAGCGGAGAAAATAGGTGGAGACTCCTGTGGGAAAACGCAGTGTGAAGACCCCGCAGGAAGCGAACTTCGCTGACGAGGAGGCTGAGCGCAAGCCCACGGAACGCGGAACCTATTTTCGGAGCGCCATCTAGCAGAGACAAACAATCAACTTTACTACATGGAATAATGGAACTAGATACTTTACATAATCCATCTTATCGGCATCACCATTCGTCAAGGTCAAAATCGGTCCACAGAAAGTGACTGTTGATAAGACGGGATGATGTTAAATAGACCAAAATAATTTTCACGACAAGAATGAAGTGTTCTCGATACTGAAAAATCCGTCATCGTATATTTTTACATTAAGAGCAAGCAACAACATAGAATGTTCTGTCTATCTGATAATAGGGGTGAAAAAATCATGTCTAACAAAAGCATCCAATCAATGGAAGAAGCACACGACTTTTTTCAACAACGCAGGCAATTAGGCATTAAACCAGGCCTACAAAGGGTGGAGAAGCTGGCTGGAGCAGTTGGAAATCCAGAGCAATTACTGAATGCCGTTCATATTGCAGGTACAAATGGAAAAGGTTCTACGGTTGTCTTTTTAAAGAGTATACTAGAGCAAGCAGGTTATCGTGTGGGCAGTTTCACCTCTCCGCCAAAAGAGACATTCTTGGACATGATCGAAGTGGGTGACCAATCGATTACAGACACTGATTTTATTGATATTTTGCAACGACTGCTGCCGAGTATTGAGCAATTAGATCAGCAACAGGATCCTCCCAGCGAATTTGAAATATTAACGGTTATCGCCTTCGTCCATTTACAAGCGTCTGCCGATATTGCCATTATTGAGGTTGCGATGGGAGGGAGAGAGGACACCACAAATATTCTCACTCCACTTGTATCGGTGGTGACAACCATTGGTTTAGATCATCAACGTTTTCTCGGAGACACCTATCAAGCGATCGCCTACCATAAGGCAGGTATTATCAAAAAGGATACACCAGTGATAGTGGGCAGAGTCCCTGCTTGTACGAGAGAGACGTTTATAACGGAAGCGGAACGGCAAACGGCCCCTTTGATTTGGTTGGAACAACAGCTTAGCGTGGATCAGTATGTCCCACTTGATAGGATAGATCAGGTACAATTAACGATGGGTAGTGATCGATTGACATTTACGAAACAGATAGTGGGTGAGCATCAGGTAGACAATGCCGCACTGGCTGTTGCCGCTTGTCAGCAATTAAAGGAACACGGTTTTACAATAGGAAAAGCGCATATGGAAATAGGATTATCCAATGCCTTTATATCGGGGCGTTTTGAACAGGTGATGAGCCATCCGTTGATTATTATAGACAGTGCTCATAATCACGAGTCCATACAGGCATTTTGTCGGACCGTTTCGCAACGGGATAACAGTAAATCCCCAAAAGTGTTATTTGCTGTTTTCAAAGATAAACCCATTACAGCCATGATGACGTGTTTAGCAAGACAGTTTGATGAAATTCTCTGTACAACTTTTGACCATCCACGGGCAGCTAAGACAGAGGAAATAGCATTATCATTCCCTAAGGTACAGACAGTAGACTGGAAAACGTTCTTACTATCATTAGCGCCTATGGATCGATTGTATGTTACTGGGTCCGTTGAATTTGTTACACAAGTAAGAAAGTATTTGTTGAATCACTCGCCTGCGAAAAACGATTAATTTTTTCGCGGGTGTTTCTTACATCCACATAGACAATAATAGTCCATTGTTCTATAATGAAAGGGAACTATCCCTCTCTTCCGTGCACTCCTCTATATTCTATATAAAGGCGGTGTTGCACATTTTTCCCTATGTATGTTTTTGTCTATTAGGACTTGTATTTGGCTCCTTCTTCAATGTGGTCGGAATAAGGGTGCCGCAACAAAATTTTTTAGAGCAGAGCCGATCCATTTGCCCGCATTGTCGGCATGTACTCCGTTGGTATGAGCTAATCCCGGTTGTATCCTATCTACTTCAATTTGCAAAATGTCGTCATTGTCAACAACTAATTTCTCCCATTTACCCCTTGATTGAATTAAGTACAGCCTTTTTGTTTATGTTGAGTTATCATTTCTTTGGCTTGTCCACAGCTTGTCTACTCAGCCTCTTCTTTGTCTCCTTATTGATGATTGTGATCATAACAGATATTCGTTATCTGTTAATTCCTGATCGTTTACTTCTTTGTTTTACTCCACTATTACTTTTCATGCGATTACTAGAGACACCAACTCCATGGTATGACATTATTTGGGGCAGTCTCCTTGGATTCGTGCTTTTGTTGCTGATTATTCTATTGTCTCGTGGCGGGATGGGGGCAGGAGATATGAAATTGATGGCAGTTATAGGGATAGTAATAGGTTGGAAAGGTGTATTATTAACCTTATCTATCGCCAGTTTGCTGGGATTGGTGTTGGGTTATGGTCTTATCGCGCTGCGCCTTATCCACCACAAACGACCGATCCCTTTTGCCCCATTTCTAGCTATTGCCGGATTGGTAGCTTGGTTTAGCGGAGAACCTATTATTGCGTATTATTTATCGTTTTATCCATGAAGTTTCTTTGTTTTGTCGTTAATTGCCGGATACTTTTTTTACTAGACTGACAAAAGTCGTCTTACTTTTTATAGCAATTATGGTAGGGTGATAGAAACAAAGGTGAAACGAGGGAGAAGCATGGAAGAGAAAAATAGTTCAAGATTTCCATCTACAGATCAAGAAGGTAACACAGAGCAAGCGAATCAAGATAATGTGCTGGTGCATAAAGGGTACAGTGATTGGGACAATGGAAGTTATACCCACGTTACAGGTAATCAAGCTTTTTCTTATTCAAAAAAAACTTCTTTTTTCGAAAAGTATAAAGGGTTGCTTATTTCGACGCTTATTGCTGTAATCATTGGCGTCAGTTTAGGTGTGATTATGTTGAAGATATTTATTGATTTAGACCCAGAAGAAGTAACTTTTCAAAGTGGAGGACAGGCAAATGGACAAACTGTGACGACCAAGGCCGAGGGAAACGGTACTGAAAGCACATCAACCTTTGCATCACAAAGTTTTTCCTTTTTTGTTACACAGGCTGGTGTTTTTAGCGAAGAAGCAAAGGCACAAGAATTGGTCGATCGCTTACAAGGGGCAGAAATTAAATCTGTGACATGGGTGGAAGACAATCAATTTCATGTGTTGGTAGGGGTTGATGGGAATGAAGCAGGCTCAAAGGCATTTGCCAGTTCCGAGTTACCTTCTGATATGGAATTTTATGCAGGCAAACCATGGCAGATATCTTCGGACTCTATGGAAATAACCGGTGCAGATCAGGAGGCATTAACGCAATTGGAATCAATCATCACGCAATTGTTAGAGGGAGCAGATGCTGCAGGGGCAATCGATCAATGGCAAGGAACAGATTCATTGGACACTGCACCAATCACAGAAGCACTGGAGCAAATCCAATCAGCCAATAATGAACAAGCGATACAAGCGGCAACTTTAGAATTAATTCAAGCTTATCAGATGCTTTCTCAATAAATAACGGAATAAGTAAAATCTTAAAAGTGATACGTAAAAGTAAGCTATATTCGGATTATACCATTAGCAAACGATGCTTTTCTGATGTAGTGAACGACCACAAATCTGTTTTTCACCATTTGTTGGCAGCTGTTTTTCCTATTACAATAAGATCATTGCGAAAAGGAGGACAAAGAATGAAACTGCCAACAACGATTAAAATGAAAGAAGTACCGAAAGAGGACCGACCACGTGAGCGACTGTTAGAACACGGCGCAAGTCATTTATCGAATCAAGAGTTACTGGCGATATTATTGGGATCAGGAACGCGCCAAGAAAATGTTCATCAGTTGGCGGAAAAGGTACTGCGTCACTTTGAAGGCTTGTCCATGCTGCGAGAGGTAACCATTGAAGAATTGACCAACATCAATGGAATTGGCCAAGTAAAGGGAGTAAACATCTTAGCTGCTGTTGAATTTGGTAAGCGGATTCAAGTATACAAAAAGCCAGAACGTTACACGATTCGTACCCCTGAGGATGGTGCCAATTTCTTGATGGAGAAGATGAAGACGTTGAAGCAAGAACATTTTGTCTGTCTATATCTTAATACAAAAAATCAAGTTTTACATCGACAAACTATTTTTATTGGAGGTCTTAACTCGTCGATTGTGCACCCGCGAGAAGTTTTTCGTGAAGCGGTCAGGCGATCGGCGGCCTCGATAATCTGTGCCCACAATCATCCATCTGGTGATCCCTCTCCTTCTCAAGAAGACATTCATGTAACCAAACGTTTAGCAGATAGTGGCAAGATGATTGGAATAGATCTATTAGACCATATCATTATCGGGGATAATACCTTTATCTCTTTAAAAGAAAAAGGGTATTTATAATAGAAGATCAAAGAAACACACTTGGTCCTTTGTTACTACATGGAACTGTCGCTGCTTGAACCACCTATTCTGAAAATGATGGCAAAATCCTAGAGAATGATCATTTCATCATTTTATACGTAATAGAGTTTTGATATCTTTTTCCTGTATTAAAACCAAGAAGTTCACTTGGCTTATGTCTGTCTCTACGGATGTTCTGCAACGTGAAAATGTACAGACAAATGATTCTTTTTAACGAACTTTTTATACATGTATTTATAATACTATCTATTTTGTTTTTTTTTCAGTATAATAGAAGTTACAAGCTATGAATAGCGCCTTATACAAGAATTGCTTGTATGGAGGCGCTCCTTATTGTGACAACATACAATTTCTTGCTTGATCGCTTAGAAAAGCATAAAATAATAGAAGTGAATAACTTGGTTGAGAGGAAGAGAAAGAGTGGGTATATTTAATTTTTCACAAGATTTAGGAATTGATTTAGGTACAGCAAATACATTGGTATTTATTAAAAGTAAAGGGATTATCGTGCGAGAGCCCTCTGTTGTTGCGATAAATAAAACGACAGGTAACATTGAAGCAGTTGGTAGTGATGCAAGAAATATGATTGGCAGGACGCCAGGGAATATTTCGGTTATTCGCCCAATGAAGGATGGTGTAATAGCTGATTATGACACAACTGCTTCGATGATGAAATACTATATTAAATTAGCTCAGAAAAATCGCTCCAGTCTAGCGAAAAAGCCTAGTGTGATGGTGTGTGTACCATCTGGTATTACGATGGTAGAAGAGCGGGCGGTTATTGATGCAACCAAACAAGCAGGAGCAAAGGATGCCTTTCCGATTGCGGAACCATTTGCAGCGGCAATTGGAGCTGGTTTGCCGGTTTGGGAACCTACAGGAAGTATGATCGTTGATATTGGTGGCGGAACAACGGAAGTAGCCGTTATCTCTTTAGGTGGTATTGTTACTAGTCGTTCTATCCGTACTGCAGGAGATGACATGGATGATGCCATTATCCAATATATCAAAAAAACATATAATTTAATGATTGGTGAACGGTCCGCAGAATCGATTAAAATGGATATAGGTTCGGCTCAAGCACTAGAGAGTGATCAAGAGATGGACATCAGGGGGCGTGACTTACTTACCGGTTTACCGAAAACTATTTCGATCCAATCATCAGAGATTACCTCTGCGCTAAGAGATACCGTAGAAGCTATTGTAGAAGCGGTAAAAAATACATTAGAGAGCACACCGCCAGAATTAGCGGCAGATATAATGGATCGAGGTATAGTTTTATCTGGAGGCGGGGCTTTACTCCGAGATTTAGATCAAGTCATTAGTGATGAGACGAAAATGCCTGTATTTGTAGCAGATGAACCGCTTGATAGTGTCGCTATTGGGACTGGAAAGGCATTGGAATATATTGATCACTTTAAAGCACATCCCAATGTTGGCGTGTAATGCGTAACAAATAAAGAAGGTGTTACAATGTTTGACAAAAAGAGAAGACTGTTTATCATCATGATATCCCTCATTATCATTGTTGGATTGATTGGTTTTACTTTGCGAGATCGTACCAATTTAACCATGGTAGAGGACTTTGTACATGACAGCGTGGGATGGGTACAAGAGATCGTCAATAAACCGATCGCATTTACGGCAAGTGTGACGAACAATATAAAAGAAATTCGCAATGTATACCGGGAAAATCAAGTGTTAAAAACGAATATAGGTGAACTAAGACAGTTAGAATATCAAAATCAAGAACTAACACAGGAAATAGAAGAATTAAAAGAGGTACTCGATAAAACGGAATCTGATTTTTTGCAGAATTTCGATACGATTCAAGCCTCTGTTATTGCTAGGAGTAAAGACAAGTTGTTTAAAGAGGTAACGATTAATCAGGGAACAGAAGATGGCGTGGAACCTAATATGGCGGTAATAGCTGGTCATGGAATGATTGGTAAGGTGCAAACCAGTTCCCCTTTCACTTCAACGGTTTTATTGTTAAATGGGTTTGATCGGTCTAATCGCATCTCGGTTAATGTTAATCAAGCAGAGGCTGATAATGATATGTCTGGTTTTATCGTTGGCTATGATGAAGAAAGAGAATTATTAGTATTAGAAATGAATGAAAGCAACCAAGAAGTGGAGGAAGGCCAGAACGTTTTTTCTTCGGGACTTGGCGGGATCTTTCCTAAAGGTTTAGAAATTGGCGAGATTAAAGAGGTGCAGGCAGACCGGTATGAATTGACGACCATGGCCTATGTAGAGCCTGCTGCAGATTTGGCAGACCTAAGTCATGTGATTGTGATTGACCGTGCAATGGATACGGTGGATGAGCAAGCAGAGGAGGAATCTTCATGAAGCAATTGATTCCTTTTCTAATTGCCTTCATTTGTTTTATTTTAGTCATATTAGAAGGAACGTTTGCTGCTATTTCTATTCCCTTTCTTCCAACAGACTGGATGGTTATTTCCCATTTTGTTTTTGTTTTTTTAATATACGTGACCATTTTGTTTGAAAAGGAACATACCTATTACGCCATTGCCTTCTCTGTCATCTTCAGTTTGATTATTGATATTGTATACACGGATGTCATTGGCGTATACATCTTTGCCTATACCTTCACCTTATATGTGATTCGGGTTTTAATGAAAGTATTACAGGCAAATGTGCTCATTGCTATGCTTATGACTATAATGGGAGTTACCGCAGCAGATGCCGTTGTGAATTTTCTTTATCAATTAATCCAAATTCAACAAGTAGATTGGTATTTCTATTGGCAAAACCGTCTCTTGCCAACGGTATTGTGGAATCTGATCATTGGAATCTTATTGTACATGATCTTTTCGAAACGATTAGCTAATTGGTCCGTGATCAAGTTTGACCGTATGGATTAAACAGGTTTGCCATTTGTTAGATGACCGGCAGTTATCTTAGGCAATTTGCGAAGGTTATATAGATGGTATGGTTTTCTTAGTTATGTGGAAGGAACTCTACCTATTTCCACTAGTTTAAATGATAGGACATCCGGAGTGAATGTACATAGTCAGAAAACAGAACAGACAACCATAAGAGGCTGATGGATGGGAAGCGAGATATCTCTATCATTTTCTCGTGTATTTCATCGTCTCGGAAGGAAAGCGGTAAGGGGTTGAGAAGGATGCCAGCAAACAAGCAGGTAACAATAAAAGGTACAAGGGATGGTCTTACGCTTTTTCTCGATGATCAATGTGCATGGCATGAAATCTTACGAGAATTGGAGGAGATCCTCTCCACTAAACATATCACAGAGGACGAGCCTGTGGTGACGGTAAAGGTCGAATTAGGGAATCGTTATATTACACAGGAACAGGAACAGTCACTAACAGAATTAATTCGCAAATACAATAAATTAGAAGTGGGACAGGTTGTTTCTAACGTGATGTTAAGGCAAAAGGCTTTGGAATGGAAAGACGAAACAGACATTCATTTACACAATAAAATCATTCGATCTGGACAGGTGTTACAGGTAACGGGAGACTTATTACTCATCGGTGACGTGAACCCTGGTGGAAGAGTTATCGCAACGGGCAACATTTTTATAATGGGTAATCTGAAGGGTGTGGCACACGCAGGCTATCAAGGGAATCGAGAAGCAATTATCGCAGCAGCGCACATGGCACCGAGTCAACTGCGGATTGCAGAATTGATTAGCCGTGCCGATAAGATGGATGAAGTAGGCGTACCAATGGAGTGCGGCTTTATAGACGCGGAGGGCGAACAAATCATTATGGATCGTATTAGTACGATTTCAAGGTATCGTCCAGATCTTAATGTTTTTGAAAGGAGAATTATGAATGGGTGAAGCTATCGTTATAACATCTGGTAAGGGTGGCGTCGGTAAAACAACAACTACAGCCAATCTTGGAACCTCATTGGCCTTATTAGATAAAAAGGTATGCCTGGTGGATACGGATATCGGTTTACGGAATTTAGATGTCATTATGGGATTAGAGAACCGAATTATTTACGATATTGTGGATGTGGTCGAAGGCAGATGTAAAGTGTCCCAAGCTCTTATCAAGGATAAACGATTTTCCGAGCTGGCTTTATTGCCAGCAGCACAGACAAGTGATAAAACAGCTTTGACGCCGGAAGCAATGCTTGAAATTATTGAAGAGTTAAAGCCAGATTATGATTACATATTGATTGATTGCCCGGCTGGTATCGAACAAGGTTTTCATAATGCGGTATCAGGAGCGGACAAAGCGATTGTTGTAACTACCCCCGAGAAATCCAGTGTGCGTGATGCGGATCGGATTATTGGTTTATTGGAACAAGAAGATATTGAACCACCCCACTTAGTTATAAACCGAATTCGCAATCATATGATGAAAAATGGGGATATGTTGGATGTTGATGAGGTGATACAGGTGCTATCCATTGATCTAATTGGCATAGTGGCAGATGATGATGACGTGATAAAGGCCTCTAACCATGGTGAACCTGTTGCTTTTCAACCGAAAGCAAGAGCTTCTATCTCCTATCGCAATATTGCTCGAAGAATCTTAGGAGAATCCGTACCATTACAATCTTTAGAGAACAAGGAAACCTTCATGGATAAGGTGAAAAAAGCTTTAGGTATGAAGAGGAAAAAATAGCTTTTGCTCCGTAACCATTTTATAAAAGATAATTATCTTCACCAATCTTAGTCATCTAGCGTAACATGGAAGAACCTGGCGATTTAGCCTGGTTCTTCTTAACATATTGGGAACGGAACCATACGAAGGCTGCTCAATAAAGCATATAGGAGCAATCAGATGAAAAAGAAAATTTTAGTGGTAGAAGACAATAATGAAATTAACCAAATGCTGAGAGAGCTGCTGTCTAATCACTATCAAGTAGTCGGCGCATACTCGGGAACGGAAGGGTTACTTTTGCTACAAAAGGAAGCACCTGATTTAGTATTATTGGATATTATGCTGCCAGGGAAAGACGGGGCTCAAGTATTGCAAGAAATTCGTAAGGTAAGTCAAGTACCTATAATTATGATAACGGCTTTAGGTGAGAAAAGGCTGGTCACTGAGTACTTGTTAAATGGAGCGAATGATTATATTACGAAACCATTTGATGATGATGAATTACTAGCTCGTGTGCTGGTTCAACTACGTCATATGGAAGTGGAATCAGCAGTGAGTGATGTACAAGCTATTAAAAATATATGGATAGATAGACGTAACTTCGAGATATCACGTAAGGGGGAGCGTCTGCGCCTAGGAAAAAAAGAATTTGAGATTTTGACCTATTTACTTGATCATCCTAACCAGATTTATACGAAAGAGCAATTATACGAAACGATTTGGCAAGAGAGTTATTTGCCAGGAGATAATTCCTTGAATGCGCAATTAAGTAATTTACGTAGAAAAATTGCCACCTTAGATGCTAAAGAAGAATATATTGAAACCATATGGGGGCTTGGTGTGCGTTTGGCGGGTGAGAAGAAATGATTGGTTTTGCCATCTTCTTGGTTGGTCTATGCACTGTGTTTATCTTTCTTTATTATCGACAGAAAAAGGCGCTAAAAAGGTTATTAGAGGATATCGAAACAAAGCGTCTCACGGAAACTAACTTGTTATTGACCAGCCAAACGAAAAATGCCGAAGTCAATCAGTTGATCCACGCATTTAATCAGCTTTTTCATGAATTAAAAGTTACCAAAGTTGCCAGTCAGCAAGAACAAGCAACCTTAAAATTAGCACTACATAATATTACCCACGACATTCGCACACCATTGACGATTGCCAATGGTTATACACAACAGTTGCTAAGAAAACAGAGCAACATGCAGCCAACACTACAAAAAGTCCATGGCAATATTCGTATTGTTGCCGATCGCTTAGATATTTTATTAGAGTATCAAAACCTTCTAGAGCAATCAGTTCAGCCTGTGTTTCAATCGGTAAACCTTACGGAACTGATCAAGCAAGAGCTAGTGTTGTTCTATGATACACTTAACGATCGTGCTTTTGATGTAGATGTGGATCTGGAACAAATTATTACAATAACATGTGATCCCGATTTATTAAAGCGTATCATGCAAAATCTATTTGGGAATGTTTTGAAACATGGGAAAGATTATTTGCGGATTCATATAAATAAAACAAAGGAACACGTTTTAATCGAAGTAACAAACGGTGAGCAACATCCAATAAAAAATATAGAACATCTGACAACACGTTTTTATTCGGAAAATATGTCTAATACAGAGAACTCTTCTGGGTTAGGTTTATATATTGCAAAAGAGTTAACCGAATTAACGAATGGTCATATGACTATTCATGAGCTTAATGACATGTTTACGGTTCATTTAACTTGGAAAAATAATTAGATAAACTCGGCAAATTCTGCTCGGTACTTTATCGTCACTCGAAACTAGATAAGGATTATCGATAAGATGGATTAGGTAAACCTTACTAGGGATCACTTTGAGATATAAATAGTGCAGGTCAATGCTCCAGCCAAGCCCTTCGCTTTTACCCGGAGCGCTCGCCTAGCACTAAAAAAAAGGGCAAAGTCAACTGCTCACAAAAGTAGTCTACTTTACATAATTCGTCTTATCAGCACTTCAGTTCATTCAAAGTTATCATCTTTCCAAATCCTATCACATAAAAAAAGAGGGCTTTTCATTTATAGAACGGCCCTCCATTTTTTTATAGATTTTTATAACGGAAAACTTGATGGGTGGTAACGGCCATAATCAAGATGACAGCTATATTGCAAATCAAAAAAGTGAACCAGGAAAAATCAGGGATGTCACGTAACCAAGCTTGATTTATTCCTGTTTGAAAATCGAAATAGGTTAACCATTGACGGTTGAAAACGGCGTATAACACATTCATCACCAATGGAATGATGATAATACTAATGATACTGCTAATGTTGGAAAAAGTAATCACTAAAATGCATAAGCCAATCATAAATAGACTCTGGAAAGCAATAAACTGAATGCCGATAGTTTGTAAGGCGTTCACCCAAAAATGATCAGGCATACTACCAATGCCATTCGCAGCTGCAGCCGTGAAAAAAGCAGAGGTATAATAAAAAATAAACTGTAAGGCAGCTACAACAGAAAAAATAACATACTTAGAACCAAGATATTGAAAACGGGATACACCAGAAGCCAGTTGGTTTTTATAACTCTGATGAACAAAATCATAACCGACAATCATCACGAGTAACGGTAAACAAAAATAAACCAAAAAGCTTGCCATACTGGAAAAAGCGATAAATGTCCGATAACTATCCCAATGATTTACCAGGCTTTGCAGCTCAGTCGTCTCATCAGACTGAACCCCAACGGTTCCGGTAGCTTGAGCTAAAATGCTAATAACGACAAACAGGATTAATAAAACTTGGGTGATATAAAATCCTTTTGTATGGAATAAACGATATAGATCGGCTCGAATTGCATTAATCATGCGTAACCTCCTCCGTTTCTACTTGAACTAATCCGGTGAAGTATTTCTCTAAATCCTGTTTTTGATAATAAATCCCATCAATCGGTATCTGATGATGCACCATCATGGTCGTGATTTGGTTGATTTGGTTCGAGGTATCAAAAATATGGATGCTGTCATTTGCCACAATCTTGATTTGGTACTGGTTGATTTCTTCCAATACGCGGGAAGCATTTGCGACTTGTGAAGTTTGTAATACGATGTATTCCTGTCCCATTGTGTCAAATTCATCTTTGGAAATCTCTTGTACAATTTTACCCTGATCGATGATTCCGAAGCGGGTAGCTACATGATACAGTTCCGATAAGATATGACTGGAAATAATAATCGTCATATTTTGTTCTTGCTGCAGTCTTTTTATCATTTGACGAAATTCAGTGATAGAAAGAGGATCCAGGCCGTTAATCGGTTCATCAAGTATGAGAAAATCAGGGCGAGATAAAATAGCGATGGCGATTCCAAGCTTTTGTTTCATCCCTAATGAAAAATATTTGAATTTCTTTTTATCTGTTGGATCTAATCCTACAATATGAAGTGTTTCCTCAATAACCTTTGTTTCATCGGTAATGCCTCGTAATTTACAATAATAAGCAAGGTTTTTCCAGCTGGAAAGCTGGTCATACGCGACTGGGATTTCAATTACACTACCAGTTCGATGTAAAGCAGTTGTCCAGCTTTTTTCAGATGAGGAGCCGAATAACGATACTCGTCCATTAGTTGGATGGATGAGCTTTACGATCGACTTTAATAAGGTGGTTTTACCTGCACCATTTCTCCCGATCAAACCATAAATTTCTCCTTTTTGGATGGATAACGATACATTTTTCAAGGCGTATTGTTTTTTAAACGATACATTTAGTTGTTTTATCTCTAATATGGTGTCCAATTTGCTTACCTCCTTTTGCTATACTTCTTATTGTACAGGCTGTTTCTCAGATTTTGCTCAACCAATCTTCAAATATTTCTAAAATAATTTATTTTTTATGAATGAGAGCTCCCATGCGGAATATGATGAAATAAATAGCTTATATAGAGGGAATCGATATAGATATTTTTTAGCATGTTTTATGGGTTGTCCACATATATTGGTTACAAACATAAAAAAGGGTTGAGTGAGATGAAAAATAAAGATCTATCTACCATTCGGCATAATATTATGAAGCGAAAACAAAAGAAAAAACGTCCCAGTACGATTCAAGCGTCGAATACGGTTATGTATAAACAAAAAAAGGACAGGCCGTTTTCAGAAAATAATACACCACATGTCCCACAACGTTCTTTTCAAAGAAGGTTTCTCATCAAAACATTCCTTGCTACTACACTTTTTTTTGCCAGCACCCTATTATTAACCAATCAGGACGGATGGCTGGAAAAACCACACCAATTTACGAAGCAATTATATACCGTTGAATTCCCTTTTGCTACTGTAAATGCCTGGTATCAAGCAAAATTTGGAGCGCCATTAGCCCTGCAGCAAAAACAGGTCAACGAAGAAGAACCACTTGCTCTCCCGGTTTCAGGAGAGATTAGTCAAACCTTTCAGGAGAATGGGGAAGGCGTGTTGATCTCATCCGCTGAGGAGAAAGAAGTCGTCGCTATCCAGTCAGGTACGGTTCTATTTGCAGGTAAGGACCGGGAAACAGGGAATACGATTATATTGCAGCATGAGGATCGCAGTAAATCGATCTATGGCAACCTATCCACGTTGGATGTGCACTCCTATCAATCGATCGAAGCAAATCAAGCAATTGGAACATTTGAACCGGAAGCAGCAACCGATAAAATGTATTTTGCTATTGAAAAAAATCAACAATTTATGGATCCTATCCAGGTGATAAAAGTTGACGATCAGTCGTAAATTCTCCATTATTCATATTCATCCGGTTCTCTTTTTTTTCTTGTTTGTTGCTATCATTACCGGGATGTTGCTGGAATTCACTATTATTTTTGGGATTGTATTATTTCATGAGTGGGGGCACTTTGTATGCGCGCGATTTTTTCGTTGGCGGATCAGACGGATTTTTTTATGGATATTTGGCGGTGTCATGGAAACGGATGAATATGGTTCTAGGCCCATGCACGAAGAATGTCTGGTAACGATAGCCGGTCCCATACAGCATCTGTGGATTTATCTCTTTATTTATATGGCGGATGGGACTTCTTTTTTATCCGAATCGACGCTTCAGCTTATGCTGCAATATAATACCTTTATTTTGGTGTGGAATTTGTTACCGATATGGCCCTTGGACGGTGGAAAACTGCTGCAATTAGGGCTGGAACGTTTGTTTACACTGACATATGCTCATAAGCTTACCATTATCCTATCCTTCGTCACCATCTTTTTAGTGACATATGGTATGTTGCGCTTCTATTCTTTTTCCTTAAGTTTTATGCTGCTTATTCTATTTCTAGGCTGGGAGAATCGCTTGGAATGGAGAAGAGTGTATTATCGCTGGTGGCAGTCCTTATGGCAGCGGTATAGCCGTACAGAACAGTCAGCCAAACAACGAGTGTTAGAGGTATCCTTTCAGACACCATTGTTGCAGGTTTTTCAACGTTTTAAGCGTCATAATCATTATCAATTGAAGGTATTGGATCAAACGGGTGATGTCCATTATTTGTCAGAAAGAGATTGTTTACGTTATTTCTTCGATGAACAGCAGATTCATGCTACAATAGGGGCAGTATTTACAGAATAGAAGGGATACATGATGAAGCTGCATTTTATTACGACTTTATCCGAGAAAATAGGTTTACTGCTGGATGGGGAACAATGTTTAGATATATTTATAGAACGAGAAATACAAAAGGCAAGTTATCGTTCTGTTTATTTAGGCAAGGTTAGGAATATTGATGAAAGTATGGAGGCGGCGTTTATTGACATTGGAGAGGAGAAGGTTGCCTTTTTACCCAAGCGTATGATTCCATTTGTACCGCGTGGTGACAAGCTGTCTTCGTATCTTCAGGAAGGTAAACGTCTGCTGGTGCAGATTAGCAAGGAAGCTTATCAGGATAAGGGGCCTCAGGTAACGGCAGATATCGCAATAGCAGGACAACACCTTGTTTTTCTGCCAATAGCCAATAAGATTACTGCTTCCAGAAAGCTTCCAGAATCAATGCAGAGGCATTGGAAGAATATAGTAGCGAAGGAATTACAAAACGGTGAAGGGATAATTATAAGAACCAATGTTGAGAGCGCAGAAGAAGAAACGATATGCAAAGAATTATGGTATTTGCGGAGTCAATGGACAAATCTTTTAGACAGTGCCTCGAAAGCCGAAGCACCAGTTTTATTATGGCAACCTCCACTTGTTCCTAATCAAATGTTAAATGATTATCAAAATAAATCGTTTGATGATATTACCTTTGACGATCCTAAGATATGTCAAGCCATGCAGCAACTTTATCCCAATCAAGCAGCAAACATGCGGGTAAGCAAGCAGCGTCATCGTTTTGCTGGTAAGCATATTAATCAATGGTTGGTGGAGGCGATTCAGCCAGAAGTACGCAAACAAGATGGTATGGTATTAACCGTGGAGGAAACGGCGGCTTTATCGGTCATAGATATAGATAGTCACGCCTTCAAAAGTCGGCAAAATAAGGCAATGACGACCTTTCAAATGAACAAACGAGCTGTTGTGTACGCTGTTGAGGAAATTCGAAAACGTAATATGTCGGGCATGATTATGATCGATTTTCTCAAAATGAAACCGAAAGAAGAACAAGTTATTATCCAATTATTAAACAAGTGCTTAAGAGAGGACCCAGTCCAAACCAAGGTATTCGAATTTACGGCATTAGGGTTGCTTGAGATGACGCGTAAAAGGGAAAGAATCGGCTTGTTACAGCTGTTGACCGATCGAACATCCGCTTATCGCACGCCATTATCGAATGCCTCCATTGCCTATCAGCTTCAACGTGAACTAGTGGAACTAGAACGGCAAGTAGAAGCGGTGCTTATTGTCATGGAGTCAGCTGTTTATCCGTGTTTCCATCAGCAAAATTTCTCCTATCAGTTGGATGTGTATTACCACATAGATGAAACCATTAGTGGTTATCAACTTTTGCGTGCAGGAAGTCAAACATTGATTAACGAATATATGAAACAGCATCCAGAGATAGTCATTGACAAGTTTAGCTGAACTGTGATAGAATCGTTTTGTTGTATTTGTAGCACCCGTGCTACAACCGCGCAGAACAGGTTGTAAAGCTGTCATAGCTGCCTGTATGGCGAGTCTGAGTGAACTAAGGAGGTGCAGAGAATGTACGCAATTATTGAAACTGGTGGTAAACAAATCAAAGTAGAAGAAGGTCAAGTGATCTACGTAGAGAAATTAGCAGCTGAAGCTGGTGATTCTGTAACATTTGATAAAGTACTTACTGTTGGTGGCGAAGAAGCTAAATTTGGTACACCATATGTTGATGGTGCTTCCGTTACTGCGAAAGTAGAAAAGCAAGGTCGTCAAAAGAAAATTACCGTATTTAAGTACAAACCAAAGAAAAATTATTCACGTAAACAAGGTCATCGTCAGCCATATACTAAACTGACGATTGATGCGATCAATGCATAAGGATTGGTTACATGATTCAAGCCATAATCCAGCGTGATCACTCGTATGTTAAATCATTTACACTGAAAGGACATGCCGAAAGCGGACCAGCAGGCCAGGATCTTGTATGCGCCGCTGTGTCTGGTATTTCTTTTGGTGCTGTCAATGCAGTGTTTGTATTATGTGAAATCGAATTGGAGATCGACCAAGCCGGTGATGAAGGTGGCTTTCTAAAGGTAACCATTCCTGAGGGTCTAGCGAAAGAAAAGCTTGAGCAAGCTTCTTTGCTGTTAGAGGGGATGATCGTATCTTTACAGACAGTGGAACGGGATTATGGTCAGTTTATCTCTATCTCTGAAAAATAAGGAGGTGCAGTAATATGCTACGTCTAGATTTACAGTTTTTCGCAACGAAAAAAGGGGTAGGTAGTACAAAAAACGGTCGTGACTCTGAATCAAAACGTTTAGGTGCTAAACGTGCAGATGGTCAAATCGTAAGTGGTGGTGCTATCCTTTATCGTCAACGCGGTACAAAAATTTATCCAGGTGTTAACGTAGGCCGCGGTGGGGATGATACCCTTTATGCTAAAGCCGACGGTATCGTGAAATTTGAGCGTAAAGGACGCAATCGTAAACAAGTAAGTGTATACCCTGCATAAATAAGTTGGAAAAGGCTCTAATCTTTCAAGGTTAGAGCCTTTTCCTTTATCAAGTACTGCTTAATAGAAGTAAGAATCAAGGGAAATTAGAAGCCGATGGATGATTACATAGCGTTTCTATGCTATAATTTGCTTATTGCATGAGAGGTGAGAAATTTGGAAGAACATGATGTTGTCGAGATGCTTCGTCATTATCGACATGACTGGTTAAATGATCTTCAATTAATATTAGGCTATGCACAGTTGGGTAAGTTAGAAAAAGTAGAAAATAAAATTACTGACATAATGGACAGGTCTAATCAAGAGAAGGGATTAGATCGTTTAAATATTCCGAAAACCATGGTGTGGTTGTACCAATTGAATTGGCGTTCTGCTTCCTTTCAACTTCAATTCAAGTCATTTGTTGAAGGGGATACGATATTAATTGACGATGAGGCGGTTTTAACAAAGCTGCAGAAATTATTTCAAATACTTCCCTCTTTTCAAAAAGAATATGAGGAATATCATGGTATACTTCATTTTAAAAAAGAGCATCATACAATACATATTCAACTAGCACTTGGCTTGAACTGGAATGAGCTAGACCAATTAGTGAAAGAGCTTCGTTCTCTTTCATTTGTCAAACAGGTGACAGCAAATGATAAACTTCGGATAGAATGGGAAGAATAAGGAAAGAAGGTGTGAAGTGATGTTTGTCGATCAGGTGAAGGTATATGTAAAGGCAGGCGATGGTGGTGATGGAATCGTAGCCTTTCGACGAGAGATATATGTCCCCATGGGCGGTCCTGCTGGTGGTGATGGCGGAAATGGCGGTGACGTCGTTTTTGAAGTGGATGAGGGTTTACATACACTCATGGATTTCCGTTACCAGAAGCATTTTAAGGCCAAACGTGGCGGAAATGGCATGGGAAAAGGCATGCATGGCAAAAATGCAGATCCACTCGTCCTTCATGTACCTCAAGGAACAACCGTGAAAGATGTTAATAGTGGTGAGGTCATTGCGGACTTACTGGAACATGGTCAACGGGCCGTGATTGCGAAGGCAGGTCGCGGTGGAAGAGGAAATATTCGATTTGCAACAGCCAAAAACCCAGCCCCTGATATTTCTGAAAAAGGGGAGCCTGGAATGGAACGAGATATTCAAATAGAACTTAAACTAATTGCCGATGTAGGATTAGTGGGCTTCCCAAGTGTAGGAAAATCAACATTGTTGTCAACAGTAAGCGCCGCCCGCCCCAAAATTGCGGATTATCATTTTACTACCTTGTCTCCTAACCTGGGAGTCGTGGATACGGCGGATCAGCGCAGTTTTGTGCTGGCAGACTTGCCTGGATTGATCGAAGGGGCTCACCAAGGTGTTGGCTTAGGACAGCAATTTTTACGTCATATTGAACGTACACGGGTGATTTTACATGTGATTGATATGGCAGCGACCGAGGGACGTGATCCCTATCAAGATTTTCTTACTATCAATAACGAATTAGCGGCGTATGATCCATCATTATTAGAACGGCCAATGATTATAGCGGCTAACAAAATGGACTTACCCGAGGCAGAAGAGCAGTTAGCCCTTTTTAAAGAACAATTAACGGAAAAGGATTACCCTATTTTTCCTATTTCAACAGTGACAAATCAAGGTCTTAGGAAATTACTGTTTGCCGTTGCCGACCAACTGGATCAGATACCAAAGAATACGAAACCAATTGAAGAACAAGAGGAACGAGTTGTTTATCGCTTTGAAAAGGGAGAGCGTCCATTTGCCATTACAAGAGATCCGGATGGTGCATATGTTTTATATGGTGAGCGCATCGAAAAGCTTTTCAAGATGACCAACTTTGCGCATGACGAATCGATCCAGCGCTTCTCCAGACAGTTAAGAGGGATGGGTGTAGACGATGCTTTAAGAGAGCGTGGCGCCAAAGATGGGGATACTGTGCGATTATTGGAATATGAATTTGAGTTTATGGAATAAAGAGCAAAGCGCAGGCAAAGATCATCCGAAAAAAGGGGAATAACAGGATGTCTGAGAAGAACGAAAAATTTTATTTAGTAAGCGAGACATTTTTACCAGATGGAATGAAAAAAACATTAGAAGCTAAAAAATTATTAGAGAGTCACAAAGTGGAATCGATTCATGAGGCAGTACGTCAAGTAGGTGTTTCACGGAGTGTGTTCTATAAATATCGTGATGCCGTGTTTCCCTTCCAAGATATGGTGAGGGCACAAATGATCACACTGTTTTTCCATCTAGAAGATCATACAGGTGTATTGTCGCGTTTATTGTCTGTTGTATCGGAAGCGGGTTGTAATATCCTTACGATTCACCAGACGATCCCCATCCAAGGAAAAGCAAATGTTACATTATCTTTAAATACAAATGGTATGAAACTAGAGATTGATCAGCTTCTATATGAGTTAAAACAGGTGAAATATGTGAATCAAGTAGAAATACTCAGCTCTGGTGTGTCATAGGTAAGGAGGTACAAAGGAAATGAAGGAAACAGTTGGTTATCTAGGGCCTAAAGGTACGTTTACCAAGATGGCAGTAGACGCTATGTTTGATGATGAACAAAAGAAAGGTTATGGAACGATTCCAGAATGTATAGAGGCGGTTGCGACAGGGAAGGTTTCCTATGCCGTTATCCCTTTGGAGAATACCATTGAAGGTACGGTCAATGTTACTCTGGATTATTTAGCACAGACAGAAGATATTCATATCGTCAGTGAGGTGATTGTCCCCATTCGTCAACACTTAATGGTTCATCCGGACAATGTCAATCAATGGATGAAGCTTCAAGCGATTTATTCTCATTCTCATGCGATTGCACAATGTCATGCGTTCTTACGTCTTAATTTGCCACAGGTCGCCACTGACTCAATGACGTCGACAGGCGCCGCTGCTGAGTATGTCAGTCAACATCCTGAACAAAATATTGCAGCAATCGGCAATCATTTGGCGGCCAAAGAGTACGGGCTGTCTATCGTGCAAAAAGATATCCATGATTTTGAAAGTAACCATACCCGTTTTGTGGTCCTGCATGAGGATACGCAGGAAGTGACATCCAATACATTAGAAGAAAAAGGCCATAAGACCACGATCACGGTTACGCTACCATCTGATCGCCCTGGTGCCTTACATCAAGTCCTTTCTGCCTTTGCGTGGCGCAACTTGAATTTATCAAAAATTGAATCCCGTCCGATGAAGACAGGGTTGGGAAATTATTATTTTCTAATCGATATCGAGCAAAAGCTGGATGAAGTATTGATTCCAAATGCAATTGCCGAGTTGGAGTCCTTAGGATGTAGTGTTACTATATTAGGAAGTTACCCTTATTATTTACACACAGGAAATGGCGTAACGCTTGCGGTTTAATATCGCAGGCGTTTTTTCCTTTCTTCCCGTTTCCTGAGAGAATGAAATGTTTCTAAGCAAGCTGTATGATTCAGAAGATATGACTACATCAGCTGAGGAAACGATACTATGCTTAAATGTATGGTGATAGTTTATTCCACAATAAATCCCTTTTGTTTTAGTGCTTCAAAGACTTTGTCCAGTTGCTGCTCCTCGTTTGCGATAATCGTATGGTTATGCACGCCATCGGTTAACTCCAATAAATAAGGGGCTTGTTCCTCTTCAATTTTTCTGACAAATAGATCGACGTCCATACGATTATCGAGCAGCAGCGATGCCTTTAAATCTCCGTATATAGGGTGCTCAATGATGACATCTTCTATCGAAGCCCCATGATCTACAATGGTGTATAACTCTTCCCGGGTCTGTGCTGGGGTATGTTTACAGGCTATCACTCGTCGATACGAAGCAGGTGAAGGGTCTTGCTGTAAAAATAAATATCCGTTACTTGTAGCGATAATCGGATAGTTTTGTGCCTTTAGTAAGGAAATGTCCTGCACAATGACTTGTCTGCTGACATTGGAGCGGTTAGCGAGCTCCGCGCCGGTAATGGGGGTGGTACTTGACTGAAGCCAGCCCACTAATTGCTCCCGTCTCCTTTTTCCTATCATCTTTTTTGACATGATGGATGAACTCCTTCTTTTAACTGATATACAGCCTTTTGTTTCTCTATTTTATCATTTGCAAGCAAAAATCGATAGGAATTAGGAACACTATTTTCATTGATGTGCTTATCATACGTTTTTATTACATTTATAAGTTCAACTTATCTATAGTCTGCATCTGGTTTTGGGTAAAGGATCGGGCAGAAATTCCCCAAGTTTCTTAAGCTGTTTTTCTTTATGAGAATAGATGCTGTTTTGAATGATGGTAACATGCATTTATAAAAAATATCGTTTTTTATTCAACATTTTGGGCGTATTGCATATGTTGGTAAAGAAGCCAACGTCGAAGAAGAATACGATTGTTTTAGTCATGTTCTTCTAGGATTAATGTATGTTATGGGGAGGAAAGGAGAGAGAAGTTTGAAAATTCATGTCGTGCAAAAGGACGAAACATTGTGGAATATTGCCCAAAAATATGGTGTGAGTGTGGATGAGGTTATTGCGGCTAACCCACAGATTTCGAATCCTAATATGGTTATGCCAGGTATGAAAATCACGGTTCCTGCCAATGCGAGTAACAAACAACAAGCTGCTACACCAAACAAAGCACAACCTAAAACCCAGATGAAAGAAAAGCAAGAGATGAAGCCAAAACAACAACCATCCAATCAAATTCTACCTGCAATTGAAGAAGATGAACAAGAAAAATGGGAGCCATTAAAAAAGGAAATGCCAGCATTACCGTTACATTTTAATCAACAACCGATACCGCAGCAACCGCAACCATCTCAAGAAGTACAATGGGCGCAGTTTACCAACAATTTTGATTTTGAAACACACTTTCATCCAGCACAGAAACAAGAAGAAAAAAAACAGCAGATGCCACCAGCAGAAGCGCCAAAAGAAAAAAAACAACCACCTCAGCAAATGCAGCAACCAATCCCTCAGCCACCAATGCCTATGCAGCAACCAATGCAACAACATCAGGCACCATGTTATTCACAGGAAGGCATTCCTTTTGGTTACACCAATCATCCATACCAAAAACCAACACCATTGCCAGCAAACTATTCACCGCAAGTAATGGGAACACAAATGCAACAACCTAGCTTTCAGCAGCCGATGCAGCATCAATATGGCAATTATCAGCAACAACCAATGCAGCCACAGTCGATGAATGGCATGCCGTGGCAACAGCCAATGCAGCAACAAGCACCGCCTATGCAACAACAAGGCAATATGCAGATGCAAGGGCAGCAGCCGATGATTCCTCAGCCGGGTATGCCAGGTTATCCAATGGCGCAATTTCCTCAGCAAATGTCAATGTTTCCACCAATGAATGACTGTGGTTGTGGAGACGATCGAAAGGAATAATCATTAGATGACGATTCTTTTCTGGATCGTCTTTTTTTGTATGTAAAGAAATAATCCTTGGTATAATAGGACTTGAAATGATGTTGACCTGGAACGAAACGCGATACCGATAAGTTGGATGATGTAACGTAATGAGTCGATGAAGTAATGCTTATTGTGCCATGTCATTTTCAATTCATCCGAGTTATGATAAAGTATAAAATGAGGAAAACGAATTTGGAGGGTGAGTTAGATGGCAGGACATTCAAAATGGAAGAATATCCAGAGACGAAAAAATGCACAGGACGCTAAACGCGGGAAAATTTTTATGAAACACGCGAAAGATATATATGTGGCTGCCAAACAAGGTGGAGGAGACGTGGAGATGAATCCTAGCCTTCGCTTAGCTGTAGATAAGGCAAAATCCGATAATATGCCTAATGAGAACATTGACCGTGCTATTAAAAAGGCAACAGGCGACCTGGATGGTGCTAATTATGAAGAGTTGACATACGAAGGCTATGGTCCTGGTGGTACGGCAGTGATGGTAGAGGTATTAACAGACAACAAAAACCGAACAGCTTCCGATGTTCGCCATGCTTTTAGTAAATCAGGAGGTAACCTTGGGGAAAATGGCTGTGTCGCCTTCATGTTTGACCGGAAAGGATATTTAGTGATCGAACAGGATTCAACAGCTGCTGATGAAGATACCGTGATGCTGGAAGCGATTGAGGCTGGAGCGGAAGAAATGGAAACTATAGAGGGAGCATTTGAAATCTTCACTAGTCCAGAGGATTTTCAATCAGTCAAGACCTCATTAGAAGAAAGTGGTTTCTCTTTTGCTACCGCTGAAATCACGATGATTCCACAGACACTATCGAATGTCGACGAGACAGCAGGCAATCAAATGATTAAACTAGTTAATATGCTGGAAGAGATGGAAGACGTGCAGGAAGTGTATCATAACATGGATGCCGCTGAAGAAATCATGGCACAACTTTAACGACAGGCAGCTTCTTTTAAAGAGGCTGTCTTTTTGTTTTATAATACGACTGTTGTTCAAAACAAGGAACATGCAACGTGTGAATGATGTAGTCTGTCTTTGCAAAATCGATGTCAACGAATCTTATCAGAAAAAATCTCCTGGATGGTTAAGCTTGTAAAAGCTGGGCAAACTATATAGTAGAAAACCTGATAGGAGGTAATGGTCGATGCGTAAAATAGGATTAGCAGTGATTGGATTGATTGGTGTAACTGTTTTTGCTTTTCTTTTGACGACCAATCACTCAGATAGTAATCAGATCAATGCAAAGGCAGTAGGTGACCTATTAATCTTGGAGATCGAATTAGAAAGACAGTTTATGGACGGGCGAGTGGAGACAGAAAGAAAGCAGAAGTCTATCGCTTCCATGGAAGACTTCTGGGCAGAATATGAAACTTGGCAAGTAATGGAGCAATCGGAAGGTTATATTCGTTTCCGAAAAGAAATAGATGATATTTCCCCTTATTTGAAGGCAAACGGTTATTTTGGACTAAAAAATGGACAGCTCACCATTTTTGAAGGAATTCCTCTACATGAAGCTGCTGTTCAATCTTTTTACCAAATTGATACAGAAGAATTGGAGACGAAATTGTATCAACAACTGGAAGAAGGCATTAAAATCAATTCTAAAGCAGATTATTTAGATACATTAGAGATATTTCGAGTTTATTCAGATGCGAATGCACTCAAAGGTTAATAGCTAGACAGGAACCATGAAGAAGGCTGGGTACTAACAAATATCCAGCCTTTTCTTGTTGTTTAACAAATTGCTTTACATGAGCAATTGAATAGAAGCTTTTATGATTGGTTTATAGTAAACTAATAAAAAGGAGGCATTTTAATGAGTACAATGATTTTTGTTAACTTTCCAGTCAAAAATGTTGCTGAGGCCACTAATTTTTACGAAAAACTAGGATTTACGAAAAATGATCACTTCTCCAGTGATCATGCAAGCAGTATGGTTTGGGACGACCATTTTTATATTATGTTGTTACAACATTCGTTTTACCAACAGTTTCTCAGAGATAAGAAGATTGCTGATACACAAAAAGAAAACGCTGCCTTAATCTGTTTTAGCCTAGAAAGCGCGGAAGCAGTCAAAGAATTTGGACGAGTAGCGAAAGCAAACGGAGGCGATGCTTATCATATCGACACGGAAATACCGGAAGAACAAATGTATGGTTTAGAAGTATCCGATATGGATGGAAACATGTTAGAACCGATGTGGATGAAACAATAATTATGGAATGAAAAGAAGCAATATGGAATGGAACCCGGTCCAATAAGTGGACAAGTAATAAAGATAGGAAACAGTCTGGTACGGATCATCTGGTATGCTCCCCTAGAGTAGTTTGTTTTAATGTCTATCTTAGGGGAGCATACCAGTGTGTACTTGATGTTTTTTTGTCATTTAACACCATTTGTATAAGTGGTAAAGGGCCAGTGGATCTAGCCTGTTTTTTTATGAAAAAAAATCAGCTGCATTTTTTAGTTTTCAAGATATCAAAGGACACGATTCTCTCTTAAGTCGACTTGCTAATTTTACTAAGATAAGCTATGATAGATAATGCGAACGTATGATTGATAGTCGTGACCAACATTCATTAATGCTTTCTCCTATCAAAGGTTAATGTTATGATAAAATGGTACGTTATCAGCAGAAAATCTACGAATTAGGAAAGCGAAATGCAGGAAGAATTGGAATGAAGAGGAGATCAGTGGTATGATTGCGTATATAAAAGGGGAAGTAACAGAAATAACGGAGCAAGTAATCGTCTTAGATACAAACGGAGTAGGCTATGAATTGATTTGCCCAAATCCTTTCCGTTTTCAGGCAGAACTTGGACAGCAGTTGAAAGTCTATACCTATCACTATGTGCGGGAAGATGCACAAATTTTATATGGTTTTAAAGATCAAGAAGAGAAGCAATTGTTTTCTCATATACTGAATGTGTCTGGTATAGGACCAAAGGGAGCATTAGCTGTACTGGCCACTACCTCCGTACAGGACTTTGTTATTGCGGTAGAACAAGAGGATGAGAAATTTCTTACCAGTTTCCCTGGGGTAGGAAAGAAGACGGCTCGACAGATGATCCTTGACTTGAAAGGCAAACTGCCATTCACTTATACGATGGAAGAAAATGTCAACACAAGCAAGACAACGACAAAACATAGTGTAGCGATGCAAGAAGCCGTGGAGGCCTTGAAAGCACTTGGATACTCCGAGCGAGAAATCAACCAAGTTAAACCTGTTTTAACGAAAGAAACAGGAGAAACGGCCGATACATATATTAGAAAAGGGTTAGCATTATTGATGAAATAGGGAGAAAGGGGCTTGACAATGGAGGAACGGATTATATCCAGTGAGCTGCAACAAACAGATGTATCAGAAGAGCTCAGTCTCCGTCCACAGCTGTTAAAACAATATATTGGGCAACATAAGGCGAAGGAAAACTTGGCTATTTTTATTGAAGCGGCAAAAATGCGTAATGAGCCACTTGACCATGTGTTGTTATATGGACCGCCAGGATTGGGTAAAACGACGATGGGGCAGATTATCGCGAATGAAATGGGGGTTCAATTTAAGCAGACTTCTGGACCGGCAATTGAGCGTTCAGGGGATTTAGCTGCCATTCTTTCCTCTTTAGAAATGGGGGATGTTCTGTTTATTGATGAGATCCATCGATTGCCACGTGCAGTAGAAGAAATTCTTTATCCAGCTATGGAGGACTTTTGTCTGGATATTGTGATTGGTCAGGGGCCAAGTGCTCGTTCTGTTCAACTTGACTTGCCGCCGTTTACTTTAGTAGGAGCGACAACAAGGGCAGGGTTATTATCGGCACCACTTCGGGATCGATTTGGGGTGCTTTCACGCCTGGAATTCTATGAAATAGTGGATTTATCAGCCATTGTCGAGCGAACGGCCGACATTTTTCAAGTAGAAATCGATAAATCGGCCGCTTTGGAAATTGCCAGACGATCAAGAGGAACTCCTCGTATCGCAAACCGTCTGTTAAAAAGAGTTCGCGATATTTCTCAAGTAAAAGGAGAGGACAGTATTTCGTTAGAGACGACGAAAGAGGCCTTGAACATGCTGCAGGTCGATCAAGCAGGCTTGGATCATATTGATCACAAATTGCTTGAATCGATCATGGATGGTTTTAGTGGTGGGCCAGTCGGCTTGGATACGCTTGCCGCTTCGATTGGTGAAGAATCACAAACGATTGAGGATGTCTATGAACCATATTTGCTACAAGAAGGCTTTATTCAACGTACACCTAGAGGGAGATTGGTAACGGCTAAGGCTTATGCTCATTTTAATCGGGAGGTGCCTGAGGCTTGACGGGATTCGGAAAAATCTTTATTGTCATAGGGATTGCGTTTATTGTGATTGGCTTGGTATGGTCCCTGTTTGGAAGACTGCCAGGTGATATCAGTTTTAAGAAAGGCAATGTCTCCTTTCATTTTCCGATCATGACATCGATTGTCGTTAGTATTATTTTGGCCATTATACTTGCCTTGGTTCAACGATTCAAATAAGCAGAAGGAGAAAGCACATGGATATTGAAACATTTGATTTTGACTTACCAGAAGAATTAATTGCACAAACGCCGTTAAAAGATCGAGCCAGTTCCCGCTTGATGGTGTTGGATCGCGCTGAACGAACGATTACGAATCACCATTTTTATAATATAGATTCCTTTTTACGACCGGGTGATTGTTTAGTATTAAATAATACCAAAGTGCTTCCAGCGAGGCTGTATGGAGTGAAGGAAGATACCGGCGCCAAAGTGGAGGTGCTTTTATTAACCCAGTTAGAAGCGGATGAATGGGAAGTATTGGTTAAACCGGCTAAGAAAATTAAAGTAGGTACCTCGATTACGTTTGGAGAAGGGCTGCTTACGGCTACTTGTGTTGGTACGAAAGAGCATGGGGGCAGAGTGCTGCATTTTCATTATCAAGGTATTTTTTATGAGATATTAGATCGATTAGGCGAAATGCCGTTACCTCCATATATTAAGGAACAGTTGGAAGAAAAGGACCGTTACCAAACTGTTTATGCCAAGGAAGAAGGTTCTGCCGCTGCACCGACGGCGGGATTGCATTTTACGGAGTCTTTGTTAGCAGCTTTACGTCAAAAAGGAGTAGAGATTGCCTTTATTACCTTACATGTTGGATTAGGTACCTTTCGGCCGGTTAGTGTGGATAAAATAGAAACACATAAAATGCATGCCGAGTTCTATCAAATGACTCAGGGTACTGCTGACCAGCTTAATCAAGTAAAGCAACGCGGTGACCGTGTTATCTCGGTAGGTACAACATCCACCAGGACCCTGGAGACCATCGCCAGAGATACCGGTGGTCATTTTGTTGAAAGGAATGGCTGGACAGATATTTTTATTTACCCACCTTATTCGTTTCAAGCTATTGATGGATTAATTACCAATTTTCACTTGCCAAAATCGACCCTGATTATGTTAGTGAGTGCTTTTGCGGATCGGGAATTTATTTTAGAGGCTTATCAACGGGCAGTGGATACGCGTTATCGATTTTTTAGTTTTGGTGACGCGATGTTAATATTGTAAAGAGAGGAATACGCATAATGACGGCAATTAGGTATGAACATATCAAGACATGTAAACAAACAGGTGCGCGGTTAGGTAAGGTACATACCCCACATGGCACATTTGATACGCCGGCTTTTATGCCAGTAGGCACACTGGCAACGGTGAAGACAATGAGTCCAGAGGAACTGAAGGAAATGGGAGCCAATATGATTCTTTCTAACACCTATCACCTCTGGTTACGCCCAGGGGAGGATATTATTGAAGAGGCTGGGGGATTACATTCCTTCATGAATTGGGATGGCTCTATTTTAACCGATTCTGGTGGTTTTCAAGTCTTTAGTTTAAGTGATTTGCGTAAGATCGAGGAAGAGGGCGTCCATTTCCGAAATCATTTAAATGGTGCAAAACTGTTTCTGTCCCCAGAAAAGGCTATGAAAATACAGAATGCTTTAGGTTCTGATATTATGATGGCTTTCGATGAATGTCCGCCATATCCAGCTGAGCATGATTATATGAAAAAATCGGTAGAAAGAACCAGCAGGTGGGCAGAAAGATGTTTGGAGGCACACCAAAGGAAAGACAAACAAGGGTTATTTGGAATCATACAAGGTGGAGAATATGAAGATTTAAGAAGATTAAGCGCACGTGACCTCACCTCATTGGACTTTGCGGGATATGCGATTGGCGGGTTATCGGTTGGTGAACCAAAAGATGTGATGAATCAAGTATTAGAATATACCACACCATTACTTCCGTCGGACAAGCCTCGTTATTTGATGGGGGTGGGCTCGCCTGATTCGCTCATTGATGGTGCGATTCGCGGGATTGATATGTTTGATTGTGTATTACCCACAAGGATTGCGCGTAATGGCACGTGTATGACATCACAAGGTCGCTTGGTAGTACGTAATGCCAAATTTGCTAGAGATTTCACCCCACTTGATCCTCATTGTGATTGTTATGTATGCAAGAATTATACAAAAGCCTATATCCGGCATTTAGTGAAAGCAAATGAAACATTCGGTTTTAGGCTTACTACTTATCATAATCTTTATTTTCTGTTAAAATTAATGGAGCAAGTCCGTGAAGCGATTATGCAGGACCGGCTTGGAGATTTTAAAGAAGCATTCTTTGAACAATATGGTTTTAATCAACCAAATGCAAAGAACTTTTAGAAAGGGGGGAATCAAGAATGGAATTTGTTGCAACACTGGGACCACTACTATTGATGATTGTAATCTTCTACTTTTTGCTCATCAGACCACAACAGAAAAAACAAAAACAAGTGCGTCAGATGCAGTCAGAACTTAAAAAAGGTGATAAAATCATTACAATTGGTGGTTTCCATGGAACTGTTCATGCCTTAGACGAAAACCAATTAGTACTAGTTACTGCTGATGGAACGAAGCTTACATATGATCGTTCAGCTGTACGTGATGTTGTAGAACAAAGCTAATAGAGGAACAAACAAAAATGCCTTGACATGTCAATCGATAATGCCGAGGCATTTTTGTAGTTTAACAGAAAAAGATTTTCACCGTGGAGTCAGTAAGAAAGTGCGAAATAGGAAAAAACGGTCGTCATCTACAAAATGACGGTCAAAGTCCAAGGGAAAAGCGCTGAAATGGTCGCCATTCCGGAAATGACGACCAAAATCTGAGGGGAAAGCGTCGAAATGGACGTCATCACGAAAATGACGGACAAAATCCGAGGGAAAAGCGCTAAAATGGGCGTCATCGCAGAAATGACGGCCAAAATCTGAGGAAAAAGCACTGAAATGGGCGTCATCGCAGAAATGACGGCCAAAATCCGAGGGAGAAGCACTGAAATGGGCGTCATCGCAGAAATGACGGCCAAAATCTGAGGAACAAGCGTCGAAATGGACGTCATCACGAAAATGACGACCAAAAAGAGCGCAAATCACGAAAAAACGGTCGTCATAATCAAAATGACGACCAAAAAAAGTTTTAATCACAGAAAAACAGTCGTCATTTCCATGAAGTATGGAATAATACTATATTCCTTCATGGATAGCATATGGACCAGCTGGAGCTCGAAAAAATAGCGATTTAACTTGCTTCCTCTGGTTTTGCCAAATTCACACCAATAACTGCCCCAATCATGGCTAATAATAAAAAGGCAGCATGATGAACGATTTCCACTACACTGAACGCTTCACCCAATCCAAGAAAACGATAAGAACAAACAATTAAACTAAACATCAATCCAGTAATCAGTCCGACAACAATGCCCTTCTGTTTTGATTTCAGCCCCGCAATAAGTCCGCCGGTAAACAAAGCAAAAAAGCTAAGAAATAATACAGCTAACGAAAGTGTAGATTCACCTAGTGAAGTGAATCGTAATAAAAAAGACAAAATGACGCTAGCGATTATCATCAAAGTGAAGATACAAACAGAACCATACATCGCCCCGGTTATCATTCGCATAGGAGCACCCCAATCTTTTAGTTATTTTATGGTTAGTGAGATGTTAGAACCCCGTTTTCCCACAAAGTTATCGTTGATATTTACATAAGTTTGGAGTAGGGTTCAGATGTTTATAGCAGGACAAAAGCAACAGGCAGCACTGGCAATCTCAAACTAATAACCCAAACGATTGCTTTTCTTTAACTATATGCAGAGCCTGTCTTGCTTAGAAGTGAAAAAAGTGTAATATTCTAGCTAGATGAAGCTAAGAATAATGCCTTTCAATCGGGATAAGCTATAGTTAAAGAAAAATAAAGGAAGTGAGTTTATTGGCAATGGAAGAAATATTGGCGTTAATTGCCAGAACGGCCTTTTATTATGTGATTGTGGTGCTTATTTTTCGATTAATGGGCAAACGAGAAGTTGGTGAATTAAGCATTTTAGACATTGTTGTGTATATTATGATTGCAGAAATGGCGGTGCTTACCATTGATGATCTTGATATGTTTTTTGGTTATGGCCTGATTCCCATGGCTGTATTATTAGTTATTCAACGATTAACGGCTTGGATTTCATTGAAAAGTCCCTTATTTCGACAATGGTTTGAAGGGAAGCCATCTATTATCATTTCTCAAGGCAAGATCGATGAATACGAAATGAAGAAAAACCGTTTTAATTTCGATGATTTATTACAGCAATTGCGTGAAAATGGCACCCAAAGCATCAAGGATGTTTCGTATGCCATCCTCGAACCATCCGGCAATCTATCGATTATTGAGAAAGGTGACCAAGAACCCATTCGTCAGAAAATAGATGGACTAGTCCTACCGTTGATCATTGATAGTAGAATCCAGCCCGATGCCTTGAAGCAATTAGGAAAAAATGAGGCATGGCTTCTTGAACAATTGCAAGAGCAAAACTATCGATCGATAGAGGACATATCATTTTGTTCCATTGATGTGAACGATGAGTGGTATATTGATATCAAGAATGAGAGATAGGAATTAATAGTAATCAGGCTATCTTCTGTTTTGATCATGACCGTTTCCATAATGGTTTAAGCTCGTCCCAACGAATAAACTGTAAGCAGAAGAGAAAGATAATATAGCAAGCAAATAATAGTAAGAGTATGGCAACAAAGGAAGCGAGATTGGTTAAATCAAATGATAAAATTCGAACCAATAGTTCGCCGAGCCAAAATGTCAGCACAATTAAGGCGAGCATTTTTACGATCATAATGGCCGGAATATGGAATCGAATCGCTCGATGTAATGTTATTAAATGAAGCATGGTACCAATAATAACACCAGCACACATCGCAATTGCCGCCCCATAAATACCTATTTCTGGGTTAGTCGTTAACCCGATTAAGACAACAAATTTAATGATCGTAGATATAATATTATTCCACATGGCTTGCTTGGCCAGATCTAATGCCTGTAAGGAGGCATTGAGCGGAAACTGAATATACATAAACAGAAAACAAGGAGCCATTAATTTAAGAAAGATACTGGCATTGGTCGTTCCGTACATGTAATGCAAAATCGTATCAGCAAATAAGGTTAATAAGACGGTTGCAATGGCTCCTGAAGCAAACGACAAACGAATAGCCTGGTGAATTCGATAGTGAATCCGTTTTGAGTGATGCAAGGCCTCTGCCTCACTTAAATTAGGAACAAGCGCTACTGCCAACGAATGGGTGATAAAGGTTGGCAAGAATAAAAGTGGCAGCGCATAACCAGTCAGCATACCATATTGCTTCGTAGCCACCGTAGCTTGAAATCCTGCTAAAGCAAGGCTTTGAGCAACAAGGATTGGTTCAAGAAAATTGGCAATGGAATTCACCATCCGGCTGGCTGTGCTCGGAATCGCGATTGAAAACAGTTGGTATAACGTTTGTTTTCCCGTTTTTAAATGATGCCAAATATTTTTTCTTATTTTAATTCGTTTTTTAGCTTGAAACACCCAAATCATATACCAGAGCGAAACGCCTTCACCAATGATAACGGAAACCATTGCTCCTGCAGCGGCATATTCCACACCATAAGGTACCAAATAATGCACAAGCAAGATCACAAAGCCAATGCGAACTACTTGCTCAATTACTTGGGCATAGCTTTGCGGTTTCATGTTCTGTCTTCCTTGAAAATATCCACGTATAACGGATCCTACTGCACTAATAGGAATCATCGGAATAATAGCCATCATGGGGAGTATGACCCGTTTATCTGTCAGTAGATATTCTGCAATGTACGGGATGCTAATAAACATAATCACAGAGGACACAACACTAAGCGATATGGTAATCGATAGAGAAATAAGCAGAATTTGTTTGATTTTTTGCTGATTATTTTTAGCTTCTGCTTCAGCGACCCGCTTAGAGATAGCAATAGGTAGACCAACTTGTGAGATAGTATACATCAAAAACAAGGTGGGGAGGGCCATATTATATAATCCAATTCCTTCTTCACCCATTATGCGAGCAACTACAATTCGATTGATAAATCCTAGAAATCGTGTAATCATACCTGCTGTAATTAAAATCAATGTTCCCTTTAAAAAATTTTGTTTGGTCACTTTGATCGACCTGCCTTCTCAAATCGAAATTTTTCATATACAATGAATTATATGCAATAGATAAGGACAGGCATGACAAATATGAGATAGATTTTTTATTTTAAGGAAAAGAGCCTTGTAGAATGAACGGAGGAATTATAATGACAAAAAAAGCAGTATCTGCTTGGAAAAGTGAACTAGATCCTGTGCTTGAGAGTAAAGTAGAAGAGTTTAAACTATTGGATTATTCCAAGATTTCGACAGAGGATATTTGGCAATGCTTACTAGCCAAAGTATGGAAAGGTGATCCGGAAAAATCGCTGAATGCGGTGGTACAAGATATTATGCACTTACGATCGAGTATGTATATGACCTTTTTAACACAGCGTACATGGGAGGACACCAATTTACAAGAGTCCCTGGATGCCGTGCTAGGGAGAACAGATGCTTAGCACAGTTACTTGTCGATTTACTAGCATTTGTTGTAAAATGGAGTGGGTTTGTTAATTTAGGGAGGCTTTATAAATGGTAAAGAAAGGAAGAATTGTTGCCTTTTTTCTTATTGTTATTATTTTGGGTGCAACAATTGGTACTACATATTCTGGAGTAGCAAGTAAAATTAATCTAGGTTTGGATCTTCAGGGCGGTTTTGAAGTTCTTTATGAGGTGAAACCTTTAGATGAAGAGGAAGGTCAAGAAATAGACCGCAGTGTGCTGGAAGCAACCGTTGCTAATCTGGAGCGGCGAGTGAATTCCATGGGGATCAGCGAACCTAGTTTTAGTATTGAGGAACCTGATCGTATTCGTGTACAGTTAGCTGGAGTAGAAAATCAAGACCAGGCAAGAGAAATGCTGGCTACTACTGCAGAACTCTCCTTTCGAGATGTGAATGACCAAGAGTACTTGGATGGTTCCGATCTCCAGGAAGGAAGTGCAAGGCAGGATTTTAATCCGGATACCAATCAACCGATCGTTAGTGTGAAATTTAAGGATGCTGATCGTTTTGGGGATACAACACAGGCGATTGCGGATGACCCTGAGGCGAGCAATCGTGTCGTGATTTGGATGGATTATGAAGAAGGCGACAGCTACGAGGAAGAAAGAAATAAAGAAGATTCGAAAATTATCTCGGATCCAGGCTTTCAAAATGTCTTACGAACCACCGATATTATGATTGAGAGTCCAACATTCACCGTTGAGTCCGCTCAGCAATTAGCTGATCTGTTAAATGCGGGTTCTCTGCCCGTTGATTTAGAGGAGGAATACTCAACTTCTGTAGGTGCCCAGTTTGGTCAGCAGGCCTTGGATAAAACCGTTTTTGCTGGTTTCTTAGGTGTTTTATTAATCTTTATCTATATGATTTGCTTTTATCGCTTTCCTGGTGTGATTGCAGCGATCACCTTAAGTATCTATGTGTATTTGGTTTTATTGGTGTTCCAGCTTATGAATGGTGTGTTGACATTGCCAGGTATCGCAGCCCTTGTGCTGGGGGTAGGGATGGCCGTGGATGCCAATATTATCACCTACGAGCGGATTAAAGAAGAATTGAAAGAAGGTAAATCCATTAAGGCGGCCTTTAAATCAGGTAATAAGAATTCGTTAAGCACGATTTTGGATGCAAATATTACCACATTGATTGCAGCTTCCGTGTTATTTATCTTTGGTACAAGCTCTGTCAAAGGGTTTGCGACCTTGCTTATCGTAAGTATTGTGTTAAGTTTTGTAACGGCAGTCTTCGGTTCACGTCTATTTCTTGGCTTATGGGTGAAGAGTAACTTTCTTAAAAAGCGTCCAGGCTGGTTTGGGGTGAAAAAATCACAAATTCAAGATATTAACAGCAATGAAGAGGTAGAACCAAAAGTGTTTGGACGCTATTTTAACATTGTAGAGCACCGCAAGAAGTTCTTTAGCATCTCCATTTTATTAGTAGTGGTTGGTATTGTCTGCTTAGCGATCTTTCGTTTAAATCTAGGGATTGACTTTGTTTCTGGTTCACGAGTAGATGTGCTGGCGGACGAAGCGATCAGCTCAGAGCAGGTAGAGTCCTCCTTTGAAGAGTTAGGATTAGAAGCAAGTGCCCCGATTGTTGTTTCGGGTGAGGATGAGAATATGGCGGTTGCTCGTTTTTCAGAAGACCTTTCTCAGGAAAAAGTGGCCGAGGTGAGGAGCTTATTTGAAGAGCAGTATGGCCATGCGCCGACCGTCAGCACGGTTTCCCCAATTGTCGGGGAGGAATTAGCGGAAAATGCTTTATTGGCCGTATTGTATGCCTCCATTGCGATTGTTGTTTACCTCGCTTTTCGTTTTGAGTTTTATTTTGCACTTACGGCTATTGTCGCCTTGCTCCACGATGCCTTTTTTATTGTGGCATTGTTCGCGATTACGAGAATGGAGTTTGATATTACCATTATTGCAGCGATATTAACGATCGTCGGTTATTCGATTAATGATACCATTGTTACTTTTGATCGAATTAGAGAGAACTTAAAACGTAAGAAGAAAATTAAGTCATTTGCGGAATTAGCTAAAATTGTGAACAACAGCTTAATGCAAACATTGGCACGAAGTATCAATACGGTACTTACCGTTATCTTTGCAGCCGTGATGTTGTTTGTATTCGGGGCTAGCGCTATTACCAACTTCTCGTTTGCTTTAATTGTCGGTTTATTAGCAGGTACTTATTCGTCCCTGTTCATTGCCGCCCAGCTATGGTTAGTATGGCGTGGAAGATCGATCAAAGAGAAACCCATTATTTATGCTGAGAAAAAACGTAATGACGGTCCACAAGTTTGATAAAGGCTGGGTAACCCCAGCCTTTATTCTAAGGTAAGAAAAATTTATAATCATTGATGTAATGGGATTTGGAACGATTTGACCTTGAATGAACCGGAGTACCGAGAAGATGGATTATGTTAAATAATCCATCTTCTTGAGTGATGAGTTTGACCGTTTTATCTGTGCGAAGTAAGCCGCTGCGGGAATATGCTGCGCTTTTCTCGCAGGAGTCTCCGCCTATTTCCTACGCTGGGGAATAAGTACTACAATCGAATGGCTGCGAGAATGAAGCGTTCCAGGCACTATATTTCTGCAAATAAGCAAACCGCATAACCTTTTTCTGAGAACGATTCGATCATACATTATGACTTTTATAGTTATACCATGATCCAATACACAGCCGAAGAATCAGCTAACGATTTTCTCCTTTTGCTATCATAGTGTCTAAGTACCTAGAACGCTTCATCCTTGCAATGATAACCATTGTTGTACTTTTACCTAGCGGAGGGAATATGCGGAGACTCCAGTGGGACCAGGACGAGCTGAAGATCCACTTGTAAAAGTGCTCTTCTTTTGCAAGTTAGCTGAAGCCGGCCCCACGGAAAGCGCAGCATATTCACGGAGCGCTCGCCTAGCATAAAAAAACGGGCAAACTCACCACTAAAGAAAGCAAACTAATTTACATAATCCATCTTATCGGCAGTTCAGTGACTACTTTGAGTGGTCGGTAAAGGACCGAACGGATTTTGACCGGCTTTTCTTAATAAGTAGAAAATCGTGTGAAGGATAAAAGTTTTGCATAGATAGAAGAGAAAAGGGTATAGAACAATAGTGAGACTTGTTTGGAGGTGGAGTGGTTATGAGAGGTCAGACATACATTATATCAGCCGTCGTGTTTGCTGTTGTTATTGCTATATTTGCGGTTATCAATGTTGATGCGGTAGAAGTGAATTACTTGTTCGGAACCGGACATGCACCATTAATACTTGTCATTTTATTTTCTGTATTGATGGGGGCATTGATTACGGCAGCAGTCGGCGTCGTTCGTTTAATTCGGTTGCAAAGAGAATTGCGGACAGTAAAAGCGGAATTAAATGCATTAAAAGCAAAGAAAGATCCGATTGTAGATGTGGAAACGGTGGATCCAGAAACTAATCATAGTTTACAAGAGACGAACCATCATAAATAATTTCTGTTTGCTACCCCTGCTACTCTTTTAGTATAATAAGTGAGTCAGGGGTGAAATCATGTTAGAAAGTCAGTCAAAATGGTTGTTTACATATAATCAGGAAAATAAACCGAACACAGAGGTGCTTGCCGCGATAGACACAGGCCCTGTTGTTAAGGAACTGCTCGTACAGCAAGGAATTGACTCGGTGGAAAAGGCAAGACAATTTCTACAGCCTTCCTTAGATCATCTACTTGCAACGAGTGACTTGGCGGGGGTAGATACAGCAGTAGAACGAGTAAAGCAAGCAGTAGAAGCTGGAGAGAGTATTCTTGTTTATGGGGATTATGATGCAGATGGTGTAACATCAACAACGGTAATGATCGAAGCATTAAGAGAAGCGGGAGCCATGTGTGATTATTATATACCCAATCGATTCACAGAAGGGTATGGTCCAAACGAGACGGCATTTAGAGAAGCCCATCGACAAGGCTTTCAGTTAATTATCACGGTGGATAATGGCATTGCAGGAGTGGAAGAAGTAGCCGTTGCTAACGAATTAGGGCTGGATGTTATCATTACTGACCACCATGAGGTACAAGAACAACTGCCAGAAGCCTTGGCAGTCATTCATCCAAAATGCTCGGAGGATTACGCTTTTAAAGAACTTGCCGGTGTAGGTGTCGCCTTTAAGTTTGCCCAGCACTTATTAGGTTATCTACCAAAACAGTATCTTGATTTAGTAGCTGTTGGCACGATTGCTGACTTGGTACCATTACAAGATGAGAATCGGATTTTGGCCTATTATGGGTTGCAGTCACTAGCCCAAACATCAAGAAAAGGCATGCAAGCGTTAATGAGAAAATGTAAAATAAGTGATCAGATAACAGAAGAAGATGTAGGCTTTCGAATTGCTCCAAGATTGAATGCGGTTGGACGTCTGCAAGATGCCAATATGGCAGTAGATTTATTGCTTACAGAAGATGAAGAAGAAGCCGAAGAATTGGCAGGATACATCCAAGAATTAAACACAGAAAGACAACGAATTGTTTCTGCTATAACAGAAGAAGCGATGGCAATCTATGAAGAAAATGAGCAACAAGGCGATGTCATTATCGTGGCCAAGCAAGGGTGGAACCAAGGGGTGCTCGGCATTGTGGCATCGAAATTGATTCAAACCTATCATCGACCGGCCATTGTATTAACAATAGACCCTGAAACCAATCAAGCAAAAGGATCGGCACGTAGTATAGCTGGATTTGATATGTTTCAAAATTGTATGCAGCACCGAGATTTATTCACGCATTTTGGCGGTCATGCTCAAGCTGCTGGGATGACCTTGCCCGTTGAAAATATCAATAAGCTGCAACAAGAATTAATGACATTAGCCAAAATCCAGCTGGCAGAGGATGACTTTAAACCCCAATTAACGGTGACTGGTCATTTGACGATCAGCCAGATTGATTTAGATTTGTTGATGGAATTGCAACAGCTCGCACCATTTGGCATGGGAAACCCAAAGCCTTTATTTCACTTGGAGGCAGTCCCTACTGAGATGAGGCAAATTGGAGAAACCAAGAATCATTTGAAAATAAAATTTGCGGAAGCAGGGGTGCAAATGGATGCCATTGGTTTTGGGTTTGGCTCGTCGTTTCTTCATCTAGCAAAAGATTCCGTGATAGAGGTTATTGCTGAACTGCAAATAAATGAATGGAACGGTATCCGCAAACCTCAGTTAATGCTAAAGGATATTGCCGTGTTTGATTGGCAATTATTTGATTACCGTGGTGTAAAAAATTGGCATAAGCACATAAAACCTACAGCGCAAGACATTACTGTTAGTTTTCAAGGACAGCATGATGGTGAACATGTCCTTTCTAAGGAGCAAGCAGCACAACTAAATCGGTCCACCGATGGACTTTTTCTATTAGATATGCCGAATCAACTGGATGATGTCATTCATTTGTTACAAACCTTAAATTTCAAACGTTTATTTCTGTGTTACCCAACGAATCAAGGTCATTATTTCGAAGCGTTGCCGACACGCGAAGAGTTCAAATGGTTATATCAATCATTGTTAAAAAAAGGTAGCTTTAATTATAAAATAGAGGCTCCTAAACTTGCCCAATTTAAGGGATGGAAGCTGGACAAAATTAAATTTATGTTTCAAGTGTTCCATGAATTAAACTTTGTTGGCGGAAATGGTCAGAATATCGTACCGCTGCAGAGTCCCTCTAAAAAGGATCTAACGGAAGCCAATGTATATAAGGAAAGAAAAAAACAGATACAACTGGAAGAAATATTGGTATACTCATCTTATAAGCAATTAAAGTCATGGATCACGAAACAATTGAACAGTGAACAAGAGGAGGAAGTCGTCTATGGATTATAAAAAGTATGTTACCTTAGTAGAAGATTGGCCAAAAGAAGGAGTACAGTTTAAGGATATTACCACTTTGATGGATAATGGTCCTGCTTACAAGGCTGCGGTGGAAGAAATTGTTGAATATGCGGCGAATAAAGAAATTGATTTGGTAGTAGGACCAGAAGCACGAGGTTTTATTGTTGGATGTCCGGTTTCGTTTGCCTTAGAAATAGGATTTGCCCCAGTTAGGAAAGAAGGTAAACTGCCACGGGAAGTCATTAAGGTAGACTACGGACTGGAGTATGGAAAAAATGTGCTAACGATCCATAAAGATGCGATCAAGCCGGGACAGCGTGTTCTTATTACCGATGATTTACTGGCGACAGGTGGAACGATTGAAGCAACCATCAATCTGGTAGAAGAACTTGGAGGAATCGTTGTTGGCTGTGCTTTCTTAATTGAATTAACCTATTTAAATGGTCGTGATAAATTAGAAGGCTATGATGTATTAACGCTTATGCAGTACTAATTATAAGGTTCACGTATTACCATATGCCGAACAAAAAACCAAAGTGATATGCTTTGGTTTTTTTATACAGTAAATAAGATATATAACCCTTGCTTAAACAGCAGTTGGAAAGGTTTTGATCGTGCGATGGATAATCATAAATAATTCCATATGCTTAGGTTGCTTGACGGCTAAAGTATCGATAAGGTGGATTATGTGAAATAATCCACTTTGGGAATAGGTTCTAGACACTGGTATATATGAAAAAGAAAAGAAGTTGGATACAAAGCATTCTTTGACCTGATATGTGCTCTTGATCCATTAACGCAGTAGGATACCATTCCTAACGAAGGGCTTGGGTGGAGCGTTGTCATCCACACATATTCAACATAATGACCAAGCTACTTCACATAATCCATCTTATCGAGTCAAGCATGAGCATACACTTCTATCAAGATAAAGAATAAAGTGTACTTTTGAAGATCACTCCTAAAGAACATCAATCGTAAAAACCAAATGTGGGACGAACAATTAGAGAAATATGATTTTTATGAGGAAAAATCACGATTTTTCTGTTATGATAGTAAATAAACGTTTTGGTTCGATGATAAAGGTCTACACTATTAGCATATCCATGCAATAACATGTGAAGATAAGTATCGAATAGAAAAGCAGCGAGCATTTCTGAAAAGCTGTATCTAATGTGCAAGTATTACTTAGTAAAAGGTGATTATATGGCAAAGGATAAAATTTTAGCGCCTGAAGATGTATTTCATGAAGCGGAAAGTTATTTAAATAAAGAGGATGTCGGGTTTATTAAACGTGCGTATGAGTTTGCTGAAAAGGCGCATGAAGGTCAATTTCGAAAATCAGGAGAACCTTACATTATTCATCCCGTTCAGGTGGCTGGAATCTTAGTAGACTTAAAATTGGATCCGGAGACAGTTGCAGGTGGCTTTCTTCATGATGTTGTGGAAGACACGGAGTACACACTGGAAGACATTTCGGCAGCCTTTAACGAGGAAGTTGCCATGCTTGTGGACGGGGTAACCAAACTACGGAAAATTAAATATATGTCGAAAGAGGCACAGCAGGCCGAAACACACCGAAAAATGTTTATTGCTATGGCAAAGGATATTCGTGTTATATTGATTAAGCTGGCAGACCGGTTGCACAATATGCGTACATTAAAGCATTTACCAGCAGAGAAACAACGCCGCATTTCTAATGAAACACTGGAGATCTTCGCCCCGCTTGCTCATCGTTTGGGGATATCTGCTATTAAATGGGAACTTGAAGATACGGCCTTGCGGTATTTAAACCCACAACAATATTATCGTATTGTACACCTCATGAAGCAAAAGCGTGAAGAGCGTGTACATTATATTGATGAAGTCATGGAAGAAGTCAAAAGACAGTTAAAAGATGTAGATATTAAAGCGGAATTGTCAGGCAGGCCAAAGCATATCTACAGTATTTACCGAAAGATGATGCTGCAAAAGAAGCAATTCAATGAAATTTATGACTTATTGGCCGTTCGAATTATCGTTTCAAGTATCAAAGATTGTTATGCCGTATTAGGCATTATTCATACATGTTGGAAGCCGATGCCTGGCCGTTTTAAGGATTATATTGCTATGCCTAAGCCAAATCTTTATCAGTCGTTGCATACCACGGTGATTGGACCAAAAGGAGCCCCTTTAGAAGTGCAAATCCGTACCCAAGAGATGCACGAAATTGCGGAGTACGGGATTGCGGCACATTGGGCTTATAAAGAGGGAAAAAATACTTCTCAACAGTCCAATGAAGAGCGTCTGGCTTGGTTTCGGGAGATTTTGGAATGGCAAAATGACGCCACGGATGCAGAAGAATTTATGGAATCCCTAAAGGTCGATTTGTTTTCCGATATGGTTTACGTGTTTACTCCAAAAGGTGATGTGGTGGAACTGCCAAGAGGCTCCGTGCCGATTGACTTTGCATACAAGATTCACACCGAGGTGGGAAACCACACGATCGGTGCAAAGATTAATGGCAAGATTGAACCATTGGATTATCAGCTGAAAAATGGTGATATCATTGAAATGATGACATCGAAGCATTCCTACGGACCTTCCCAAGACTGGCTCAAGTTAACCCAAACATCTCAGGCAAAAAATAAAATTAAACAATTTTTCAAGAAACAACAACGTGAGGAGAATGTATCTAAAGGTCGGGAAATGGTGGAGCAAGAATTAAGGGCAGCTGGCTTTGAGCCAAAGGAATTGATGACGGAAGAACAATTGAAAACCGTTTTGGAGAAATTTAGCTTTACGACCGAAGCGGATATGTTTGCTGCAGTGGGCTACCATGGGATAACAGCAGCACAGATTGTTACACGATTAACCGAGAAAATTCGTGAACAGCAAGAAAAGGATAAGGCAATCGAGGAAACGATTGAAGAGGTTAATGCAAGCGGGCAATCGATGCGTAAAAAAGCGAAAGGGGAGTCAGGGGTACGCGTAGAAGGTGTAGATAACATGCTGATTCGCCTTGCCAGATGCTGTAATCCAGTGCCAGGAGACAAGATTGTTGGGTATATTACCAAAGGACGTGGTGTATCTGTTCATCGCGCCGACTGTCCGAATGTGCAAACCGATCATATCAAGGAAAGACTCTTAGAGGTGAAATGGGAAAATGAACAATCAGAAAAACGGTCTTACCATGTAGATTTGGAGATTTCTGGGTATGATCGCCAAGGTTTATTAAATGATGTATTGCAGGTGATTAATGAAGCGAAAACCAATATTATGGCGGTAAATGGACGATCCGACCGACAAAAAATAGCGGTGATTCACATTAATATTTTGATTCATAATAATCAACACTTAAAAAAAATAGTAGATCGTTTAAAACAAATTCAAGATGTCTATACCGTAGAAAGAACGATTCAGTAAAGGCAGGTTAGGACTAAATGAAAGTAGTGTTACAACGAGCAAAACATGCTTCCGTATCTGTAGACAATCAAGTCATCGGAGAAATAGAACATGGATATTTGGCATTAGTCGGCATAACTCATGCCGATACAGAGGCAGATGTCGATTATGTCGTGAATAAAACCATACATTTACGGGTGTTTGAGGACAGCGACGATAAGATGAATTTGTCCCTAAAAGACGTAGGTGGATCTGTTTTGTCGATTTCACAGTTTACGTTATATGGAGATGTAAGAAAAGGTAGGCGACCAAGTTTTACTCAGGCTGCTAAACCGGATCATGCAAAGCAATTATATGAATATTATAATAAACAATTAAGCGAGAAGGGCATTCAGGTAGCCACCGGTATTTTTGGTGCAAAAATGGATATTTCATTTACCAACGATGGTCCGGTGACCATGATTATCGATAGTGAAGAATATAAGCGTTGAGGGAATTACCTGCTATTCCGTATATACTTGATTGTTCTGGGGAAACTTAGACTATCCTACAAAGTAAAGGAATAAGCAGATGAGATATAAGAATCGGCATCACCCTATAACGGCAGCAACCAATCATTACAAACAACAATTACATCCCAGCAAAGAATTATCCTTTCGAGAGCACCCTCATAACGGTTTGGCTCTGTTAGCAATGGAGATACCTTCTACACAAAAAACAACCAATCGACAAAAACAAGCTTGACAAATCATATCGCAACCAAGTATTATAGAAACATTACAATGAAGGAAGAACCATAGAAGGAAAAAGTAACCAAGAAGCAGGAGAAAAGAGAGAGAATTCCACTGGCTGTAAGAATTCTTACTCACTGCCTTGCGTGAAAGACATTCTGGAGGTTTTATACTGAATAAGAGTAGGTATAAACGTAGACAGGCGTTAACTGTTTGAGTGGAAGTGGTCAAGTAATACTTCAACTAGGGTGGCAACACGGGTAACCTCTCGTCCCTTTTTTACTGGGATGAGGGGTTTTTATATGGTTAAAAAAGGAAAATAACACCATTTGATAAGAAGGAGGAAATGAGTATGAAAGCGCCAAGAGGAACGCAGGATATTTTACCTGGAATCTCTGAAAAATGGCAGTATATCGAAAATAAACTGCAAGAATTGAGTTACAATTATCACTATCAGGAGATTCGTACGCCGATATTTGAACATACTGAATTATTCCAACGCGGAGTGGGTGATACAACTGATATTGTGCAAAAAGAAATGTATACTTTTACAGATAAAGGAGACCGCAGTATTACCTTAAGACCAGAAGGAACGGCGTCTGTTGTGCGCTCTTTTGTAGAACACAAGCTGTTTGGTTCTCCAAATCAGCCGACAAAACTTTTCTATTTTGGTCCGATGTTTCGTTACGAAAGACCGCAGCAGGGCCGGATGCGACAATTTTTCCAATATGGAGTAGAGGCCTTAGGCAGTGATGACCCAGCTATCGATGCAGAAGTGATATCCTTGGCGATGAATGCTTATCGTGTCTTCGGTTTACAGTCGCTGAAATTAGTAATTAATAGTCTAGGGGATAAAGAAAGTCGTGAAAATCACCGTCAAGCATTGATTGATCACTTTACGCCGGTGAAAAAAGAACTTTGCTCCGATTGTCAGTCACGTCTGGAACAAAATCCACTGCGTATATTAGACTGCAAAAAGGACCGAGATCATCCGAAAATGAAGACAGCACCATCCATTTTGGATTATTTAAACGAGGAATCGACAGCTTATTTTGCTAAAGTAAAAGAATATTTAGACGAAATGGGGATTACTTATCAAGTGGACCCAAACTTGGTGAGAGGACTTGATTATTACAACCATACGGCATTTGAGATTATGAGTGATGCCAAAGGGTTTGGTGCTATCACTACCTTATCTGGCGGCGGTCGTTATAATGGTTTAGTGCAGGATCTGGGCGGTCCAGAAACACCGGGGATTGGTTTTGCTTTAAGTATGGAACGTCTATTGATGGCCTTGGAGGCAGAGGGTATTGAATTACCGCTTGATCAAGGACTTGATTGTTACATCGTAGCGCTTGGTGAAGAGGCTAAGCTAAAAGCAGCAGCTATTACCGATCAGTTGCGACTGGCAGGGGTGCAGGCCGATCGAGATTACCAAGATAAGAAATTCAAGGCTCAGTTTAAAGCGGCGGATCGGCTTAAAGCTAAATATGTCTTGGTGCTGGGTGATGATGAATTAGCCAACCAGCAAATAGCTGTAAAGAATATGAAAACTGGAGATCAGGAGACGATCGACATGGAACAGCTTACACAACATATGAAAGAGATACTATAAGGGGGATATGATGATGCGGACATTAGCAGGAACATTACGGCAAGAGCATATAGGGAAAAGCGTTACATTGAAAGGCTGGGTACAAAAACGCAGAGATTTAGGTGAGATCATTTTTATCGACTTACGTGATCGATCAGGTGTTGTACAAATTGTGGTGAACGCTGAAAACGGCAAACAGCTTCATGCGATTGCTGACAGTGTACGCAGTGAATATGTGATCGAAGTGACGGGAGAAGTGGTTGAGCGTGATGCAGAGACGGTCAACCCAAAAATCCAAACAGGTGAGATTGAGGTTATGGTAAGCGAGATTTCTGTTTTAAACGAGGCAAAAACGCCGCCGTTCTCATTGACAGACGATATGGATGTATCAGAAGAATTGCGTTTAAAATACCGTTATTTAGATCTTCGTCGTGAAGTGATGCAAGAAACCTTTCAATTACGCCACCGGACTACACAATCCATTCGATCCTTCTTAAATCAAGAAGATTTCTATGAAATGGAGACGCCAATGCTGACAAAAAGCACGCCAGAAGGCGCTCGTGATTATTTAGTGCCGAGTCGGGTTCATGAAGGTTACTTCTATGCATTACCGCAATCTCCACAGTTGTTTAAACAGTTATTGATGGTGGCTGGCTTTGAAAAGTATTACCAATTTGCTCGTTGTTTCCGAGATGAGGATTTACGAGCCGATCGTCAACCGGAATTCACCCAGATTGATATTGAGACATCATTTATGTCCATGGATGAAATTATGGCAATGACCGAGCGAATGATGAAGAAGGTAATGAAAGATGTGAAGAATTTCGAGGTAGAGACGCCATTTCAACGGATGCCATATGAGGAAGCCATGGAACGCTTTGGCTCGGATAAACCGGATACCCGTTTTGGTATGGAGCTCGTTAATTTATCTGAAGTTGCCAAAACCTCAAGTTTCAAAGTTTTCCGTCAGGCGGTTGACAATGGTGGAAAAGTGAGCGGGCTGAACTTAAAAGGCAAGGCAGACCAATACTCTCGTAAAGATTTGGACAATATGACCGACTTTGCCAAAATCTACGGCGCAAAAGGATTGGCATGGTTGAAGGTGGAAGAAGAGGCTTTAACGGGTCCCATTGCGAAATTCTTCTCCGAGGAAGAACAGACAGAGTTTCGTACCCTTTTTGACGCATCGACGGGGGATATTCTTTTCTTTGTTGCGGATAAAAAAGAAGTTGTTTTCGATACACTGGGCGCTTTGCGTATGAAACTGGCAAAAGACCATGATCTGATTGATGAAAGCACATTTGCTTTTTTATGGATTACGGAATGGCCACTCTTGGAGTATGACGAAACAGAGGGGCGTTATCATGCAGCACATCACCCTTTCACTATGCCAGTAGAAGCTAATTTAGACAAAGTGGACACTGACCCGGATTCCGTGAAAGCTCAAGCCTATGACCTTGTACTGAATGGTTATGAGCTCGGCGGAGGTTCCTTACGTATTTATCAGCGCGACATGCAATATCAAATGTTTGAGAAACTTGGATTTACGCAAGAAGAGGCCGTTTCGCAATTTGGTTTCTTGCTAGAAGCTTTGGAATTTGGTGCACCACCGCATGGAGGAATCGCCTTTGGCTTTGATCGTTTGATTATGTTATTAGCTGGTCGTACAAACCTGCGTGATACTATTTTATTCCCTAAAACAGCCTCTGCTGCCGATCCCATGACACAGGCACCAAGCGTGGTAGATAACAAACAATTAAATGAGCTGCACCTTAGGTTAAAATAAGTATATTCTTAAAAATGGGCTTGGCTAGATTGTATGTGATTGCTTGAATTTTTTAAATGGTTATGCTATCATTTAGTTAAATAGAAAAAGCAATCCTGATGTGTACGTTGAATTCATGATGTTTTGACCGAACATTAATAACATTGGGAACCTGCTGTTCTTGTGTGGAGTGCATGCCGCTATACTTACGAATCTATTGCGGACGCACAAAGTACAGGACAAGGTACCCACCTGCTTGAAGCGGGATCAAAACTTGTTTTCTTCAACGGCACAATTGGGATTGTCTTTTTTTTGGGGCAAATATAGAGTAGACTACGGTAAAAGTAGAGATTAAATCTTTAAGATATGAAAGACCGTATGTAATGGTAATATTAGATAAATAAGCCTTGATACTGATTTAATCAGTATCAAGGCTTATTATTTGGCTACTTGTTCTAAATTTCCATTCTTGTCCATGCGAAACGTGGGTACGGGACGAGATTCTTCTTCATCGAATACAACCATTTTTCTGGCGCGTTCCACGATTTGCATAAATGCCTGATAGTCCTCATTCATGGTTCGTAGTTCCTGCTCTAGCTCTTTTACCCTTCTCTGTTCGTTGGCTAACTCTTGCTTAAGCTTCTCATGGTTTTCTAATACGTGCTGCTGGCTAGCCTGTGAAGACTGAATATGATGGTAATCCTTCTTGATATATTGTAAGTAACGAATCACTTGATCAAGATCAATGGAATACGTCTCCGTATAATTTTCCGTCGGTGCAGGCTGTGTTGGCTGCTGTTTTGTTTGATTCCAATTTAGAAAAGAATAAACCTCTTCCTCAATACTTCGGTCGGCTTCTTTTTCCTGTTTAGCAACGGGTTGCTGTGGTTGTTTTTGCTTAGCCAATTCCCGTTTTTTCTCTTTTCTTTGTTTTTTGGCAATTTGAACGGCTTGTTCATAGCTTTGCCTTACCTCTGCATTCCAACGAAATCCGCAGGCAGCAGAAGTACGATTTAGCTTATCTCCTACTTCATCAAATGCTGTTAATTGTGTACTCCCATCTCGAATATGCCGCAGAACTGTTTCTGCCAACAATAAATCATCTTCGTGGGACCAAGCGTCTTGTCTTACCTTTGTCATGGTGCTTCACTCCTTCATCATTCCTGTTTTATTGTCAACCATATAAACTCTTGCACCTTGTAATCGTCGAAGTCTATTTCCCTGTTAAAATACCAAGTAGAAAGTCGATAGTGGTGCCAGAGAAGCTAGCAATCTTGGTCAGTCCATTGCTTCCACACAAGCAGGACCAATAGATATTTCTGTTTATAGCTTAGTGTGACCAGGAATAAGGAAGAATAAACATTATTTTTTTACTTTTTGATATATTTGTTGTAAATTTTTTTCAAATTTACCTGTATCTTTTGGGTGATAGTATTGCTTATGCTTTAACTTATCTGGCAAGTATTGCTGCTGCACCCAGCCTCCTTGATAGCTGTGTGGATATTTATAATCAATTCCTCTGCCTAAAGCGGCAGCTCCTTTGTAATGGGCATCCTTTAAATGGACAGGGATGTCTCCTGTGTTTCCGGTGCGAATATCGGATAAAGCGTCATCTAATGCGGTTGGTGCACTATTTGATTTTGGTGAGAGACATAGCTCTACAATGGCTACAGATAAAGGAATGCGGGCTTCAGGAAATCCAACTCTTTCCGCCGTTTCTACCGCAGCTAAGGCTCTGGGACCTGCTTGTGGATTGGCTAAACCGATATCCTCATAAGCGCAAACCAGCATTCTTCTTGCAATACTTTCTAAATCGCCGGCTTCAATCAGTCTTGCTAAATAGTGAAGTGCTGCATCCACATCACTACCGCGGATTGATTTTTGAAAGGCGGATAATACATCATAGTGTGCATCTCCACCCTTATCGTGAGAAAAGCTTTTTTTCTGCATGCATTTTTCCGCATTATTTAGATCAATCACAATTTCTCCATTTTGCTGCGGGGTAGAGTAGGCGGCTAATTCCAAACCATTCAGGGCAGCTCGTAAATCACCATTACATGCATTGGCAAAATGATCCTTCGCTTCGTCTTTCACGACCAAAGGTAAGTCACCTAACCCATTTTCTTTATCGGCTATTGCTCGATTAATGGCATCATCAATATCCTGTTTTTCTAATCGATACAGTTCGAAAATATGAGAGCGGCTGCGAATAGCAGGACTAATCTTATGATATGGATTTTCCGTCGTACAGCCGATCAAGGTGATCAGGTTAGATTCTACATGAGGTAAAAGAAAATCTTGTTTTGCTTTATCGAGACGGTGTACTTCATCTAGAATAACCACTAGCTGTCCAGACATTTTCGCCTCTTCTACAGCAATTTCCATATCTTTCTTTCTATCAATGGCAGCATTGAGCATCTTATAGCGGATCTGTAAACTATTAGCGATTCCAATCGCCATAGATGTTTTGCCTGTGCCGGGTGGTCCGTATAGCACCATAGAATGCAACCGATTGGCCTCGACCATTCGTTGAATCATTTCTCCTGTCCCGACTAAATGCTGTTGTCCAATTATTTCATGAATATTTTTTGGCCTCATTCGAAAGGCAAGCGGTTGATTTGGCATGTGAATATCTCTTTCCTTTCCGATATGTATTATGACCAGAACTCCCTAGTGTCTTGTAAAGCAATCAACTTGACAAGGAGTGTCTGTTTTTTTACTATTGTTTAATATGCAAACCATAAAGGATAGCTCTGCCATTATTATAACATTCATGGTATAATACAACTAATATAGGATGTTCAAAATTCAAGAAAAAGACCGCAATGAATGATAGTGGCATTTTTGACGGATGTGCCAACACCTGGAATAATCCTTTTGCTGGATCGAGTAATCGTCCTCCTGGGGCTGTCGCTGAATGATTCTTTAAGCGGCTTTTGAACACAAACTAATAATGTAGCGGATGAAAGAATGAGGTGTAACAATGAAGATTTCAACCAAAGGTAGATATGGATTAACCATTATGATTGCATTAGCTAAAAATAAAGGGAATGGTCCGATTTCATTAAAAACAATTGCCCAAGAACACGGGTTATCGGAGCATTATTTGGAGCAGCTGGTTGCGCCACTAAGAAACGCCAGCTTGGTGAAGAGTATTCGTGGAGCATATGGTGGATATATACTGGCTAAAGAACCTAGCGAAATAACAGCAGGCGATATTATTCGAATCTTAGAAGGGCCGATCACACCAGTAGAGGGTATGGAAGACGAAGAGCCTGCCAAACAGGAGTTATGGATCCGGATTCGAGACGCCGTAAAAGAGGTGCTTGATACAACTACATTACAAGACCTATCCACTTATGGTGAAAAAGGAATACAAGATCCTTATATGTTTTATATTTAATATTGGCACTATACTCTATGGAGATAATGATTAGAGACAGGAAAGTAAAGGATGACAGAAGATGAATGCAATTTATTTAGACCATGCTGCGACAACGCCGGTCCATCCAGAAGTGATCGAAGTAATGATGCAGGTCTATCAGGAGAATTTTGGTAATCCATCGAGTATCCATTCGTTTGGAAGAAAGGCCAGGCAAATACTTGATCGGGCAAGGGCAACGGCAGCTGAATCGATCGGTGCAGATGAACGCAGTATTACCTTTACAAGCGGTGGTACAGAAGCAAATAATATGGCTATCATGGGTGCGGCCTTAGCTAATCAAGCGAAAGGAAAGCATATTGTTACAACCCAAATAGAGCATCATGCTGTATTACACACGGTAAATCATTTAGAAAAGCAAGGATTTGATGTGACCTATTTAGAGGTCAACGAACAAGGTCATATTCATGTGGAGCAAGTCATGGATGCACTTCGCGAAGATACGATCTTAGTATCGATTATGATGGTGAACAATGAGATAGGAACGATACAGCCAATTGCGGAAATAGGTCGGTTATTACACGAGCGCGATGTATTGTTTCATACGGATGCCGTGCAAGCCTATGGCCTTCTTCCTATTGACATCCAAGCATTGCGAGTCGACTTATTAACCGTTTCTTCGCACAAAATTAATGGCCCAAAAGGCTTGGGTTTCCTTTACGCCGACAAAGAATTAAACTTACAGCCTTTGCAATTTGGCGGTGAACAAGAACGCAAGCGCCGTGCCGGTACAGAAAATGTGGCAGGTATTGCAGGCTTTGCCAAAGCGATTGAATTGGTTCAAGAATCGCAAGCTGTTCGGTATGATATCTATCAACAGTTTGCTGAGTTATTCTTGCAAACCTTACGTGCCAAAGAGGTGGATTTTGTGGTTAATGGGGACAGGCGTGCAAGTGTGCCAACGATTATTAACGTAAGTTTTCCTGGTACGAATGTGGAGACACTGTTGATGAACTTTGATTTGAACGGTGTGGCCGCTTCTAGCGGAAGTGCGTGCACTGCAGGTTCCATAGAGCCTTCCCACGTACTTAGTGCGATGTTTTTAGATGAAGAAGAACGCACCATGAATTCTGTCCGTTTTAGCTTTGGTTTAGCTAATGATGAAGAGAGTATCAGAGAAGCAGCCGATAAGATAGCCGATACAGTAAATAGACTGACTAGATAAGGTGGTGATAACATGAAAAAAAAGCAAGATACCCGCGTAGTCGTTGGTATGAGCGGTGGAGTTGATTCCTCCGTTACAGCACTCTTGTTAAAACAACAAGGCTATGATGTGGTAGGGATTTTTATGAAAAATTGGGACGACACGGATGAAAATGGTGTATGTACGGCAACAGAAGATTTTGAAGATGTCATCAGGGTATGTAATCAATTAGATATTCCGTATTATGGCGTGAATTTTGAAAAGCAATATTGGGACAAGGTATTCACCTATTTTTTAGATGAATATAAGGCAGGTAGAACGCCCAATCCAGATGTGATGTGTAACAAAGAGATTAAGTTTAAGGCCTTTTTGGAGCATGCCTTATCGCTAGGGGCTGATTATGTCGCAACCGGTCACTATGCCCAAATAAAAAGGGAAGGGAATCAAGTGGAGATGTTGCGAGGCGTGGATGATAATAAAGATCAGACCTATTTCTTGAATCAATTATCGCAAGAAGTCTTGCAAAAAGTGTTATTTCCGCTTGGTCATCTTCCAAAATCCGAGGTCCGTCGCATTGCTGAGGAGAATAACTTAGCTACTGCATACAAAAAGGATAGTACGGGGATTTGTTTTATCGGGGAACGAAATTTCAAGGATTTCTTAAGTGAATATTTACCAGCACAGCCAGGTAAAATGATGACATTAGATGGTGTCGAGAAAGGAAACCATGATGGCTTAATGTATTATACAATTGGGCAACGACAAGGGCTCGGCATTGGTGGTCCAGGTGGTCCATGGTTTGTGGTTGGTAAAAACCTGGAAGATAATGTGCTGTATGTGGGTGCAGATTATCATAACGACGCCTTGTATTCAGAAAGTCTGATGGCGGAGTCGTTAAACTGGATCAATGAGCAGCCGATAGAATCTTTTCATTGTACAGCGAAATTCCGCTATCGTCAGCAGGATCATGGCGTAATGGTGCATCCACAAGATGATGGTAAGGTAAAAGTTGTTTTCGACGCCCCAGAACGTGCGATTACCCCTGGACAAGCAGTCGTCTTTTACCAAGGGGATGTATGTTTAGGCGGTGGCACAATCAACGAAATAAGTAAAAACAATCAACAACTGGATTACGTAGGATAACAAAAAGGACAGCGCGTGATATGCTGTCCTTTTTAATATGACAGAAAAGCATGTAATCCTTGGTATAATAGGATATGGAACGATTTGATCTATAATGAACCAGAGTACCGATAAGATGGGTTATCGACAGTTCAATGACTACTTTGAATAGGTAAGGAGCCGAGCGAGATGTGGCCAGTTTTTCTGATATGATGGCAAGCATAAAATCGTGGGTAATATGCTTTAGAAAGATATGAGTTTTGAATGAAACGACACTTCGATTCAGTTAAGTTTCATTCAATGCAAATACAATGATATCACGAATGCCACCTTTTTTATCTTATAAAAACAAGATCGCATTCACCCATTCATTAGCCCAATATGAATTTTTCGAAAGGCGAAGGTTGCGGAGGGTGAGCATAGTAGGCTAAAATGAATAAAGAACTCCTGCATTTACTAGCAAATAATTACATCCAACAGAAGGAGGAGACCACACCTATGTCTGACATCGACCCAGGTATTCAGTATATGCAAGAAGGCAAACTAGAAGAAGCGGCACAATATTTCACCGAAGCCATTGAGTCGAATCCGGAAGAACCGGTTCATTATATTAATTTCGGCAATCTTCTATTACATATGAAAGATTATCAACGCGCAGAACGATTTTATCACAAAGCAATAGAACTCGATCCAAAGGCAGCAACTGCCTTCTATGGACTCGGAAACGTATATTTTGAAACAGAACAATTGGACAAGGCACAGGAATATTTTCAACAATCGATTCAAAAAGGGTTGGAGGAAGCCGATCCTTATTTTATGTTAGGGATGACCTTTTTATATAATGAGAAGTATCGCTTATCTCTCCCATATTTACAACGCGCTCAGGAACTAAGCCCGCAAGATGTTGATATTCAATTCCAATATGGTCTAGCCTTGGCACAGTCTCAACAATTAGAACAAGCTAGAGAAGCTTTTGAACACACCCTGCAATTAGAGCCCCAGCACAGTGATGCTCACTATAATTTAGGGGTTATTGCGTTGCATGATGAGGAGATTCGCCAAGCCCTTGAACATTTCAACCTGGCTCTTGAGATCCAACCAGATCACTTATTGGCAGGGAATGGTAAGAAACAGATTGAAAAAATGTTAGGGGAGCAAGACGGATAAAGGAGGTCTTTGTAATGGAAGGAGCCAATCGGAAAAATTATATCAAGGGAGAAATGATCCATACGATTTTCGAAAATAAAGATGAGCATTTTTCCATTGCAAAGATCAAAGTGCTTGAAACTAACCAGTCATTCGAGGAATCAGAGGTAGTGGTCAAGGGTTATTTTAGACGATTAGATCCTGGCGAGACTTACGAATTTTATGGAAAGACGGTAGATCACCCTCGTTTTGGCCGACAATTTCAGGTAGAAAGCTATCAACGTTTTTTACCAGAAACCAAAGAAGGGGTGGTTGCCTATCTTTCGAGTAATTTATTCCCCGGAGTAGGGAAGAAAACAGCAGAGCATATCGTGGAAGAGCTAGGGGAAAACGCATTATCCACTATCCTACATAATAAAGAATCGTTGAAAGCAGTGAAAGGACTGTCTAAGGAAAAACAAGAAAAAATCCATCAGGTCCTCCAGGAAAATCAAGGGTTTGAACATATTGTCGTGCAGTTATCCCAGTTTGGCTTTGGCTTGAAAATGGCCCAAAAAATGTATGCCGCTTTTAAAGAAGAGACATTGGATACCTTACAAACTAATCCATATGCCTTTGTGTTTTTAGTAGAAGGTTTTGGTTTTGTGCGGGCAGATCAAATAGCGAGACAGCATGACATCCCGGTAGATCATGCTACCAGGTTGCAGGCCGCTTGTATTTATGTTTTGCAGAATAGTATGCAAGATGGTCATGTCTATCTGCCTTTGGATCAAGTATTATACCAAATGGACCAATTAATAGACGGTGAACTTCATGAAATACCGACGGATAAGATGAGTGAACAGATTATCGAATTGAATAAAGAAAAAAAGATCATCGTGATGGAGCGGAAGGTGTATCTGCCATCATTATATTATTCGGAGACTGGTTTTTGTTCGAAATTAAAACGGATAGCTAACCAATCTATTGAGCCGACGTTTACCGATGCTGAGTTACTTAAGATTGTCGGAAAGATGGAAGAAGAGGAAGCACTAAGCTATGGTAAGGAACAATATCAGGCATTGCAAACGGCCTTATTGGAAAAGATTTTTATCCTGACGGGTGGCCCTGGGACAGGTAAAACAACAGTTATTAAAGGGATTCTCAACGCCTACGCGGCTATCCATGACTGCTCGATGAACAAACATGCTTATGATCAAGATGATGAATACCCTTTTATTTTGACAGCACCAACTGGTAGGGCAGCCAAACGTATGCAGGAGTCTACGGGTGTTGATAGTGTGACCATTCATCGTCTACTTGGCTGGGATGGAAATGAATCGTTTGAAAAAGATGAGAATAATAAACTAGAAGGAAAATTATTAGTCATTGATGAGTTCTCCATGGTGGATATTTGGCTTGCCCATCAATTATTTCGTGCGATACCAAGCGATATGCAAGTAGTGATTGTTGGGGATGAGGATCAGTTGCCTTCGGTAGGTCCTGGTCAGGTGCTGGCAGATTTGCTAAAAAGTAAGGTGATTCCCTCCATTTCTTTGACAGAAGTGTATCGTCAAAAAGAGGGCTCTAAGATTATTCAGCTAGCGCATGAGATTAAGCATAATCAGGTCATGCCTAACACGTTAACCAAAGCGAATGATTTTAATTTTATTGATTGTCCTGATTTTCAGGTGGTGGAGATGGTTACCCATATTGTGCAGAAGGCATATCAAAAAGGGGTGGACCTCAAACAAATTCAAGTGTTAGCGCCGATGTATCGTTCCAAGGCAGGCATTCATCGTTTAAATAAGGAATTACAAGCCGCCATTAATCCTCCACAGCAAGGACGGCGGGAACTTTTATTTGGCGAGAGCGTTTTCCGCAAAGGGGATAAGGTCATTCAATTGGTAAATCAGCCAGAGGATCAAGTGTTTAATGGGGATATTGGAGAAGTGGCAGCGATCTTGGAGAAGGATGAGAATGAGGATCAGGTCGATCAAGTGGTGGTCAGCTTTGACGAAAGGGAAGTAGTCTATCCAAGAGCGGATTTGATCAATCTCATGCATGCCTACTGTACATCTATTCATAAGTCACAAGGAAGTGAGTTTCAGATTGTGATTATGCCCGTGATTCCTGGTTACCACCGGATGCTTCGTAAAAATTTGCTCTATACTGCGATTACACGTGCTAAACAGTCGTTAGTCATCTGTGGTGATAAGCGTGCCTTCCTACGCGGCATCGCAACAGAGGATAGCAATCAACGTTATACATCCTTAGTGACCTACCTGCATCATTTGTTTCAGAAAGAGGAAGCAAAACCTGCTGAAAAATCAAAGGAACTGGTCTTAACCGCTGATGAGAAGTTGCTCGCGGTTGAAATAGAACAGGAAAGCTTCAGTCCATATGACTTTATGTGATGTAGCTATTTCTGATTGTTACGAATAAACATGCGGCCGGGAAGAAGAATCCCGTGCCGCATGAACATTACTTTATTATTTTAACAATTGCAGTAATACGTCAATTGCATCCTTTCCATAGAGCCCTTCCTCACCAGCAGGCGCTATATACTGCATTTCAAAATGCGGAAGAATCACGACTGTTGATTTAATCGGACCGTCTTCCACCCCATGAGCAATACCACCCATTTCTGCTACTGATTCATTCTCGAAAAGTTCTGTCATCTCATCCTCTTCAGCCATTTCTTTTAAAGTGTTCATCATATCTTGATCAGTGTCGATTTGATCGGCACTAATCGATGAGGTGAGCACATTGTCTGCTTCTGAAACAAATTCACAAGAGATTTCACCTGGTTCAACGATTCCCGGTACATCGGATTGCATCGTTAATCCACTCACACTTTCACTTAAAAGGCTTAAGACCTCTTCGCATCCCTTTAATTCTTTCAATGCGTGTGCTTCTCCATCGACAGTAGAGTTGTCCGATTCATCGGCTACTGCTTCTTCAACCTCCGGCATATCATCTGAATCTGAGATATCTGCTGTTTCCTCATCCATGTCTGACTCGGTTTCTGAAGTGGTTTCTTCCGGCACGTCCTCAGATGACTCTGCACTATCCTGATTTCCGCAGGCTACCAAAAAGATAGCCAGTAAAATGAAGTAAAAAATCTGCTTCATTTTAATTCTCCCTCCTATTTAAATATATTGTAACGGCATTGTAACATAGTTAGCAAAATAATGCAGGAAAAATATTGATGAAGCCTTGAAGATTGTCTGTTTAGACGTATAAATCAACTTAAATATGGCGAAAATGAAAGGAAATGATGATGAAATGAGGTAGACTAGTGATTTGTCCTATTTGTCGTGGAAAGAATATTGGTATCATAGGCCCAAATCAATATTATTGTTGGAGTTGTTATGTGGAGTTATCTGTACAGGATAATGTGATTCATTTGCATGAAATAGAATCAGATGGCTCTCTTCATTCATTAGACGACTTATTTTCCATTGAGCAAAGGCGGCTTGAGGAGAATAAAGATGTCTAATGATCGAATTATCAGAAGAATACTACAATTATTTATGTTGTGTCTGGCCATTTTATCCATTTATTTAATTTATATCTTGTTTCCTTTTTATCGTGATATTCTCGTCCTACTCTTAAAGGTCAGTGCCCCTTTTCTAATCGCTGGTTTAATTGCGTATCTCTTACATCCGGTTGTGCAATATATTCAAAAATTTCACTTGCCGCGTCCACTAGCGATTGTTAGTATTTATTTGCTTTTTTTTGTGATGGCTGGAGCAGGTATTTATGCCTCTGTGCCTGTGTGGATTAGACAGATAGAAGAGATACAAAAGAACCTGCCGCAATATGTGGAGGCCTATCGTTCCTTTATTTATAATATTTACTCGCAAACTTCTTTTTTACCAGAAGGGTTTCATGATAATCTGGATCGTTTTCTAGAGGGAATAGAAAGTAATATAGGCGAGAGAATCACCGGCGTATTAATGAATGTACCGATGTTATTTGACTTTGTAATTATGATTGTACTTATACCTGTCCTTTCCTTCTATTTCTTGAAGGATTACCAAACCCTGTTAAGAAGGATTATTCAACTGATACCGCCAAAATATCGAGATTTTACGAGAAAATTGGGTCATGAAATCGAGGAAAGTCTTGGTCAATATATTCGAGGACAAATCTTGGTTTGCTTTCTTGTGGGAATTACTAGTTTTGTGTTACTAAAAATAGTTGGTATGAACTATGCGGCGGTATTAGCAGTAATTATGGGATTCACCAATCTCATTCCTTATTTTGGACCGATTATTGGTGCCATACCTGCTCTACTCATTGCCTTTACTATTTCCACAAAAATGGTGCTGTTTGTTTTAGGAATTGTGGTGATCATCCAGTTGTTAGAGAGTAATTTATTATCCCCGTTTATTATGGGGAAAAGTGTCCATATCCACCCTGTTTATTTAATGTTTACCTTGTTTTTTTTATCGAAAGCGACGGGGGTGGTTGGAGTGATACTGGCTATACCGTTGCTTACTATAGCTAAAGTTGCTATTCCTCTTACTTATCGACAAGTAAAGGACGTTGACAGATAGGTAAAATGTAGCTTATAATTAGCGAAGTAAATATTAAAAACGTGGAAGAACCTGAGTATTGGACAATCATTTCAACAGAGAGGAATTTCTGAGGCTGAAAGAATTCCGGAATGCCCTTATCCAAGAAGCTAGTTTGAAGTGCAGCTAACACCTGCCGGTTACATCACCGTTATCGATGAGAAGATGACAGTGTTTTACTGTAATCAGGGTGGTACCGCGGATATACTCTCGTCCCTGCATTTATTGCATGGGGAGGAGAGTTTTTTAATGGATCCAAGTATTTGATATATGGGAGGCGATAGATATGAAACGATTAACTTCTGCACAAGTCCGTCAGATGTTTCTAGATTTCTTTCAAGAGAAAGGTCATGCCGTTGAGCCAAGCGCATCTTTAGTTCCGCAGGAGGATCCCACCTTATTATGGATTAATAGTGGTGTGGCAACCCTTAAAAAATATTTTGATGGAAGGGTTATTCCGGAGAATCCACGCATTGCTAATGCACAAAAATCGATCCGGACAAATGATATCACCAACGTGGGTTATACGGCGAGACATCATACGTTTTTTGAGATGTTAGGCAATTTCTCTATTGGTGATTACTTTAAAAAGGAAGCCATTGTCTTTGCTTGGGAGTTCCTAACAAGTGAGAAATGGATTGGATTTGATCCAGAAAGGTTATCGGTTACCGTACACCCGGAGGATGAAGATGCCTACCTTTTATGGCGTGATCATATTGGGCTGCCAGAAGAACGTATCATTCGTTTGGAAGAGAATTTCTGGGATATAGGAGAGGGGCCAAGTGGACCTAATACAGAGATTTTCTATGATCGCGGTGAGGCATATGGATATGATGCACAAGACCCTGAGCTGTATCCTGGTGGAGAGAACGAGCGTTATTTGGAGATCTGGAACTTAGTATTTTCTGAGTTTAATCACAATCCTGATGATACGTATACTCCACTACCGAAAAAAAATATTGATACGGGAATGGGTTTGGAGCGTTTAGTGAGTGTAATTCAGGATACCAAAACCAATTTTGAAACAGACTTATTTATTCCGATTATTCATGCAACCGAAAAATTAGCTAATACCACCTATCAACAGCAGGAAGAAACAGATGTGGCCTTTAAAGTGATTGCGGATCATATTCGTACAGTGACGTTTGCCGTAAGTGATGGTGCCCTTCCTTCCAACGAAGGCAGAGGATATGTACTGCGCCGGTTATTACGTCGAGCGGTGAGATATGCACGACAAATCGGTATTGATCAACCATTTATGTACCAATTAGTGCCAACCGTTGCCTCGATTATGGAGGCCTTCTATCCAGAGGTACAGCGGAAAGCCGATTTCATTCAGAACGTCATTCAAACGGAAGAAAAAAGATTTCATGAGACATTGCAAGAAGGATTACAAATTTTCTATCATATCATTGAGCAGCAACAAGAAGCAGGCAGTGAAGTCTTCCCTGGTTCAGAAGTATTTCGCCTCTATGATACCTATGGCTTTCCTAAAGAATTGACAGAAGAATACGCAGAAGAAGCTGGTTTCACAATTGATGAAGCAGGCTTTGAAGCGGAAATGGCGAAACAGCGTGATCGAGCTCGTAATGCAAGGCAGAAAGTGGACTCAATGCAAAGTCAAGATCGTGTACTAAGTGACCTTCAGGTAGACAGCAGCTTTATTGGCTATCAGCAATTAACCAAGGAAACAACGATCCAAGCACTTGTCGTAGATAAGGAATTAGCAGAAGAAGCAGTATCAGGTGTGGAGGCATTGGTAATCTTAAAAGCGACACCATTTTACGCAGAAAGCGGCGGACAGATTGCGGACAAAGGTACCCTTACTTGTGAAACAGGTGTTGCCGAGGTGTTAGATGTTCAGAAAGCACCGAATGGTCAAAACCTCCATCGTATTCTGGTCAAAGAGGGAAAACTGGTAAAAGGACAGGACATCCAAGCCACAGTGGATGGGCGAAGCAGACAGTTTATTATTAAGAATCATACAGCGACTCACTTACTTCATCAAGCATTAAAAGATGTGTTGGGTGAACATGTTAATCAGGCAGGCTCCTTGGTAGCAAGTGAACGACTGCGATTTGATTTCTCGCATTTCAATGCAGTGAATACGGCTGAATTAATAGAAATAGAGCAAAAAGTAAATGAAAAAATATGGGATTCTTTACCGGTAACGATCACAAATAAGACAATGGACGAAGCAAAACAGATGGGAGCCATGGCGCTTTTTGGTGAAAAATACGGAGAAGTTGTCCGTGTTGTTGAAGTAGGAGATTATAGCGTTGAATTATGCGGTGGTTGTCACGTGCGAAACTCTGCTGAAATCGGATTATTCAAGATTATTTCTGAGTCTGGAATAGGGGCAGGAACAAGGAGAATAGAGGCCGTTACAGCAAAAGGAGCCTATCAATTTGTTAACGGCAAGCAGCAGTTATTACAATCAGCAGCATCCTTGTTGAAAACGAAAGAAGATCAAGTACCCGAGCGTTTGGAACATCTTTTTAAAGAAATGAAAGAGAAAGATCGCTCTATCCAATCATTAAACAGTAAACTATCGCAGTTGGAGTCTTCTTCTATCTTGGATGAGGTGAAAGAAGTAAATGGAGTAAAGGTACTTGCACAGAAAGTGGATGTATCAGATATGAATCAACTGCGTGAAATGGTGGATAAGATGAAGCAAAAATTAGCTTCAGGAATTATTTTATTAGCAGCTGTTAATAATGATAAAGTACAACTAGCTGCTGGAGTAACGAAAGATTTAGTAGAAAAAGGGTATCACGCTGGCAATCTAATGAAAGAAGCCGCAAAAATTTGTGGCGGCGGCGGTGGAGGTCGTCCTGATATGGCACAAGCAGGTGGTAAGGACACAACAAAATTATCACAGGCACTTGCTTATGCGGAAAAATATGTGCAAACCCATGAATAAGTTTGGTAATTTAGTTCAATAACAGGTATAATAGACAAATACAAGCTACCGAAAGAACTATAATTTGGAGGTGCTTCGATTGGATGGAATGGATAAAACAATGAAATTTGATTTTTCTGATGAGCCAGATGAGCAGAATGTAAAGGAAGTGTTGCATGTCGTTTATCAAGCGCTCGAAGAAAAAGGCTATCACCCGATTAATCAGATAGTTGGTTATTTACTTTCGGGGGATCCGGCCTATATTCCCAGACATAATGATGCACGCAATTTAATAAGGAGAGTAGAGCGTGATGAAATCATGGAAGAACTAGTCAAGGATTACATCAACGCTAAAAAACAAGTATGACGAAAATATTAGGTTTGGATGTAGGATCCAAAACTATTGGTGTGGCGATAAGTGATGAATTAGGCTGGACGGCACAAGGGTTAACCACCTTGCATTGGACGGAACCAGAATATGACTCAATCAAAGATACGTTTAAACAACTTATGGAAGAGCACACTATAGATAAGGTAGTTATTGGATTACCTAAAAATATGAACGGATCGATTGGATTTCGCGGAGAGGCCTCACAAGATTTTGCTCAATTCCTAAAAGATGATTTTTCTATTGAGACGGTTTTGTGGGACGAGCGTTTGACAACGATGGCAGCAGAACGGGTTTTGCTTGAGGCAGATATAAGCAGATCGAAACGTAAAAAAGTAATCGACAAAATGGCTGCGGTCATGATTTTGCAAGGTTACTTGGACAGTCAATCGTAAAGGAGGTAGATAACATGTCATTGGAAGAAAAAGAACGGATTATCATTCCAGATGAGAATGGTGAAGAGCATTTGTTTGAAGTCTTATTTACATTCGATGTGGATGAGACCGAGAATGCCTATGTGGCCGTTGTACCCGCAGAACAAAGTGACGATGAAGAAGTAGAAGTCTTCGCTTTTCGTTATGAAGAGAAGCAAAATGAGGACGATCTCGAACTTTTCCATATCGAGTCGGATGAAGAATGGGATATGGTAGAGGAAGTGTTAAACACCATAGCCGATGAGGATCTGACCGAATAATCATAAGAAAAGTAACCTCGTATCCAATCCTGGATACGAGGTTTTGCTAATGGGTAAAATAGTTTAACATCTACAGTGTCATCGTTTATTGGAACGTAGAGATAAATAAATAGGAAAAATGACACGACATAAATGTCCATTATACTACATTGGTTTAGTGAGAAAAGATCAAATGAGGTTTAAAGCTATTTTCCTAAGCTAATTCTTAGGAACACATCATGGAATAAACCAATAAACCATCCAGAATATCAAAGGGAACACGGAGTAATTCTATATAAGTTAGCCTTGTTGATAGACGATATAGAACGATTAGATGAGTGAATGGTTTCCCTTTTATTTAATTTATAGTATAATATATCGGGTGAAAGGGGGAACCCTAAATTGAGTAAAAAGAAAGAAAAACGCCAAAAAACTACATATAAAGAAATTGCCGAGAATCGAGCAAAGGAAATAACCGTTGCCCGTAAGATCATAGCTATTGTATTGATTGCATTAGTTATCCTGATGATCATCGGTGGTTATTCTGCGTATAAATTTATCCAGACAGCCACCACACCAGTGGATCCATCATCTGATGAAACCGTAGAATTAACCATTCCACTTGGTGCATCTAGTTCCGATATTGCCAATCAGCTAGAAGAGGAAGGATTAATTGCAAACAGCCTTGTCTATCGCTTCTATGTCAAATTTAATAATATATCTGATTTTCAAGCAGGGGATTATACTTTAAGTCCATCCATGACACTTAAAGAGATTTCTGATGAGTTGGAAACTGGTACTTTGCAGCAAGAAGCGGCTATGAGAGTTACGATTCCGGAAGGGCGGAACATCGAAGAAATAGCAACCATTTTTGAAGAAGAGGCAGGTATCGAGCGGAATGAATTTTTGAATAGGATGCAAGAAACATCGTATATAGAAACCTTGATAAACGAATATTCTGCTTTCCTAAGCGAGGAAATATTAGCCGAAGAAATTATCTATCCATTAGAAGGTTATTTGTTCCCAGCTACCTATGAATTTTATCACGAGAATCCAACCGTAGATGAAGTGGTAAGACAAATGCTTGATAAAACGAATGAGGTGATGGCAGCCTATCAATCGCAAATAGAGGAGTCTGATTATTCGCCCCATGAAATCATCACTTTTGCTTCGTTGGTAGAAGAAGAAGCGCCATCCAATGATGATCGGAGAAATATCGCAGCAGTATTTTATAATCGTATGAATGATGGTATGAGATTGCAAACAGACCCAACCGTTATTTATGCTCACGGGGAACACATCCCACGGCTTACCTATGACGATTATGAGATTGAATCACCGTATAATACGTACCAAATAGACGGTTTGCCGATTGGCCCTATTGCTAACTTTGGAGAGAGTTCATTATCAGCCGTGCTTGATCCAGCCAATAACAACTACTTGTTTTTCTTGGCGGATACAGATGGAAATGTTCATTATGCGCAAACGTATGAAGAACACCAACAACTGGAAGAACAATATATTCATAATCAAGATTAAAGCAGGGATCGCCCTGCTTTAACCTTGTTTGATACAAGGGGAATGTGGAAACATGAATGAGAGCCAATTAATCCATTACCTAGATAGTCTACCGAAACAGGAGCCGGCATGGGTGAAACAAATGCAACATGATGCCCAAAAAGATCATGTGCCTATCATGGATACACAAGGAATTGCCTTATTGCAACAACTGATTCGACTCTATCAGCCGCAAAAATTACTAGAGATTGGGACGGCAATTGGTTATTCTGCTTTGCGCATGATCGAGGCTAAAAACAACTTGGAAATTGTAACGATAGAGCGAGATCAAGCAATGTATCAACGAGCTATGGATCATATAGTGGATCAGGGGAGACAAGCACAAATTGAGGTTATCTTAGGCGACGCCTTAGAACTAGCCGTGGAAACAAAGACTAAAGGCAAATTTGATATGATTTTTATTGATGCTGCCAAAGGTCAATATCGACGCTTTTTTGAATTGTATGAAGGTACTTTATCAAAAAATGGGGTCATCATAACTGATAATGTATTGTTTCATGGCTATGTAGCAAATCCTGACGGAGCCCCTAAGCGTTTACGAAACATGGTCAAAAAAATAGATGCCTATAATCGATGGTTATTACAACATCAGGGCTATGACACGGTTATTCTTCCTATTGGCGATGGAATTGCCATTAGTATCAAACGAGCAAATGACTATATAAGTTGAATGAAATAATAGAGGTGCTCTTGATCCATTTACGCAATATGAGATGAGATAACCAAGGAATAAATGCATTTATTCTCTGATTATCTTATCATACAGCTACCTTTCAGCAGAACTGAAAGGCGTGTGAATGGTCATTCAAAACTATATTATAGGAAATAATGTGAGTAGAGATTTGCTTGAAACACGTTTTTGTTACATTTATAAGTTCAACTTGTATAGTAATAGGAGTATACACGAAAAACAAGCTGCTCTAGTAGGCTGGTTAGCGTTTATAACATATCCGGTCAGGTTAGTAAAAATAGACAAATAAAACGGTTGAAAAATAATTGAAAATCTGAGATAGTAGTGATTAGTAATTAAAGCATTTTCACCAATATAATAAGTGCTATTTCTGTATAAGGATTCATATCATGTACAAGATATGCCTTATCTGAGTGATAGTAATAGTTTGAAGGAGAGTGTAGGGTTATGGCAGAAGAAAAAGAATTTTATATGACAGAAGAGGGTCTGGAAAAGTTAGAAGAAGAATTAGAATACTTAAAAACGGAAAGACGTCAAGAGGTAGTAGAACGCATCAAAATAGCAAGAGATTTCGGGGATTTATCAGAGAATTCAGAGTATGACGCAGCAAAAGATGAACAGGCATTTGTAGAATCCCGTATTGTACAGGTTGAAAACATGATTCGAAATGCCGTTATTATAAAGAATGAGGACGCGAATTCTGATATTGTATCGTTAGGCAGAACGATTACTTTTTTAGAATTGCCTGACGGTGAAGAAGAAAGTTATACTATTGTCGGCAGTGCTGAAGCGGATCCTTTTGAAGGGAAAATTTCCAATGATTCACCAATTGCTAAAAGTTTACTTGGTCATGCAATTGGTGAAGAGATTACGGTTCCCACACCAGCTGGTGAGATGAATGTAAAAATAGTGAATGTAGAATAACACATGTAAAATGGATGTCATGACGTATGGCATCCATTTTGTCATAGAAGTTAGCTGCTAGTCAGGCGAGAGAAAGGTCAGACCAATTCTCGTTTTTGTTGAAGCGGCTCAAGCTGTTCTTCGATAAAACGCTGTTTATCGGTTGAAATGATTAATTGAAAGACAAGATTCTCGGATACTGGCTCAAAAGTAACACAATCATTTTCATGAAAATGAATGATAAGCAGTTGTTTTGTCTTATCATAGCTGATCATATAAAAAGGGGTTTCTTTCCAAATTGTTGCATCAAAGCTTGTTGACAACATGTAATCACTCCTTAACCATTATCGTTATAGTTATATTCCATAACTATGAACAAATTCCTGCAACGATGACAAAAACAGAAAAAAATCGATCTATTTTCCTAAAGTAATAGCTGGTCGTGGTACACTTGTTTTTTTTTTAGTATAATGACATTGGGAGGGGAAAGACATGTCGGATAATCATGAAACGAATACAAGAAGAGACAGATTTGAGAAAAAAAGAACCAATACAAAATTACTTACATGGTTAAGTGTAATTGGCGGTGTATTAGTTATTGTGATGCTGTCGGTTATTTTTATAGGTAGAGAGAGTGATACTACAGCCGGAAACGAGGAAAATCAGGCAGAAGAATTTGCTTTGGGCTCTTCCAATCAAGAGGCAGATGAACCCGAAAGTCAAGAGAAGAAAGACTTGGAGGTTAATGAAGTGGAAGGTGATGATGAGGAAGAAGAGGAAGAGGGACAAAACGACACAGAAGAAGTCGAGTCTGATGATAGCAATGTGAAGAACGCCTATAAAAGTAATTGGGAAGCCATCGGTACCTCACAAGAGGGCCCTCATACCACTTCTTTTGAACAAGGGTCTACCGACTGGCAGGAAATGAAACAAGCTGTTGAGGTTGCTACAGGTATACCAAGTGAAGCACAAATCGATCAGTGGTTTGGCGGTGCTGGAGAACAAGCCGTAGAAGCAACGGTCTCTCCCGAATCTAATCAAGATGAATTTTACCGTGTCCATTTAGAGTGGGTAGAGGATCAAGGTTGGAAACCGGTTTTAGTAGAGGAATTACATGAAGTGGAAAGAAGATAACGTCTGGGGGATAACAGAATGATAGGTATTATTGGGGCGATGGATGAGGAAGTCGCTTTATTAAAAGATCGTATGGAAGTAAAAGAAACCGTTCAGGCTGCAAATAGTGAATTCTTTGTTGGTATGTTAGGCGGTAAAGAAGTGGTCGTGTTAAAGTCCGGTATTGGCAAGGTAAATGCGGCGATTGCCACTACGATCTTATTTGAAAGATTTGGTCCAAGTATCGTGATTAATACTGGTTCAGCAGGAGGTTTTCATGAGGGGTTAGAAGTTGGTGATATTGTGATATCGACAGACGTGGTTCATCATGATGTGGATGTCACGGCCTTTGATTATCAATATGGTCAAGTGCCTGGGCTCCCTGCCATGTTTAAGGCAGATCCAGTGCTGATTGAAAAGGCGATGCTAGCCGTAAAACAATTAGAAAATGTCCAAGCTATGAAAGGTTTGATTAGTACGGGCGATGCCTTTATGCAAGAGGCAGATCGAGTCAATGCAGTAAGACAAGCGTTTCCCGATCTGATTGCTGCAGAAATGGAAGCTGCCGCAATTGCGCAAGTATGTTATCAATACAGTAGACCATTTGTGGTGATACGTGCCTTATCAGATATTGCCGGAAAAGATTCGTCGGTTTCTTTTGATGAATTCCTGCAAAAGGCAGCAGAGAATGCAGCAAACTTAATTATACATGTAGTACAAAATATAGAAGAATAGCTGTCGAGTGAACGACAGCTATTTTAGTTCGTTTCGATAATATTCATGAAAGACCTTCATTAAGGCTCGTTTTTCAATACGAGAAACATAACTGCGTGAGATTTTTAGTTTAGAGGCTATCTCTCTCTGTGTTAGTTCATCGGTATTTGCCAAGCCAAATCTGGCAATCAGCACCTCCTTTTCCCGCTTATCCAACACGCGCAGGTATTTCTGAATTTTTTTTAATTCCATGTGTAACTGAATCGTCTCTGTCACATCTTCGTTATCTGCCTCGAGAATATCAATTAAGCTAATTTGATTTCCTTCCTTATCTTGCCCGATTGGATCTTGTAGCGAGATGTCTTTTTTCGTCTTCTTTGTGGCGCGTAAGTACATGAGAATCTCGTTCTCAATACATCTGGCGGCATAAGTAGCCAATTTTGTTCCCTTTCCACTGGAATAGCTCTCTATCCCTTTAATTAATCCGATGGTGCCAATGGAAATGAGATCCTCTGGCTCTTCTTGCGTGTTTTCGAATTTTTTTACGATGTGGGCAACCAGCCTTAAGTTATGTTCGATTAGTTTGTTTCGCGCCTGTTCATCGCCTGCATGCAATCGCTGGATCATTTGTTTTTCTTCTTCAGGTGGGAGTGGTTGAGGAAAGGTGTTTTGCTTTACGTAAGCAACAAAGAATAGGGCCTCCTTACATAAGGCTAACAAACCAAGTAGAATGGACAATACAGCACCTCCTGCGATATCAAACTAGGTATTTGCCTATATCCCATCCTATGCAGTACCGTTGTCCAACGTGTCATACGTCCAAGCTGTTTTTCTATAAGTGTGTTAGACCAATCGAAAAATAATAGGAGGACATATGAAACGGGTTGAAATTTGCCCGGTCCTTTCTTGCAAATAAAACAAAGTAAAAAAACTGCCGATAAGTTGGATTATGTAAATCTGACTAGGGACCACTTTGAGATATGAATAGTGCAGCTCAAAGGTCCAACCAAGCCCTTCACTTTTACCCACAGAGCATAAGTCAACAAGCGATTTAGGTAAAGGACACCTTCATCGTATTTCTCATACCTAGGCATGGCTTTAGTTAACTGGCAAAAGAAGAGCACTTTTCCAAGTGGATCTTCCGCTCATGCCACGAGACTTGCAAGTGTAGGGGTGTGACTGGATGTCAAAGGTTGGTTTAGCCTGCGAACTACTCATTTTGTCTACGTGGTTGGCTTCTGCTAGGGAGTGATTCCACACTTTTAGCAAGAAATAGCATGGTGATGATCGACATCAGAGCCGTTTGTATGCTTGATTTTTGCTGAAGCTAAGGAACGAAAATCTCATCATCATAATCGGTTTTGTCACAGGCATAATTCAATAAGTTATCTTTTTTCTACTGATGAGAGATGAGATAATTTTTGCATGGCTATTTCTGAGTTTTCCTGATACTTTCATTATAAAAGTTATACGATGATGGATATTTAATGTTTTAAAGGGCATAGAATCCATTATCCTTGCAGTGATAACCATTGTTGAATCATTTTCTAGCGGAGGGAATATGCGAAGACTCGAAAATGGTTTACAAGGTAAAACCGTAACGTCCTGTGCATCGCAGGACGAGCTGAAAATCCACTAAAAAGTGCTCTTCTTTTTAGTTAGCTGAAGCCGGCCATGAAGGTTCGCAGGCTAAGATCACGACGACAATCGCCACGACTGCACATGCATGTCCTATGCATCGAAGCGCACCATATTCCCGCAGCGCTTGCTTCGCACAGATAATACGATCAAACGCACCAATCAGAAAAATAATCTACTAACATAATCCAACTTATAGGTAGTCTAATTCGTTCAAAGTTCAATCAAATTCCTATTATAGTGATTTCTAGTGTATAAAAAAAACGCCGTGAACTAGTCACGACGTTTTATCTTGATTATCGGCATAAGCGTCTTTGGTATGGCCGTCTGGTGACCATGGTTTGATGCCAGCCGTATGGGCTGCTCGGCCAATCATATGAGCAGAAACTGGGGCAGTCAATAATATAAAGATGATGCCCAAGATCAATTTCCCGCTTACGATGTTATACTCTGCATGTAAGAAAATGAAAGCACCAATCATCACACTAGCAATCCCTAAGGTAGCAGCTTTCGTGGAGGCGTGTAACCGAGTGTACACATCAGGAAAACGCAGTACACCAATGGAAGCTGACAGCAAGAAAAACGTACCAAATAGCAGCAAGATAATCACGAAAATATCAATGATGGTTTCAATCGTTGTCCCGGTCAATGATAACACCCTTTTCAATATATTTTGCTAAGGCAATGGTTCCGATAAACAGTAAAATTCCAACCAAGAGGATGACGTCATTTAAACGGGTGGTCACTAAGAGAATGGCACTCAACCCAACCATTCCCATTAGGTTAATACCGATGGCATCTAAGGCAACGGCACGATCCGGATTGCTTGGACCTTTAACGACACGAAACATTAACAAGGTAATAGAAATGGTAATCACAATCATGCAGATAATTGCGACGATTTGGATCAGATCACTCATCGTGTCACCTCCATAATAGCCTTCTCAAAAGTCTCCTTGATTTCCTTAATCGATGTTTCATCTGATTCGATATCCATTGCATGAATGTAGATGATCTTATTGTTATCTGATACGGCAACGGATAATGTACCCGGCGTTAAAGAAATCAACGACGTTAAGAGCAGAATTTCCCAAGAACTCTTCAATTCCGTGGGATAAGCAAAGATACCAGGATAGTATGTTTGTTTTGGTTTATACACCCATTTTACAATGTCAATATTGGATATAAGTAACTCTTTGACAAAAAGGAGCAATAACTTAATTATTTTCCATACGCGATACAAATAGAAATTAGCTGGTATAAATCGTCGCAACATAAACAATAATAGTGCTCCGATGATAAACCCTGTCAAAAGAGAAGGGAACGTATAGCTTTCACTTAAAAACATCCACATAACCGCAATGATTATATTTAAGATTATTTGCAGTGGCATAATAATTTACTCCTTTAACACAGATTGAATATATTCATCAGGATTCATTAAGTAGTCACCGATCGATTCGATACTTGGATAGAACCATTCTGCTCCAACCCCTAAGAGTACGGTGAAGAATAATAAGAAGGCAATTGGCCAAGCAAATCCTCGAGCAGCTTTTTTATCGGCAATAATCGTTTCATCTTTCTCTCCCCAGAAACCTCGAACAAAAATACGGATAACCGATAATAAGATAAGCAAGCTGGAGCCAAGACCGATAATGGCAACCACAATATGATCTGCTTCGATAGCCCCTTGTAATAGGACCAACTTACCGATAAATCCACTGAAAGGTGGGATACCAGCCAATACGAGAGCAGCGATAAAGAACATCCAGCCTAATAAAGGATACTGATGCAAGAGCCCTCGCATTTTTCGTAAATCACTCGTTCCAACGAGGTAGGCAATCGCACCAGCCAATAGGAATAACGCTGCTTTAATAAACATATCGTTCACTAAATAATAAATGGTTCCTGTAAAACCTGTAGCGTTATATACGCCGATTCCTAACAGCATGAATCCAACAGCAGGGATAATGTTGTAAGCAATCACCATTTTAATATTATTGGTTGATAATGCCCCTATCGCTCCAAATATCAAGGTTAGTGCCGCTACCCAAACAAAAAACTCATGTGTGATATCACGATTATGCACAAAAATTAATGAGAAGACACGTAATAAAGAATAGATACCTACCTTTGTTAACAAAGCGCCAAATAAGGCCGATACAACAGGGTTTGGTGTGATATATGGTTTGGGCAGCCAATAATATAGCGGGAATAAGGCTGCTTTGGTCCCAAAGACAAAAAACAATAGAATTCCAATCGTTGTAAGAATGCCCGTTTGTTCCACTTCTCCAATACGCTCGGCAATTTGAGCCATATTCACGGTTCCTACAACGGAATACAAGAAAGCAATCGTGGTCACAAACAACATCGACGAGAATAAGTTAATCAACACATATTTCATCGATTCTCGTAGTTGAATGCGTTCGCCGCCTAATACAATTAATCCATAAGAGGCCATCAGTAATACCTCAAAGAATACAAACAGGTTAAATAAATCTCCTGTTATAAACGCACCTGACACACCACTAATCAATAAAAAATAGAAGGTGTAAAAATAAAATGCTTCCTGTTTTTCACTTAACGACTTAGGTGCATAAAAGACACAGGCTAGTGCGATGATATTGGTTGTTAGCACTAAGGTCATCGATAATAGATCAGCCACAAGTACAATACCATAAGGTGCCGACCAATTGCCGGCTTCTAATATAACCGTCCCATTCTGCTGCACATAGTATAATACCCATGCAGCAACAAGGGTGCTGATTATGGTAAGTATTTGCGAGAAAATCCGTGCTGCTTTTCTTTTTTTCGGAAAGAGCGCCACAATCACACCAGCAATCAGTGGTATGACAATTGGTAATACTGCTAAATTACTCATCATCTTCGTTACCCCTTAATTTATCCATATTATCTGTTCCATTTACCTTCGATGTTCGATATGCAAGTACTAACAGTAAGCTCGTTACACCGAAGCTAATGACAATAGATGTTAAAATCAAAGCTTGCGGTAATGGGTCTGTGTAGTTGGAAATTCCATCTTCCAAAACAGGGGGTGCTCCTGTTTTTAATTGCCCCATTGTTAAAATAAATAAGTGAGCCCCATGTGAGATTAGTGCTGTACCAATTACAATACGCAGCATCTGTTTTTGTAATAAGTTATAGATCCCTGTTGTAAAAAGAATACCGGCAAGAATCGACATTACAATTTCCATCTATTCTGCCTCCTTTTTCTTTCGCAATTTAATTAAACCATAAATAGCGAACGCTGCAATACCTAGCACGACGATTTCGAATAATGTATCAATACCACGCATATCGACAAGAATCACGTTTACGACATTATCGCCACCGCCAATGTCATGGGAAACTTCTAAGAAGTAGTCCGAAATTTTGTCAAACAGCTTGGTGCTATGAGCAGAAATGGCAACTAAGGTCATTAATCCGCCAAAGGCTATCGAAATGATGAGATTAGTCGTTTTCTCTGAAATTTTCTCTGTTCGTTGACGCAGGTTAGGTAAGTGATAGAAACAAAGCAGAAACAAGGCAACCGTGATCGTTTCGATGACAAGCTGTGTCAAGGCTAAGTCAGGAGCCCGGTAAATCACAAATAGCAAGGCTAAGCTGTAGCCAACAACACCAAGTATAAGAATCGCTGCCAGCTTGCTTCTAGTAAAAATTGTTGCAATGGCCGCTACTGCCATTGCAATGGCAATCACCATTTCTTCAATCGTTATCACAGCAAGATCAGATGTATCCAACGCAAAGCCATCTGTCAACCACATGACGGTGATGCTGACTGCCAATATCGCTACCAAAATGTAGGACATATAACTACGCAAGGAACCGTTCATATAAGTATTGGTGATTTTAGCAGATGTCTTTTCTGACTGATCAACGAGAAAATCATAACACTTATTAAGGCTTAATTTACCAGGTAAGATGGTATATATCTTGTTCCAATAACGAATGGTCAAGGCAAGAACGGCTCCTACCGCAACCACGATTAACGACATATAAAGTGGTGGGATAAACCCATGCCAGAATTGTACATGTTTCTCTACCGGACTGCCATAAATCGCTTCGGCCGTATGTGCCAAGAAGGAGCTATTGACAAGATTAGGGAATAAACCAATCGTAACCACACCGATCACCAAAATAATTGGCGAAATCAACATGCCAATGGGTGCTTCATGCGGTTTTTTGGGTAATTCATCCAGTTGTTGTTTGCCCATGAAAGTCCCAAATACCAGATACATGGAATAAACAAAGGTAAAAATACTGCCAAATACCGCCAAATAAGGAATGGCAGTAGCAAGTGTACCAGCAATTTGCGAGCTGGTTTCAATCGCTAGTGAAGCATCGAAGAACATTTCTTTACTATAGAATCCATTGAGAAATGGTAAAGGTACCCCAGCCATGGAAAACGTGCCAAAGAAGGCAAGTGTGGCCGAAATGGGCATTAGTGTGAATAACCCGCCAAGTTTTCTAATATCACGAGTGCCTGTCTCATGGTCAACAATACCAGCTATCATAAACAGGCTTCCTTTAAAGGTAGCGTGATTAAGAATATGGAAGACGGCTGCGTAAATAGCTACGCTTGTACCGAATCCCAACATGGACATGATCATACCTAATTGACTGATGGTGGAAAAGGCTAAAATACCTTTTAAATCAGTTTGCCTTACCGCCATATACGAGCCCCAAATAAGCGTGACAATTCCAATACCGCTCACCAAAATAAAGAACCATTCATTCCCCGAGAAAATGGGAGTAAAACGTGCAACAAGAAAAATCCCAGCTTTCACCATGGTTGCGGAGTGCAGATAAGCACTTACTGGTGTCGGAGCTTCCATAGCGTCTGGAAGCCAGATATGGAAAGGAAACTGTGCCGATTTGGTAAAGGCACCTAACAAAATAAGTGCTAAAATCAATCCAAAATAATCACTGGATAAGATAAGATCAGCTTGGCTAATCATGCCTTGGATACTGGTAGTCCCTGTTTCCAAAGTAAGTAAGATGAAACCACCAAGCATACTGAGACCGCCAAAAACAGTAATTAGCATTGACTTTAGTGCACCGTATCGAGAACGTTCTTTAAAGTTCCAATAACCAATTAGTAAAAAGGAAGAAATCGAGGTCAATTCCCAAAATGAATAAAGAACAAATACATTATCAGATAAGACGACACCAAACATGGCTGTCATAAATAATAAGAGGTAGACATAGAACTGGCCTAATCGCTCAGAAGTATCCAAATAAAAAATGGAATATAATGTTACTAGTGTTCCAATTCCACTGATTAACAGCACAAATAATAAACTAAGACCATCCAAATAAAAAGAAAGATCGATATGTAATGATGGAATCCAATTATATGATTGCTGGATAGGAGAAAAATCATTACCGATGTGTGGAATGAAATAAAGGAATACAGCTAGTGGTGCTAACAGGACAAAGTAGCCTGTATGTATCTTTTCTTTCCATTTACTAAAGAAAGGGATAAAAATCGCCAGTAATACCGGCAAAAAAACTGCAAATAACATCTATCATTGCTCCTCCTTGTGTATATGCTCATTTCATGATGGAATATTTTTTTGAACATCCTCTTATATTTTAATCTAAAATTATTACGAAACACAAGGGTAGAGCATTATTATGACAAGATATTTATCCATTATAACGAGAAACTACCTATTTATAAATAAACGAAAAAAATTTTTAATAGTGAGAGGGTGATAAATGGTTGAGGAAAATTATTCTATTGTCTTCTCGTGATGATTGTGGAGAGGCTTTATAATAGTTGGTTAAGACTAAGCGGATAGTATGGTAACTTGTTTTTTTACCGTATAGCCACTCCATATCGGTACATTGTTTAAGGACTAGGCTTTCCTTTCTCATGAAAAAAACCCGGGCACAACCCGCTAGTTTTTTTTTTACTTAAACAAAAAACACTCAGTCTTGGTGACTAAGTGTCGTATTATCTATATCTGTTTGGCGAATTGGATATAATCCATCAAGGAGCGCTTGTTCATTTCTTCTTCTATTAACTGGATAAATTCATGGCTTAAGCATAGTTCATTTGCTTTTTTATAGGATTCAATGAGTAGTTCATCTGATAATTTGTCCATTGTTTTCCCTCCCATAAATAGGTTGTCCTTCCCATGTCATTAGTAAATGTAGCATGAAACGTAAAAAACAACAACAGAACAGTTATCTACATGGGGTTGTTCATAACTTGTGTATAACGTTTGTGGAATAAAGGGAGAAGTCAATCGTTGTCAGTGTGGATAGTGTGAATAAAGTTATCCACATGTCGTGTTTTGTAGTAAATTGTCGCACGATTCTTGGTTCTATCTTTGTTCTTCATGAGGAACATCCTAGTTTGGCTTGGTGTTATCGGCAAATTTATGGAAAATAAAATCCCTTGCGAATGTTAACAAAACATCGATAAGGCGAGTTATGTGAAGTAAAAGGCTAGTCGTTGAATAAAGCAACGGAATGCGACTACTCTATCAACAAAAAACGTAAATACGCCAGCTTGATTTTTATAAAAATTCTTCAGTTTCCTTTGAATAAATGCAGAAAATTGTTTATGATAGACAAAGGTATGTAATTGGATAGTTGAGGTGGACAAATTTGCTTAAAAACTTTTTACCAAATGAGCATGTTCCGCGCGTGTTAGATATCACACCTGATCGTTTACGAGAAAAAGGCATCAAAGGTGTGATCACGGACTTAGATAATACACTCGTGGCATGGAATGTAAAGGACGCAACTCCTGAGATCATCGAATGGTTTCAACAAATGAAAGAGAACGATATAAAAGTAACAATTATCTCCAACAACGATCAAGAACGGGTTAGTATCTTTTCCGAGCCCTTAGAGGCCCCTTTTGTTTACAGTGCCAGAAAGCCGCTGACTAGAGCATTTAAACGTGCAGCAACGCAGATGGAACTAAAAAAAGAAGAGATAGTTGTAGTGGGTGATCAACTGCTAACCGACATACTGGGCGGGAATCGTGCCGGTTTTTATACGGTTTTAGTAGTGCCAATCGTAGAGACAGATGGCAAGATTACCCGGATCAATAGAATGATGGAAAGAAGGGTGCTAGCATGGATGAGAAGGAAGGGCATGATTTCATGGGAGGAAGAGTAGAGGAAACGATCTATTGTGAAGGATGTGGGGCTGTCATTCAAACGGAAGACAAAACAAAGGCAGGCTATGTCCCAAAGGCAGCATTAGCCAATCAACAGGTTATCTGCCAACGTTGTTTCCGCCTGACTCATTACAATGAAGTACAGGATGTAGAATATACTGATGACGATTATTTACGTATGATTCAACAGATTAGTGATACAAACAGTTTGGTAGTGAAAATTGTTGACATATTTGATTTTGATGGTAGTTTTATCTCGGGGTTGAAACGATTAGTAGGCAATAACCCGATAGTTTTAATAGGAAATAAACTGGATCTTTTACCGAAATCAACGAACCATAATAAACTGATTCATTGGATGAAAAAGACAGCCAGTGACTATGGTTTAAAGGTACAAGATGTTTTTTTGGTGTCAGCCACCAAAGGTATTGGTTTTGAAAAAGTGGAACAAGAGCTGGACAAGCATCGTAAGCATAAAGATGTCTATGTTGTTGGCTGTACGAATGTAGGGAAATCCACGTTTATCAATCAGTTAATTCATCGTTCCAGTGGTGTAAAAGACGCGATTACGACTTCTTATTTTCCAGGGACTACGTTAGGGTTTATTCAAATACCGTTGGATGATACTAGTTATTTATATGACACTCCCGGAGTGGTCAATCGCTCCCAATTAGTTCATTATGTAACGGATAAAGATTTAAAGCTCATCCATCCGAAAAAAGAGATTAAGCCAAGAATTTATCAATTACAGGACAAACAAACGCTATTTTTTGGCGGTTTTGCCCGATTTGATATCGAAAAGGGAATGAAGCAGTCATTCGTTTGTTATTTTTCAAATCAGTTAATGATTCATCGGACGAAACTAGAGCAAGCAGATACCTTTTATGAAAAGCATATTGGGGAATTGTTGCAGCCGCCTAGTCCAGCAACATTAGAACAACTGCCGCCGTTAGTGGCACAGACCATTAAAATTCCTAGAGAAAAAACAGACATTGTGATCCCGGGACTTGGCTGGCTAACGGTAACAGAAGGTGGAATAACCGTCACCGTTCATGTTCCCAAGGGTAATCAAATCACATTGCGTCCAGCCTTGATTTAACGGTGTTGGGAGAGGAGAGAATAAATGGGTTATAAATTAGGATTGATAGGAAATCCGATTGGACATTCCTTATCACCATGGATTCATCAGCATTTTTTAGATTTAGCGCAGATAGATGGGGAATATAAATTATATGAAGGGGATCAACATGCCTTGCCACAAGTCATTGAAAAGCTTAGGATTGAAGAGATAGATGGTTTTAATATTACGGTTCCTTATAAACAAGTCATTATCGATTATTTAGATGAAATGGACACGGATGCCGCTTTATTAGGTGCTGTTAACACGGTGGTTCATAGCAATGGTAAATGGAAAGGTTACAGCACAGATGGGGAAGGGTATGTCCGTTCGTTAGAGGAGGCCTTTCCCGGTCTCCTTCATTCCAATACATCGGTATTAGTATTAGGTGCTGGCGGCGCAGCGCGTGGGATTTATCGAGCGTTGATGCAAAAACAAGTAGCCAGAATGGATATTGCCAATCGTTCGCCGGAAAGGGCAGAGGCATTACTTGACCTAAGAATAGGTGATGTGTCTACCAGTGTCATTCATTTTCAAGAAGCAGAGGCACAGTTAAACGATTATGACCTGATCATTCAGACTACCTCAGTAGGGATGAAACCAGAAGTGGAGAGACAAATTATTGCATTAGATAATCTGAGAGTAAATGCAGTAGTGAGTGATATTGTCTACCAGCCCATCATGACACAGTTGTTAGCAGACGCCAAAAGCAGGGGGGCGAAAATTCATCATGGGCATGCTATGCTGCTATATCAAGGACAGCTTGCATTTGAGAAATGGACAGGGAAATATCTGGAAGTATCGCATTTGGTCGACCAGTTAGAAAAGAAACTAAGAGGTGAATAATTTGCAATTAACAGGAAAACAAAAGCGTTTTTTACGTGCTAAGTCCCACCGTATACAGGCTATTTTTCAAGTAGGCAAAGATGGTGTGAACCCAAACATGATCAAACAAATTGGTGAGGCACTAGAGAAACGTGAATTAATAAAGGTATCTATACTGCAAAACTGCATGGAAGATAAAGAAGATGTGGCAGAAGCGCTTGCCGAGGGAGCGGACGCGCAAGTGGTACAAATCATTGGTAATACCATTGTACTGTACAAAGAATCAACGGAACATAAACAAATTACATTACCATAAAGTAGGTGTCAGGTTTGAGACGAATTGGACTATTTGGCGGGACGTTTGATCCGCCGCATTACGGACACTTATTAATGGCAGAACAGGCATATCAACAGTTAGAATTGGATGAAGTATGGTTTATACCATCCTTTCAGCCGCCACATAAGGCCGAGGCTAAAACAACGGCATTGGATCGACTGGAGATGACCAGTGAAGCAATTAAAGGTCATCCAGCTTTTTTAGTAGATCCAATCGAAGTAGAGCAAGAGACAGTCTCGTATACCTTGAACACGGTTCGTGCATTAACGGAAATGTTCCCTGATAATGCCTTCTATTTTATTATCGGTGGGGATATGGTAGAATATCTGCCTAAGTGGAGTGATATTGATTTGTTATTGCAACTAGTCACCTTTGTAGGTGTCAATCGGCCTGGTCACACGCTGGAGACACCTTACCCAGTGAAAGAAGTGCAGATGCCGTTAATCGATATTTCCTCAACAATGATTCGTAAACGGGTGAAGGAAAATCGATCGATTCGTTATTTAACGCCGCCAGAAGTGATTGCGTATATTAATAAAAGACAATTATATTCATAAAATAGAGGAGAGCCTCTTCATGATAAAATCATGGATAGAACAATGTAAGAGAAATTAGGTGAGAGACATGCAAAAAGACAAAGCATTCGAAACGGTGAAGCAGCAATTAACAACCAAACGGTATGAGCATACGGTAAGAGTAACGGAAACGGCTGTCCAGTTAGCAAGGCATTATCGCTTGGATGTAACTAAAGTGGAATTAGCAGCTATTTTGCATGATTATGCGAAATATCGTGATCCGGAAGAAATGAAGCGGTGGATTATTATGGAGAAACTGCCACATGATTTATTGGAATACAACGAAGAACTATGGCATGGACCTGTTGGATCAAAAATGATTGAGCGGGAACTTGGTGTGGATGATCCAGAGATTCAAAGTGCTATTTATTGGCATACCACCGGTAAACGTCATATGAATCTGATGGATAAAGTAATATACATTGCTGACTATATTGAGCCTGGTCGCTCTTTTCCAGGAGTTGAGGAAGTACGACAAGTGGTGTATGAAGATATCGATAAGGCGTGCTGGATGGCGGCTCGAAACACGATTCGATTTTTGATGAGTAAAAACCAGCCAGTTTATCCAGATACGTTTCAATTGTATAACGAAAAACTAGGGAGGAACATGAATGCATAGTAAAGAATTAGCTGATTTGATTGCCAAGGCATGTGATGATAAACGAGCAGAGGATATCGTTGTGATGGATATGCAGGAGGTATCCTTAATCTCCGATTATTTCCTAATCTGTGAAGGGAGTAATGAGCGTCAGGTACAAGCTATTGCACGCGCAGTAAAAGATGCTGCTGAAGAACAGGAGATTCTCGTCAAACGAATGGAAGGTTTTGATCAAGCTCGTTGGGTGTTAGTAGACCTTGGTGACGTGGTTTGTCATATTTTTCATCGAGATGAACGAAATTATTATAATCTAGAGAAATTATGGGGAGATGCCCCAAAGCTCGAAGTGAAGCGGTAAGATGGTCTATACAAAATTGGCCTATATCTATGATATATTAATGGAGGATGCCCCGTATCAAGCATGGCAGGAGTTTGTTCAACACTTTGCTCCTACAACAGGCAGATTGCTTGATTTAGGCTGCGGGACTGGTAAACTGAGCAGTCAGTTTACGGCAGCAGGGTATCTAGTAACAGGGGTAGATTACTCGGAGGATATGCTGGCCTATGCACAAGCAAATACAGAAGGGGTAGAATATATCCATCAGGATTTGCGTGCTCTTGAAGGGTTAACTGACTTTGATATAGCTGTCAGTCTTTGTGATGTGGTCAATTATTTGGTGACAGAACACGATATTCTCCAGATGTTTACCAATGTGTACCATAGTTTAAAAGAAGATGGTATCTTTATCTTCGATGTCCACAGTGTGAGCCATTTTCAAGAAAATATGGCAGGACAAACCTTTGCGGAAATCTATGATGATATTACGTATGTGTGGTTATGTGATCAAGGTTCAGAGCCAAACAGCCTGATACATGATCTCACCTTCTTTTTGCAAGAGGAACAAACGGCTAAATATGAACGTTTTGATGAACAACATCAGCAGCGGACATTCCCAGTCCAGGCTTATCTTGAGATGTTAAAGCAGACAGGCTGGCATCATGTTCAGGTATATGGAGACTTTGAAACACAACCGGCTGAACAGCCAGAAGATGGTCATCGTATCTTTTTTGTCTGTTATAAAAAATAAATCATGGAATATGACAGAGCGAACCATACAGTCTGTTTTGATGGTTCGTTTTTTTGGTGAAGAATCATGAAAAGGCACACGATGTATAGAGAGGTCGCATTGCACGAAAAGATAGTGGATGGCAGGTAATGCAAATGGTAATGGAAAATGATAGAATAACCATAACAAAGTAAGGCTGTTTCTTTACGACAATTAATTAGAAGTGAGGTGAAGACATTGGATAACCTATCAAGAGCAGCTAAAGAGAAAATAGTGCAACAAGAAATCAAAGCATTATGGGAGCATGGGTATCTTACCGAACAAGAATACACACGTTTTAAGCAAGGCTATCGCCAGTATTGTTTGCAATTAAAAGAACAGTCTGATTTACGACAGCGTAAGGTACATATGGAGGAAAAAGAACAAGAGTCTCCTGGCGAAACAGAAATGAACGCGGTATCGTCAACTTCTGACATGGCGAACCATCAGCCTGTAAAACCTAGCAAACCAGCTAAACCGAAAAAAACAAAGGAACAGTTAAGAGAACGGAATATTACCTGGCTGCTTATCCTTGGCGTGATGTTCTTATTAATAAGCGGATTAGTAGTGGCAACGAGTACTTGGGAACAGATGGGTGCGCTGCTAAAGGTGATGACATTGCTTGGTGTATCATTATTCTTCTTGGCACTAAGCGGATTGTGCAGTCGTTTTCTACATATCAAAAAGACAGCGTTTGCCTTTTTAACATTAGGAAGCCTATTATTACCAATTACAATTCTTGCTATAGGTTATTTTGGTTTATTCGGTGACTACTTAACTTTAACAGGAGAGGGAAGATATCTCCTGGGGCTGCTTTGTACCTTAATCCCTTTACCGTTGTATGTAAGGAATGCCCTGGTCACCAAATCAAAATTGTTTATCTGGATTACCTTTATCTTTTTATCCTTTGTGATAGGTTTTTCCTTTGCGGCACTAAGGCTACCCATAGATCTTTTTTATTTATTTATTATGCTGTATAATGCTGCCCTGTTACTGGTTTACCATCGTTTTCATCGTCAGAAACAAATGAAAATGGTACTGTTTTTAAAAGAACTGCCTGCATTTGCCCAACTAAATCTAATCATTTCGACGTTATTGATGTTGATCGTATTTGATCAAGCTATTTTTTACAGTTTCAACGTCTTATTAACAGCCTTCCTGTACATGGCTATGGTATTCGTTTACCAAACCAGGGCTTATCAATTTGTGTTTATTGCTTTGTTTGCTTATAGTGTATATCAATTCACCGAGCACTCTTGGCTTTATGCCGCCGATTTGCTGATCTATGCTTCGCTAGGTATTGGCTATCTGCTTTTTGCCTATATGATGCGCAAGGATCACATCAGTCAAAAGATTTTCTATTATACAAGCGGTGTTATTACGATCTTTGCCTTTATTTATATCAGCTTTCAAGGAATAATCGTCCGCGGGAATTCGGACTCATGGATATTATTAGCGGCCTATTTGGTGATTGCCGCCACTTATAGCTATTTGGCTCATATTTCAGAACGCCAGATTTTTCGTTGGTTGGCTCCGATCTTTTTATTTACGTTCGGTCTACAGCTTTGGAATGTTGCCATCGAGCCTTATTTTGCGGTTGCTCAGTCGTTGTTTATCTTCGTGTATGCCGTTTGTTTATTTTTTTTCGTTGGCGGGAATCAACGCTATTCTTTTTTACAAGCGATACAAACAAGTACCTATTATTTATCTCTAATGGTGATGTTACTAACAATCTTGCTTGAATATATGATGACAAACTATACGACATTAGCTGTATTGTTAGCCTTATTTGGCGGGGTTGCTTTATTTGTTTCTTCCTCTAAGAAGGCAATCGAACGTCAAATAGCGGAATGGGCCCATGCTGTTAGCTGGTTATTGGCGTTCTTGTTTTTTTATCCCATGATGACCGACCATGTTTCAGGATATCAGCTGTATGTAGATATGCCATATCACATGGGTGCATCGTCCTTATTGCTGCTTGCTGTTTGCAAGTTATGGGATAAGCAGGAAAAGGACAGATGGGCGCATACGGCATTTTATGTAGGTCAAGTCAGCTATTATCTCGCTTTGCTACTGCTGGCAGTAAATGATGTAAATCATATGGATGGTTTACGGACCAGCTTTATTTTCATTGGTATTGGTTTAGCGGTATGGCTCGTTCGCCGTTCTAAACAAACGATATTATGGGGGCTGGTTGCCTTATTAACCTTGGCCTGTTATTTATCCATTTATAGTTTGTTCCCATGGGAATCTTACCGCAGCTTTGTGTGGTTTATCGTTTTTGCACCTGTGTTATTACTGGTGATTGATCGAGTGGCTGGATCGTACGAAAAGGCGTTACAACCGTATTTCTTTTGGTTGGCCCATCTTTTTCAGCTGATTGTGCTGGGGCATGTACTGATCGGCAGCCTCTTTTCCAATCAACTGCATCCCGTGATTTTGGTTATACCGGTTATGATCTATCTTTATAGCACATTAACCAAGATAAAAGAGTGGCAAATCAAACTGCAATTATATGCCGCTATGCTGATTGGCTCTTGGATGATCAATGAGCATGCTAGTTACTATGACTGGACGGCATATATCCCTGCTGGTTATATCTGGTTGGGTACGCTGGTGTTCATTAGTATCATTTGGTTCTTTGTCCCAATAATCTGGAAGCGCCGGATGGAATGGTACTGGATTCCTATGGCCAATTTGCAATTGCTGTTGGCTATTACATTTTTGCCGATTGATTCTATTATGCGTCTCGGATTTTTGATTGGTTTTATCATTTTGACATTGTTTTTTATCCATGTACGAAAGTGGTACGCTTTGCTTTTGCTGCCCCTTCTTACCTCGCTATGGATGTGGAGTGAACAGCAGGTTATCATAGAATCAGGTCATTTATTGCTAGTCAGCTTGTTGATGTTTTTGCTGTTAATAGTGGCAGGCAGGTATCTGTTTATGCAATTATATGCAGCAGCATCCGATCGACAGCTTACCGTCGATTGGTATGCAGTGGGTGCCTTACTTTATACAGGTTTCGCCTTGGCGTTATCGATGGACTTTACTAATGTTTGGCTAGAAATTATACCGTATTTGTTGCTTTCCAGTTGGTTGTATTTGCAAATCAAACGGCTAGAAGGGAAATTGGCGCCAAAAGTCTTTTTTAGCTTAGCTGCTTTATCGTTGTTACCTGCTTATTACCTTATTTTGAATGAGTACTTGCGATGGATTGATCCATTATGGCATGCGGAACTGAGGGTATTTCCCATACTCGTACTCAGTTTGTTGCTCTCTATAAAAACATGGCGTCAGTATCAGCAGATTGTCTCGCATGTACAGACGATCATACTTGTCTTTATTACGGTTTACCTTGTATATGATGCGATACAAAGCAGTACGATTTGGGATGCCTTTATTATTGGTACACTTTCTGTCATTTCGTTCTTAGCAGGGATGAAATATCAGATCAAGTCTTACTTTTTCGTGGGTCTGGGAACCTTATTGTTTAATGTAATCTATCAGACCAGACCTTATTGGGGGAATATGCCTTGGTGGGGTTACTTGTTGATCGTTGGCCTATTATTCATTGCTATTGCTAGTTATAATGAATGGCAAAAGCAACAAGAAACAGAAGGAAAGCTGGTCAAGCATATCAAAAAAATGGTAGCACGACTGAAAGAGTGGAATTAATGATGGATACGGGTTTCTTTTGCACATAAGGAAACCCGTTTTTGATAAATCACCATTTCACATGTTAAAGTGAATCTTCCGCACGTGCTTCGCTGCACAGGAGTTGTGACTGGACGTCACAGGCTTAGCCCACGAACTTCTTACTCGTCTATGCTGGCTGACTTCCACTAGGGAATACTTTACGTCTATATAAGTTGAATTAAATAACTTCTCATTGATTTGCTCTCTTGATTAAAATATAATGGATAACTAATCAGGAATGAATCTTCACATGCAAATAATTCCCAGCATAAAAATGTTTACAAGGTAAGCAACAAGGGAAAAAGAATATACACTCTTATTTTTTTTCGGTGAATAAGAAAGTTAAAAAGAGGTGAACAGCATGTTAGAGAAACGATTAGCAGGAGAAAAGGCAGTGGAATTTATCCAAGATGGAATGATCGTGGGCCTCGGCACAGGCACTACCGTGAATGTCGTCCTGCGTGAATTAGCTAAGCGAGTAGCGGATGGCCTGTCAGTCCAAGGGGTAGCCACTTCGAAAACTACAGAAGAACGAGCCAGAGAGTTTCAAATCCCGTTAATGGATGTGGAAGATATAGAAACAATTGATCTCATGATTGATGGCGCAGACGAGGTCTGTACACAGTTTGATCTTATTAAAGGTGCCAAAGGTGCCCTGCTTCGTGAGAAAATGATTGCTACCAGTTCTTCTCATTTTGTTGTTGTTATTGGCGAAGACAAATATGTAGAACAATTAGGTGCTTTTCCATTGCCTGTTGAAATTGTTTCTTATGCATGGAAGGTTACCATTAAGCAGATTGAACAGCTGGGATGTCAAGCGGCACTGCGAATGGCGGAGAATGATATTCCTTACATTACGGATAATGGCAATTACATTGTAGATTGTGCATTTAAACAAATTGCCGAACCATCCATTTTATCAGCAAAGATTAACTCTATTCCAGGTGTAGTAGAAAATGGGCTCTTTTCCAATGTGGCAGATACGATCATTATTGGTAAAAAAGACGGGAAATTAGATATTAAACAAAAAAGAATATGAGTCAGGCACTACTCAATCCTCTTCCTTTTCATTTCCTATTGCTAAGTAGTAAAATAGTAAGTAAACAGCATCTAATTAACAGAAAAGTGGAAGAGGGTTTTTTATGTGTAGTAATATTGGACTTGTTTTAGAAGGCGGAGGCAGTAGGGGGGTATATACGGCAGGTGTGTTGCAATATTTAATGAAGCATCAAATATATCTGCCCTATGTGATCGGCGCCTCATCAGGGGCATGTCATGGTTCTTCCTATATATCAAGACAAATGGACAGAAATAAAAAAGTGTCCATTGATTATGTACGTCACCCAGACTACTTATCCATTCGAAATTTATTGAAAAAGCGGCAGTTGTTTGGAATGGACTTTATTTTTGATCAGCTACCAAATCAATTAGTTCCTTTTGATTTTGCTACTTTTCAACAAGCGAAAGAATCTTTTGTGGTGACAGCAACAGACTGTATGACAGGGGAAGCGGTCTATTATGATAAGAAGCACCATGCGAAGGATGTATTGACATTAATTCGCGCTTCCAGCTCACTTCCGTTGGCAGCGCCAATTGTGCATTATCAAGGCCGGGCCTTAATGGATGGTGGTATTAGCAACCCTATACCTATTAAGCAGTCAATACGTGCTGGGAATACGAAGAACGTTGTGGTTTTAACCCGAAATCGTGGCTATGTAAAGAAACCACAATCCTTTCATTGGTACATAAGCAGAAAATATCAAGAGTATCCCGGTTTATTAGAAGCCCTTAAACATCGGCATATTGAATATAACGAGACAATGGAGTATTTGTATGAAGAAGAGGAAAAAGGAAATATATTAATCATTTCGCCCCGTGAAAAATTAAAGGTAGCTAGGATGGATCGTAACAAACGAAAATTGATGGATTTATATAAACAAGGTTATCAGGATACCGCAGCTATCGCCCCTATCTTACAAGATTTCTTAGCAGGATAGCAATGAAAAGATTACATGTATTTTGGTGTTTTCTGTCACCCTATGAATGCACAGACTGGTGGAGTTCGTTAGATATTCAATAGTTGAGGAGGAGTGTCAGATGAAATATGTCATCATTGGAGGAGTAGCGGCGGGCATGAGTGCGGCTATGGAGATTATCAGGACGGATGAACAGGCCGAGATAACCGTCCTTGAGCGTGGTGCTGTCTATTCTTATGGTCAATGTGGTCTTCCTTATGTTATTAATGGTCTTGTTCCTTCAGCAGACGACGTTATTGCACGGTCCGTTCAATCGTTTCGAGAGGATCATGGTATTCAGGCAGAAATTAATATAGAGGTTACCGAACTGGATGCTCAAGAGAGAAAAGTCTATGCCAAAAGAATCCAAACGAAAGAAGTTGTTAGCTTTACTTATGATCGTTTATTGATAGCTACAGGTGCAGATCCTATACAGCCAAACTGGCCGAGGATAAACCTGGAAGGGATTCATGTGTTAAAGACAATTCCTGATACCAAGGCAATTGTGACCGATATGATGGAAAACGTCGAACACGTTACCATTATCGGTGGTGGTTATATAGGATTAGAAGCGACAGAAAGCTTTCGTTCTTTAGGTTTGTCGGTTACCCTTATTCAAAGAGGGGATCAATTAGCTAAAATATTTGATTTAGATATGGCGCGACAGATTCACGAAGAAGCCAGCAAACATGGTGTTGATGTAAAACTAGGGGAAGAAGTTACCCATTTTGAAGGAGATAAGCGGGTAAAGCGTGTCATAACAACGAATGGTGCTGTTGATACCGATCTAGTATTGATCAGCGCTGGTATCCATCCAAATACCGATTTTCTCAAAGGCTCCGGCCTCCATATGACGGATGAAGGCGCGATTATAGTAAGCCCAGCGATGCAAACATCTTTGCCTGATGTTTATGCGGCTGGCGATTGTGCCACGCATTATCATATCGTCAAACAGCTCAATGATTATATACCATTGGGAACAACAGCGAATAAACAAGGTCGAATTGCAGGGGCCAATATGGCGGGGAGATACCTGACGTTCAAAGGAATCACCGGCACATCTATTATCCAATTTTTCGATCTAACACTCGGTCGTACAGGGATTACGGAAAAGGAAGCCAAACGATTGAACATTCCTTATCAAGCAGAAACGAAAACGGCAAATAATCAAGCAGGCTATTATCCTGGCGGTGAAGACTTACACATCAAGTTACTTTATCACCCTTATACCAATCATGTCCTTGGAGGACAAATCATTGGAAAGAAAGGGGTAGATAAACGCATCGATGTTTTAGCAACGGCTCTATATAATCAAATGACGATCGATCAGCTTCAAGACTTAGACTTAGCATACGCACCGCCTTATAATGGTGTCTGGGATCCCATACAAAAAATAGCGCGGCGTTGGAATCGAGATAAGACTTAAGCTTTCGTTACCATGATACAGAAAGAAGGATCTAGGTTGGATCTAAGGTATGAAGCAGCATATTGGCAAATTCCAATTGCTGTAATGCCTCTACATAATCCTTCTGAATTTTACCATTGACACTTCTCCTTGTTTTCTTAAAGAAATGAAGGACATGCCAATCGTGATACCAGTCATGCCAAAGCGCAGGTGTATGCTGAATGTTTGGCCATATCTCGTTTAAACAAGGGCTGTAGATCGTGGAATATGGATGCATGGGTTTATCAACAGAAAATTTATCTGGCCAGTAGTCACTCCTTGAGCCACTATGTTTCTGTTGCATCGCCCACTCTAAAATTCCATCCGTATAAGTAGAATAACATAGTAATTGATAAAGCTTTTTGCCGAGGATAATACGTTTTTTTAATGAAGCGAAATGGCGAACAGGCAGACCAACGAGAGTCACTTGCTGCTCCTTATGGAAGGGAAATAAGATGTAATTCCACTGCAACAGCTCAGGTAAACTGCTTTTGATCTTTTCAGATAGAGAAGGGCGCCAATGTTTATTTTGCATCACCCGCTTTTCGATATAGTGTTGTTCATTGATAATCAATGCGGTATTGAGTAAGAAAAGGTCCTTATGTACATGGAAATACTCCCACATGACTTGCATGAAAATGGATATTCCAAAATAAGGTAGTAAATAGCTAAGATCTTTTTGATGACGCAAGCCTTCTGCATACAGTAGTAATTGGGGGTAAGCATCTTGAAAGATTAACCAATTGTTTTTTTCTAATAAGTTGAAAAAATAATGTTGCTGCTGCTCAGACAATAGTTGTCGATAATTGCTGCCTCTTAGATCGGTCATATTCCAACCTGCATTTCTAGAAACCATATGCGCAAGCATGGACCAATTGATTTCAGGATAGTCCAAATAAAAGTCTAGATAAGCCTTTGTCCGAGTCAAATTATTAAGATTGGCTGATTTGGTTTTCCTGACGACTAATCGGATGACATGCTGATCTTCGTGAGAAATTTTTGGGAATGCTTGCTGATTAGAGTTGTTTAACTTTTGTTTAAGCTTTCTGTATTCGTCTGGGATGGAAAGGATCAATTTGCTTACCTCCTTTTTTATAGAAATGTTTAAAAATAGTGTTGAATTCTTTTGATATTTGTAGTATGATTATTTTCATACAATTTTATTACATAGTAATTCTTATCCAGAGAGACGGAGGGATTTGGCCTGATGATGTCTCAGCAACCAGTCTAATCATTAGACACGGTGCTACTTCCAACAGATAAGAAGATTGTTCCCTTATAGTAGTAAAGGGCTTCTTCTTATCAGAAGAGGCCTTTTTTTACTGGATAAGTAACTATACCATAACATAAAAGGAGAGGATAACATGGTAGTGCAAGCAAAAACAGCACCATTTCGAGCCGATCATGTCGGAAGCTTATTAAGAACAGAGAAATTATTACAAGCAAGGAAAGAATATCAAGCTGGTCAGATTACGGATCAGCAATTACGTGAAGTTGAGAATCAGGAAATCAGCTATATTGTAGATAAGCAGATTGAAGTTGGTTTAGAGCTGGTATCTGACGGAGAATTCCGCCGTCGTTTCTGGCATACTGATTTCTTAGAACACCTTCATGGAATCGAAGGATATGTCCCGAATACAGGGTTTATTTTCAATGAAGACGAAGAAACAGAACGCTATGATGTCCGTAATATAGGTAAGGTATCATTTAATCCAGATCACCCTTTCTTACAAGATTTTAAAGAATTTAACGCAATCGTTGATGGCAGAGCAGTTGCTAAACAAACGATACCAAGCCCGAACCAGTTATTTAACCGAAGCATCAGAGATGAAAGTGTTTATCCTGATATAGAGGTCTATGCTCAAGATGTGATCCAGACGTATCGTGATGCAGTTAAGGCATTTTATGATGCAGGGGTTCGCTATCTGCAGTTTGATGATGTGTATATTGCTGGTTTGTCTTCGCCTGATATCCCATTCAATGATGGTGAATTCTCACGTGAATATTTAATCGATTTGGCATTAAAAGTGATCAATGCCGTGTTAGAGGATAAACCGAAAGATTTGGTGGTGACCACTCATTTATGTCGTGGTAATTATCGTTCTAACTGGGCATTTGAAGGAAGCTATGACTTAATTGCACCAACTTTATTCGCCAAAGAAAAGGTAGATGGCTTTTTCCTAGAGTATGATGATGATCGTTCTGGCGGTTTCAAACCTTTAGATCATATCCCAGCAGGCGGACCAAGAGTTGTATTAGGTTTAATCACTTCAAAACATGGTCAGTTGGAAGATAAAGAGACCATTAAACAGAGAGTAGAAGAAGCTTCACAGTATGTTCCATTAGATCAGCTTTGCCTAAGTCCACAGTGTGGCTTTTCTTCCACACATCATGGCAACAAACTAACAGAAGAAGATCAGTGGAATAAACTAAAATATATTGTTGCCCTAGCAGAAGAAATCTGGGGTTAATGAATGAAAAAAAGGTTTTGTATCGAATAGGATACAAAGCCTTTTTCGTTGGGGTGGTTTAGAGCCACTAACGACCAAAAAAGAAGGAATTAAGAAAAACCAGGCAACCCCTGTAAAGCGCTCTACTTTACATCATCCAACGTATCGGTATCGCGGTTTGTTATAGGTAAAAATCATTCCAAGTCCTATTATGTCAAGGGTTATATACATTCTTTGCTTATCAAAAAAATAGTCGTCATATCCATGAGTGGTGGATACTCTTTTTGTTATTTAAATAGGTAGTTTATGTGAAGCATCATTTTGCTACGCTTAAAAACTGGCTCGGTTACGCGGACCAGTTTTCAAATGAATTATTTAATTATAGTGACGAAAAAACGCAGGGGTGTCGACTTTTCTGCGGAATATATTCATACATCAGAAAAAATTTATCATACAGGCAGGAGATAGATCATCTATTGTCGAAATATTATAAAGAAGACCTTAAATGGTTATTGTTTTTTATGAAGTAAAGCCTTATCTTCGTAAAATTTGTCATGAGTGGCTTGAATGACATGGCCAAATAAGTCTTCCCAGTGCTCATCAATAGCAGCGATACCCGCACCCGTTACCCCACCTTTCACACACACTTTATCTACTAATTCTGTAAGGCTGAAATGTTTCTCAGAAAGTAATTTTCCGTATCCAGCTAACATTTTTTCCATTAAGACAGTCGCTTGTTCTTTTGATATGTTGGTTTGATCATGGGCGGAGGTAATGAAATGTTCTGCTAAATATGAGAAAAAAGCAGGGCCGCAAGAAACGATGTCAGAAGCTATCCGTACGATAGACTCATCTATTTCTAATGCCTCTGAAAAGTTGTTCCAGATTTGCAGAAGTTGATCTTTTTTAAAGGCCTCCAAACGTGTACCAAAGGTAACTAACGTGACCCCTGCTAATGCATAATTTGTAATACTTGGAATCATTCTTGCTACTTGGCAATCGACTAATTCCTCTAATTCATCAACAGATAAAGCACTTGTAATGGAAATCAACAGCTGTTTCTCCGTTAGAATGGGCTTCGCTTCCTTCAATACATCTATCATTTCCAAGGGTTTGACACATAGATAAACGGTGTCTACTTTTTCAAGTAATTCCTGTAAATTAGTCTCGACCTGTAAGTTTGGGTATTGTTTTTGGATTTGATACGCCTTTTCGATCGTTCGATTGGTAATATAACAATCTGTTTCCTTGATGGTGGCAGATTCAAGGAAAGCTCGTATTAGAATCTCCCCCATATTACCAGTCCCTATTATGCCCCATTTCATCATTACTCGCCTCCTGGATAGTTGCTAAGACTATCCTATGACATACTTTTCTATTCTATGATAAAGGAATGATGATCATGTCTTGGTTGTTGAAAAATTGGTATATCATACTTATTGCGGTAGTCATTATCTTATGGCTTATTATAAACCCTAGTGCTACAGAACAGTCCAATCAGGTAAGTGTGGACCCATCAGCAGAAGTGACAACAATGGAAAAGGAAGTAACAGAAGAAGAAAAAGAGAATGAGCCAGTCAAGGAATTGGAACTAAAAATAGATATTAAAGGGGAAGTGAATAAACCTGGTGTATATATTGCGAAGCCTGAAGATCGAGTTCAGGATGTGATTCTGCTTGCTGATGGATTTACCTCAGAGGCCAATCAGTTATCAATCAATTTAGCAGAAAAAGTATACGATGAAATGGTCATTTATGTACCAAATCAGTCAGAAGAGGAAGAAGTTGCTATATCATCTTCTACTCCACCAACACAGGAGACAGGACCACAAGTCAAACTCAATATGGCTTCATTAGAAGAACTTCAAACCATACCCGGAATCGGGGAAGTCAAGGCGCAGGCGATCCTGGAATATCGGGAGACAAACGGTTCATTCCAGAAGGTTGAGGATTTAACGAATGTATCTGGAATTGGTGAAAAAACGTTAGAAAAGATAAAAGCGTTTGTTCAAGTTCCATGATTAAGGAGGTAGAGTGAGAAAGCATTTTTGTGATGACAGGAGGGATGTATTGACGGTTAAGGTCAATATCGATAGAATTTTATTAGAGTGTGTTACTTTAAGGGAGAGATGAAGAAATGGAACGAATTTCATGGCATCAATATTTCATGGCACAAAGCCATCTGTTGGCATTACGAAGTACTTGTCAACGGTTGATGGTTGGTGCTACCATTGTTCGAGATAAACGGATTATTGCAGGGGGATATAATGGGAGTGTCTCAGGGAGTGTGCATTGTATAGATGAGGGCTGCTATGTCATTGATGGGCACTGTGTCCGTACCATCCATGCTGAAATGAATGCATTACTGCAATGTGCAAAATTTGGAGCTTCCACAGAAGGAGCAGAGATATATGTTACCCATTTCCCGTGTCTGAATTGTTGTAAAGCAATCATTCAGGCCGGTATTAAAACGGTGTATTATGCAGAAGACTATAAAAATCACCCCTATGCCATCGAGCTTTTTAAAGAGGTTGGTGTATATACGGAAAAAGTGGAATTAGACCATACTTATATTTCATTGAAACCTGAATAGGGGAAGAAAAAGGGAAAGGAGGTATATAACCAATTGTTTCAAAGATTGCACTGGATAATGGTCATATATCTCTTATGCCTTTTTTGCCAAGGGATATCCTTTTATCTGTTTTTAGTGTTATTATTAGCACTTATGATGTATTTATTATTAGGCCATCGTTTACCTACTTTTTATTTGGTTGGTTTATGCTTGTTTGGTCTATGGATGTATGGTCAGATTCCTGCTGTCCAAAGCGAACCTCCACTTGATACAAGTGTAACCACTACTGTCTCCGGTCAGATTACCTCTTACGTAGAAAAAAGGGACACTTTTCTACGCTTTACTCTTTATACAAATCAGGAAGAAAAAGTGCAACTGACTTATTTCCTATCAGAGAGTGACCTACCAGCACTTACAAATACTCTAAAGACAGGGGCAAACTGTTCCTTTGCTGGGAAGTATCAAACAATTCCAACAGCCAGAAATCCCGGTCAGTTTGATTATCAATTCTACTTAGCCAGTCAAGATATTCATCAACAGTTCATTATTGAATCATTGGAAAATAGTTCATGTATGGGACAAGGTCCGATACAAAAAATATATGATTTGCGTGATAGGATATTACAGCATGCGGAGCGGGAGCTGCATTCGTTTACTTATGCCTGGTTTGCTGCTTTGTTATTTGGGGATCGATCGTCACTGGAAGAGGAAGTGGTCGATGTTTTTCAAGATTGGAACCTGACCCATATCATTGCTATTTCTGGTTTACATGTAGGTCTGATAGTTGGGCTTCTTTATTTTATATTGGTATATGTCTGTCGCATGACGGTGGAAAAGTCCCAACTCGTATTGATAGCTATTCTGTTAATTTATCCGATTATGGCTGGTGGGACCCCTTCCGTCTGGCGTGCCTGTTTAATGATGAATGTCATTTTGGTGACAAATAAGCTCCCCATTCGTTTAACGTTATCTGATACGCTTAGTCTTGTTTGTATTTTGTTGTTATTGTATAATCCTCACTTGATTTATTCTTTAGCCTTCCAATTTAGCTTTGCGGTCACTTTTGCGATTATCTTATCACGGCAGGTATTATCACATACTTCGCATAACATATGGAATATGCTGCAGATTTCATTTTTAAGTTTGATGATTATTTTGCCGATTCAATTATATCATTTTTATCAATTTCAACCATCCTCCGTACTGATTAATCTTTTGATTATCCCTTACTTTTCCTTATTTGTTTTACCACTATTGTTTATTCTATTGCTTGGTTTGCCTTTTCCATTTTTGCTAACGATCATTGATATGGTGTTTTGGAAGGTACATTCCTTTATCATACACGCAATGACCATACTCGATGAAAGGATAAGTTTTCTTTGGCTAACAGGAGAATTCCCTCTTATTTTGGTGGGGATTTATTATGTATTATTATACGTATGCTTGGTTGCTTGGGAAGGAAACGAGATGAAAAAGGCGTTTCGTTCAGCGGTATTAATTGTGTTTTTATTGGTTGCGGTAAGCATAAAGCCATATCTGGATCCCCACGGCTATGTAACGGTTTTAGATATCGGGCAAGGAGATGCGATCGTTATAGAATTACCTTATCGTAAAGGGGTCTTAATGATCGATGCGGCAGGGACGATGAGCCGTGATTTTCAAACACCTTCCGCAGAAACCTTTGAACAAATCATCCAACCTTTTTTTCAAGCGAGGGGGATTCAACAGATCGACGCGATCATTTTATCACATGCAGATCATGATCATATTGGCAGTGTTCCCTTTATTTTGAATGATTATCAGGTGGATCATTTGTTTAGCAGCCCATTTTTCGATCAGAAATTATTGGAGCAATACCGAGAAATCAGTCCGAAAACGACAGATCATCAAATAAAAGCAGGGGACCAGGTTGACGTTCAGGGACAATTATTGGAAGTGCTGTATCCATGGGAGGAAAATAGCGATAAGAATGAAAATTCAGTGGTATTAAAGACAAGCTTAGGGCAGCATACATGGCTGTTCACGGGTGATATTGGCAAAAAATCGGAAGCGCAGATATTGGAACAATTTCCATCATTGCATCTGGATGTATTAAAGGTAGCTCACCACGGCAGTAACACGTCCAGTGCAGCAAGTTTTTTACGTGAAACGGGAGCCGATATAGGTATTATATCTGCTGGCCTTGACAATCAATATGGACATCCACATCCAGACGTATTAACAAATCTTAAGCAGCAGTCCATGGATATTTATCGAACTGATACTTCTGGAGCGATAACATATCAATATACAAAAGAAAGTGTAACCATTTTTCCCTTTCTACCATAGAATAAGATAGTATCGCGTCACATTTTTATGCAAAAAATAAAAGCGCTCGGGGCTAGACGTAGCTATTCTTCGATAAAACGTTATTCGCAGGGGCTAATGTTATCCTTTTCTAACAAAAAAACACACAAATGTAATGGAAACTAACATTTGCGTGTTGCACCTGTTCTTGCGCATGTTTTAAGAACCGACTGCGTCAAAAATGACACCAATAAAGAAAATAATCATAAAGAATAAAAAGGAGAACACAAAACCTAATCCAGCATCAAATAGATCGTGACGCTTTGATTGTACATCTTTTTCGAATTCATTCATTGCCAATGCCTCCTTCCATATCAATGTGCTTCTTGATTTTCATCAATATTTAGTATTCCCTTACTTAGCAAGAGTTTACACCTATATATTTAGTCGATACTGGTCAATCTATATAAGAAGAAAATATCGCAGCTTGATTAGAGGCCTAGGACTAATGAAGTTGCGTTCATATAGATTGCAGAGGGATGTAAGCTATTTACTTCCCTCTCCCTTATGCTATGCATAAGAAACAAAAGGAATACAATCATTTGCAGTTAAGAAATAATTCAGTTGCCTAAGTTTCTTTTCAATATGTATTTCTTATTATACAATAAAACATAATTGATTTTTTTTCAACATTTTCTTATCATAAGTATGTTATTTTAAAATGATGTCTACATAGTTGGGGATGAGGATATATGGATTATTTACAGCACATCCAAAAGATGAAACAAGGAACGTTCGATCTGGTATATTATTTATATGGAACAGAAACCTACATGTTGGAGGCCGTAAAGCAAGCAATGATTCAATATGGCATGCAACCGGAAGAACAGGATACGAATTTATCGTTATACGATTTAGAAGAAACCACCATCCAGGAAGTGATTACGGATGCAGAAACATTCCCTTTTCTTGGTGAAAGAAAAATTATTATTGCCAACAATGCCGATTTTTTAAAGGCAAAACCTCAAAATACCGAAATAGTCCATCAGCCAGAGGAATTACTTCGATATTTGGAGAATCCTGCCCCTTATTCGATCTTAGTAATGATTGCACCTTATGAGAAAGTAGATGAGCGAAAAAAGGTGGTAAAGCAATTAAAGAAATCGGCAAGTACTATCGCATGTGAAGCCCTCAAAGAATGGAATGTACAAACTGTCATCCATTCTATTGCAAAGGAAAATAAAGTTTACATTTCGGAGGAAGTAGTCAATTATTTCATTAACGAAATAGGGACAAACTTGATGTTGATTCATTCGGAAATGGCTAAGTTAGCGTTATATGTGGGGGAAGGAAATCACATTCGATTAGAGGACGCCGAGACACTGCTTTCAAGCCCAGAGAATAGTTCTGCACTAAAATTAGTCGATGCCATTATGGAGAACAATTTGGCGAAGGCGGTTAATATCAGCAAAGATTTGCAAAAAATGAATGAAGATCCGATTGCGTTATTGGCGCTGGTAGCTTCTCAGTATCGCACGTTACTTCAAGTGAAATTATTGAAACAGCAAGGTTTTACTCAGCAACAAATGGCAAAGCAGTTGAAAATACATCCTTATGTTGCGAAATTATCGTTGCAAAGGCAGAATAACTATTCCTTGAAAGAATTGGAACTCGCAATAGATTGGCTAGCAGAGACGGATACAGAGATAAAAACGGGTGGAATGGAGAAGTCGTTGGCATTTGAATTATTGTTATATCGTTTGGTAAACATAAGGTCACAGAGTGTATCATAAAGAAAAGGTCGTATCCATTTTGTAAAGTCGAGTTATACGCAAGATTTGTAATAAAAACCACAGCAGTTATTTTTAAACTGCTGTGGTTTTTATTTATGCGCTAAGTTGATTTACTTTCTTTGTTAAGCGTGATTTTTGACGGTTACCCTTGTTTTGATGAACAAGTCCTTTTTGTACCGCTTTGTCAATCTTTTGAACAGCTGTTTGAAGTGCGCTTGTTGCACCCTCTACATCCTTTTGATCAATTAACGCTTCTACTTTCTTAACATAGGAACGCATATCTGATTTTACGGATTGATTTAGTTGACGACGATCTTCATTAGTACGTACACGTTTAATAGCTGATTTGATATTAGCCAATGTCTTCACCTCCATCTTGCTTCATACACCTACTATATATTAGGTCACATGACATTTTATCAAAGCTTTCACAATTTATCAATATAAATAATGATCAAGTCGTAAAAACTTTGTCAAATCGGTTGTTTGTCATCACAAATATTGGAAGCGAAGTATCAAACAAACGTAGTTGGAAAAGCTATTGAAAAAGTGTTCTGAGGAGGAAACAGATTGAAACAAGAAAAATTCGAGGTAAGAACAGATCTAGCAGTCGAGGCAAAGGATATGTATGTAAATCAGGAAAAAAGCAAAAGAAAAACAATCGCTGGTGTGAAGACAAACGAATTTCAGGAAGGGAATATTCAGGTTACCGAAGTGGAGGTGGATGAAGAAGGGGCAGAACAAATTGGCAAAAGTCCTGGATCTTATCGCACCATTTATTCCGAAGCGATCAAGAAGCAAGATACGGTTTCACAAGAGGAAACAGCCACAGTAGTAGCAAAGCAATTATTAGAATTGATGGAGAAAAATCAGATTAACAAAGAAGCAACAGGGTTAATTGTAGGGCTGGGTAATCGGCACGTCACACCTGATGCACTAGGACCGTTAGCCTTAGAAAAAATACTCGTTACCAATCATCTATTTGAACATGAGCCCCAATATGTAGAAGATGGGTATCGAAGGGTTGCCATTATGTCCCCAGGTGTACTTGGTGTAACAGGGATAGAGACGAGTGACATTATTACTGGAGTCATGGAAAAGTATCAGCCGGATTTTGTAGTGGCCATCGATGCCTTAGCTTCCCGATCGATTGAGCGAGTGAATGCTACTATTCAACTGTCCGATGCCGGAATTCATCCAGGTTCAGGAGTAGGAAACAAAAGGAAAGAATTATCAAAAGCGAGTCTTGGTGTGCCTGTTTTTGCTATTGGTGTGCCTACCGTGGTAGATGCGGTGACGATTACTAGTGATGCGATTGATTATGTCTTGAAACACATTGTGAAAGAATGGAAAGAGAAAGATAAACCATCTAAATCGCTCACCCCTGCTGGTTTATCCTTCGGCGATTATTCTCTTTCCGATATGGAACTGCCATCTGCGGAAGAACGAGAAAAGATTTTCGGGATGATAGGAGCCTTAAATGAGCAAGAGAAACGAGCGCTTATGCAAGAAGTATTGACCCCATTAGGACAAAATCTGATGGTAACGCCTAAGGAAATAGACGGTTATATTCAAGATATGTCCCATTTGCTTGCGGCTGCCATTAATGCCGCTATGCATGAAAAGGTAAATATCAAAAATTTTGCTTCTTTTACCAGATAAGTTCTATTCTCTATCTCCTCTACATATGCTCTAGTAAATGTGGTAGAGGAGGTAGAAAATGCAATGAAAAAACCAAGAAGACATGTATTTCTTTTTTCAAAACATCAATTGATCGTTTGGATCTCCACATTTATTACGCTTTTTTTTGCTATGTTTATTCTTATCGGAGCATTAACGAGTGTAGACCCAAGCTATCGGATGAGTTCCAATATGGTAAAAAAATGGACTAGTAATATTTCAGAACTTCATTACCTTTCCTTAATGACGATGGAAAATCGAATCTTCAACAAAGCATTACCTGAGGAAAATCCCCCTATTGATATGTGGAAGATTGCCTTTGAATTAGGCACAAATCTTCGCCCACATGACATTCGCAGTTTGTTAGGCAGAGAAATACCTGGATTTGAAATGTATGATCGTAAAATCTTGATTGCAGGTGAAGGAACTGATTATACCAACCTCACAGCCGAGTCAACACCACCTCTAGATGTCGTATTAGAAGAACGTAATGCCACAACTCCAGAAGAAAAGCAAGGCGATAAGCAAGAGCAGCAACAAGTCGATAAGGATGTGGTATATCTATATAATACACATAATCGTGAATCCTTTCTGCCTTACTTGCCAGACACCAATGAACCGAACGATGCCTTCCATCATGAAGTGAACGTGATGAAAATAAGTGAACAACTAGCCAAAGATTTAGGAAATCAAGGTATTGGAGCGGCTTTTGAACAAACGGACATCGGTTCTTTGCTAAATGAAAAAGGGTGGAACTATTCAACGGACTCTTACCGTGCCTCTAAAGAGGTAGTGGAGGCTGCATTAACCGATAATCGAGACTTGAAGTATGTGTTTGATATACACCGTGACAGTCAGCGAAAAGAAGTCACAACGGCAGAGATTGATGGGGATTCTTACGCAAGGCTGATGATTGTAATCGGTGGAGATAACCCTAATTTTGAACGTAATTTTGAACTGGCTAGACAACTACAAGACTTATTGGAAAAACACTATCCTGGGCTCAGTAGGGGAATTGAAAAGTATGGCGGAGAAGGGCGAAATGGGGTATATAACCAGGATCTGTCGGATAATGCCCTAACGCTGGAGTTTGGTGGTGTGGACAATACCATGGAAGAGCTTTTTAATACATCCGAGGCATTTGCAGAAATTTTTAGTGAATTTTATTGGGAAGCAGAAAAGGTATCCAATCCTAATGAGGAGGAATAGCATGAAATTTTTTCTTTGTATGTTACTCACTTGTCTTGTATTTTCCTTTGGTTTGTATTTAGGCACTACCCATTCATCACCAGCACATACCGCACCAGCAGATACGACAGAGGAGGTAACGGAAACCGACGACGTGGTGAACCGCGAGACGGTTATCGAAGAATTAGAAATAGAAGAATCACCGGCAGCAGATGAAATAGAATCCACTGTTTTGCATCAAACGGCTGAGAGCGGGGCGGCGATTGTACGTCATATCTCTGATCAATTGATGGGAGCAACTTATGCAATTGTGGATGCTCTCTTTTAAATCTGTCAAGAAGCCAGCTATGTCTTGGATATATCTATTGAATATCAGGGAATGGACTGCTATAATCAATGCTAGGATTGTGGACGAATATAGGAGTTGAATGACATTGACGAACATGAGAGATCAAAGTAAAGTCCGTAACTTTTCCATTATTGCACACATTGATCACGGGAAATCCACCCTGGCAGATCGAATTCTGGAGAAGACCAAGGCACTTACGACGCGTGAGATGAAGGAACAGTTTCTAGACGCCATGGATTTAGAACGTGAGCGTGGGATTACTATAAAATTAAATGCCGTGCAGTTAAAATATTCACCAGAAGCTGGCGATGACTATTTATTTCATTTAATTGACACCCCGGGGCATGTAGACTTCACCTATGAAGTATCACGCAGCCTAGCGGCATGTGAAGGGGCTATCCTTGTTGTCGATGCGGCACAAGGCATTGAGGCACAAACACTGGCCAATGTGTATCTGGCTTTGGATAATGACTTAGAAATCATTCCGGTGATTAACAAAGTGGACTTACCAAGTGCAGATCCGGAAAGGGTGAAGCAGGAAATAACAGATATTATTGGAATTGATGGTGATGAAGCTATTCTTGCCAGTGCCAAATCCGGTATTGGGATTGAAGAGATCTTAACACAAATCGTAGAAAAGATTCCTGCTCCATCTGGAGATCAAGATGCCCCGTTAAAGGCATTAATATTTGATTCATTATATGATCCTTACCGCGGTGTTATAGCGTATATTTGTGTGAAAGAAGGATCTGTTAAAGTCGGAGATAAGATAAAAATGATGGCAACCGGCAAAGAATTTGAAGTAAATGAGGTTGGGGTTTTTAACCCAAAGCCAGTTCAGCAAGAGGAACTTTGCGTGGGGGATGTAGGTTATTTAACTGCTTCTATAAAAAACGTAGGCGACAGCCGTGTCGGGGATACCATCACCTTAGCCAATCGTCCTGCTGATGAGCCTTTACCGGGCTATCGTCGTTTAAATCCAATGGTATTTTGCGGACTCTATCCAGTAGATGCCGATCGATATAATGATCTGCGTGAGGCATTAGAACGTTTGGAACTAAATGATTCTTCCCTGCAATATGAAGCGGAAACTTCACAAGCTTTAGGTTTCGGTTTCCGTTGTGGTTTTCTTGGGTTATTACATATGGAGATCATTCAAGAACGAATCGAACGAGAGTTTAATATTGATCTGATCACAACGGCGCCAAGTGTGATTTATCAGGTGATTAAAACAGATGGGGAAGAATTAGAGATTGACAACCCATCGTTTATGCCGGATAATCAGTCGGTTCAAGAAGTACAAGAACCTTTCGTGAAGGCGACGATCATGGTTCCTAATGATTTTGTCGGACCAGTCATGGAAATTTGCCAGAAAAAACGTGGTAATTTTATGGACATGCAATATCTGGATGATAATCGTGTAAATGTTGTCTATGAAATTCCATTGTCTGAAATTGTTTATGATTTCTTTGATCAACTGAAATCACAAACAAAAGGATATGCCTCCCTTGATTATGATTTAATTGGTTATCAGACCTCTGATCTTGTGAAAATGGATATTTTATTAAATGGGGATACGATTGATGCTTTATCATTTATTGTGCACCGTGATTTTGCCTTTGATCGCGGCAAAACGATCGCTGATAAACTAAAGAAGCTGATACCAAGGCAACAGTTTGAGGTACCTATTCAGGCAGCTATTGGAAATAAGATCATCGCTCGAACCAATATCAAAGCGATGCGCAAGAACGTATTGAGCAAGTGTTACGGTGGGGACATATCCCGGAAACGAAAACTGCTTGAAAAACAAAAAGAAGGAAAGAAACGAATGAAAATGGTGGGATCGGTTGAAGTTCCCCAGGAAGCATTTATGGCGGTTCTTGAGATGGATGATGATTGAAAAATATAGTCTCACCTTAATGTTTTTTCCTTCAACAGCTGGTTTTTATAACGACAGCATCTACGTTTTGTTGAGACACAACCAGACTTTCTCACTTGTTTGATAGTCTTCATCATCAATTCAGTAGGGAAATGGGTAGCTAGTCCAAGCGGATTAGCTGCTTTTTTATATACATGGAAAATAGGGAGGGGATGTTAATGATTATAAAACCAGCCATCGTGGACCCTGAACTATCTTTTACAGGAACTCTTTTCCGTTTGAAGCCAAGAAAGATCAAGAAGCTTGTCCAGCATCATACAGGACATCCGACTTGGGATATTTATGATGTGCATAAGTATCATGTCAACGGGAAGGGGGAGTACGGGATTGGATATAATTGGTGGATAGCATTTGATGGTACGATCTATCAAGGACGCGGCTGGCATATCGGCGCTCATTGCCAGGAGTATAATGAGACAACATTAGGAATCGGCTATCAAGGCGATTTTAGTAAACAAACGATGACTGACGCACAACTAATGGCCGGTGCTGCATTAAATAGATGGTTAATCAGCCAGTTAACTAATCTTTCTGTTAAAGATATCGTCGCTCATGAAGATTTGATACGTATCGATTGTCCTGGTCAGCATTTTCGTATGTCTGAATTAAAAAAAGCAGTACAACAGTCCGATGCTCCCAATTAACCCTACATTAATGATAAAACAAGCGCTTTGTAGCCTGTTATCATCGACAAATCCAAGTAAATATTATAGAATAATATAGTGTTATTTGATTGTTTCCCTTGTCCAATGGCAGGGGTTTTTCATGTGCCGTGCGTGTTATAATGTTGTAGCAGGTGTTGTTTGGCAAATGAGATAATGAGCATGCATGTAACATATCACTGATTCCATATTTAAGGAGGACAAGCATGGTTTCTTCCGTCTATATACACATCCCGTTCTGTGAGAAAATCTGTCATTATTGTGACTTCACCAAATTCTTTTACGAAGAAAAAATGGCTGATGACTATTTGGTGGCCTTAAATAATGAGATAAAGGCCTATATCCAGACTCCGAAGCAGCAAATGAAAACCATTTTTGTCGGTGGAGGTACACCCACTGCTTTAAATAATCAGCAATTAACCAAATTAGTTCAAATCATCGAGTATTACTTTGACATTAATGCCGTTGAAGAATATACGTTTGAAGCGAATCCAGGTGATTTGACTTTGGAAAAAATCAACATATTAAAAAATCATGGTGTCAATCGAATCTCCATGGGAGTACAAGACTTTGACAACGATATGTTAGCACAATTGGGTAGATTGCATCGAACAAAGGATGTCTACCAGAATGTAAATGACCTAATCAGAACAGGCATCTCTAATATTAGTATTGATCTGATGTACAGCTTGCCTAATCAGTCCATCAACCATTTTGAGCGATCACTGGAAGAGGCTTTACAGTTTCAATTACCGCATTATTCGGCCTATTCCTTGCAAATTGAACCAAAAACGATTTTCTATCAACGATATATGCAAGGGAAGCTTACGAAGCCGCCGGAAGAAATCGAAGCAGACATGTACGCCCTTTTACGAGAAAAGATGCGTAATAATGGGATTGTACAATATGAAATTAGTAATTTTGCCAAGCCAGGTTATGAAAGTCAACATAATCTCACTTATTGGAATAATCAACACTATTATGGTTTTGGCGCTGGTTCCCATGGTTATTTACCCGGAGAGCGAATTATTAACATTCGGCCATTTCCGAAGTATGTATACGAAGCTAATCAAAGCGGCAAACCGATTCTTCATATTGAGAGGATCAGCCGCAAAGAACAAATCGAAGAAGAAATGTTCCTCGGATTGCGTAAAACAGAGGGAGTAAGACGTCAAGCCTTTGAGCAAAAGTATGGTATATCGATAGAACACGTTTACGAAAAAGAACTCGATCAGCTCATTCAGCGAGAATGGCTAACGATGGACAAACAGACAGTTAGATTAACGGAAGCAGGCAAACCTTTTGGTAATGAGGTTTTCCAAGCCTTTTTAATAGACGATGACGCAAAAGTACGTCTTTAGAAAAAAATTCACCATTTGAATGTATCCTATTTGACAATCATCGCTGGATTTGATAATTTATAAAGTAGATTTAGCACTCAAGTACAAAGAGTGCTAACAGAGGTGATCATCGATGCTTTCAGAAAGGCAAATTCAAGTATTACAAGTCATTATTGATGAGTTCATCCAGACCGCACAGCCCATCGGATCGCGAGCCATAGCCAAGAAGGAGAACATATCTTCAAGCCCGGCGACGATTCGTAATGAGATGGCGGATCTAGAGGAGTTAGGTTTTATTGAGAAGACACATACGTCTTCCGGGAGGGTTCCTTCAGAACAGGGCTATCGTTTTTATGTCGATCATTTAATGATGCCATTTCGGCTATCTAGTCAAGAGATGGGAGTTATTCAGCACGCTTTTACTCGTGGTATGGTTGAATTTGAAAAGGTAGTTCAGCAATCTGCTAAGGTTCTTTCTGATATAACAAGCTACACGTCAATTGTTTTAGGTCCACAAGTGTTTGAAGCGACATTAAAGCAGATTCAGATTGTCAGCCTGTCCGATCATTCTGCGGTAGCGATTTTGGTTACCAACACAGGGCATGTGGAGCATCGTTATTTTAATGTGCCACAAATGCTGAAAACATCGGACCTGGAAAAACTGGTCAATATTTTGAATGATCGGTTAACAGGTATACCGATTATACAGTTAGAACAAAAGCTATATGGTGAGGTAGCCTTGTTATTACAGCAACATACATCTAATCTGGATGTAACCTACAATTACCTAAAGGAAGCCTTGCTGGAAAAACAGCCGGCGAAACTCTATATGGATGGAAAGACAAACATGATGTTACAACCGGAGTTTCATGATATCGATAAGATTCAATCCCTGTTCTCGATTATGGAAAAGGAAGAGGAAATTGCCAAGTTATTACAATCTTCTAGTAAAGGAATTAAGGTTTCCATAGGTCAAGAAAATGAAATGGCGGCTATGCAGGATTGCAGCTTAATAACCGCCACCTATTCTTTAGGTGGTAAGCAGTTAGGAACAATTGCTCTGTTAGGACCTACAAGGATGGAATATTCTAAAGTTGTATCTGTATTAAATGTATTGTCAGGACAGTTGAGTAAAACATTTAACTCATGGTACTGAAATCAATAGCGCAGTAGGTCGTTATCCCTTCGTTTTAGACGTAGCCAAGCGGATAAACGGTCTGCGTTTTATAGCAGGTGAAGTAATGATAAAAGGGTATGGTCTTCCCGTACTCTTTTATCGTGCGTGAATAATAGTTGCGTAATTCTTAAAAATGTGTTTAGCTATACAATGGTTTTATTACAAAGATAGCAAATATCATTAAATGGTTTTTAGTAGGATTAGGAGGTGATTTGTGTGGAAGAGAAAGATGTAAAACAAAAAGAAGAAACTCAACAAGAGGAAAGCGTAGAAGAACCAGAACAAGAAATAATCACGGATACAGAAGAGACACAAGAAGTAGTCAGTGAAGCAGCTTACGAGCAATTGCAAGAAGAGAAAGAAGATCTACAAAATCGTTTGTTGCGTGTTCAAGCTGAATATGATAATTTCAGGAAACGAACACAGAAAGAAAAACAAGCTGATTTAAAGTATAAATCACAGGCGATTGTGACGGATCTTTTACCCGTATTAGATAACTTTGAACGAGCACTTCAGGTTGATGTGGATGACCCACAAGCCAAAAGTGTGGTAGAAGGAATCGAGATGGTTTATCGTCAATTAAAGACCGTACTTGATAATGAAGAGGTTACAGAAATAGACACTAGTGGTGAATTCGATCCAACCCTTCATCAAGCTGTGATGCAAGTTGATGAAGAAGGGTACGAATCAAATCAAATTGTCGAAACTATGCAAAAAGGCTATTTATTAAAAGACCGCGTCATTCGACCGGCTATGGTAAAAGTAAACCAATAAATAGACCTTACATACATTTGTGAAGGAGGATTTTGAAAGTGGCAAAAATTATAGGAATTGACTTAGGTACAACAAACTCATGTGTAGCAGTAATGGAAGGTGGCGAATCAAAGGTTATCCCTAATCCAGAAGGAAACCGTACCACACCTTCTGTCGTATCGTTTAAAAACGGTGAACGCCAAATTGGGGAAGTAGCCAAGCGTCAAGCGATTACCAACCCAAATACCATTCAATCGATCAAACGCCATATGGGTACAGATTATAAAGTGGAAATTGAAGGAAAAGAATATACACCTCAAGAAGTTTCTGCGATCATCTTGCAGCACTTAAAATCATACGCTGAAGACTATTTAGGCGATACGGTAGAAAAAGCCGTTATTACGGTACCAGCTTATTTTAACGATGCGGAGCGTCAAGCAACAAAAGATGCCGGTAAAATTGCTGGTCTGGAAGTAGAGCGTATTATTAATGAACCAACGGCAGCGTCCTTGGCATATGGTATTGATAAAGCAGAAGAAGATCAAACCATTTTAGTATATGACCTTGGTGGCGGTACCTTTGATGTTTCTATCTTAGATATCGGTGACGGAGCATTTGAAGTAATTGCTTCTGCAGGGAATAACCGTTTAGGCGGGGATGATTTTGACCAAGTGCTCATCGATCATATGGTTGCCGAGTTTAAGAAAGAAAACGGTATTGATCTAAGCCAAGATAAGATGGCGGTACAACGTCTAAAAGATGCCGCAGAAAAAGCGAAAAAAGATTTATCAGGTGTGACCCAGACACAAATCTCCTTGCCATTTATCACTGCTGGAGACGCGGGTCCATTACACTTAGAAATGACGGTAACACGTGCTAAATTTGATGAACTTTCTGCTGGATTAGTAGAAAAAACGATGGGGCCAACACGCCAGGCATTAAAAGATGCGGATCTTTCTCCAAGTCAAATTGATAAAGTTATCCTTGTGGGTGGTTCTACTCGTATCCCGGCCGTACAAGAAATGATTCAAAAAGAAATCGGCAAAGAGCCATCAAAAGGAGTAAACCCAGATGAAGTGGTTGCGCTAGGTGCAGCCATTCAAGGCGGGGTATTACAAGGTGATGTAAAAGACGTACTCTTATTAGATGTCACACCACTTTCTTTAGGTATTGAAACAATGGGCGGTGTTACAACGAAATTAATTGAACGTAATACCACGATCCCAACGAGCCATTCCCAAGTGTTCTCCACTGCAGCGGATAATCAAACGGCAGTAGACATTCACGTGTTGCAAGGGGAACGTGAAATGGCAGCTGACAACAAGACATTAGGACGTTTTCAATTAGCAGATATCCCATCAGCACCAAGAGGGGTACCACAAATTGAAGTTTCCTTTGATATTGATGCCAATGGTATTGTAAGTGTCCGTGCCAAAGATTTAGGTACCAACAAAGAACAGTCTATTACGATTAAATCTTCTTCTGGTCTTTCTGATGAAGAAGTAGAACAAATGGTAAAAGACGCCGAAGAGAATGCCGAGGCAGATAAGCAACGCCGCGAGGAAATCGATCTTCGTAACGAAGCGGATCAATTGGTTTTCCAAACAGATAAGACGTTAAAAGACTTGGGCGACAACGTTTCCGATGATGAAAAACAAAAAGCTGAAGCAGCCAAGGATGAATTAAAACAGGCGTTAGAAGGTGAAGATACAGAGGATATTAAAGCCAAGAAAGAAGCCTTAGAACAAGAAGTACAAACCTTAACAACAAAATTGTATGAGCAAGCAGCGCAACAGCAGCAACAAGCAGGTGGTGCTGGTGAAGGACAAGATCAGCAGGCAAATGATGATGTAGTAGACGCTGACTATGAAGAAGTTGATGACGAGGATAAAAAGTAAGCACCATTTGAGACAGAAAGGAAAAAGTCAAAGTCAGTAAATGGCTTTGACTTTTTCCATATTAGCGATAATAAAGCAAATAGTGTTGCTTATCATGATTATTCAATGTTATGATAAGATTTATGCAACCAATGAGCGGGAGTGTGATTTGTCAGTGAGTAAACGAGATTACTACGAGGTATTAGGGGTATCAAAAGATGCCTCAAAAGATGAAATAAAAAAGGCTTATCGAAAACTTGCCAGGAAGTATCACCCAGATGTGAACAAGGAAGAAGGTGCTGACGCTAAGTTTAAAGAGGCTAAAGAGGCTTATGAAGCATTAAGTGATGATCAGAGTCGGGCACAATATGATCAGTTCGGTCATGCCGGTCCACAAAGCCAAGGCGGATTTGGCGGTGGAGAAGATTTTGGTGGCTTCGGAGATATTTTTGATATGTTCTTCGGTGGAGGTCGTCGTCGCGATCCCAACGCACCACAACAGGGTAACGATTTACAATATGCGATGACCTTAGAGTTTGAAGACGTTATTTTTGGTAAAGAAACCGATATTCATATTCCGAAAGAAGAAGAATGTGAAACCTGTCAAGGAACAGGTGCCAAACCTGGTACACATCCAGAAACCTGTAGTCATTGTAATGGAAGTGGTCAGTTAAATGTAGAGCAGAACACGCCGTTTGGCAGGGTAGTTAACCGTCGTGTATGCCACTATTGTCAAGGTACCGGTAAAATCATTAAAGACAAATGTACGACATGCCATGGTTCTGGTAAAGTGAAGAAATCCAAAAAAATCCACATTAGCATCCCAGCAGGTATTGATGATGGTCAGCAAATCAGAGTGGGTGGTCAAGGAGAACCTGGTATTAACGGTGGTCCAGCAGGTGACTTATATGTTGTTATTCAAGTGAAACCACATGAATTTTATCAAAGAGAGGGAGATAATATCTACTGTGAAATGCCGATTACATTTGCACAGGCAGCTCTTGGAGATGAGATTGAGGTACCGACTGTCCATGGCAAGGTAAAATTAAAAATACCAGCTGGTACACAAACAGGGAAAACGTTCCGATTAAAAGGAAAAGGGGTTCCGAATGTACGAGGATATGGTCATGGTGATCAGCATGTTCAAATACGAGTAATTACTCCGTCTAGTTTAAGTGACCGGCAAAAAGAATTATTACGAGAATTCAATGAAATTAGTGGGAATCAGCCAACTGATGAACATGAAGATAGCTTTTTTCAGCGAGTAAAACGCGCATTTAAAGGAGAATAAAGGATCCAGCTTCATCCGATCAGAAGGGCAGCATGACTTTTATGCTGTACCTTTTGGACGGTTCTGTAGCAAATAAAAAGTAAAGTGAGTTGATCTGCTTGAAGTGGACAGAGCTGTGTATCTATACGACAAATGAAGCGATTGAGCCGATATCTAATATTATTCATGAGGCAGGAGCTAGCGGATTGGTGATTGAGGATCGTCAAGATTTGGAGAGAGACTGGGAAGGTCAATATGGTGAAATATATGATCTTAACCCAGATGATTATTCAGAAGAAGGGGTTCGTCTAAAAGCGTATTTACCAGTGAACAGCTTTTTGGGGGAAACCGTTTCAGAGATTAAACAAGCCATTAACAATTTGCTGCTTTATGATATTGATATCGGTCTAAACAAAATCACGATGAGTGAAGTTAATGAAGAGGATTGGGCAACAGCGTGGAAGAAATACTACAAACCCGCCAAGATATCCGAGCGATTTACCATCACCCCAACGTGGGAAGATTATCAGCCTGTTTCATCAGATGAGCTTATTATCGAACTCGATCCTGGTATGGCCTTTGGTACGGGGACGCATCCGACCACGGTTTTAAGTGTTCAGGCATTAGAGCGTTTTGTTGAAAAGGATGATACCGTCATCGATGTAGGCTGTGGTTCAGGGGTGTTGAGTATTGCTGCGGTACAGTTAGGTGCTAACCATGTTTATGCCTATGATTTGGACGATGTTGCTGTTCAAAGTACAAGGTTGAACGTAAAGGTTAACAAGGTTCAGGACAATGTAACGGTTAAGCAGAATAACTTATTAGAGCATGTTCAGGTAAAGGCAGATGTGATTGTCGCTAATATTCTGGCAGAGATCATCTTACGTTTTGAAACAAATGCGATAAATACGCTTAAACCAGGCGGATTATTTATTACTTCCGGTATTATCCAGAAGAAAAAACAGGCGGTTAAAGAAGGCTTAGAAAACGCAGGGTTTATCATTTTAGAAGTAAACCAGATGGAAGATTGGATTTCCATAATCGCTCAAAAGCCTGAAGAAAGTAGGGTATAGGTTGCAGCGTTATTTTATTGAGGCGAATAATTGGCAAGAGCAAACGCTTATCGTTGATGGGGAAGACTTTCATCATATCGTGCATGTGATGCGTATGAAGCCAGGCGAATCATTTATTGCCAGCCAAAACAATGGACAAGCGGCCGTTTGTGAAGTGATGTCCATTACAGATGAAACTATTGAGGCGCGGGTAAAAGAATGGTTAAATGAGACAGTTGAACTGCCCGTATCTGTGACGATCGCTCAAGGAATACCAAAGGGAGATAAGTGGGAGACCATTCTACAAAAAGGTACCGAACTAGGTGCATCCTCCTTTATTCCTTTTCAAGCGGATCGTTCCGTAGCTAAATGGGATCAAAAAAAAGTAGTAAAAAAGCTAGACAGATGGCGGAAAATTGTGAAGGAAGCCAGTGAGCAATCCCACCGCAATGTGATTCCCTCGGTTGATGAGGTGATATCTGTTCAGCAATTAATTGATCGACGTTCCATGTATGATTGCTGCCTTTTTGCTTATGAGGAAGAGACGCGTACCTCTAACTCACAAACATTTGATTATTACCTCTCCAAGCTGAAACAAGCGGAAAACGTTTTGCTTTGCATTGGTCCAGAAGGTGGTTTCAGTCAAGCAGAAGCAGAAGCATTAAAGCAGTCTGGTTTTTCTGCTGTCCGCTTAGGTCCAAGAATCTTGCGTACGGAAACAGCGTCGTTATATGCGCTATCATGTATATCTTATAAATTTGAAGAGATGCAAGGGCAATAGTTACACCATTGATCATTTCAATATGCAAAAATAATGATAGCAGAGAAGAAGCCTCCAAACAATGGGGGGCTTTTTTCGTGTAGCACCATGTTGGTCTTGAACAAACCGGATTTTTGTTAAGCCGGATGCGGGGAAGTTGCCGAGTCGTTATTTTCAGAGATTATATGTGTATAACAATGCCTCTAAACCATATCCACAGATAAAACGATCAAACTCATCACTCCGTAAAGTAGTCTACTTAATTAACATAGTCCCTCCTTATCGTAGTCAGCCGGTTCTTTTGATGATATAAGTGAAATGCAATCGTATCTCATGGATCGGATAGGTGCTCTTGATCCATTTACGCGCTTTGAGGAGATAACCAAGGAATAAATGCATTTATTTTCTGGTTATCTCTCATACCGCTACCTTTCAGAGGAGCTGAAAGGCGTGTGAATGGTCATTCACACGAATGGGTCAAACAAGGTATTATCTGGAAATAATGCGAGCAAAGACTTGCCTGTCACTCGGTTTTTTTTTTACATTTATACGTTCAACTTATATAGTAATAAAGGACCGGGCGGGGGGTTGCCTGGTTTTTCGTATTGTCAACACGATAAAATAACGTTTTAACCATAAAAGTAAAAATTAACCAATAAACTTGACGATTAACAAGTTAACGTATAACATAAGAAATGATATCTTTTTCGTAACAAGGTCTGATCCCTGCAGCCAGACCAAATGCATGGTATTGTCATCGAATGAAAGAATAAATGAAGACCATCCTTCAACAAACACGGATGAAAGTGTTCTCAGAATAAAAGCTATAGAGTTTACAGACGATAAGGGAAGCAAGTGAAAAACGCTTGCATAATCATCTGTTTTCTTCCGTGATGTTGAACAAGCTGTACATAATGGAAGACTATCAAACGAACAGGAGAGGAATTTATGAACAAACGGTTAATCGATTGGCCAACTTTTATTTTTTCATTAGTTATTTTGCTTAGTGTTGTTATTCCGTTAATTCTATTTCCAGAAGCTGGAGCTGAAGTTATCAGTCAAGCCAACGAATTTGTAACAGGGAATTTTGGGATTCTTTATTTAATGTTGGGAATTGGTGTATTGACCTTCCTACTCTATGTTGCTTTCAGTAAAAGTGGTAAAATTAAGCTCGGAGGTCGAGAAACAAAAAAGGAATTTAAAACCTTCTCATGGGCTGCGATGCTTTTCTCAGCCGGGATCGGTTCCAGTATCTTGTATTGGGGTCTGATTGAATGGGCTTATTACTACCAGGGTCCTCCATTTGGTATCACTCCAGAATCAGAAGAAGCAATTAATTGGGCAGCGAGTTACGGGATCTTTCATTGGGGGCCGATTGCATGGTCTTTCTATACCTTACCAGCATTGCCTATCGGCTATTTCTATTATGTCCGTAAAAAGCCTGTGCTAAAAATTAGTGAAGCGACAAGACCCGTTATTGGAAAATACGCCGATGGACCTTTAGGAGTACTTGTCGATGTATTATTCATCTTTGGTCTCCTTGGCGGTGCCGGTACTACTTTAGCACTTGGTACACCAATGATTGCGGAAGGGATTAATCATGTTACCAATATACCAGTAACACTGGGATTACAAGCTGTTATTATGTTAATTTGTACGGCAATCTTCGCTATTAGTTCTTATTCAGGGATTAATAAAGGAATCAAGGTACTAAGTGATTTAAATATTTGGCTGGTATTTTTCATCTTGATTTTTGTCTTTATTTTTGGTCCAACCCTATTTATTAGTGAAATGACATTCACAAGCCTTGGTATGATTGCCAATAACTTTTTCAATATGGCTACTTGGTTGGAACCACTTGCGAATATCCCAGGAACAGAAGGAACTGGTTTTCCTGAGACATGGACGATTTTTTATTGGGCATGGTGGGTAGTATACGCCCCGTTCGTAGGATTGTTTGTGGCAAGAATATCTAGAGGACGTACCATTAAAGAAATGATACTGGGAACGTTAGTATACGGTACGCTAGGTAGTGTGTTATTCTTTGGGATTTTAGGAAATTTTGGGCTTTATCTACAATTGTCAGGTTCGTTTGATGTGATTGGCTTTATGGATAATTACGGTGCGCCGGCAGCGATTATTGCGATTTTGGATCAATTACCTATTTCATGGTTGATTATTCCGGTATTCACCGTCTTGGCGATTATTTTCTTAGCAACAACATTTGATTCGGCATCTTATATTTTAGCTTCCGTTGCGCAAAGGCGAATTGTTGCTGGGGAACCAATGCGTTGGCATCGAATCTTTTGGGCATTTGTATTAATGATTCTACCGATGGCTCTGATGTTTATTGGAGGGCTGGAGGCATTACAAACCGCCAGTATTGTCGCAGGATTTCCAGTAATCTTTATCATTGTTTTACTTGCATGGTCATTTATGCGGGCTTCTAGCCATGATTTATACCGTCAGAAGAAGGTCAAATCATCAAGCTCGATAACCCTTGATCAGTCTGAGAAAAAGCATGATTAAAATGATGATGCTAGAAGCTGATTATATAAAAATGTGAAATAGATAGAAAAAGCATACGTCACTTACAGTTTATTGAGACTGTTAAGCGGATGTATGTTTTTTCTTTTTAATCGATATAGCAACAGAAGAAATGGGGAGTAAGGAATGAAATGCACCGTACGGCTCGTGGCGAAAAATGTAAGGTATCGAGTCCTTGCGATAAAAGGAGAGCAATATATTCTGGATATGGGAGGAGGGTCCCTTTGGAAGATGTTATGTCCTTTTCTTTACTGGCTGCTCCCTAACCGCGTCTATAAACTCAAAAATCCAGAAATCGTAAAAGAATTAACAGCACCAGCAGTAAAGGATAAAGTGGGATCTTCTCCGTTTTTATGGACGATTGTAGCATCTATTATGGCCAGTACTTTAAGTCCGCTTGCCAATTATTTTGAGATAGGTATTCCGAAATACATGAATGTAATCATTGTCGCCTTTATTATGGCATTGATTATTTTTCTACTGTCTTCTCTAAATCGCATGTTTAGAAAAAAGATGGATCCATTGGTCAACCTACATCGTTTAACGAAAGGTCATATATGGATCATGCCAGTTTCGTTTAAAATTATTCTCCTGGTTACCTTTATGTATCTTTTTGGAGGTGCCTTGGGTGGACTTGGAATTGCTGCTTTTATTCAAGAAGGTAATTGGCTGATTTTATTATTTTCCGTGTGTATTGTATTGGTAGGAACCGTATTACCTAGTATGGCAACCGTCGTGGCAGGAAAGACAAGGGTTCTGTTCCTAGGCGGTAAAAGACAAGCTGTTTATCGAGAATAAGCAGTATATGTGACGGAAAGGGATTTAGTAGAAGATATATATATGGTTTCCCTTTGCTGGCTAGATTATATCAAAGCATGCAGAATTAACATCATTCATTTGCCAATGTTCCAGCTGAAGACGTTTTTCTTATAGGAAGTGCATTTCGAGTGGGAAATGTATGGTTATATAGATTGTGCAGAACACCTGACTTGCACAGAAGGTATTGTCTCGATAAGATATAGATGGAAGTATTCATTATGGTTTTGAAAAGGGCCCACTTTACTTAATCGATCGAAAATAAGAAGGTGAGTATTAAATGGATACAAAAACGATGTTGATCACAGGCGCTAATTCAGGAATTGGATTCGCAACGGCTAATCATTTAGCTAAACAAGGTCATCTCATCATCATGGTCTGCAGAAATGTGCAAAAGGGAGCAGAGGCGCGCCAGCATATCATGGACACTACAGGTAACCGAAACATTGATTTGTTAGTTGCTGATTTGTCTTCCCAGCATGATATTAGAAAACTAGCTGCAGAAGTGGAGGAAGGGTATCCTTCATTAGACGCGCTCATCAACAATGCCGGTGGAGTATTTGGGCAATATCAGGTCAATAGTGATGGATTTGAGATGACGTTTGCGGTTAATTATTTGGCACCTTTTTTATTGACACAATTGTTGCTAAATAAATTAAAGGCTTCCGAGCCAGCCAGGATTGTTAATGTAGCCTCCATTGTACAAGACAAACATTTTCAACCAAAAGATGCTGTCACCCAAACAGTTTCCAACTATTCGGGAATGCAGGCGTATAAAACGGCAAAAACGGCTGTGCTTATGATGACCTATTACATGAGTAAAGCATTAGAAAACAGTGGTGTTACCATGAATGCGTTACATCCAGGCTTTATTTACACACCTCAAGCCACGCGAATGGCACCAAAAATGCTGAGACCGATAATGAAATTGTTTTCAAAATCACCGGAACAAGGTGCGGATACGTCTGTTTATTTGGCTGCCTCTAACGATATAAAAGGTGTTAGCGGTAAATTTTTCAAAGATAATAAGGTAGAACAGACTGCCCCCGTTTCGTATAATGAAGACATTCAAAAAATATTATATACCAAAAGTATGGAGTGGACGGGATTGAACGAATAGGTATGGTTAGTAAAATGGCTGCGATGGATACAGAACCAACTATCTAATTAAATCTGGAAAAGACAGTTTATGGGATAAAGGAGGGGCAATCAGATGTCGACTTGGGCACTAACCCTTGTCGTGATCTCTGCTACTATCCATGCAACATGGAACTTTTTAGCGAAAAGATCATCCGGGGGGACTTCTTTTGTATGGTTATATATGTTAGTAAGTGCAGTGATCTACAGCCCCTTAGTCATCATAGTTATAGTAGTGGTCGATATCAAATTTGGCTGGTTGGAGCTAGGGCTTATTCTGGCTAGTGCTTGCTTACATTTGCTGTACGCTATAACTTTACAAAAGGGTTATCGAATAGGTGATTTTTCATTAGTCTATCCGATCGCTCGTGGAATTGGTCCAATGATCATTGCCATTACGGCATTTTTTCTATTAGACGAAGAGCTGAATTGGCTTGGGAAACTAGGGATTTTCTGCATTGTGTTCAGTGTGTTTATATTCACTGGCGGGTTACGAATTTTACGAGAAAAAACGGTACTGCCAGCGATTTTATACGGTCTGTTGATCGGTTGTATGATTGCGAGTTATTCGCTGTTGGATAAGTATATTGTCAGCGTGACGGTCATTCATCCCATCTTACTAAGCTATGGCAGTATTGTGGGACAGGTGGTTTTACTGATTCCATTTGCTAACAAGCATTGGCAGAAAATCCGTCAAGATTGGAAATACCTTAAGTTGGAAACAATTGGTGTAGGCATTTTAAATCCATTGGCTTACATATTAATACTAATAGCTATGGTGACGACTCCAGTGAGTTATGTTTCGCCGGTAAGAGAATTAAGCATATTTATCGGTGCGGTACTAGGAGTAGTTTTCTTTAAAGAGAATTTTGGAAGAAGAAGGATGATTGCTGCAGCGATTATGGTGATTGGCGTAATCGCTGTTGCTCTTTCTTAAATAAGTGTTTTATCCAATGGTAAAATCATATTGTGGTGATAAAGGATGTGTGTAGAATGTATGATCAAACACCTGATATTATAGAACGTGTGCGGACGCCCAGAGGGGATATACAGTTGCAAAAACGTGACAGTCACTATGAAATCATAAGCAATGGGACGTTTTTAATGGCAACCTATAATGGGGAATCGGAAAGGCTTTTAGTAAGTGCCGCATTAAAAAATACAAAAGCCCCTCGACATGTACTTATTGGTGGCCTTGGAGTTGGATTTTCTTTAGCCGAGGCATTGCGACATAAACAAGTTGCTCGAGTAACCGTGATTGAGATAGAAGAAGCTATTATTCAATGGAACCGTACGCATCTTGCTACCATTTCAAACCATGCTTTAACGGATGCGAGAACGAATTTGATTCAAGCTGATTTGCTGGACTGGATGAATACAGCGACAGATAGATTTGATGTGATCTGCTTAGATATCGATAATGGACCTGACTGGACAGTAACGAACTCCAATGCGGACTTATACCAAGCGAATACCCTTCGCTCATTGGTCGGATTATTATCTGTTAATGGCGTATTAGCTTTTTGGAGTGCTCATTCGTCGCAAGATTTTGTTCATAAACTCAAAAAATCTTTCGCAGAAGTACAAGAAATTCCCGTACCTCAAGAAAAGGGAGAACCTGACTATATCTACCTTGCCAAAGCACCTTTTTCGTCCATGCTAACATAAGGTAATGGGGGCAAAAGAAGCCCCCATTCTCGCTGGATTAAGACGTATGCCGACTGTTTTGTGGACTTTGTCGTGATTGTCTGCGTTTGTTTTTCCAAACGCGATCCTTGTTTTTGGTTTCTGGAAATGTATCTCCAGCTTTCATGGAGATTTGAAGCGGATCTTCCACACTACTGCCTGTCTCACCAACTTCCATATAGACTCCATTATTAGGAGCTTTGTCTCCGCTTTTGAATTGGCTGCCTTCACCCATGATAGATACCCCCCTTATCATTTATTATGAGGAATAATGAACGAATTCATGAATGGAAATAATTTAATAAATGTATGTTAAGTATTTAGAATTTTATCCTTTTTATTCAATCGTATGGAAGTGTTGGATGCTGCAGGGCTCTTTCATATGATGTTTGGGCTATGCGTTCACAATTATTCTAGGATGGTAATAAAAGAACTAGCAACATTTGTGCCAACAAATTACTGATTGAAACAGGAAAAAAGAATTTCATACCCTTTTATCTGATTTTTATGAAATGGGAGATTCGGGTAAGTTGAAGGATTTTTTATATGATCAATGCTTATATGGTATAATTTTTTCGTGAAAAAGATTGTTCAAAAAGCCAGTCACCAAGTGATAAACGAGTCATATCTGAGTTGACAAGCTTTTTCGATAACTTGTATGAATTGGTCTTTTTGAACAATTTTACTTAGGAAGTAGCTTTCTTCTTTTTTGTCGTTGTTTTTTTCTTTGCTTGCTTTGGCTTTGGTTTGTCCTTTTTTACACGATCCAATGATTCCTGCAGTGCGTCCATTAAGTTGACCACATTATCTGGCGCTGGCTTCGTTCCCCTTCCGATTTCCACTTCTTCCTTATTTTTCTTTGCTTCAATCAATTCAAGAAGTGCGGTACGGTAATTATCCTGATATTTTTCTGGGTCAAATTCGGTGGTTAATTGATCAATAAGCAACGTGGCGGTGTCTAATTCTTTTTTGCCTATATCCTCCTGCTCCGGCAGATTAGGTACGTCGGAAATGGCACGAACTTCATCTGGATAATGAATGGTTTCGACGACGATAGCGTCTTTATATACACGGATAATGGCCAGCTGTTCCTTGGAACGAATCATCATTTTGGCAATGCCAATCTTTCCTGAATCTGTTAAGGCTTCTCGCAAAAGGGCATAAGCCTTAGCTCCCCCTTCATTGGGAGATAAATAATAGCTTTTTTCAAAGTAAATGGGATCAATATCTTGTAATTGAACAAAGTCGATGATTTCTACTGCTTTATCTGCTTGCTCCTGTTTAAGCGCCTCTAACTCTTCGTCGTCTAAAATCACAAACTTATTGTTTGCGTATTCGTAGGCTTTTACAATATCATCATTTTTAATTTCTTCTTCACAATGAGGACATGTTTTTTCATATTTGATCGGTGTTTTGCATTTTTTATGCAGCTGTCGCAGTTTAATATCCTTATTTTCCGTTGCGGCATGCATTTTTACTGGGATATTGACCAGGCCGAAGCTTATCGTTCCTTTCCACATGGTATGCATCAGTACACTTCCTTTTTTGAGCTTATTTTGCTGCTTTGTATGTTTTTTATGCAAAGGTAGTAAATCAAACAAAAGAAGGCACTCTACTTAAGAGAGGTGATGACAAATGGACTGGATGAAACCAATAGAAAGAACCGATATACCAACAGGTGATGAATGGCTGTATGAAGTCAAGTATGATGGTTTTCGCTGTAAATTAATATGGGAAAATGAAAATATTAGGCTGGTAAGCAAGAATGATCGTGATATGTCCAAACAATTTCCGGAGATAATCGATTGGTGTAAGGCTAATCACACTTATGTCAGCAACAAACTGCCTTTGGTAGTAGATGGTGAGCTAGTTATCTTAAACCATACGTATCAAGCTAATTTCGCTCAAATACAAGTTCGAGGTAGGATGCGAAATACGGATCGAATCGTAAAACAGGCAAAACAAAGACCAGCAACATTTATGGTATTTGATTTGTTAGAAATAAATGGAGATGATGTTCGTCAAGATACGTTATCCCTGCGAAAAGAAATGCTCCAGCAGCTATTGCAGCTCATTCCCGATCATACTTTTTTAAGCTATGTGGCGACTTTTACATCTATGACAGAGGTGCAAAAAGTAGTCTTTGCTTCACAAAGTGAGGGAACGATAGCTAAGAGGAAAAAAAGCATGTATCAAAGAGGGAAGGACCATCATGATTGGTTCAAAATTAAAAACTGGAGAGAAATTCAAGGAATCGTAACAGCGTACAATCCCAGTAATGACTATTTTACCGTGAAGGTACGTGATAACGATCAATTCATCGATATTGGAACATGTAAACGTGGCCCTGAAGATTCTATTCGTATGGTTCAAGCATTTTTTAAAGAAAAAGGTGAATTAGAAAACGGGATATACCAATTGCCGCCTGCGATTACTGGCAATATTCATACATTAGATTTATATGGTGGTGAGTTAAGAGAGCCTCATTTTAAGCAAATCGATCCTTCCGTCTCTAACGAGGATTGTACTTGGAATAAACTGCGATTGGACATGGCTCAATTACCTGCCTCTATTGACATCACTAATGTGGAAAAGGATCTCTGGCCTAATCACTATACAAAAACAGATTTACTGGTCTATTTGAGAGAAGTTTCCCCTTGGCTGCTACCATTTCTGAGCGATCGGGCACTAACGATCATTCGATGTCCCAATGGGGTGGATCAGGAATCTTTTTTTCAAAAAAATCCGCCTGATTATGCGCCAGATGATTTATCGGCTAATGGTACGGATATGGTATGCCATCATTTAGAGGAATTGATATGGCTGGCCAATCATGGGGCAATCGAATATCATATCCCATTTCAAAAAGTGGGCAAAGAGAGTCCAGTGGAAATAGCCTTTGATCTGGACCCACCCAGTCGGAATCATTTTCAAATGGCAGTAAAAGCTGCCAACATCATAAAATCATTATTAGATGACTTAGAGCTTGTTTCCTTCGTGAAAACATCAGGGAATAAAGGTTTACAAGTATATATTCCGATAGAAGAAGGTAGTATGACATACGATGAAGCGGGGCTCTTAACGATGTCGATTGCGAAAACAATGGAAGAAGCATATCCCGACAGTTTTACCACCGAAAGAATAAAAAAGAAGCGAAAGAATTGTTTATATATAGATTATGTCCAGCATGGCAAGGATAAAACACTGATTGCGCCGTATTCTCCGCGGATGACCAAGGAAGCCACCGTCTCCACACCATTGTATTGGCACGAAGTGAATGCAGATCTTGATCCGACGTTATTTAGGATTGGCAACGTGCTGGAACGAGTACGAGAAGGAGGCTGTCCCTTTTCGAATTATCACAAGATACGCAAGCAGCAACGAATGGAAAAGATGTTAAGATTTATCAGAGGCTAACTATTCCAATCCTATTTGGCGTGTATTGCAGGTAGGAAACAAAATAATAGCCCCGTATCATTCAAATTAGTATCTGGTACTAATAACAAGTGATAAAATAGAAAGGAAGTGATTACTTTAATCGAGGAGGTTTTAGATTGAATACATCTAAGGCTCGAATTACCGCAATCGGTTCATACGTACCAGAAAAAAGGTTGACCAATGATGATTTAGAGCAATTAGTGGAAACCAATAATGAATGGATTGTTCAACGTACGGGCATTCAAGAGCGAAGAATTACTGCTGAAGAGGAATTCACCAGTGATATCAGTTTTAAGGCAGCTAGAAACTTGATGGAACGGTATGATCAATCCATGGAAGATGTGGATATGATTATTGTTTGTACCTTAACTCCTGATTTTAAAACGCCAAGTGTGGCTTCCTTAGTACAGGCAAAGCTAGGTATTAAACATGCGGGAGCCATTGACTTAAATGCAGCCTGTGCAGGGTTTACTTATGGATTGCATGTAGCTAATGGGTTAATAACTGCTGGTTTAAACAAGAAAATTTTAGTTGTTGGAGCAGAAACGTTGTCTAAAGTGACAGATTATAAGGATAGAACCACATGCATTTTATTTGGAGATGGTGCAGGAGCGGCTCTTGTCGAATGGGATGAGGAGCAGCCAAGTTTTCTTGCTTCGTATTTAGGATCAGAAGGAGAAAGCGGAAAGCACTTATATTGTGCGAATTTATCCCATCGTATGTTTGAGGAAACGTTAGCCGATACGGATAAAATTGTACAAAATGGGCGTGAGGTATACAAATGGGCAGTTGCAACGGTGCCAAAAGTCATGCAACAGGTAATGGAGAAAGCCTCTATACCTTTAAACGAAGTGGATTGGTTTGTACCACATAGTGCCAATTTACGAATGATTGAATCGATTTGTGAAAGAAGTGGCTATCCAATCGATCAGACATTACATAGTTTAGTTGATTTTGGCAACACTTCTTCAGCAACCATACCACTGTCGCTAGACAAAGGGGTAATGGAAAAGAAACTCCAATATGGAGACAAGGTATTATTATATGGATTCGGCGGCGGATTAGCGCACGCAGGATTACTGATCCAATGGACACTTTAATATATTCTTTTTGTACGGTCATTCAGACAGAAAATGATCAAGATTAGTTATGATAGTTAAGAAACAGAAAAAACAGCTGCAATCCTGCTATCAAATCAAGGTTTTATAGCTGTTTTTTGAGGCGTTATTATCCTGTAGTACGAGATAGTGTATTAACCTGACCATAACTGCATTTGACGCTTATCATGCATATCAACCATAATATAGCCATTTTCATCATACTCTATTTTATTTGGCTTGCGTCCAAGTCTTTCAAAGAGTTTATCTTGTTCATCCATGATTTTTTGTAGCTGTTCGATTTCTTTTTCCAGATCCATCGCAATCACTCCCTTAATATATTGAAAAACGCTTAGTGTGTACTTCATAATTTATTGTAACACGAAAATTTTTACGTCAAAAAGTCTTCGCGCCATTTTCTAGTATACATGTTAACGCATGTGAAAACTGTGTATCAAATCATTGAGTTGACCAAGCAGCAAGCGTATAATGAGGGAGGAAAAATGATACGTGCTTAAAGTAATGAATGACAAACATTTTACGGGAAGGAGATGACGATGAAACAACGAATGATTCTTGTCATTACCGCATGTTCTTTGCTGCTGCTAGCCTCTTGCAGTGATAAAGAGGAAATAGCTGAAGAATTGATTCAATATAATAATGAAGTCTGGGTACCTATCAATAAAATGAAGGAAACCGAACTGAACGATCTAGAATCAATGCAGCAAGAACTTGAAAGCGCAGGAAAAATAGAGGAGGCCGCTCTCCTTGTCGAGAACGAAATCGTACCAGTTATGGATGAAGTCCTGGATCAATTGGAATCTGCGGACACAGCAAATAAAGAAGTAGATGAATGGAATGATATGCAAATCGAAGCAGAAGAGCTTGCGAAGGATTACATGGAAGAATCGGTTGATTATTATGAAAGTGATGAGTGGTCAGTTGTGGATCATTTTTTTAATACCGAGGAATTAAAAGCGAAATACATAGATGTGGCAGATTATCGAGATGAATTAATCGATACATATGAACTGGAATATGTCAAAGGTCACGAAGGATTAGGAAATTTTCGCGATCTTAAACGTGCAGAAGAGTGAGGTTATATTTGACGGATGGGACATATTCTGGCCGATAGTTAAAGGGAGAGATAAGCAATGACTCATTTGCAACAAAATCCTTCGATACATAGGGAAAGCACACCAGGCCTTTATTATTATTCCCCCAAGATAAAACTTACGCTTGTAGCCCTTATTTTGCTGGTGTTCGCCGTATGCAGCTTGGGGATAGCTGTATTTGCTTTTATGGAAGGAGATTGGTTGATTGGTGGCATAGGGATAGGTGTGGCTATCCTCCTTGTCTGGATAGCGTATGGCGGTATTAAAAGAGTGTGGAATGGTGAACCCTACCTCCTTTTAACAGAAGATGAATTAATTATTTATACTTCGAAATGTACGATGCCTATAAAATGGGAGGACATACAAGGATTTCGTATGCAAGAGGTGCATCTCAATAAATCGTTTGAAGTCAAACTATATAATGAAACAGAATATCTTACGCTAATGTCTCAGCGTACACGACATTTAAATAAATTAAATAAAGCGATGAAGGCATCTCCATTTGCGATTATGTGGGGACAGGTGAAACGGAAAGACAGGGAAGAGGTAGTTCGTGAGTTAGATAGCCGTGCCGTGGCGGCGAATTATACCATTCATGATCAAATGAAGGCCGAGCTCAAAGAAGAAAAACGACGTAGAGAAATCAACAGTAAATACATAGGAAAAGCATATGGATTTGGTCTTATTCTCGCCATGTTTACCTACTTTTTGTTTCATTTATCAAATGCTGTCGATTTGGCGTATATCGTCGTGTCTTTTGTTTTATATCCCTTTGCCAAAATGATTTATGATATACTGATAGGGTTTCGATTTAGTGATAAGATGGATTCTTCCATCTATCTGGCGCAATTTCATTACCTGCTTAACTTTATCGTGTATCTTTTTGGTTTGGTCATTGCACCATTTGGTATTCTCTATTTCGTATGCAAAACCATCTACCATTTTATAAAAAAGAGAAGAGAATGAATAAGACAGGAGGCATTCGCCATTTAACCATGTTTACGATAGATTAGTTGGTTGAGCGAGAATATTTGAAAGATTTGACAGATCAATAAGAAAAAAATTAAACTTTATATATATACATAGACCATTTCAAACGATATTGTTGTGAGGAGAAATCATCATTGAATGTAGAAAAAGATGTAACCATACAGCATAATCCGGTAGGAGCAAATCGATGGGGATTAGCTTTACTGCTAGGGTTACTTGCTTTTCTAGGACCATTGAACATTGATATGTATTTACCAAGTTTTCCGGAAATTGCGCTGGATTTAGATACCAGTGCTACGCTTGTACAAGCGAGTTTAACGGCTTGTTTACTAGGTCTTGCGATCGGGCAATTATTTGCTGGTCCGATTAGTGATGCACAGGGGAGAAAGAAGCCATTAGTGATTGCTACGCTTTTATTTTCTTTAGCATCCATTCTATGTGCGATAGCCCCTAATATTGTGGTGTTGATTACGATGCGGTTTTTTCAAGGGTTAACTGCTTCGGCAGGACTTGTACTGTCACGGGCCGTTGTTCGAGATGTGTTCAGCGGACCGGCGCTTACGAAGTTTTTCTCGTTATTGATGGTGATTAATGCGATAGCACCGATGATCGCACCTATGATTGGCGGTTTAATTCTATCATTTGAATCGACCAATTGGAAAAGCATCTTCTTCTTTTTAAGTATAGTCGGATTACTGATCGTTGCCACGGTAGCATGGAAACTAAAAGAAACCCTGCCATTACATAAGCGCATTCCGAGTTCGGCAGGTGCCTCCGTGAAAACCATGGGCAGTTTGCTGAAAGATCGTTCCTTTATCGGTTATGCTTTAGTTGTCGGTTTTGTCCATGGTGGCAGCTTTGCTTACGTTTCTGGAACACCGTTTGTCTATCAAGATATTTATGGGGTATCCCCCCAAGTATTTAGTGTACTATTTGGTATCAATGGATTAGCCATTATTACCGGTAGTTTTATAATCGGACGTTTCAGTGGAATCATCGCTGAAAAGAAGATGCTGCAGACAGCTGTTGTGTCTGCACTTATCGTCACTTCTGCATTACTTGTCACGACGGTTGTAGAAGGACCTTTAGTACTGATTGTGCTATTCATTTTCATCTATATGACAACGATGGGGATGATATTGACAAGCACGTTTACATTGGGAATGGCGAAACAGGATCATCGCGCAGGTAGTGCGAGCGCTGTTTTAGGCATGCTCCCGTTATTACTTGGTTCCATTTGTTCACCACTCGCAGGCATTAATGAGGCCTCAGCGGTGCCGATGGGGACGGTTATATTTACAACGACACTAATCGGTTTTATTTTTTTCTTTACACTTGTCAAAAAAGAAAAGTGAAAAATGAAGGAGGAGCTGTGGCTGTGAGGTTACAACGGTTAGCGATTGATCAGGATTTCGTTTGAAGCGGTTATACATTTTCATCAACTTTTGATTTGGTATGGTTCCTTTGCTAAGCTTTTTTATGCCGATGAACCATTATTTTGATGAGCAGCCTTACGTAAATTTTATAGAAAATATACGTACCTATAATCGTAAGAAGCAAAATAAAAATAGTGAAAATCGTCTCCTTATCCAATGGAAATCCACCTCCTTTTTTAATGAAATATTGTCTACAAAATGATTAACAAGTTTATTCATACACTGATTATATCACGTAACTATAAAAACGATTAGATTAGTAATTAATCATCTTATTTGATCTTTGGGAAGGATAAATATACCTTAGAGTATTAAAAATGATTTAGGACTTATTTTGAAGTATTTGACGACCTATATAGTTATTTAATGGAAAATATACTAAATTTTACATGGACGGAGAGGAATACTCCTTATTTGCGATGAATCAAGTGATGGAATGAATTTATAATATGTCAGGAGATAGACATGAAAAAAGAAGTTATTATCTGCATTAAGTCTGCCACTTCTTCTGCCAATGATTATTTGGGTAGTGTGGAAAGCAGAAGTAAAGTCACATGCTAAAAAAGCTTTGAGGTTGCATCTTGCTCTGATTTTTTCTTTTTGCAGGAATTGCTGCCTATTACATCACAGCAATCATTCATGAGGGAGGAGAGCTGGATAGCTTTCTGTTTTTTGATACTATAATCAGTATAGGCATCGCGGTTTTTTCATGTTTTTCAGTTTGAGTATTAATTAGGGGGAGTTCAAGTTCTTTTGGATACCGATGATAATTAGTAATGCATGTATGAAGATACCGTTAAGGCATCATTATAGTTGTAAGAAATAACGATACTTTAACGAAAGTGGCTGGAAGGAAGTACATAGGCGTTGAAAATAAAATACGAATTAGATACAGTAATGGAAAGAATCCGATAAACTATGTTAAAATGATAGTCTATGTACAGAAAAATTAAATTTTTCATGAATTGACAGAAGAAAAGCAGATGAGGAAAATCGTCAACCTTTTTTGGGGAAAGATTTCCTGATCTATGCTATGATGAAAGTTAGCGTTTATTTAATGATACAGCAATGAAAGGATGATATATAAATGGCTGAAAAAATGCCAAAAACCGTAAGCTTCCATACGCTGGGATGTAAGGTAAATCATTACGAAACGGAAGGGATCTGGCAAAAATTCAAGAATGCTGGATACGAACGCGTGGACTTCGATCACCATGCTGATGTGTATGTAATTAATACGTGTACCGTAACCAATACAGGCGATAAAAAAAGCAGGCAAGTCATTCGCCGAGCTATTCGTAACAATCCAGACGCCGTGGTTTGTGTAACGGGCTGTTATGCGCAAACCTCTCCTGGTGAAATCATGGAGATCCCAGGTGTTGATGTAGTAGTTGGGACACAGGATCGCGGCAAAATGATTCAGTATATTGAAGAACATCAAGCACACCGTCAACCGATCAATGGGGTCGCCAACATCATGAAAAATCGTGTATTTGAGGAAATGGATGTCCCTGAGTTTTCTGATCGAACGCGCGCGTCTCTTAAAATTCAAGAAGGATGTAACAACTTCTGCACCTTTTGTATTATACCATGGTCAAGAGGTTTGCTGCGCTCTCGTGAACCAGAGAATGTGTTGAAACAAGCTCGGAACTTAGTCGAAGCAGGCTATAAAGAAATCGTCCTAACTGGTATACATACGGCTGGTTACGGGGAAGACATGAAGGATTATAACTTTGCCCAATTATTACGTGAGTTAGAAACAGAAGTGCCAGGCTTGAGACGAATTCGGATTTCTTCCATTGAAGCTAGTCAAATTACCGATGAAGTAATTGAGGTGTTAGACGCATCGGAGAAAGTAGTGCCTCACTTGCATATCCCATTACAATCTGGTTCCGATTCGGTATTGGAGCGTATGCGTCGTAAGTATACAAGCGATTTTTATAAAAAAAGGGTCGCTAAAATTCAAAAGGCATTGCCGCACTTAGCAATCACGTCGGATGTTATTGTTGGCTTTCCAGGTGAAACGGAACAAGAATTTCAAGAAACGGTCGATTTCATCAAGGAAATTGGTTATTCCGAATTGCATGTCTTCCCATTTTCCAAAAGAACGGGAACACCTGCATCAAGAATGGATAATCAGGTAGATGATAATATCAAACATAAACGAGTACAAGCATTAGTAGAGCAATCAAATCAACAGGCACTTGCTTATGCCAAGCAATATGAAAATGAGGTAGTCGAAGTGATCCCAGAAGAAACGGTCGATGAGGAAAACCCTAATATGTTGGTTGGTTACTCCGATAATTATCTAAAAGTGAAGTTTGAAGGTACCAAGGATATGATTGGGGAGATTGTCCGTGTGAAAATAAATAAAGCAGGGTACCCATATAATGAAGGTACATTTGTTAGAATCATGGATGACACAACTGTTTTTAATGCCTAGTAGTACATCACTTTATGATTCTCTAATTTTCTGATGGATAACGGTTGACCAATAAAAGTGGTTATATTATAATAATATGCAAACATATGTGTACCGTTCATATGTTGTATTAATTTGTTGTATGCTTCGGAGGGAGGGAAATTTGCATGTCTAACACAACTCGCGTACGTAAAAACGAGTCACTAGAAGATGCTCTTCGTCGCTTTAAGCGTAGTGTATCAAAATCTGGTACATTATCAGAATATCGTAAACGTGAATTCTATGAAAAACCTAGTGTACGCCGCAAGAAGAAATCAGAGGCGGCTAGAAAGCGTAAATTCTAAAGAGGGTGTAATCAGTGGCAATCGTTGAACAATTGAACCAGGATATGAAGCAAGCGATGAAGAATAAAGAAAAGTTAAAATTAGGCGTTATTCGAATGGTCAAGGCAGCGATGCAAAATGAAGCCATTAAGTTACAAAAAGACACATTAACGGATGATGAAGAATTAACTGTTTTATCAAGAGAATTAAAACAGAGAAAAGATTCCCTCCACGAGTTTAAAGAAGCTGGGCGCGAGGATCTTGCTGGTAAGCTGGAAGAAGAGATTACCGTGGTTCAATCCTATATGCCAGAACAGCTTTCGGATGAAGCATTAGAAGAGATAGTTGTTCAGACGATTGCAGAAGTGCAAGCCCAATCAAAAAAAGACATGGGGAAAGTAATGAGCAGCTTAATGCCTAAAGTAAAAGGAAAGGCAGAAGGTGCGAGAGTGAATCAATTCGTTCAAAAGAATTTATCATAAACGGAATCAGATATATTCATTCATCAATAAAAGATCCTTGGCTGTGATAGTCAGGGGTCTTTTTGTATTTTGATGTCAAGTCAAAACTTGGTAAAGTGTCTCCCTATATCGAAAATAACGCACAAAGTCAGAGCGAAAATCAATTCTTTAAGTATACTTCTCGTTTTTTCAATTATTCTTAAGCAGGATAAAATCTCCGCACTAAGCTCACCACCTATATTAGGATGCAAAAGTAATAGTAACGAGATAATGACCTTTCTCGTTACCCTGAAATGATGAAATCCTTTTCTACTGGATAAGAGTTGTGGTAGAATCAAGGTATGGAACAATACGCGAATTTTTTGAAACCTCGTGTACATAATATACGTAACAGTAGGAGGGATTATTAGAGCTGAGAAAGGGGGGACATAGTTGAAAAAGAGGATTCTCTATGTATTGTTTACCACGATGGCAACAGTGTTGTTATTTGGATTCTATTGTCAGCAAACAAACGTCTTGGTTTCAGCCGAGGACAATGGGGAAGGAAAGCTTGTTTATGTTATTCCCATTGAAAATGAAGTAGAAAGAGGTTTGGAGGCGTTTATTAAACGTACCACCACCGAGGCAGAGGAAGCGAATGCCGACCATATTATTTTAGAGATCAATACACCTGGCGGACGTGTCGATGCTGCGGAAAATATCGGTGAGATATTACAAGATTTAGAGGTGGAGACTACTTCTTTTATTACGGTAAAAGCCTTGTCTGCTGGTTCTTATATTGCCCTTAATACGGATAATATTTATATGAAGCCTCAAGCAAACATGGGTGCCAGTGGTGTAATTACTGCTGATGGTAATGCTGCGGATAAAAAAGCTCAGTCTGCGTGGATTGCTAGTATGAGAGGTGCCGCTTCTTCTAAAGACAGGGATCCGTTGTACGCAGAGGCAATGGCTAATCAAAGTTTAGACCTCCCAGAATACGGTGCTCCTGAAGGTGAATTTCTAACTCTTGACGCTAATTATGCAGTTGAAGTGGATTATGCGCAAGGTATCGTCAATCACCGTACCGCACTATTAAATGAATTATCTCTAGCGAATGCTGAAATAATAGAAACAGAAACGACGGTTGCAGAAGGACTGGCAAGGTTCTTAACGAATCCGGTTGTGGTACCGATCCTTTTATCCCTCGCAAGTATTGGTTTGATTGTAGAGTTGTATTCACCTGGCTTTGGTATACCGGGATCGATAGGGATAGCTTCCCTTGTCTTATACTTTTACGGACATATTGTAGCAGGACTGGCCGGTTATGAAACCATGTTATTATTATTACTTGGCCTTGTATTAATTATTATTGAGATTTTTGCTCCTGGAGGCATTCTTGGCTTCATTGGAGTGGGTGCAATAGTTGCCGCCTTGTACATGTCGACAGATGATGTCGGTAATATGACAATGAGTATTGCTATTGCACTGATTGCAAGTATTGTCGTGGCGGTTATTTTATTTAAAACGATTGGTTTAGAGAAGGGTATATTTCGCCGAGTAATCTTACAGGATTCTACTTCTTCTGATCTAGGCTATGTATCAACCTCCAACCGTATGGAATTAGTAGGAATGGAAGGTGTGACGGTGACTCCGTTGCATGCTTCGGGAGCAGCTGAGTTTGATGACGAACGCCTGGATGTAGTGTCAGAGGGCGGTTTTATTGGGCCGAATGTTCCTGTGAAGATCATAAAAGTAGAAGGGTCGCGTATTGTAGTAAGAGAAATAACACAATAGATTTTAGGAGGATGTTACATGGGTGGAAATGAAAATATCATTATTCCAATTATTATAATTGGTCTTATCGTTATTGCGGTTGCTATTTTATTTACCTTTATTCCAGTGATGCTCTGGATTAGCGCATTAGCAGCAGGGGTAAAGGTAAGCATCTTTACCTTAATCGGGATGCGCTTAAGAAGGGTTGTACCTTCTCGAGTAATTAACCCGTTAATCAAGGCTCATAAAGCAGGCCTTGGTGTTACGACCAATCAGTTAGAGAGTCACTTTTTGGCTGGTGGTAATGTAGACCGGGTAGTCAATGCATTAATTGCCGCACAACGAGCAAATATTGAATTAAGCTTTGAACGATGTGCAGCGATTGACTTGGCTGGCCGTGACGTGTTAGAGGCAGTACAGATGAGTGTTAATCCGAAGGTAATTGAAACACCTTTTATCGCAGGTATCGCAATGGATGGTATTGAGGTGAAGGCATTAGCACGTATTACCGTTCGTGCCAATATTGACCGATTAGTCGGTGGTGCTGGTGAAGAAACGATTATTGCCCGTGTAGGGGAAGGTGTTGTAAGTACGATTGGTAGCTCAGAGGCTCATACGCAAGTGTTAGAAAATCCAGATACGATTTCGAAGACTGTTTTAACCAAAGGCTTAGATTCAGGAACAGCTTTTGAGATTCTTTCCATTGATATTGCCGATGTGGATATCGGTAAAAACATTGGTGCAATGTTACAGACAGACCAAGCGGAAGCAGACAAAAACATTGCCCAAGCAAAAGCGGAAGAACGCCGTGCCATGGCCGTTGCTCAAGAGCAAGAAATGGTTGCCAAGGTACAAGAAATGCGTGCGAAAGTGGTCGAAGCAGAAGCAGAAGTGCCTCAAGCATTGGCAGAAGCCTTACGATCTGGCAATATGGGTGTGATGGACTACATGAATTATCAGAACATCGATGCCGACACAGATATGCGTGATTCCATCGGAAAACTATCCGAATCTGATCGCGACGAGGATGACTATAACAACTAAAGGCTTCCCATTCTATCCGTATAGATAGTCCTTGAAAGGAAGATGTTCATGGGAGACTTATTTACATTTATTGTTCCGATTATTGCACTGATTGTATGGGTGCTCGGTCTGAGTAAGCAAAAAGAGGATCAACAAAAACAGCAGCAGCGACCTAGAACAGGGCAGCAGAAACAGCAACAACAACGTCAAACAACACAGCAACAATATCGTACAAGATCAAACCCGGAAGCGGAAACGAGAAATTCTGGTGATGGTCAGCGAATAGGAAGTATAGGCACTGCTGGCGATCTTGGCGAAAAAGGCAAGATTGGTGAAACCGGAGGTATTGGTGAAGAAAATTATGGCGGACAAAAGCGTGAGCAGATGAGCCAGCTGAAAAAAGAATTGCAGAAGGCTCAGCAAAAGCGAAAGCAAACACAACGTGATAAACTCAGTAAATATGAAGAGTTTCAAGATACCCTTCAAGAAAAAGCAAGCACTAGATATAAGCAGCCATATAAGAGTAATGACTCCTTTGATATACGGACCAACCTTAGTCGCAAAGGAGTTGCTCAAGGCATCATCATGTCAGAAGTCTTAGGACCGCCACGGGCATACAGAAAAAGAAAAATGAATCGTCATGCACGTTAAATCAGAAACCGAATGGAGAAAATTCCATTCGGTTTTTTGATGTAAGATACAAAAGTCATTAGTTATAAAGATCCAAGCGAGTTTAGCTGTTTATTCATAGTTATCCCATGTTTTATTGAACCAAGTCATTCGGAATATCTATTATAAGCCAAGTTTGCTTTACTCACTTTAGCCTATAGTGCTATAATAAATAAGTCTGAACTAAATAGCGGAGGTATATTATGTGGAGAGTATACATCATTGCATTAGCAATTATCTTGATCGACCAAGTAACCAAATGGTTGGTTGTCGTCAATATGGAAATAGGCGAGCGAATCCCATTTATTGAATCCTTTTTCTATATCACTTCTCATCGGAATCAAGGAGCAGCTTGGGGAATTCTGCAAGGAAAAATGACCTTCTTTTATATTATTACGACAGTAGTGGTAGGATTTATCATCTTTTATATTCAAAAATATGCAAAAGATAATCGTTTCTTGGCTATTGCACTCGCTCTCATTCTAGGAGGAGCGATTGGTAATTTTATTGACCGATTATTTAGAAAAGAAGTAGTGGACTTCTTTGATGTTTATTTGGGAAGCTATAATTATCCTATCTTCAATATAGCCGATGCCTCGTTGGTTATAGGAGTCATTACGATTTTTATCCTAACCATCTGGGAAGAAAGAAACAAAAAGAAGGAGAAAACGGCATGATGCAAGGAGAATACATAGTAAAAAAGCAGGAAGAAGGAGTTCGGCTGGACAAAGGTTTGGCTGATTGGAATGATGCTTACTCCAGATCGCAAATCAAAAACTGGTTTGATCAGCAATTGGTAACTGTCAATGGAAAAGTGGTAAAGCCAAACTATAAATGCCAGGAAAATGACCATATCGAATGGCACATACCAGAGCCGGAGCCATTACAGATAGAAGCGAAGAATATCCCAATTTCGATTGTATTTGAGGATAAGGATTTACTAGTTGTCAATAAGCCAAGCGGTATGGTGGTGCATCCTTCTGCAGGCCATTATGATGACACGCTAGTAAACGCCTTACTGTATCATTGCGATGACTTGTCTGGTATTAATGGTATCAAACGTCCTGGTATTGTTCATCGGATTGATAAGGATACCAGTGGGTTGTTGATCGTAGCAAAGCATGATCAAGCCCATGAACGGTTAGCAGATCAATTAAATGAAAGAAAGATTAAAAGAGAATATAAGGCAATCGTTCATGGAGATATTCCTCATGATTATGGTACGGTTGATGCGCCGATTGGTCGCAGTGAGAAGAATAGACAGTTAATGGATGTTGTCGAAAATGGCAAGCCAGCTGTCACTCATTTTGAAGTAATGGAGAGATTGCCTGGTCCCTACACACTTATCACCTGTAAATTGGAAACAGGTAGAACGCACCAGATTCGCGTTCATATGAGATATATTGGTTTTCCGATATTGGGTGATCCTAAATACGGTCAACGGAAGACGATGGATGTAAATGGGCAGGCTCTTCATGCCTTTTACTTGCGCTTTACCCATCCGATGACAGGTGAAGATTTGGAATTTGAAGCACCATTACCGGAGAAATTTGCTGGCGTACTTGAAAATATCCGGAAAAGCTATTGACTTCTATGTCGCTTTTTGACATAATTAATGCAATATCATAAAGCCCTTTAAGAACAGTCCCGTGAGGCTGAAAAGGAAACGGATTAGTATATGCATGAAGTATGCTCTTTTGACCCTTATTCCCTTACGGTGAATAAGGGTTTTTCACTGTAAAACAAGCTCCGTTTCAAGAGATCCCACCTATTATCTTAAAGAAGCGAGGTTTTGAGAATGAATAAAAAAGCAAATGTTCTGGACGCGGCGGCGATGAGACGTGCCTTAACCAGAATTGCCCATGAAATCTTAGAACGTAACAAAGGGGTAGACGGCCTGGTGCTTGTTGGAATAAAGACAAGAGGGGTTCCGATTGCTAAACGATTACAGAAACGTATTGAGGAAATTGAGGGTGTACAAGTCCCCATTGGTGAATTGGATATCACGCTTTATCGGGATGATCTGACCCATGTTAGTGAAGAACAGGAGCCGCAGATTAATCAAAAGAATATTATCGGTCAATTAACCGGCAAAAAGGTAATTTTGGTAGATGACGTTCTTTATACTGGAAGAACCGTGCGAGCAGCGATGGATGCCGTGATGGATCAAGGCAGACCATCACAAATTCAGCTTGCGGTATTAGTCGATAGAGGTCATCGTGAACTTCCTATTAGGGCTGATTTTGTTGGGAAGAACATTCCTACTGCCCATAGTGAAATTATCACGGTTGCCTTGTCTGAAATTGATCAGCATGATAATGTCCATATTTATGAAATAGAATAAGGACCTTTAAGCAAGTACAGAGCTGCTTGCAAGGTCGCAACTGGATGTGTTTTATTGGACACGTCTGCCTCTTTGCGACTTTGCAAAGAGGTTTTTTATTAGAATGCGTACTTAATCAGAATAGGGGGAAGGACCATGAAGCATTTTGTGGCGATGAAGGAGCAAACGAAAGAGGACATACTTCAATTAATAGAACGTGCCGAGTATATCAATCAGCAAGGAATTCCTCCATTTTCCAAACAGTACTTCGCTGCTAACTTATTCTTTGAACCAAGTACACGGACAAAGATGAGTTTTGTGGTAGCAGAACGTAAATTAGGTATCGAGACGCTTGATTTTGTTTCAGAAAGTTCAAGTGTATTAAAAGGAGAAAGTATTTATGATACGGCAAGAACCGTGGAGTCAATCGGGGCAAATTTGATTGTGATCCGGCATAATCAAGAATATGCCGCCGCTCAATTAGCCGATTCTCTCGACATTCCTGTTATCAATGCAGGGGATGGTACTGGAGAGCACCCTACTCAATGTTTACTAGACTTAGTGACAATCCATCAAGAATTTGCTCAATTCCAAGGATTGAAAGTGGTCATTGCAGGTGATATTAAGCATAGCCGAGTGGCTAGATCTAACGCTTATGCCTTGTCCACTTTAGGGTGTGACGTGTTGCTGACAGGTAAACAGGAATGGCATGATGAACACCTGCCTTATCGCTATATCACAATGGACGAGGCAATTAAAGAAGCAGATGTGCTGATGTTATTAAGGATTCAGCATGAACGTCATGACCAAGATATCCAGTTAGACCAGCGAACTTATTTGGACAAATATGGCTTGACCATAGAAAGAGAAGCAAGAATGAAGGAACATGCCGTTATTTTACATCCAGCTCCGGTGAATAGAGGAGTGGAGATAGATAGTAGTTTAGTAGAGTGTCCACGCTCCAGAATCTTTAAACAAATGGAGAATGGTGTTGCTGCAAGGATGGCCGTCATTGAATCACTTTTAAATTAGGGAGGAATTGTTGATGAAAACCATTGTAACAAATGTGAACCGTATATTGGAGAATGGCAAGATAGCACCTGTTGAAATCTTAATAGAAAAGGGACAGGTCCAAGCAATCGGCTTGGAATTACCAAGAGAGGACGCCACCATCATTGATGGAAAAGGACAACTGGCAGTACCAGGCTTTGTCGATGTCCATGTGCACTTAAGAGAACCCGGTGGAGAGGCAAAAGAAACGATTGCCACGGGGACAAAAGCAGCGGCTCGGGGTGGCTATACGACGGTTTGTGCTATGCCTAATACTCAGCCAACCCCTGATTCAGTGGAAGTACTTGAACAAATACAACAAAAAATCAAGGATACCAGCGTTATTCGCGTGTTACCATATGCATCTATTACGGAGAGATTAGTAGGAAATAGCTTAACGGATATGAGTGCGTTAAAAGAGGCAGGAGCGTTTGCCTACACGGATGATGGCGTTGGTGTGCAATCTGCCGATATGATGCTGCAGGCGATGAAGCGTGCTTCAGCAGTGAATATGCCAATCGTTGCTCACTGTGAAGAGAACACTTTGATTCATGATGGACTGATGCATGAAGGAGAAGTGAGTGCTAAGCTTGGTTTACCTGGCATACCGTCGATTTGTGAATCGGTACAGATTGCGCGAGATGTACTATTAGCAGAGGCGGCTAATTGTCATTATCATGTCTGCCACGTTAGTACAAAGGAATCGGTACGTGTGATTCGTGATGCGAAAAAGGCAGGCATCCATGTGACGGCTGAAGTTACACCGCATCATCTTTTGTTAAATGAACAAGCGATTCATGAAAATGACGCCAACTTTAAAATGAATCCACCATTACGTGCGTCGGAAGATCAACAGGCCTTAATTGATGGGCTGTTGGATGGAACGATAGATTTTATTGCAACCGATCATGCCCCACATACACAAGCGGAGAAAGCGAATGGTATGGAGGAAGCTCCATTTGGAATTGTTGGTTTTGAAACGGCCTTTTCCTTATTGCACACCCATTTTGTACAAAAAGGAATCTTTAGTTTAAAGCAATTAATCGATTGGATGACCGTTAAACCTGCCGATACATTTGGTTTACCATATGGACGTATAGAGGTTGGCTATTCAGCAGATCTTACCATACTTGATTTAGAGGTGCCAACGAAAGTGGATACAGCTACTTTTGCCTCTAAAGGAACAAATACACCGTTTAACAACTGGCCAGTAACGGGTAAACCAGTGATGACGATTTATCAAGGGGAAAAGGTCTATGAGGAGGAAACAAAATGAAAAGACAGCTAATTCTGGAAGATGGAACCATTTTTAATGGAGATGCCTTCGGGTCTTTGGAAGAACGAATGGGCGAAGTAGTATTTAATACGGGGATGACAGGATATCAAGAGACACTATCTGATCCTTCCTATTGTGGACAAATCGTCACGATGACCTATCCGTTGATCGGGAATTATGGGATTAATCGAGACGATTTTGAAACAATCACTCCATCTCTTTTTGGATTTGTGGTAAAAGAACATTGTCAAACACCATCCAATTTCCGTAGTGATGAAAACATTGACTCTTATTTACAGGCAAATGATATTCCTGGTATTTCAGGTATTGATACACGAAAATTAACAAAAATTTTACGTAAGCATGGTACCATGAAGGGAATTATCACCAAAGCAGGTGCATCTGATGATCGTGCCATGGAAAAACTAGAGCAAGCACAGCCATTAACCAATCAAGTGGAACTCGTGTCCACCGTGAAGCCATATGTGTCTCCAGGCAGAGGACATCGCATTGTATTGGTCGATTTTGGTATGAAACATGGTATCCTTCGTGAATTGACCTTACGTCATTGTCACGTAACGGTTGTACCTTATAATTATAGTGCTGAGAATATCATGCGTTTGAAGCCAGATGGCATCATGTTAACGAATGGTCCCGGAAATCCTAAGAATGTACCGGAGGCGATTGACATGGTCAAGCAAGTCATACCGCATATACCAGTATTCGGGATTTGCTTAGGCCATCAAATACTTGCACTTGCCAGTGGGGCGAATACGGACCGTTTGAAATTTGGTCACCGCGGTTCGAATCACCCGGTTTATGATTTTGAAACCGAGCGTACGTATTTAACCTCACAAAATCATGGTTATGCGGTCACAAAAGCTTCCGTTGAATTAACCGATTTGGAACTAACACAGATCGCCTTAAACGATAAAACGGTAGAAGGGGTAAAACATAGAACCTACCCTGCATTTTCCGTGCAGTACCATCCAGAGGCTTCACCAGGTCCAGATGACACTAACTATTTGTTTGATCAATTTATGGATAATATCAAAAGCTTTAAAGCACAGAAGGAGGAAGTCTAATGCCGAAAAGAACAGACCTACAGAAGATCCTAGTGATAGGTTCCGGTCCCATTGTGATTGGACAAGCTGCCGAATTTGATTATTCGGGAACACAAGCTTGTCAATCCCTGAAAGAAGAGGGATACACGGTTATCTTGGCAAATTCCAATCCAGCTACCATTATGACGGATCATACGATTGCGGATACGGTTTACATGGAGCCATTAACGGTTGAATTTCTCTCCAAAATAATCCGAAAAGAACGCCCAGATGCTGTTTTAACAACCTTAGGGGGGCAGACTGGTTTAAACTTGGCCGTGGCCTTGGATGAATCAGGGATCTTGGCGGAATATGATGTAGAGCTACTTGGGTCTCGTTTAGACGCGATCCAACGAGCAGAAGATCGAGAGAAGTTTCGGACGTTAATGAATGAAATAAATGAGCCAGTTCCAGAAAGCCAAATTGTCAACACCATTGATCAGGCATTAGCATTTGCGGCAGAGATTGGTTTTCCTCTTATCGTACGACCTGCCTACACCCTTGGAGGAACCGGTGGTGGCATGTGTTACAATCAAGATGAATTGAAGGAGATTACCAGAAACGGATTGGCATTATCTCCCGTTAATCAATGTCTTATTGAAAAAAACATAGCTGGATTTAAGGAAATTGAATATGAAGTGATGCGTGATAAAAACGATCAAGCGATTGTGGTATGTAATATGGAGAATATCGATCCTGTCGGTATCCATACCGGTGATTCGATCGTCGTAGCACCTTCACAGACATTAAGTGATCGAGAATATCAGATGTTGCGTTCTGCCTCCTTGAAGATTATTCGCGCCTTGGAAATCGAAGGTGGCTGTAACGTCCAGCTGGCCTTAGATCCTTATAGTTTCCAGTATTATATTATTGAAGTCAACCCAAGGGTGAGCCGCTCTTCGGCACTAGCCTCGAAGGCAACGGGTTATCCGATTGCGAAAATAGCTGCGAAGATTGCGATTGGCATGACCTTAGATGAGATTATGAACCCTATTACCGGTACTACCTATGCCTGTTATGAGCCGGCATTAGACTATGTAGTAACAAAATTTCCGCGTTTCCCATTTGATAAATTTGTGCTCGGTAACCGAACACTAGGCACACAAATGAAGGCAACAGGCGAAGTGATGGCGATCGGCCGTAATTTTGAAGAATCGCTGCTGAAAGGCGTGCGTTCACTTGATATTAGCGGCGAGGACTTTTACCTGTCTAAACTAGAGGCAATCGCTACGAATGACCTGAAACATCGCTTGGTAAAAGCAGATGATGAGCGTATTTATGTCTTAGCCGAAGTATTAAGAAGAGGAGTGTCCACGGAGGAGATTTTTGAATTAACAAAAATTGATCGTTTCTTCTTAGATAAACTGAAAAAAATTATTGATTTTGAAGCAAGCCTGGCTGAAATTCCACAGAACGTTGATGTACTTCGAGAAGCAAAAGCACTAGGGCTATCCGATACACAAATTGCCCGTGTCTGGAACATCGATGTCGATGATGTGTACCAAATGAGAAAATCGGCGAATATTTTACCGGTTTATAAAATGGTGGACACCTGTGCGGCCGAATTCGAGTCAGAGACCCCTTATTTTTATAGTGCATATGAAGAAGAGAATGAATCAGAGGTATCTGATCGCAAAAAAGTACTTGTTATCGGCTCCGGGCCAATCCGAATCGGGCAAGGGATTGAATTTGATTATGCAACGGTACATTCCGTACTAGCCTTGAAAGAAGCAGGTTATGAAGCGATTATTATGAATAGTAATCCAGAAACGGTATCCACCGATTTTAGTGTTTCAGATAAATTGTACTTTGAGCCGTTAACCTTAGAAGATGTGATGCATGTAATTGAATGGGAAAAACCAGAAGGTGTGATCGTACAGTTTGGGGGACAAACGGCGATTAATCTTGCCGAAGGACTGGAGCGACGCGGAGTTCAAATCTTAGGTACCCCGCTGACTGCTATTGATACAGCAGAGGATCGTGATAAGTTTGAACAACTATTACAAGAGCTTGATATTCCGCAGCCACAAGGAAAAAGTGTCCGTCAACTCGATCAAGCAAAAGAGGCAGCTGCAGGAATTGGATATCCAGTATTAGTTCGTCCTTCTTATGTTATTGGTGGAAGTCAAATGGAGATTGTTTATAATGAAGAGGAACTAGAAGGCTATTTGGCAAAAACCAATCATATTAAGCATAAGCATCCTGTCTTAATCGATAAATATTTAACGGGTATTGAGGTAGAAGTCGACGCCATTAGCGATGGAGAAACTACCATTATTCCAGGTGTAATGGAACATATTGAGCGTGCAGGTGTCCACTCTGGTGACTCCATTGCCGTCTACCCTTCTCAGCGATTAACAGAAGAGACGAAACAGACCTGTGTGGATACAACCATTAAGATTGCCGAAAAACTAGGGGTGAAAGGCTTAATTAACATTCAATTCGTTGTCCATAAAGGGGCAGTATATGTGTTAGAGGTGAACCCTAGAGCAAGTCGCACGATCCCATTTTTAAGTAAAATCACGGGCGTAACCATGGCCAATCTAGCAACACGTTGTATTATCGGGGATACCCTTGCAGGCTTAGGTTATCAAAATGGCTTATTACCAGAGCCAGAAACGGTATCCGTGAAAGTCCCTGTCTTCTCCTTTGAGAAGTTACGCAGTGTCGACACGATGCTTGGACCTGAAATGAAATCAACAGGAGAGGCCATTGGACGAGATCATACCTTAGCAAAAGCTTTATACAAAGGATTAACTGCCTCTGGTTTAAAGGTACCAATGGGTGGAGCTGTACTAATGACAGTAGCCGACAAGGACAAACAAGAGGCTTGTCAAATTGCCAGACGCTTCTTTGAATTAGGTTTCCATTTATACGCAACGAAAGGTACAGCAGAAGCGATTAGGAGCTTAGATTTACCTGTAACGGAAGTAGGTAAAGTAGGAGCAGACGGTAAAAATGTCATCTCGATTATCGAACAAGGGGAAGTACAAGTCGTCGTCAATTCCCTAACCTCTGGTAAAAAACCACGTTCAGATGGTTTCCGAATTCGAAGAGAAGCAGTAGAGCATGGTATTGCTTGTTTGACAAGTCTCGATACAGCAGAAGCGATTGTGAATGTGATTGATTCCACTACATTTACTGCGAAGCCAGCAGTTGAAGGGAAGGCTATTGTATTGTGATAACCAAACAACTTATCGAAGTTAAAAGTCACTTACAGATTGCGGAAGACACGTTTGAAATGGTTTTGCAGTCGTCATTAGCTAAAGAATTGCTACCTGGTCAGTTTGTATATATTGCGTTAAAACACCATATGCTGCGCCGGCCAGTTTCTGTTGCTGGTGTGGATCAACAAGCTGGAACATTTACCGTTATTTATAAGATATTTGGTGAGGGGACTAGAGCATTAAGCAAATATCAGACAGGAGATCAACTGGATGTGATCTTACCATGTGGCTCTTATTATCCGATTGAGGAATTGACACTGGATCATGCCATGATAGTCGGTGGGGGAATTGGCGTTCCTCCGCTCTACTATCTAGCAAAATCCTTGAAGGAAAAAGGCGTGCAAGTCACTAGTGTGTTAGGCTTTCAAACACGAGATCAAATCTTTTATGAAGAGAAATTTCAGGCATTAGGGGATACCTATATTGCCACGAATGATGGAAGTTACGGTACTAAAGGATTTGTGACGGATATTATTGCAGAAGTAAAGCCGCATTTCGATTATTTCTTCTCTTGCGGTCCGACCCCGATGCTTAAGGCTGTCTCAAGCCAATTAACCGATAGAGAGGGTTATATTTCACTTGAAGAACGAATGGGTTGTGGTATTGGCACGTGTTATGCTTGTGTAGTGCCGTTACAAGCAGATCCAAGCCAGTCTAAGAAAATTTGTAAGGATGGCCCTGTATTTGTTGCAAATGAGGTGATATTGACATGAATTTAGCGACAACTTTACCAGGCTTATCCTTGAAAAACCCTGTCATGCCCGCTTCTGGCTGCTTTGGTTTCGGCAAAGAGTACAGCCAATTCTATGATTTAAGTCAGCTGGGTGCCATTATTGTAAAGGCAGCAACAGGTGAGGTCCGTCCCGGTAATCCTACACCAAGGGTTGCAGAGACAGCAAGCGGCATGCTCAATGCCATTGGCCTGCAGAACCCGGGTGTGACCCGGATCGTCGATGAAGAACTGCCTTTTTTGCGGTCATTTCAGACACCTGTCATAGCAAATGTGGCTGGTAGTACGGTGGAAGAATATGTAAAGGTTACCGAGGAATTGAATCGTTCAAAAGATATTAGTGCGTTAGAATTAAATATTTCCTGTCCAAACGTAAAAGAAGGCGGCGTGCAATTCGGGACTGATCCCGAGTTAGCCAAACAAGTGACTGATCAAGTGAAACGGGCAAGCAGGTATCCTGTCTATGTCAAATTGTCACCCAATGTGTCGAATGTTGTTGTGATGGCGAAGGCGGTAGCAGAGGCAGGCGCTGATGGACTGACGATGATTAATACTTTGACGGGGATGCAGATTAATTTAAAGCAAAGGAAACCGATTATTGCCAATAAAACCGGAGGACTTTCCGGTCCTGCGATTAAGCCGATTGCGATTCGGATGATTTATGAGGTGCGACAGTCACTGGATATCCCGATTATTGGTATGGGTGGTATTATCACAGCAGAAGATGCACTAGAGTTTTTATTAGCAGGTGCGAATGCAGTGGCGGTTGGGACAGCCAATTTCCAAAATCCGTTGGCATGTCCTGAAATTATCGACGCTTTACCAGCTGTTTTACAGCAATATGGTTTTGCATCAGTGGAAGAAGCGATCGGAAAGGGGCATAACGGATGAAGCAACCATTTTTTCTAGCGTTGGATTTTCGTACGGCTGACGAGGCACATGATTTTATCCAAACCAACCACTTAGCGGGCATTCCAGTAAAAGTAGGCATGGAGCTATTCTATCGTGAAGGACGGCAAATGATTGAATGGCTGAAAGATAACGGTCATCCGATCTTTTTGGATTTAAAGCTTCATGATATTCCAACCACGGTGGAAAAAGCAATGTATAATCTAGCCAGTTTAGGCGTAGATATTGTCAATGTACATGCCGCTGGCGGTTCTAAGATGATCGAAGCTGCCAAGAAGGGTCTGCTAGCCGGGTCAACGAAAGATGTTCCTAAGTTAATAGCGGTCACGGTATTAACTTCTATGGACCAACACACGCTAGAAACCGAATTATATATCCAGCAGTCTGTCGAAGAGGCGGTAAAACGACTTGCCTTATTGACAAAAGATAGCGGAGCAGATGGTGTGGTTTGTTCTGCCCATGAAGTTCCGGTAATTAAGGAGACTTGCGGGGCCGACTTTTTAACCGTAACGCCTGGGATTCGCTTGATCGATTCTAATCAAAATGATCAACAGCGTGTAGCAACACCACAACGGGCCAAGCAGCTAGGCGCCGATTATTTAGTGATCGGTCGCAGTATTACACAAGCAGAAGACCCCAAGGCAAGTTATCAACGAGTAATAGAGGAGTGGAATAATGCTTAAAGCAAAAGAAATGGCAAATGCCTTATACGAGATTGAAGCAATTCAAATTCGCCCCGATCGTTCCTTTGTTTGGACATCTGGTATTCAATCACCGATATATTGCGATAATCGCTTAACAATGTCTTATCCAAAGGTGAGGAAACAAATCGTCGAACAATTTGCGTCTCTAATCGCTGAAATGGACGAAAAGCCTGATGTTATTGCTGGTTGTGCTACCGCGGGTATTCCACATGCCGCGTGGTTAGCAGACTATTTGGATTTGCCAATGGTTTATGTTCGTTCTAAACCTAAGGGGCATGGAAAAGGCAATCAAATTGAAGGAACCATTCAAGAAGGAGCCAAGGTCATTGTGATTGAAGACCTTATTTCTACGGGCGGTTCTTCTTTGCAAAGTGCCTTAGTTTTACAAGAAGCCGGTGCGAAGGTGATGGGAGTATTAGCTATTTTTAGTTATGGATTATCGAAAGCCGATCACGAATTTGCTGAGGCGCAAATTCCTTTCCGTACGATTACAACCTTTGATATTTTAGCAGAGGCTTTGGTAGAGAAGCAGGAAATAACGGAAGCAGAGAAAAAAGATTTGTTAGCATGGCGTGATGATCTCGGGAAATCTTAATGGAATATTTCCCGGGAAACCGCAAATAATTAAGTAATTCGTCAAATGAAGCCAAAAATCGGCTTCATTTTTGTTTTTTATTATAAGGTAAAAAGTATATAATACAATAGAACATTGCTGGTCTTGAAAAAGAATAAGAAAAGGTGGGGCAGGTTTAAGTCTGTTTTTCCTTAAGAAACAGAGGACTGCCACTCCGCTTTGGATTATAATAGTTTATAAGAATTTCTGTTTGAATAATAATATAATCTATATAAGTTGAATTAAATAATTTCTCATTGATTGGATAGGTGCTCTTGACCTACTCACACGAATGGGTCAAACATGGATCAAACGAGGTATTAACAGGAAATAATGTGAACATAGACTTGCTTGTCACACGTTTTTGTTACATTTATAAATTTACATATATACTCCGTAAAAAATAAATAATAATGGCGGTGCTCTAATGATAAAAATGGCAAAGCGTATGAAAGACACAATACTTTATTGGGAGGTTTGGCAGGATGGGAAATACTTAGTCATCCACCATGGTACGGTTGGAGATACTGGAGAATCTGAGAAGCAGAAGGTACCAGTATTTCAAAAAGGACAAAAAATAATGGGAAAGCTAGCAAAAGAAAAAGCAGCTGAAGGCTTCGACTATTTGGATGAAGATAAGTTATTCCAGGTTGTTATTCAGTATACCTACGAAGAAAATGAAATGGAAGCAGCATTCGATCTTAGACAGTCTATCGAAGAACTAATGAATGAATGCTTAGGTTGGACAGGAAATGGTGCTTGCGACGGTGGAGATATTGGGCAAGGAACGGTTAATATTTTTAATTATGTGATAGATGTGAACATAGCTGCAAAAACCATTATAGAAGAACTGAAATATATTGGAATTCTGGAGCAATCAAAACTTGCTTATGTACGCCCAGGCGACGACGCATATATCACTTTATATCCAGAAGAAGCGACATTTGATTTGATGTAACTTATGTGAGGAGAAATGGTGGTTAGTAAAAGCAGACAGAATCAAAGACCGCAAAGAACTATGCCTCGTTCTTTGCGGTTTGTTCTTGTAAGATAGGAAAGTTTATAATCCTTGATATAATAGAACTTGGAATGATTTCGATCTTGAACGAATCGCGATACCTATACGTTGAATGATGTAACATAACGAGTCCACCTATGCCATATCGTAAAGTTGATCGTTTGTCGGTACTAGAAAGCGCAGATAAAACGATCAAACTCACCGTTCCGTAGAGGGCTCTACTTAATCCCTCTCCTTTTTCATTTTTTATGGTTTCTTAGTTAACGTAAAAAATGCAATAAAACCAATCAACGAAGTAGTGAACAATGCAGCTCCCATCGGAATGGGGGTAGTCTCATCTAAACCGACCAGCGGAGCGATGATGGAGCCCATCAGCATCGGTGACATGCCTAGGATAGCACTGGCGCTGCCGGCGTGGTTTGCTTGGTTTTTCATGGCGAGCGAAAAAGAACTGGTTAATACAATACCAATCGTAAACATATGAATAAAGATTGGTAATACAATCATCAGCAGTGGACCTTTGATTATGGTCATTACTAATAACAAGGAATTAGCGCTTAAAGAAATAATGACGCCTGTTCTTAACAAGGTTCGCTCGGGTATGTAATCACTTAATTTGCCGACAAGGGCATTTCCGGAGATGATTGCCAAACCGTTAACACCGAATAATAAACTGAAAACCTGTGGTGAAACACCATATAGGTCTTGATAAACAAACGGTGTACCTGCTACATAGGCAAACGTACCTCCTTGTACAAAACAGACGACTATCGCATAACCGACAAAGCTTTTATCGGTTAATAAGGCACCCATCGTTTTAAACGTGCCAATAATCGAAGCCGGCTGTCTTCTCTCAACTGGTAAGGATTCCTTTATTTTAAAGATAACAAGTGACACCAAAAAAAGTCCGAACAGGCATAAGACAAGGAAAATAGTATGCCACGTAGCAAACGGCAATAATAAAACCGCTCCACCACTTATCGGGGCAACCATCGGAGCTACGGCATTAATCACCATTAACATGGCAAAGAATTGCGTTAACTCCCTGCCCGAGAATTTATCTCTTACCATTGCTCTTGATAATACAATACCTGCAGAACCAAAGAAACCTTGTAAAAAGCGTGCGACAATCAACACAAAAATATTAGGGGCTATTGCACAGATTAACGATGCTATAGCAAACAAAGACAAACCAATAATTAACGGTTTTTTTCGACCAACCGAGTCGCTTATCGGTCCAATTACCAGTTGCCCAATCGCAAGCCCGATAAGACAAGCCGTTAAACTGAGTTGCACAAGTGAAGCACGCACCGAAAAATCTTCGGCAATCATCGGGAAGCTGGAAAGATACATATCAATATTAAAAGGACCAATCATTCCTAACAATGCTAATAAAAATGCTAAGCCGATCTTTTGTTTCCAGTTCCATTGTTCCGTTTTTTCTGACATTTTCATCACCTTCCCAATTATTCTATTATAAAGGAAGGGGGTAGGGAAGTATAGTTTTGAGATTGAGAGAATACAAGTGTTAATGTCTGTCCAACTCCTTACTTGCACCTATTAATATCCAAATATGGATTGATTTCTTCATAGGATGCCACGAAACAGAAATAATAATACTGGATTCTCTTACCACATAAACATTATAATAAAATGAGTTAATCTAATAAACATGTTTTATCATAGTGCTAGCTGTCCAGTTAGAGATAAAAAACTCCACGGATGGCAATCTAGCTTTATCATTTCGTTAAACGGTAGGTGAATAGTCATTGCGAACGATACTTTCTTATTTGAAAGGTTATAAACTGCCAGCAGTGGTAGCTTTTTCACTTATGCTTGTGGAGCTATCAGTAGAATTAACGCTTCCTTTGTTTCTTGGTTTTATGATCAACCAGGGAGTGATCGAACAGGATATGGGGAATATTGTATGGTGGGGCAGCTTGATGATTGGATTGGCATTCCTCTCTTTCATCGCAGGAGTGATTAACTCTTTTTTTGCCTCTCATGTGAGCTTTAGCTTTGGATATGATATCCGACAATCCTTATTTAAAAAAATACAAAGGTTCTCGTTTGCTCAGCTCAATCAATATCCGACTTCTGCATTGGTTACTCGCTTTACCAACGACATCCGTCAAATACAAAACACGATATTTATGGGCTTACGAATTATGGCCAAGGCACCATTGATTGTGATAGGCGGTGTCACTATGGCCGTTATTGTAAATCCTAAGTTGGCAGCTATTTTCTTTATTACTGTCCCTTTGCTAGTGCTGTTCTTATTATGGATATTAAAGCTAACCAGTAAGTTATTTGGTACCGTGCAGGGTAATGTTGATCGAGTCAATCAAGTAATGCAGGAAAATTTGGCTGGGATGCGACTGATTAAGGCCTTTTCTCGCCAGTCATTCGAAAAAACTCGTTTTGATGGTGCTAATACGGCCCTTGCAGACTCGACTAAAAAAACATTTCGTATTGTCGAATCGACTGGTCCGATTTTGCTATTAGTGATGAATTTCAGTTTGATTTTTATCATCTGGTTCGGGAATGCACAAACTCTTGCTGGACAGGCGAATGTTGGTGAAGTAGTAACGATGGTAAACTATGCGTTACGTGTCTCGATGTCAATCTCTATGTTTTCTTTTATCATCATGGGTATCTCACGAACAAAAGCCTCGGCGGACCGGATTGCAGAAGTATTAAATCTGGATAAAGAATCTAACAACGAAGTTCTTGCACCAGCTAAAATAAAAGGAGAAGGAAGTCTTCGTTTTGAACATGTTTCCTTTCATTATCCGGAGGCAAAACAAAATACATTGAAGAATATTTCTTTCCAAGTAGCACCTGGCCAGCGCTTGGCAATGATTGGCGCAACCGGATCAGGAAAAACTTCTCTTTTCCAGTTAATCCCTAGGTTATATCAGCCGTCCGCGGGAACGATTTATCTTGACGATGTACCTATTGAAGATTTAGATGTCAAGCAATTGCGGGGGCAGATTGGTTATGTACCACAAAGTCCTTTGTTATTTACGGGATCGATTTATGACAATATCGCTTTTGGCAAAAACGATGCCACGATGGAAGAGGTTGTGCAGGCAGCCAAGGATGCACAAATTCATGAGACCATTACACAGCTTGAGGGGCAATATCAAACACGTGTCGGTCAAAAAGGAGTCAATCTTTCCGGTGGACAAAAACAACGTATTTCTATCGCACGGGCCCTTATTCGAAAACCTAGTCTGTTAATGCTGGATGATAGTACGAGTGCTCTTGATTTGGCGACGGAATCGCATTTGTTAAGTGCTTTAGAGCACTATGAATGTACGGTTTTGATCATTACACAAAAAATATCTACGGTAAAAAAATCAGATCTAATTCTCTTGCTTGATAACGGAGAAATTCTCGATATTGGCACACATGACCAGCTATTCGATCGTTCAACATTCTATCAAGCAATTGTTCGTTCACAAGCAGAAAAGGAGGCGGAACATGCGAAATAATTCCTTGAAAGCTCCCTTCCAATATGAGCGCATTGGGTTAGATAACGTAGGGAAGAAACAAACCAAAAAGGCCAAATATATGGGGGCGACATTACGGCGTATTTGGAGATATCTGGTTCTTGAAAAAAGAAAGCTAACCTTGGTTATTTTCATGGTCTTAATCAGTTCTGCCTTTGCCTTACTTGGTCCTTTTTTAGTAGGAAGGGCTATCGATGATTTTATTGTCACGCAACAGACGACTGGCCTTATTACCCTTTTAATTGGTTTGCTAATTGTTTATTTGATCCATTCGTTTTCTTTGTTTCTGCAAAATTACTGGATGGTCGGCATCGCACAAAACACCATCCATACTCTGCGTCGTCATCTATTCGAACAGTTTCATCGACTGTCGATATCCTATTTTGATAAACGACAACATGGGGAACTAATGAGCCGCCTGACAAATGATATTGATAATATTAACAACACCTTAAACCAGTCCGTTATCCAAATATTTTCTAGTGTTTTGACATTGACTGGTACGGTTATCGTGATGCTTTATTTAAGTCCTATCTTAACCCTTGTCACCATGTCTATTATTCCTGTCATGTATCTCGCCATGCGTTGGATTACGAAAAGAACCGGACCACTCTATAAATTACAGCAGCAAGATTTAGGTGAGGTAAACGGCTATGTGGAAGAGATTGTTTCTGGTCAGCAGGTGGTGAAGACTTATTCACAAGAAGATTATGTGGTGCAATCTTTTGAGAAACGAAATGATCGATTAAAAAATACTGGTTTTTGGGCGATCACCATTTCCGGTTTTATTCCTAAAGTAATGAATATGCTAAATTTCCTTAGTTTTGGTTTGATTGCCTTAATCGGCGGAATGTTGGTGATTGCCTCTGATAATTCCCTTATAACGGTTGGTACCATCGTCATTTTTACGGAGTACGCCAGACAGTTTACTCGGCCATTAAATGAACTGTCTAACCAGTTTAATTTGCTGTTATCTGCCATTGCTGGTGCAGAACGGGTCTTCCAAGTGATGGATGAACCACAAGAAGATTTAGACGAGGATGACGCAGAAATAATACATGATACGAAAGGACACATCATTTTTGATCAGGTTTCTTTTGGATATGAATCGCAGAATACGTTAGCCGACATATCGTTTGAGGCCAAACCAGGTGAGACGGTAGCATTTGTCGGTCATACTGGTGCTGGGAAAACAACCATCATTAATTTACTTTCTCGCTTTTACAACTATGACAGTGGTTCGATTACGTTGGATGGCAAAGATATCAAAAAAATTAAACGAAGCAGCTTGCGGCAGCAAATGGCCTTTGTCTTACAAGATGCCTTTCTCTTCCATGGAACCATTCGTGAAAATATTCGATATGGAAAATTGGATGCGACCGATGAACAAGTGCAACGGGCCGCCATTCATGCCAATGCTCACGATTTTATTGAGCGCTTAGAGCTTGGTTATGATACCGTTTTGGATCAAGAGGGCAGCGGTATCAGTCAAGGGCAAAAACAATTATTGACCATTGCTCGTGCCTTACTTGCCGAACCGAAGATTCTTATATTAGATGAAGCAACTAGTAATATTGATACAGTCACGGAATGGAAAATCCAAGAGGCATTAAAACGATTAATGAAAGGTAGAACCAGCTTTGTCGTTGCTCACCGTCTCAATACGATTCGTGAAGCAGACAAAATCATTATGTTGGAAAATGGTAGGATTATCGAACAAGGAAATCACCAGCAATTGATGCAACAGAAAGGTCATTATTATCAATTGAATCGGTGACACAGATCAAAAGAGGGTTATTGTCTATATCTATTACCTTCAAGAAACTACCATTAATCAGATGGTGGTTAGTGAAAGGAAGACAGAACCAAAGACCGCAAAGAACTATGTATAGTTCTTTGTGGTTTTTCATATTCAGGTCAAATTTCTGTTGATAAAAGTAAAAATAATGCTATTTTTCTAAAAATGAAAGCGTTTATAATTGGAGTAGCGAGAGGGGGGAGTGGGATGCTATTCGACATATCAGGTGGATTATTCAAACTTTGTGAATGGTTGTATCGCTTAGTAATACTTCAAATACTAGCGATTATGTTCACATTAGCAGGTGCGATTATCTTTGGAATATTCCCATCCATTATGGCTATGTTCGCTTTAAATAAGAAATGGATCGAGAAGGAGGATGATTTCCCTATTTTGAAGATGTTTTGGAAGCAGTTTAAACAATACTTTGTGAAAAGTAATGTGCTAGGAATAGCTGTTATCATAACTGGGATGGCGTTATATATTGATTTTGCGATTGTACAAAATTTTTCCGGTTGGTTGTATTATGTCATTCTTAGCAGTAGCACCACTGTTCTAATTCTAGCATTGGTGATTTTACTTTATGTATTTGGGCTGACTGTCAATTTTCCCTTATTAAAAATAAATCATCTTATAAAAAGGGCACTCCAGGTCAGCACCTTATTTCCGCTGTTAACGATGTGGATGGGTGTTTCATTAATTGGTTTTTTATTCATCTGTCTTGTGATACCTGGGATAGGATTCCTGTTTATGGGCAGTGGACTATCTTTTATAGCTATGTATTTTTGTCAACATACGTTAAACATACTACAACATTTAAATGACTCCACAATGGAGAAAAGGGGTGTAATCTATGGGAAGTAAAACAATGGTCTATACAGAAGAGAAGAAGAAGTTTAAAAAATCAAGAATCGAAAAAAATGAGAATCTAGCTGGGTTTTTGTTTGTATCTCCAATGCTGTTAGGAATATCTGTCGTAGTACTCTTTCCAATTGTGGCGACTTTTATATTGGCTTTTGCCGATTGGAAGTTTGTCACAGGAATTGAACAATTGCAATGGACAGGTATGGAGAATTTTGTACAACTATTAGATGACGAAAAATTCCTTAAATCTGTAATAAATAATACCATATTCATTTTTACGGTTCCAATTACGATGATAATAGCCTTGTTCTTGGCTGTTGTAATCGATAAAAACGTGTTTATGAAAAGCTATTTTAAAGTAGCATTCTTCATGCCATACATTTCCAGTGTAGTTGCCATTGCTGTTGTTTGGCAAGTATTGTTTCACCCATCACAAGGACCAATCAATCAGGTGTTGATGTCGTTAGGAATAGATAATCCGCCAACATGGATTTCAGACCCTCAATTTGCCTTGATCTCGTTAATGATTATTCATACTTGGATTTCCATTGGTTTTAGTTTAATTGTATATATTGCCGGACTACAATCGATTCCAAAAGAGTTATATGAAGCGGCTGATATGGATGGAGCAAATAGTTGGTACAAGTTTAAGAGTATTACATTTCCGATGATTTCTCCAACTTCTTTTTTTCTTTTGATTACCGGCATTATTGCCTCCTTTAAGGTATTTGACTTGATCGCTGTCCTCACACAAGGTGGGCCACTGAATGCTACGACAATGTTGGTTTGGCATTTATATGAGCGTGCCTTTCTTGAATTAGATGTAGGTTATGCCTCGGCGATTGCTGTTGTCTTATTTGTATTTGTATTTTTGATTACGATTATTCAATGGATTGGTCAGAAGAAATGGGTCAATTATTAAGTGAAAAAGGGTGTGATGGAATGAAAACAGATCGATCAATAAACGTTAAAAAAATAATCAGTACGGTTATCTTATTTTTCTGCAGCATTGCATTTTTGCTACCGTTTATTTGGATGTTATCGACTTCTCTGAAGATTGAGGCAGATGTTTTTAAATATCCGATTGAATGGATACCTTCTAGATGGAATGGAATATCCAATTATCAGGAAGTTTGGTTTGGTGACCAACCATTTTATATCTATTATTGGAATTCGATAAAAGTAGCCATGAGCACAACAATTATTTCAGCAACTGTATCAGCATTAGCGGCTTATGGTTTTTCAAAGGTGCGTTTTCCTGCGGGTGCATGGCTGTTCCTAATTGTTTTAGCCACTTATATGGTGCCACCGCAAGCAAGTCTGGTACCACAATTTATTTTATTTCGTTATATGGGTATATTTGATACTCATTTTGGTTTAATCTTATTAGGAAGCTTTAGTGTATTAGGGACATTTATGCTGCGACAATTCTTTCTGGGGATTCACAATGATTTTATTGACGCTGCCAAGATTGATGGTGCAGGACATTGGCGAATCTTTTGGCAGATTGCTTTACCAATTGTTCGCCCTGCCGTTGCAACTTATGCGATATTACGTTTTATTTGGACGTGGAATGATTACCAGAATCCATTAATCTTTTTAAGAACCGATGCGTTATATACCATACAATTGGCTATGCAGAAATTCACTACCCTTAACGGGAGTTTTCATACATTAATTATGGCAGCAGCAGTCTCCGCTATTCTACCTTTATTAATTGTTTTTGTGTTAGGACAAAAACATGTCATCGATGGTATCGCCTTAGGTGGTGTAAAAGGATAAGTAAAAAAAGTGGTGACAAAGGTAAAAAAAATGATATTAAGAGAAAAATGAGTTTGATAGGATTATTAATGTAAGGGGTTTCAAAAATGATGAGGGGGTTTTATAATTGAGAAACAAAGGATGGTTACTACTATTATGTTTACTTGGTTTTATTTTTGTGTTGACAGCATGCAATATGGAAAATGAAACAGAGACAAGCGGATCTGGAAGTAATGATGAAGACAGTGGGTCAGGTGATCCCATTACGATTAAATTTCATACTCATGGAAATGAAGCTTCCTATAACTGGTCAGAGACGATACCTGCCTTTGAAGAAGAACACCCGGATATTGAAGTCGAATTAGTCATTCTAAGTGAAAAAGGAGATACTAATGAAGCATTACAAAAACTGGACCTCGCTGCTTCATCTGGTGAACAGTTGGATGTGCTTATGTTTAGTGATCCGGCTTCCTATGCGCAACGAGTTGATTTAGGAATGGTCGCTCCTATCGATGAGTTTATTAAAGAAGAAGGATTTGATATGACCGAAGAATATAAAGTCAATACGAAATTAGAAGATCAACACTATGCATTACCAGGAAAGTTCAATCCATGGTATGTACTGGTAAATAAAGACCATTTAGCAGAAGCGGGATTGGAAATGCCAACAGAGTGGACATGGGATGAATATACGGAATATGCGAAACAACTCACAACAGACGATCATTATGGAACATTTTTTCATGGTCCACAAGATGGCGGCTGGATGGAGTTTATGAAACTAGCTCTAGCAAGTAAAGCAGAAAATACAGAATTTCTAAAGGCAAATGGAAGTTCTAATTTCACAGATCCTATGTTTAAAAAGACATTAGAATTACGGTGGCAAATGGAAAAAGAAGATCAATCGGCTACGCCGTATACCGATATCATGTCACAACAACTGCATTACCGTGATCAATTCTTCAATCAAGATGCCAGTCTGGTACCTATTGGGAGTTGGATGAATACAGAGCTGGGTGGTACAGATCAGTTTCCGCTAGAATTTGAGGTAGGTATAGCCCCATATCCGAAAAATGAGGAAGCCGATGAAGGAGGATACACACCTGTTACGACTGATTATATGGCTGTAGCATCTAACTCAGAACATAAAGAAGCAGCTTATCAATTTATACGTTGGTTTACCACAGAAGGACAGATGGTTCAAGGAAAGAATATCCCTGCGTGGAATGGTGTAGGGGATGACGAATTAGAAAATATTGTAGATACTATTTTATCAGATACCAACAATCCAGAAAAAGTGGATAAAGATGCTCTAATCACCGTATTAAAAAATGCTAAGGCTTCAGAACTTGTGCCACCTGCTCCTTATCAATCAGAAATATATGAGATGGTAAATGAAGAATATGAAAAATTGATTTATGAAGAACAGGACATCGATGAAACAGTTAAGTCGATGGATCAAAAGGCACAAGAGATAAAGGAAAATAATCAATAAAACTTGAATCCATTATCGTATTATGATTATGATAAAGACAGGGACGTTATTATTCTTCGTACCCTTAACATTCTTTGAAAGAGGGGGATGAAAATGAGGGTTCTATTTCGGGGAGTAACGTCCCCATCCTTTCGTTCCAAGGTATTTATCGCTTCTTTTTTGTGTATTGGTATTCCAGTTATTTTGTCTTTATCTATTTACAGTTATTTAACACGGGATGCCGTAGAAGAGCAAGCAAAGCAAAATGCCATCAAAGAATTGAATTTAACGGAGGAAGGGGTCGGCAAACTTCTAGATGATATGTTAAATGTGTCTAATTATGTTCAAATGGATTCCGCACTGAATACTACATTAAAAAATAAATCAAATTTACCTCTATCCACTTTCGAACATCAAGGGTATAAAGCTTTTCTAGAAGATCGCAATATACAGAAAACAGTAGATGATATTACCCTTTTAGGCGAAAAATCCTTTGTCACGATTCTGTTAAAAAATGGGAAATACTATACGAATTATTCAACCTCACAGTTTGATCCAAATAGCTTTCACCGTGAACAATGGTTTGATCAACTCCAGCAATTGAATGGATTTGAAACGCTGTGGATTGGTTTAGCACCTACTATGTTATCTTATGAAAAGGTACACAATCCATATCAATTATCGATTGCACGTACGTTAAGAAGCAGTAGTAAAGAAATTTACGGATATGTGATTGTTACTTTGTTAGAAACGAGAGTAAGAGACCTTTTAATCAGTCAGGAATCGACAGAGGAATTGTATTTGATTGATGGGAAGGATATGATACTATCGCATCAAGATGAATCAAAAATCAATGAGAAAGCAAATTTTGTAGAAAAGTTGGATCCCTATAAAGACGCACAAATGATGACCTTAGAGGATCAACAATATGTCGTTACGCAAAAGCAATTAACTTTTAATGATTGGAAGCTTATTTCGAAAGTACCTTATCAAGTAGCTACTTCTAATATCACCTCTATTTTCACGAAGGTGTTTATTATGTTAGCGATTTCCTTTATCATCTTTTTCATAATCCTTGCCTATTTAATAAATCGTATTACCAGACCAATCAAGCACTTGGATAAAGTAGTGCAGAAAGTGCAGACAGGAAATTTGTCTGTCCGCTCATCCGTGACAAGTGCCGATGAAATAGGACAGTTTTCTGATTCTTTCAATCAAATGTTAGATCGAATCAATAGTATGATTGACGAAGTGAGTGTTACCCATCAGCGAAAAAGGAAAGCTGAGTTGGCGATGCTTCAGGCGCAGATCAATCCGCATTTTTTATTTAACGTACTAAATTCGATTCGAATGAAGGTCTTTCGTTTTGGCGATAAAGACAGTGCCGCCATGATTCAATCCTTATCCAAATTACTGCGTTGGACGATTGAAAATCAGGCAGATAAAATAACCTTTGCCGATGAACTAGAACTGCTGCAAGATTATGTACGGTTAATGAATATGCGTCAGAAGAATAAGGTCACGTTAGTACTGCAATGTTCAGATAAGGCAAAACAGCAATTTGTACCACGATTTTTATTACAACCGATTATCGAAAATGCCATTATTCATGGTTTCAATAAAGGAGAGGGTACCATTAGCATCAAAGCGGAAACAACGCAAACGCATTTCAACATTTTGATTACTGATAATGGTACAGGAATGGAACAGAATCAGGTAGATTATCTGAACAATGCGTTTGAAAGTCCTGACACTATGAAAAAACTCGGTCCACATACCGGTTTTTCTAATATAGGAATGGCGAATGTGCATGAGCGGTTGCGTCTTTCTTTTCCAGACAAACCAAAGATGGTAGTGACAAGCAAAAAATGGGAAGGAACAAGTATAGAAATCGTTATTCCACTAGGTGGTGAAAAAGATGTACAAGGTAATGTTAGTTGATGATGATTACCCGACTATTCAATTTTTGTCAGAGGTTATTGAATGGGAAGAATTAGGGATGACATTAATGGGAACTTATGAAAACGGATTGCAAGCGTTTGAAGCGGCTCAAAAAGAAATGCCTGATATTTTGGTTACGGATATTGGTATGCCTAAAATGAATGGGATCGAATTAACAAGAGAGATGAAGAAAATAAAAAATAATCTGCAAGTAGCGATTATTTCTTGCCATAATGAATTTGCCTATGCACAGCAAGCATTGAAGCTAGAAGTACAAGATTACATTTTAAAAGAGACGTTAGAGTCCGAAAACTTACAAACAGTACTATTATCATGTAAAGAACAGCTTGATCGTAATCATAATCGAATAGATGAGGTTAAAAAATTGCAGCGTCAAGTTAAGATGAATCATGATCTGGAAAAACAAAGGTTGTTGCAACAGATGATTCAAGGCTCATCAACTACTTTATTAGAACTATTAACGGCCCCTCTATATATTCCGGTACATTATTTTATTCATAATTATTACGAGGTGAAGAAGGAATTTATCTCTATCGATATATTACAATTTGCTATGCAGAATTTTATTCAAGAAATGGTACAAACGCAACAAAATATACATTGTATCCATTTTGAATACCAGAAGGGCTTTATTTTTTATCCCTGTCAAGCCTCCATTAAACATGATAGTTTTGGTGAGCTACGTGTATTACTGCAGCAATTCCGGAATGTAATCAAGGAATATCTATCAGTGGATATTACCTTTATTTTGGGAAAACAAGGAGAAAGACGACAAGTTAGACAAGAAATACAATCCTTGCTATCTAGTGAAAGACAATTATTTTATAGTCGACGTGACACAGTTATAAATAAAACAGAACAGTCATTAACAGATCAACAAGATCAAGAAATATTTTCTCATTTTGAAGAAGCTGGAGCACAGTTAAAGAATGTATTATTTGAACGTGATATAGAAACACTCAAAAAGAAACTGACAGATTGGATTAATATTTGTGTGGATAAACGATATCATCCCCAGGTGGTCAAGGAATGGTTTCTCCGCTTGATGTTGGATGTGAATATGCAACTGCGAACGATTCCCAAGCAGTCGTCCCATGTAGAAGTCTTACAGGAAGAAATTTTCTATTTGAATACTATCTATGAACTGCAAGACTGGCTCATCCATTTTGTGGAGAAAACCTTACAAAAGACATCACAACATTTAAAAAATAAGTATCATAAAGATGTAATCAAAGCCTGCTATTATGTATCCCATCATCTGCATAAGAAATTGTCGCTAGATGAAGTGGCAGAGCATTTATATTTGAATCCTAGCTATTTTAGTCGTCTGTTTAAGAAAGAAATGCAAATTACCTTTGTAGAATATGTAAAACAGTGTAAAATGGAACAAGCCAAGGATTTGCTGGAACGAACGGATATCTCAGTTGGCGGTATTTGCGCGCAGTTAGGTTATGACCATCAAAGTTATTTTATTAAGGTATTTAAAAAACAAGTGGGCTGTACCCCTTTAGAATACAGAGGAATGAAATGGAACGGGGTAAAGGCAAAGTAAAAAGGAAAGGTGATGAACAGGATTTGCCTCATCTTTTCTTTTATTTGGATTTTCACCAACTCAATGGAGGTAGCCGAACTTCTCCATACGCTATGTCATCAGACAAACCTTGTGTACAATTCACCACATAAAAAGGCGCTATATCCCGTTGCTTATACGGTTTATAGCGTCTTGTATGATTCCGACTGGTCTCGAACCAGCGACCTCTACCCTGTCAAGGTAGCGCTCTCCCAGCTGAGCTACGGAATCGTGATGCTATGGTGATTGATTGTAAAAGGGTGACAACTCCCATAGATATTATAAATATAATCTTGATAGTTTGTCAATCGTTACTTTTTTCTATATGTTTTGGTGATAGTTAGTAGATAATAAGGCGAAATTCCCATCATAACAATAACTCATTTAGCAGAATTGACAAATGATTCACTTCAAGGCCTTTCACCGATGAAATTGCATAGGGTTACGATGGGGGCGTTTGAGTTGAATGGTGAAGCGGAGTAGCAAATATGTGAAGAAGTACCTCGTCTCAAGGCACTCCTTTCACATTATCCCTGTTTTAACTTTTCCACCATACTGGCATCCGGTGTCACAAACAAGGTTTTCTGATTATCATACGTAACAAACCCAGGTTTGGCTCCGTTCGGCTTTTTTACATGTCTAATTAATGTGTAATCGACAGGTACCGATGAAGAATGCCTCGATTTGCTGAAATTGGCGGCCAGCTGAGCAGCTTCGTGTAAGGTGTTCTCCGTAGGTTGTTCGGAACGAATGACGACATGGGAGCCTGGTATATCTTTTGTGTGCAGCCAAATATCATTTTTACGTGCGATGCGATTGGTTAAATGTTCATTCTGCTTGTTGTTTTTTCCAACCAAGATTTCGGTGCCATCAGAGGAAAGAAACCGTTCAGGTGTTGGTTTGGTAGGCTTTTTCTTCTGCTTTTTTTGAGCAGCTTTTCTTTTGAGATAGCCTTGTTCTTGTAATTCTTCACGAATTTCTTCAATATCATCTTCTCGTGCCGTCTCGATTTGTTCGATGATTTCATCCAAGTAGCGGATCTCTTGATGGGTTTTCTTTTTTTCTTCCTCGACCATTTGTTTTGATTTTTTCAGCTTCTGATATTTTTTGAAGAGGCTTTGCGCGTTCTCGCTGGGAGATTTGTTCTCATTTAATGTAATCACTCGTTTTGCCTGTTCAGGGTCATAGTAATCCATTACCTCGACTTCTTTATCACCTTTCTGCACTAAATGCATATGTGCCGTTAATAACTCGCCGTCTTTTTGATACGTATCAGCCTTTTCCGCATCCTTCAAGGTTTGATCCAGTTTCCCTAATTTACGTTTGTTCTTTTTTTGTTCGTTGCTTAGCAACCGGGATAAGTCTCCAGCTCTTTGTTTGACGCGGTCTCGTTCGGCTTTACCGGAGTAAAAGCTATCCAACATGGAGCTGACTGTTTCAAACTTGGTGATCTCACCCTGTTCGTTAGATAGCGGCAGGACATAAAATGATTCCTTTTTCCCTTGTGATATATAGGGTTGAAAATGATTGTCTAAAATTTGCTTTTGGAAATGGAGAAATGCCTGCTGATATGCCTGGGTATCTCCAAGGTTGGCCTGACGGACTATTTCTTGTGCCAAGACCGTTGACACCCCCATATAAGTGTCAGCGATTTGTTTCTCCAGTTTGCCACCATTAAAGTCCAGCTTGCGAATAAAAGTATCACCATCTATCGTTAATGGATTGATCTTCCCTTGATCTGGAGGCTGTATATAGCTGCTTCCAGGTAAGATCGATCGATGCCTGTTTTGAGCAGGTGAGACATGCTTTAAACTATCAAGAATGACACTTTTTTCTGGATCCAATAAAATAATATTACTATGTTTTCCCATGATTTCGACGATGAGCGTTTTCAGGCTTTGATCGCCTATTTCATTTTTGGTTTGAAAGTGGATATGAACAATACGCTCGTTCTCAATTTGTTCTACCGATTCAATAAAGCTTCCGCTTAGATATTTACGCAGCATCATACAATACATCGATGGCTCTGTTGGATTATGATAACTGTCTTTGGTTACATGCATTCTCGCATAACGGGAATGAGAACTGATTAACAGTTGTTTATTTTTACCGTATTGTCTCACTGTCAGTAATAATTCTGAGTCGGTTGGTTGATATATTTTTAGTACGCGTGCTGAAGTCAATGCTTGCTGTAATTCATGTGTGATTGCTCTTGTTACTATACCATCAAATACCATATTATCACCTCGAATTTTCATTATATCATATTTAGGAAGAAGAGATGGTTGCAAAGAATTATTTGTCTTTACTTGTTTACTTTTGGTAGGATATAGTAGGACAACAAAAAAAGATGGATGTGACATCGCTATGCGAAGTATGACTGGATTTGCCAGAGAAGTATTACAAGAAGAGGACGTAACGATCGTAGTGGAGATGAAATCGGTCAATCATCGTTATTTGGATATCTCCTTTCAAATGCCTTCTTTTCTGTACCCGATTGAAAATCAATTAAAGAAACAAATACAGCAACAGGTTCAACGGGGGAAAGTGTCCGTATCCCTTGATATAACAGGTGCTTATACCAAGAATCAGGTGGTCCAAACGAATTGGAATTTAGCGAAACAGTACCTGGAACAATTAAAAGAACTGCAGAACGCCTATCAATTGAAAGGGGATATCACGATTGACATGCTTGCCAGTTTCTCGGATATTTTTGCATTAGAAGAAAAGGAACTCGACTTGTCAGGGATAAATGTAAAGGTGCAAGAATTGATGGATTCAGCCGTATGGCAATTAAATCAGATGCGCCAAACAGAAGGGAAAGAGTTGGCAAATGACCTCATCTCACGTATCCAAAATATCGAATCAAAAATAAAAAGGTTGGGTGAACGGCGAAATATTGTTATAATAGAATACCAGGAGCGAATAATCAGTCGTATCAGACAATATCTTTCCCATACTTCGGTTTACGATGAAACAACAATCCTTTCTGAAGTGGCATTAATGGCAGAAAAAGGGGACATCACGGAAGAAATAACTAGAATACATAGTCACCTGAAGCAGATGCGACAAATCGTCAAGGAAAGAGACGCAAAAGGGAGAAAATTAGATTTCATTGTACAGGAATTAAATCGAGAATTGAATACGATTGGTTCCAAATCAAATGATCCTTGGATTAGTGAACAAATTGTTTATTTAAAGAGCGAAACGGAAAAAATGAAAGAACAGATTCAAAATTTGGAATAATAATGATTGGTAATAAGGATCGATCGTTTTAAATTTTCCAGTCGTGTAATCCAAACCCATCTGGCGTTTTTTGGTTATTTCGCTTGAAATAGCGTTGTACGTTTGGCTAATAATTAAGGGGGAACTTGAAGTGAGTTTGAAGTTAATTAACATCGGTTTTGGCAATGTGGTATCAGCGAATCGAATTATTTCGATCGTTTCACCAGAGTCTGCACCGATTAAACGTATTATTACCGTCGCAAGAGACAATAATAAATTAGTAGATGCGACGTATGGCAGAAGGACAAGAGCCGTTATTATCACCGATAGTGATCATGTCGTACTATCGGCTGTGCAGCCGGAAACAGTAGGGCAGCGAGTACTTAGTCATGATGAAATCAACGAAGAATAATAGGAGGAAACAAGTTGATAGAAGAGAAGGGAATATTATTTATACTTTCTGGTCCATCCGGAGTAGGGAAAGGCACAGTAAGAAAGGCATTATTTGAGCAGGACACCAATTTAAAATATTCCATCTCGATGACTACCAGAGCGATGCGAGAGAATGAAAGAGAAGGGATAGATTACTTCTATCGCACGCAGCAACAATTTGAAGAAATGATCGAGCAAGGGAAAATGTTGGAATATGCCAAATATGTAGGGAATTATTATGGTACCCCTAGACAGTATGTAGAAAATACTATCGAGAAAGGCCATGATGTATTTCTGGAAATCGAAGTGCAAGGGGCGATGCAAGTCAAACAGAATTTCCCTCAAGGTGTATTTATTTTTCTAATACCGCCAAGCCTGGAAGAGCTAAAGAACCGGATTGTCGACCGCGGTACAGAAACCGAGGATCTCATTACGGATCGCTTGGACGAGGCACGTAAAGAAATTGAAATGATGGATTACTATGATTATGTAGTAGTCAATGATAATGTAGACACAGCAGTTAAAAAAGTACAGGCCATTGTACAAAGTGAACATTGCAAGAGGGAAAGAGTAGCAACACAATACAATAAAGCCTTATTGGAGGTAGATAGCAAATGATATTAGAACCATCCATCGATAAATTACAAACCAAAATTAATTCAAAGTATACCTTGGTAACCTTGTCTGCTAAACGAGCACGTCAGATTCAGATAAATAAACGTCATCAATTAGAGTCACCAAAAGCAGCTACGTATGTAGGGCTTGCTTTGGAAGAAATCTTAGAAGAGAAGCTGACAGTAGACCCGGATCAAGAAGCACCTGCTTATGAATAAATGGTGAGGTTCAAAAGTTCATATAAAACACTTTTGAACAGCCTATTAAATAAAAGAATCTTCCCTCGCATTGCGTTCGCTTGCGAGGGTTTCTTCTATCAGCTTGAAGGAGGTAGTGGATATGTTAAAAGGAAAAAAAATACTTTTGGCAGTGTCTGGTGGTATTGCGGTCTATAAGGCGGTTGCCTTAACAAGCAAACTGACTCAGGCGGGAGCGGAGGTTAAGGTAATGATGACCGAACATGCGACTGAATTTGTCACACCGTTGACCTTTCAGGCGATGTCAAGAAACCCCGTGTATACGGATACTTTTGATGAAAAAGATCCTGCCAAGATTGCTCATATCGATTTAGCGGATTGGGCGGATATGGTGGTGATAGCACCTGCCACAGCAAATGTGTTAGGAAAAGTGGCAAATGGTATGGCTGATGATATGGTGACAACCACCTTGTTAGCTACCCAAGCTCAGGTATATGTAGCACCGGCTATGAATGTGCACATGTATCAACATCCAGCAGTAGTTCAAAACATGAAGACCTTAGAAACGTGGGGATATCGTTTTATTGAACCAGGAGACGGTTACCTGGCTTGCGGTTACGTAGGCAAAGGCAGATTGGAAGAACCAGAAGAAATCGTGCAGGTGATTGATCGAGATTATCATCGACTAGGGCGATGGCAAGGAAAAAAGGTACTTATTACAGCAGGACCGACGAGAGAACCATTGGATCCGGTTCGTTATTTTACCAATTATTCTTCTGGGAAAATGGGCTATGCGTTCGCACAGGAAGCGGCAGAACAAGGAGCAAAGGTCTATCTAGTCTCAGGCCCAACCAATTTAACAGTGCCCCCATCGGTTGAGCATATCCCTGTATCAAGTACGGAGGAAATGTTTGCGCAAGTGACCGCCTTGTATGATCAGGTAGATATTGTGATCAAAACAGCAGCAGTGGCCGATTATCGCCCAGTAGAAACCAGTGAGCAAAAAATCAAAAAAAACAAGGATCATATCACGATAGAACTTGAAAAGAATGTAGATATATTACGCTATCTAGGAGAACATAAAGAACGGCAATATTTGATTGGCTTTGCTGCGGAAACAGAAGACTTAGAGGCATATGGTCGGAAAAAGCTTCAGGAAAAGAACCTCGATGCCATTGTCATTAATGATGTCAGCCGTTCCGATATTGGCTTTGATTCTGATCAGAATGAAGTGGTTCTTATCACGAAAGCAGGAAACACGTGGCCCATCGAGCAAGCGAGTAAATCGGCGATAGCTGAACAAGTCATCGAACTAATTGATCGTGAAATAGGGAAGGGTTAATATGCAAATTGCCCAAGTGATTGTCGATGTCCCAACCAATCAGACAAACCATACTTTTGATTATTCCATTCCAGAACCGCTTGAAGCGATTGTGCAGAAGGGGATGCGTGTCTCTGTACCTTTTGGTCCTAGAAAAGTAATGGGCTTTGTCCTGGAAGTTACTTCACAAACCTCAGTAGAGAATGTCAAGCCCTTGGACGAAGTGATGGATATCCATCCCATTCTCACAGGTGAATTACTGGAATTGGGGATTTGGATAAGCGAACAAACAACCAGTTTTTATATACAAACACTGCAAGCCATGCTACCTCAAGTATTAAAAGCAAGTTATAAAAAAGAACTCGAAGCGTTGACGGAATCAGACTTGTCCCCAGCCTTTCAGACTCTTTTTGCTGGTCGAGCGGTTGTTGATTATCAAGAATTTCTAGAGCGCAATGGTGATTATAAGCAGCTGCGCAAAGAAGTGAACGATGGTCATGTGAAAATCAACTATCAAGTCAAATCTAAAGCGACTAACAAGACCAAGGTGTATATCGAGCCTGCTCAACCTGATCATTTATTGGATGAGGCATTGGCAGATATCTCTAATCGAGCGAAAAAACAAAAAGAAATACTACAGCATTTTATCCAGCATCCAGAGCCATTGGAAAAACAAGTGTTAATAAAACAATTGAAGTCTAGCACTTCTGCTTTGAATCAATTAATCGATAAAAAACTATTGCAAACCGTACGAAAAAAAGTATATCGTGATCCTTTTCAAGATAGTTCCTTTGAACGAACCGATCCACTGCCATTAAGTGAGCAACAGCAACAAGCCATCACGCCAATACATGAATCGCTGGATCACGCTCGTGATGATGTCTTTCTTCTGCATGGGGTGACCGGAAGTGGTAAGACAGAGGTTTATTTACAGGCGATTGCTAAGGTGTTAGAAAAGGGACAGGAAGCCATTGTGCTAGTACCGGAAATATCTTTAACACCACAAATGGTACAGCGCTTTAAGGGGCGATTCGGTTCCGAAGTAGCCGTTATGCACAGTGCTCTCTCCCCGGGGGAAAAATTTGATGAATGGACAAAAATTCAGAAACAAGAAGTCAAGGTAGTGGTAGGAGCACGTTCCGCTATTTTTGCGCCATTTACTAATATTGGAATTATCATTATCGATGAAGAACATGAAACAAGTTATAAACAAGATGAGCAACCCCGGTATCACGCTCGAGAAGTAGCGAAATGGCGAGGAAAAGCTCATCAATGTCCGATCGTTTTAGGGAGTGCTACCCCTATGCTTGAATCCTATGCTCGAGCTCAAAAAGGGGTTTATCAGTTGCTGGATATGCCAGCACGAATGAATGAAACGGAGATGCCTCCTGTAGAAGTAGTCGATATGCGGGAAGAATTACATGCCGGCAACCGAACGATGTTTTCACGACAACTACTAGAAGCTATTCAAACCCGCCTTGACCGTCAAGAACAGGTCGTCTTGTTTTTAAATCGACGCGGTTATTCGACGTTCGTGATGTGTCGGGAGTGTGGTGAAGTGATGAAGTGCCCTAATTGTGATATTGCTTTGACCTACCATAAAAATACGCATCAATTGAAGTGTCACTATTGTGATTATCAAATACCAATGGTGAAGGAATGCCCTGCATGCGGCAGCCATTCGATTCGATATTTTGGAACAGGCACACAAAAGGTGGAAGAGGCATTAAAAGAGCAGATTCCCGAGGCTTCCATCATTCGCATGGATGTGGACAATACCAGACGGAAGGGATCACATAAGCGTCTATTGGATGCATTTGGCAGGGGAGAGGCTAATATTTTATTGGGTACGCAAATGATTGCCAAAGGGCTTGATTTTGAGAATGTGACGCTGGTTGGTGTATTGGCAATTGACACCATGCTGCATTTACCGGATTTTCGTTCTTCGGAGAAGACATTTCAGCTTTTAACACAGGTTAGCGGACGTGCGGGCCGGCATAAACTTCCGGGTGAAGTAGTGATTCAAACGTATACTCCTGATCATTATAGTATTCAACATGCTAGTAAATATAATTATGCCCAATTTTTTAGTGAGGAAATGATGATGCGTAAGGGATTTGGTTATCCGCCATATTTTTTCCTGACATTAGTTACCGTAACACATCCTAATTCTTTTAAGGCACAAGAAGTGACAAAAACGATCTGTAAGTTGCTATACAAGTATTTATCCGACGAAGCCAAGATATTAGGACCAACTCCTTCTCCAATGGTTCGCATAAATAATAGATATCGTTATCAGTGCATGGTAAAATATAAGGATGAACCAAACCAAAGAGACATTATTCGAAAAATACAATCGCATTATAATGATGAAATACTGCGGAACGATTTGACCATCCAAGTAGACTTTGAACCATACTCATTTATGTAAAGGAGTCATAACATGAAAAAAGTTATTTTTATGGGTACCCCTGATTTTGCGGTGCCTGTCTTAGAACGTTTATTGCAAGAAGGTTATCAAGTTGACTTAGTTGTCACACAGCCTGACCGACCTCGCGGCAGAAAACGTATCTTAACCGCACCACCAGTGAAAACGGCAGCTGAAGCCCATGATATCCCTGTTTTTCAGCCGGAAAAGATTAAGGATAATTACCAGGAAATCAAAGACAGAAATCCCGATTTAATTGTCACCGCTGCCTTTGGACAATTACTGCCAAAGGGATTGTTAGAGATTCCTGCTTATGGCTGTATTAATGTACACGCCTCGCTCCTGCCTAAGTTAAGAGGTGGTGCGCCAATCCATTATGCAATTCTAGAGGGTCACCAAAAGACTGGTATTACGATTATGTATATGGCAGAGAAATTAGACGCTGGGGATATTATCAGTCAGCAGGCAATCGATATAGCAGATCAGGATGATGTCGGTTCCTTGCATGATAAATTAGCCAAAACGGGTGCGGATTTATTAGCGAAAACAATTCCTGACATCTTTTCTGGTAAGGCGAAGCGAATCGTTCAGAAGGAGGAGGTAGCAACGTTTGCTCCTAATATTAAACGGGAGCAGGAGAAGATTGATTGGAAAAAACCTCAGCAACAAGTATATAATCATATTCGTGGCCTGCATCCGTGGCCTGTATCCTTTACGACCTGGCAAGGAAAAATCTTGAAAGTATATCGTGCCGAACGAACCAACCGCACAATCGATCAAGCGCCAGGTACGATCGTAGACATAACGGAAACGGGTATTGAAGTCGCGGTAGCCGCAAACCAAAGTCTCTTATTAACAGAGGTTCAGCCAGCGGGCAAGAAAAAAATGTCTGCGGCCGATTTTTATCGAGGTGTAGGAAGTAATATGAGTGCGGGAGAGATATTAGGTAATGAGTGATTATAATGTACGACAATTGGCCCTTGATTTATTAGTCCGAATAGGTGATCAAGGAGGCTACAGTCATCTGCTGGTGGACCAATGGCTGAAGAGGCATCGATTAGAACCACGCGATGCAGCGCTTTTGACGGAAATAACTTACGGTACGCTGCAGCGAAAATTAACATTAGCGTACGATCTGCAATCTTTCATTCAGCCAAAGAAGAAAACAGATCGATGGGTGCAATGGTTGATTTATTTGACTTTCTACCAAATGAAATATTTGAATCGAGTGCCTGACCATGCAGCTATTCATCAAGCGGTGGAAATAGCTAAGCAAAAAGGGCATAAAGGAATTGCTAATTTTGTCAATGGGGTATTGCGATCGGCTCAACGCAAAGGGTTCCCTGACTATCAAACCATCACAGACGATAGCAAACGAATCAGTGTTAGCACAAGCCATCCCGTATGGTTGGTGAAAAGATGGATAAAACAGTACGGACTGAAGCTGACCGAAGCAATGTGTCAAACGAACCTGACCCATAAGCCAACCTCTGTGCGAATACAGCCGATGAGAACAACCCGTGAAAGGATGCTGGAGCGTTTGGAAGCAGATGGTATACAAGCCCGTTTGTCTAGTGTTTCGCCACAGGGTATGATCATTGATCAAGGAAATATTCGCAAACATCCTGCAGTTGCAGAAGGACTTGTTACTATTCAGGGTGAAAGTTCCATGCTGGTGGCAGAATTAATGGATATTACAGAAGGCATGAAGATTTTGGATGCTTGCAGTGCCCCAGGAGGCAAGACGACACATATCGCTGAAAAACTGTGCGATCATGGTATTGTTATTGCCAATGATCTTCACGAAAAAAAGACAAAACTAGTGATGCAAAAGGCAGAGCAATTAGGATTAACAGCTATTCGAACAGAGGCAGGTGATGCTAGAAAATTAGCAGAAACCCATGCAGCTGCTTCGTTTGACAGAATATTGATCGATGCCCCTTGCTCGGGTCTTGGAGTGCTGCGCAGCAAACCAGATATTCGCTATCATCGACAAGAACAGGATGTTACCACATTAGCGTCTATTCAAATAGAAATATTAGAAGCAGTACAGCCTTTATTAAAAAAAGATGGTAAACTAGTGTATAGTACTTGCACAGTAGATAAGGAAGAAAATGAACAAGTGATAGAGGCTTTCCTTGTACGTTATCCGAATTATCAGGTTGATCCGACTTTTTTTGAGGAGCTGCCCCAGATCGTTCAACAGTGTGCCGGGAAATCCAAATGGGGATTGCAATTATTTCCTCAGGATTTGAATAGCGACGGATTCTTTATCACGCGATTGGTAAAGAATGACGTATAGGAAGAGGTGTGATACATGAAATATGTGTTTCAAACAGATAAAGGAAAAGTACGTGAATTAAATGAAGACGCGGTAGATGTGCTGACTAATGAAAATCAATTATTAGCGATTGTTGCCGATGGAATGGGTGGGCATCAAGCTGGGGATGTAGCTAGTCATTTAGCAGTGGAAACTGTTACAGTCCATTGGAAAGAGTTAACCGATTCATTAGGGGAGCATAATGTCAAGGGATGGTTGAAAGATACGATTACAAAGGTTAATAATTTGGTGTATCATACAGCACAAACAGATGCGTCCTATCAAGGGATGGGGACCACTCTTGTGGTAGCAGTCTGTACAAAAGCTGCCATCACGATTGGCCATATTGGTGATAGCAGGGCATACTTAATCAATCAGACGGGCTTGCAGCAAGTAACTAATGATCATTCATTAGTTGGCGAGCTTGTGAGGAAGGGACAGTTGTCTGCAGAGGATGCACAAGTACATCCGCAACGGAATATTATACTCAAGGCCTTGGGCACGGAGGAAGATTTAGTACCAGATATTTACCAGAAGACTTGGGAGGAACAGGAACAATTATTGATTTGTTCGGATGGTTTAACTGATAAGGTAGATGACCAAGAGCTATATGACATCCTGATGAATAATGAGGTAAAACAAGCAAGTGAAATCCTTATCCAATTAGCAAATGACCGAGGTGGAGAAGATAATATCACCTTAACGATTGTGAAGAATGAGGATGCAGAAGTTGGTGAATCGTCATGTTAGAAGGAAAGATGCTTAATGAACGCTACGAGATTATTAAACTAATCGGTGGCGGCGGTATGGCCAACGTCTATTTAGGTAATGATCAAATCCTGGAAAGGCAAGTTGCTATCAAGGTATTAAAACTGGAGTATGCCAATGACCCGGAGTTTATCACCCGTTTTCATCGGGAAGCTCAGTCGGCTACTAGCCTATCTCACCCTAATATCGTCAACATATATGATGTGGGAGAAGAAGAACAAATTTATTATATGGTCATGGAATATGTGGATGGAATGACATTAAAGCAATACATACAATTGCATGCCCCCATTGAAGTGGGGGAAGTTATTGACATTATGACTCAAATTACGTCAGCTATCGCTCATGCCCATGCAAATGGCATTGTTCATCGTGATATCAAACCACAGAATATCCTTATTGATACCTATGGACAAGTCAAGGTAACTGATTTTGGGATAGCGGTAGCGTTAAGCGCAACGGCCTTAACGCAGACGAATTCTGTGATGGGATCGGTGCATTATTTGTCGCCGGAACAAGCACGAGGAGGAAAGGCCAACAATAAATCAGATATTTATTCTTTAGGAATTGTTTTGTTTGAATTGTTGACTGGGAAACTTCCTTTTTTTGGGCAGTCACCGGTGTCGATCGCCTTAAAACATTTACAAACAGAGACACCATCGGTAAAAGAATTCAATCCCAGAATTCCGCAGTCAGTAGAAAATATAGTGATCAAATCAACGGTAAAAGACCCATTGCTGCGTTATGCTTCCGTGCCCGAGATGGAAGATGACTTAAATCATTCCTTGGACCCGGATAGAATGAATGAACCCAAATATGAGCCGCCTGTCTCTGAGGATACGGTTACGAAGGCAATTCCCATCATTCAAGAAAATCAAGGAGAGGCAGCAGATGTGAATGATGATGCCACAATGGCTGCAAAACAAGATACCAAGAAGGTCAAAGATACAGTGGAGAAACAGCCAGCACAAAAAAAGAAAAAACGTCGCAAAAAAACCTTTATATGGGTAACTAGTTTATTCGTTATTTTATTTGGCGCAATTTTGCTTGCTTTATTTGTGTTTCCAAGCTTGTTTCAACCTAAAGATGTAACCATTCCAGATGTTGCAGGTGAAGATTACGACGAGGCCCATGAAAGCCTCACTGCTTTGGGATTGAATGTTGTCAAAGAGGAAAGAACGGATGAAGAAATTGAAGAAAACATTGTCATTGAAACCAATCCCGAAGCAAATGACGTGATCAAGGAAGGTCAGGATATCATGCTATTTGTAAGTCAAGGACCAGAAACAGTAGAATTTGATGATTATGTTGGCAGAGATTATGAACGGGTGGAAGAATTACTGGTCGATCAAGGATATAATGATGTCCGATACTATGAGGAATATTCAGATCGTCCTGTTGGTGAGATCATCAATCAAATTCAACCTGCACCGGATAATGAAGTGATTCCAAGGGAAACGAATGTTATTTTTGAAATTAGTAGAGGGCCGGAACAGATCAGTTTGAACCGTTTGGTTGGCTTGTCACAAGAGGAAGCGGAGACCTACTTAACCGATAACGAATTAGAGGTAAGTATCGAAGAACAGCATAGCGAAGAAGTAGAAGAAGGACACGTGATCGAGCAGAGCCCTGGTGCTAATGAACAAGTGGAAAAAGGCACCGAAGTAGAATTAGTTATTTCTTTAGGACCTGAACCACAATCGCCGGTAACCCATACTGAGAATTTTACAATCCCTTATACAGGCGAAGTGGATGAGGAATCAGAAGAACCTACTCCACAGACAGTAAGTATTTTCGTAGATGATATGGATCATGATGGCGCAGAACTTTACCAAGAAGAAGAAGAGATCACAGAAGAAACCACCTTTTCGATTGAATTGACAATAGCCCCTGGAGAAGAAGGCTCCTACCGCATATTGCGTGATGATGAGGTTATCCATGAACGAACATTAACATACGAAGAGGTAGAGGGTGAGTAAATGCCAAAAGGCAAGATTATTAAAGCATTAAGTGGTTTTTATTATGTTCAATATGAAGGTGGCATTGTCCAATGTCGTGGTCGTGGTGTTTTTCGGCAGAAGAAAATCTCTCCGCTTGTGGGAGATTATGTAGAATTCGAATATAATCATACAGATGAAGGGTATATTCTGTCGATTGATAAGCGAGACAACGAGTTGACGCGCCCACCTATAGCCAATGTCGATCAAGCCATTATCGTAACCTCTGTAAAAGAACCAGATCTTGGTTTACGTTTGTTGGATAAATTTCTTGTCTTGGTAGAAGCCAAAGCTATTGAACCTTTATTGTTTTTTACGAAAATGGATCTATTAGAGGAACAAGAAGCGGAAAAAATTAAAAAACAATTGGCTTATTACCAACAAATAGGGTATGTCGTGCAATTCCTATCCACCCAAGATGAACAAATCATAAACAGTGTTGCTCCCTACTTACATCAAAAAGTGTCTGTATTTGCGGGCCAATCAGGGGTAGGGAAAACCTCGCTGTTAAATAAAATCATTCCAGATCTTAATTTGGAAACTAATGTTATTTCAGAGAGCCTGGGTAGAGGGAAGCATACTACTCGTCATGTTGAGCTTATCCCGTTCAAGGGGGGATTAATCGCAGATACACCTGGTTTTAGTGCGCTTGATTTTAAGGATATGGAACTGGATGAATTACCACAATGCTATCCTGATTTTATGGCATTGAGTGACCAATGTAAGTTTAGAGGCTGTCTACATGTTCGTGAGCCCAAATGTGCAGTGAAGGCGGCTGTGGAACAGCAGTTAATCCCTGAACAGAGGTACCAAAACTATTTGCAGTTTGTTGAGGAAATACAAAATAGAAAGCCGAGGTATTAGAATGAACACGAAGATAGCACCATCCATTTTGTCAGCTGATTTTTCAAAGCTAAAAGAAGAGGTGACGGATGTGGTTGCAGCTGGGGCCGATTATATCCATGTCGACGTGATGGATGGTCATTTTGTTCCCAACATCACATTTGGACCCTTAGTATTAGAAGCCATTCGTCCGATTACCGATATGACAATGGATGTCCATTTAATGATTGAAAATCCCGATGCATATGTGAAGGCATTTGCCGATGCAGGGGCAGATATTATCACGGTGCATGAGGAAACTTGTCCTCACCTGCATCGAACGATCCATCTGATTAAAGAATGTGGTGCAAAAGCTGGGGTAGTAATCAATCCCGCCACTCCAGTGGAAATGATAAAGCCTATCCTCCATGATATCGACTTGTTGTTATTTATGTCCGTGAATCCAGGTTTTGGTGGACAAGTATTTATTCCGGAAGTACTGGATAAAGTGAAACAAGCGGCTAAGTGGCGGGCAGAACAACATCTTTCCTTTGAGATGGAAATTGACGGTGGCATCAATCAATATACAGCCAAACAATGTGTCGAAGCAGGAATTGATGTGTTGGTAGCGGGAAGTGCCATCTTTAATCAGCCAGATCGAAAGGCTGCGATAGAAGCCATCAAACAATCTATTTAGATTCTGCGAGAAGAGAGGTTGACATATCTTGAAAATTGGTATAGTAGCAGGTGGTCCGGAGCGGGCGTTAGCTTCGTTGAGCACCTATAAAGAGGATATTGATATCTGGATAGCCGCAGATGCTGGAGCTATCTATTTAATGCAATACCATTTGCCTATACATGTTGCTATTGGAGACTTTGACTCGATTTCTGAAGAACAAAGACATGATATTCAACAGGAAGCAGAACGTTATAAGGCCTATCCCAAAGAGAAGAATGAAACTGATTTGGAATTAGCGGTAGAGGAGGCTTTTCGTTATCAGCCGTCAGCAATTTTACTCTTTGGGGTGACAGCTGGTCGATTGGATCACGAACTAGCAAATATTCAACTGCTATACCGGTTAATGGATCAAGGTGTGGATGTTACCATTGTTGATCGTCATAACCAAATACGCATGTTTCAGCCAGGTACATACCGAGTTTTAGCTAATACTAGTGAGTTGATTTCCTTTGTTCCCTTGTCTCCCGTCGTCAAGGGATTAACGCTTCATGGTTTTTATTATGCTTTAGAAGATTACTCCTTACATTGGGGAAGTACAAGATGTATTTCTAATCAAATTATTGCACATCATGGTACTTTTTCGTTTGATGAAGGCATATTAATAATGATAAAGAGCAAGGAATAAATAATATCGTGAAAAAGAGAAGGAAACGGCAACTTTTGTGACGGCTGTCATAAGCTATCATAGTGATGGGTGATTCCCATAAGTAGCTAAGGCTCGGAGGAGGGATATGATGAAATTCTATACTATTAAACTTCCAAGGTATATCGGCGGCTTTATTCGTGCTTTATTAGGCAATGGAAAAAAACAAAAATGAAAGCTTCTCTTCTGAGAGAGGCTTTTTTTCTTGTTAGCAAACGCACTATGATTTGTCTCGCCCTCTTCGTTATATGGACTTATTCTTTGTGAAGAAAGGCAAAGAACAAGCACTAAAATTCACCACAACTGCTGCACATCACCTATTTTGCCGGGCTTATATTACAGTCTTTGATATACTGGTACAAGCGGTTAATGGACACTGGAAACTAACCGCTTGAACAGAGTGCAATAATGCTTGCTTTTCTTTTCGATAATCTTTAGGTGAGCGATGATACTTTTCCTTGAATCGTTTGCTAAAATAAGACGAGTTGGTAAAACCACATTGAAAGGCGATGGTTGTAATTTCCGTATTAGTCTGAAATAATTTTACCGCTGCATTGGTTAAGCGTATATCATTGACATAGGAACTAAATGATAAACCTAATGTTTGAAATGCTTTTTGCAATGTCCTAGGAGAAACATAACATCTATTTGCTGTTTCTTCCAAACTCAACGAAGCATCCCAGAAATAGGTATGAATGAAAGAAGAGGCAGCAATGACCATTGATTCCATCTGTTTATTGGGAGCTATTCGGTTATTTTGCTGGATCCAATCTCGTAAAAGCGATAATAAATGATGCAATATCAATACATTTTCTCCTTTTGAACAATATTCAAGTTGCGTTTGCAACGTAAAAAAACTGTCTAGCAGATATCTAGCAAATCCAGAAGAGGCATCGATACTTTTACCCGAATTATACTCAGGCAATAATGCTTTTGTTTGAGGGGTTTTTTCAATGAATAGATTGATGCCCTCTGTTAATTTTTTTCGTTCGTAATGACTACTATTATTTAAATCAAAGATACCTAGTGAATAATCCTGTAAAGTAACCTCTTTATGAGAGAAACGATGGATTTCATGTCCTTTTTTGATCAATCGTAAACCGATGAAGGCTTTCTTGTCCCTCGCATTTCTAAAAAACACCCCATGAGACGCACCAATCACACTATACGTAAAAAGAACCTCATCTAGTTGGTGGATCTCAGAAGTGATGGTTGCATCCCGCTTTTCTCTAATCGTATAGCAATAATTCAATTGAGATAAGCCAACCGAATAATCTTGTGGTTTGGAAAATTTCAAATGAGTTGAATGTTGCGAATTCATGCTAGTACTCCTTTCGTATAATTGTTAAAACAAGAGGCGCTATAGTTATATCATTATTTGAATAGGTCTCTTATTATTTAATTATAAACATTGTTCAATAATTCACAATATTTGAGCGACAATTGTAACAAATTATTAAAAATTAGGAGGTAGCTGTATGAAGTATGAAGCGTTATTTTCACCGTTGACAATTGGCTCAGTGGAAGTGCCAAACCGCATTGCCATGATGCCGATGGGCGTGTTTTCCCCTCGCTTAATGAACATGGAATCTGTAGCGTACACCCAAGAGGGAGCAGATTATTACATTGAACGAGCAAAAGGCGGAACAGGATTAATCATTACAGGACTCATGCCGATTATCAATGATATGGGATTCAGTATTTTATCCAATCCGACGGCATATGTAGAAGAAATGAAATATTTGATGGACGGTATCCATGAAACTGGAAGCAAGGTTTTCGTGCAATTGACATCGTTGACAGGTCGAGTGAATCACGGTTTGACAGGTGTCATCAAGGCGCCTGCTCCAATCCAGAATGTTTGGGATCCGACGAAAACAGATATAGGTATGACAAAGGAAGATATCCATACTTATGTCAGAAATTTTGCAGAAGGTGCTAAATTAGTGCAGGAGGCTGGCGGAGATGGTGTAGAAATCCATGCCGTTCATGAGGGTTATCTACTGGATCAATTTGCGATCTCGTTTTTCAATAATAGAACAGATGAATATGGTGGTTCATTAGATAATCGATTGCGAATCATTAAAGAAATTGTAGAAGCGATCAAAGAAAAATGTGGTCAGGATTTTCCCGTGTCAATGCGCTACAGTGTAAAAAGTTATGTCAAAGATTTTAACCGAGGTGCGTTACCAGGCGAAACGTTTGAAGAAAAAGGAAGAGATATCGAGGAATCATTGATTGTCGCACAAAAGTTAGAAGCGTTTGGTTATGATATGTTGAACTGTGATAATGGAAGTTATGACTCATGGTTCTGGCCGCATCCACCTATGTACATGCCGAAAGCTTGTAATCTAGAAGATGTGATGAAAGTGAAAGAAGTGGTGTCGATTCCGGTCGTTTGCGCCGGAAGGTTTGATAATCCAGAATTAGCAAATGAGGTTATCACAGCTGGGAAACTGGATATGATGGGAATGGGTCGCCCGTTACTTGCTGATCCAGAGCTTGCTAATAAGTTTGCCGAAGATCGGTTAGCGGATGTTCGACCATGTATTTATTGTCATCAAGGCTGTTTAGGCCGGATTTTCCAAGGTAAAGATATTTCTTGCGCCGTAAATCCTGCTTGTGGAAGAGAGAAAAGTTATGCGCTGCAACCAGCTAAAAAGAAAAAACGTGTATTAGTGATAGGAGGCGGATTAGGTGGAATGGAAGCTGCAAGAGTTGCCGCCATTCGCGGACATCATGTGGATTTGGTTGAAAAGGCAGGGCAACTTGGAGGCGTATTCGTGGCCGCTGCAACACCAGATTTTAAAGAAGATGATCGACAATTACTTGCTTGGTATAAAAAACAAATGGATGATTTGTCTATTCATATTCAATTAAATACACAGATTACGAAGGATCAGGTATCCGATTATGATGAAGTATTTGTTGCTACGGGTACCACTGAAAAAGTACTATCAACACCTGGATTTGATCAACCAAACGTGAGTTATGCCATTGAGACTCTATACAACGAAGAAATTACCGGCAAGAATGTGGTCATCGTTGGAGCAGGTCTTACCGGTTGTGAAATTGCCTATGACTTAGCTAAAAAAGGCAAAAAAGTAACGATTATTGAAGCGTCTGAAACAATTTTAAACGTGCCCGGTTTAGCTGCAGCAAATTATAATATGCTGATGGAATTGCTAGATTACTATCAAATAGAAGTCATCAAAAATGTTGTTGTAGATAAATTGGAAGATGGCATCGCACATGTAACAGAGACAATCAAGAACTATCCAAATGTTGCGAATCGCGCTCAGCACATGTTTGCGTTAGGAGCTGCTGGTATGCCAAAAGTTCATGAAATTCCGGCAGATAATATCGTTGTTTCTATTGGGTATCATCCCAATGATCAACTCTATCAAGAAATAAAGGAAGAAAATGTTTATCTAATTGGCGATGCCAAAAAACCAGCTAATGTGATGGAGGCTATCTGGTCTGCTTATGAGATAGCAATGAATCTATAAGCAATAGCGAATGACCGGCTCTTTGATGTATGAAAAACAAACTACATTATATTATTTGATGGTATGAATATAGTAAAATAGAAATAAACATGTGAATTGTTTCACTATAAAGAGGGGTGGATATTATGCGGAAGTATTTGTATATGTTCTTTTTCATCTTATTATTTAGTCTGTTGGCATGCTCTAATCAAGAAGAGGGTGAGGCCACAAGTGGTGAGCTATTATACGAACCCGGAGCGTATACCGAGATTGTAGATGGTCATAATGGAGATGTAGAAGTAGAAGTTACCTTTACTGAGGATAGAATCGAGGCTGTGGATATTGTTTCACACAATGAATCACCAGATATCAGCGACAAGCCTCTTAACGAGTTTCCTAATCTGATCGTAGAAAATCAGTCACTAGCTATGGATGCAGTCTCAGGTGCCACCTATATTTCAGAGGCGATCCTGACAGCGGTGGAGGGTGCTGTCAATCAGGCTGGTGGAGATGTCGAGGCGTTGAAGAATGTACCTATTACTACCGAGCAGGTTGATGAAGTGGTTCCGATCGCAACAGATGTGTTAGTTATTGGATCTGGAGCAGCTGGTATGGCAGCCTCATTACGTGCAGATGAATTAGGAGCAGATGTGGTTTTACTGGAAAAAATGCCTTTTATAGGCGGGGCCATTTCTGTTAGTGGAGGTAACCAAGTTGTAATGGGATCTGAACTACAAGCAGAAGCTGGTGTAACGAATGATAGTGCAGAAAGTTTGATTCAAGACCTCTTAGAGAATGGTGCTCACATGAATGACGAAGAGACCTTAACTTTATTCGCTGAAAACGTTGGAGAAACAACCAATTGGTTGAACCAATATGTCGGTATTAAATACGATATGGAAGATGGTCTGCATGTCTTGGCAGAATACGAACATGACAGAGAGCTAGCTTATGTTAACGGCGGATCTGGATTTACGGAAACGGCTGAGCAAGCCATGGAGAATTCCGATATTGAACTATATACGTCCACTACTGCCAATGAACTTGTTGTGGAAAGTGGAAGGGTTGTTGGCGCTATTGCACAAGAAGATAGTGGTCGCACCTATGAAATTACAGCAGAGTCTGTTATTTTAGCAACTGGCGGGTATGGAAATAATGATGCATTATTGACTGATGAATTGAAAAATATTTTGTACTATGGAATAGAATCTGCAACAGGTGATGGTATTTTAATGGCTCAAGAAGCAGTTGCTGCGGACACTCAATTGATGAAATACGGAAAGCAATATCCCAATGGTGTAGAAGTTTCTGAAGGCATTGCCAAGTCTACTATTGGTGGAAACATCACTGCTTTTAATGAAGGTTCAGCTATTTTAATTAATGATGCCGGAGAACGTGTAGTGAACGAAAAAGCAAGCAATCGTGATATTTTGAAAGTGCAATTAGCAGAAGAGTCGCAAATGTTCTATCTACTGTTAGATGAAGAAACTTTTGAGATGTGGACACCTGGGTTAGCACATGCTGGCATTTCTGAAAGTGATATCGATGGCTGGTTAGAGAATAATGGTTCGGAAACACCTTATTTCATTCACGGTGATTCATTAGAAGATGTTGCAGAAATAGCGGATATAAATGTTGATGTGTTATCTGCTACAGTCGAACAATATAATCATGCGGTACAAGCAGGTTATGATGAGACATTTAATCGTCCGGATGCATTTATGAATAAGGAAGTGGAAGGAAATCATTTCTACTTGATTGAACAGAAGCCGCGATTTGCGACGACCATGGGTGGTTTAGTCTTGAATGGAGATTTACAAGTAATGAATACAGATCAGGATCCTATAGAAGGATTATACGCAGCTGGTGAAATAGAAGGAGGTGTCATGGGTGACGATTCTCCTTCAGGTGCCAATAATGCCTGGGCTTTAACCTCTGGAAAAATAGCAGCAGAAAAGGCATTTGAAACAATCGAATAATTTGGAGGAAGGTACGCCCTTAAGGTTGATACAAGTGCCTTGCAGCTAGCTTCGCAAAGATCAAATGAATGTTTAGAAAAACACTTGAGATTGTCACAATGACTTCTCAAGTGTTTTTGGTTGAGTTAAAAAAGAGGTTGAATTTCAGAAGAAAACAGCACCTTTGCTTTTGTGGTGCTAACTTTGTCTAGACTGTCATATGCTAAGAGAAGTAATAAAAACCAGGCAAGCTAGCTCGTTCCTTTATTACTATATGAGTTGAACTTATAAATGTAACAAAAATGTGTTATAAGCAAGTCTTTGCATTAATCTAGTTTGATCCATTTGCGTAAATGGATCAAGAGCACCTATCCGATCCATGAGACATGATTTCATTCAACTTATCGGTAGCGCGATTCGATCTAGGTCAACAACATTTCAAGTCCTTATTATACCAAGGAACATATACTTTCTTTGCTTATAAAAAAAGGGGATAAACGTTCTGACACGAACGTTCTTCCCCTTTTCGATACTTCATAGAATTATACGCGCTCTACTTTACCAGACTTAAGCGCACGAGCCGAAACATACACACGTTTAGGTTTTCCATCAACCATGATTCGAACCTTTTGTACGTTTGCTTTCCACTTACGCTTGGTAGCATTTAATGCGTGCGAACGATTATTTCCAGTAGTCGTTTTGCGACCTGTTACAACACATTTACGTCCCATAATTTGTTCCCTCCTACTGCACTAACTCTTATTCATACTAAAATAATTTATCATAGTTTGCGCTAGAATGCAATCCCTATGTTAGCAGAGTACAGGATTGAGGAGCACAATGGCAGGAATTGAAATCATTCTGGAGTTGTGTTGAGGGTGTACAAGCTTATTCTTATGGACTGTAGAACGAGATTCGCTCTCCTCAGTCCGCGAGATTTATTCTTATAGACTGTAGAACGGGATTTGTTCTCTTCAGTCCGCGAGATCAACAGCGACTATTTTCACAAGAATCATTGTAAAAAGATTCATCCGCGACGCTGAGCAGAGTATGAGGAGATGCTCTTACGTTCCAGGTTCAATAAATGTATATGGTTAACCATTAATAATAGTAGAATTGCTTAAGAAATATGAAGAAGATCGCTTGACATAGCGCTCGTTTTCCTACATTCTATAATGGAACAACATATTTTTTCAGCTAGTGGGACGACACCGATTACATTTCCTACCACACAAGGAGGATGCACAATGTCGATTGAATTAAAAATGCAAGATGGTTTAGTGACCATTACTAATGAAGTGATTGCAACGATTGCTGGGGGAGCGGCAATCGAATGTTATGGTATTGTTGGGATGGCTTCCAAGAAACAATTACGTGATGGTATTGCAGAAATATTACGGAAAGAGAACTTTGCAAAAGGGGTGATTGTCAGGCAAGATGGAGAGGATGTCCATATTGATATGTACATCATTGTCGGATATGGTACCAAAATATCTGAGGTTGCCCACAATGTCCAATCTCAAGTAAAATATAATCTGGAGAAAACGCTAGGCTTAAAAATTAAATCGATTAATATATATATACAAGGTGTTCGTGTAATCCAGGAATAGGATATCTTGCCTTTAGCATAATGTGAAGAAAATGGAACAGAAGAGGAGGAACGTACTGGTGGTGCAAAAAAATATCGATGGCGCCATGTTTGCCAACATGGTGTTAGCTGGAGCAAATCATTTAGCGAAAAATGCAGATAAGATCGATGCCTTAAATGTTTTTCCTGTACCAGATGGGGATACGGGCACCAATATGAATTTATCGATCACTTCGGGTGCGAATGAAGTGAAAAACGTGAATCAGGATCATGCCGGCACTGTAGCTAATGCCTTTGCCAAGGGGTTGTTAATGGGGGCAAGAGGTAATTCTGGTGTGATACTGTCGCAATTATTTAGAGGGTTTGCCAAAGCGATAGAAAAAAACAAGGATTTGGATGTGGATGGGTTCGTTGCCGCACTGGAAGGCGGCGTGAATACGGCCTATAAAGCTGTGATGAAACCGGTGGAAGGTACGATTCTAACTGTAGCAAAGGACACAGCCGAAGAAGCGAAGCAAATTGCTGCTAAACAACGGGATGTAGTGACCTTTATGGAACAAGTAGTTAAGGCAGCAAAGACGTCGTTAAAGCGTACGCCAGACTTGTTGCCTGTCCTTAAAGAAGTGGGCGTGGTAGATAGCGGCGGGCAAGGTTTAGTGGTTATTTATGAAGGCTTTTTGGCTGCTTTAAAAGGTGAAGCATTGCCTGAACATACGCAAAGTGATACGATGGATTTAGACCATTTGGTAAATGCAGAACACCACAAACAGGTGCAAGATTTTATGAACACCGATGATATCCAATATGGTTATTGCACGGAATTTATGGTCCGTTTTGAAGAAGATAAGCTTAAGGAACACCCTTTTGATGAAGAGACATTTAGAAAAGAATTAAGTGAGCATGGAGATTCTCTTTTAGTTGTTTCTGATGACGAAATCGTAAAAGTACATATTCATGCAGAGTACCCAGGGGATGTCTTTAACTTAGGACAGCGCTTTGGCAGCTTTATTAATCTAAAGGCAGAGAATATGCGTGACCAGCATTCTAACATCGTGAAGAAGGAAGAGAAGAAGGAGAAAGCAGCCTTCGGAGTGGTAACCGTGGCGGTTGGAGATGGTTTAACCGAATTACTGAAGAGTTTAGGTGCTACCGTAGTGTTGCAAGGTGGTCAGACTATGAATCCAAGCACACAAGACATAACAGATGCTATCAATGAGGCTAATGCAGAACACGTTTTGATACTGCCAAACAATAAGAACATTGTGATGGCCGCAGAACAAGCCGCAGAACTAGCTGAAGTAGAAGTCGCTGTTGTACCGACAAAGACGATCCCGCAAGGAATGGCGGCCCTACTCGCTTACAATCCAGAACTCGCTTTATCGGATAACAAAGAGGCAATGAGTGAAGCTTGTCAACATGTAAAAACGGGGCAAGTTACGTATGCGGTGAGGGACACACAAATTGATGGAATCACCATTGAAAAAGGTCATTATATGGGCTTAGCTGACGGAAGCATCAAGGTATCCAATGCCGATAAACGTCAGGTGATTGAAACGCTTTTATCAGACATGATCGATGAAGACGAAGATGAAATTGTAACCGTCATTCGTGGAGAAGATACAACAGAGGACGAAGCAGAGGAGATTGTTACCTTTGTAGAGAACCATTTTAGCGATATAGAAGTGGAGTTGCACGACGGTGGTCAGGCGGTCTACCCTTATATCTTTTCGATTGAATGAGGACAAAAAAGCATTAACTAAAAAGCTCTATCCATTTAAGTGGTAGGGCTTTTTTACAGCTAAGAAGCGCCATCTAACATTGCGTTATCTAGCTGTCTCCCCCCTTTTTGAATAGAGTAATGGATGCTTTTTTAGGCGTAGTGAGGTGAAAACATGAAAGAGATCAATGTGCAGCAAATTAAAGCAGTAGGACCTAAATTAGCAGAAAAATTTGCGGAAGTCGATATTAACACCTTGGAAGATTTACTCTACTATTTTCCTAATCGATATGATCATTATGAACAGAAACCCTTACAAGAATTAATCCATCAGGAGAAGGTAACGATTGTTGGACAAGTCATCCAGGAACCAATCGTCAATTTTTACTCGAGAAAGAAATCAAGAGTAGTAGTGAACTTGCGTGTGGAAGGAGCAGTTGTTAAAGGAATTATTTTTAATCGTTCCTTTGCCAAGAAACACTTTATCCCCGGAGAAACGGTATCGGTAAATGGGAAATGGGACCAACATCGCTTACAAATTATCATTGATAGTTATAAACGAGGAGAAACTGCCGAAAACAGTCCGATTACGCCGATATATTCGAGTAAGGGAGATATCAAAAATGGCCAACTGCAAAAAGTGGTGAAGCATGCTCTGGATGAATTTTCTGATCAAATAACAGAGATTTTGCCACAAACATTATTAGAATCATACAAACTGCCTCAGCGAGCAGCAGGGATTCGTCATATGCATTTCCCCGGGACTTTTCAGCATTTAAAACATGCCAAGCGTCGTTTTATCTATGAAGAGTTATTGCTTTTTCAATTAAAGATGCAGTTACATCGTAAACAAAATCGGGAAGAGACGACGGGAAACGCCCAGGAAATCCAATGGTCTGAGGTGAAGTCGATGATTCTGCAGATGCCTTTTTCTTTAACCGATGCGCAAACACGGGCATTGGATGAAATAAATAAAGATCTGCAATCTCCTTACCGAATGAACCGACTGCTTCAGGGAGATGTTGGTTCTGGGAAGACGGCTGTTGCGGTTATCAGCATGTATGGCACGATCACTGCGGGTAAACAAGCAGCGTTAATGGTACCAACTGAAATTCTGGCCGAGCAACATGAGGAATCCTTGCGCGATCTGCTGCCAAATACCGTCACTGTTCGTCGTTTAACAGGTTCGATCAAAGGAAAAAAAAGAAAGGAAATCCTGCAAGAATTGCAAGACGGAACTTGTGACATCATTATTGGTACTCATGCACTTATACAAGAGGATGTTCATTTTGCTCGTCTGGCTTATGTCATTATTGATGAACAACATAGATTCGGGGTTCACCAGCGCAATACCTTACGGGAAAAAGGAATACTGGCGGATATTCTCTATATGACAGCTACCCCGATTCCGCGTACCTTATCGATTACTACATTCGGAGATATGGATGTTTCCAAGATCGATGAAATGCCTAAGGGGAGAAAACCGATTGAAACCTATTGGGTAAAACATAATATGTTTAAACGTACGATCAATTTTGTTTATAAGGAAGTAAAAAAAGGGGCACAGGCTTATATTATCTGTCCATTAATTGAGGAATCGGATAAATTGGATATTCAAAATGCCTTGGATTTGTTTTCTCAACTGCAGGAAGTGTTGAAAGATAAGGCGACGGTGGGTTTAATGCATGGCCGTCTTTCAACAGAAGAAAAGGCGCAGGTGATGAGTGATTTCGCGGAGAACAGAGTTGAAATCCTTGTATCTACTATTGTTGTCGAGGTAGGTGTCAATGTACCAAACGCAACGGTCATGGTTATTCATGATGCCGATCGTTTTGGACTATCACAGCTGCATCAATTGAGAGGGCGTGTAGGGAGAGGCAAAAAACAGAGTTATTGCATTCTCGTTGCGGATCCGAAAGGCGAGGTTGGTAAGGAACGAATGAGGATTATGAGCGAGACGAAAGATGGATTTGTTTTAGCTGAAAAGGACTTAGAATTGCGTGGCCCGGGAGACATCTTTGGCGTCAAACAAAGTGGGCTGCCTGAATTCCGTTTGGCGGATTTAGTTCACGATTATCGGGCACTAGAAACAGCGAGGACAGACGCCGTCGAAATGATTGAACAAAAACGTTGGTTAGACGAAGCCTATCATCCCTTATTCTCTTATTTGGCAAAAGAGGTTAACATGGCGAAACAATTATTACCTTAACGACACTTGCATAATCTCTAGTGGTATTATATATTACTATTAGTACCTAGTCATAAAGTGAAACTTCATTCAGTGGATCTTTCACTGAATGTTAGTTGAACCAATCGGGCCGTTACTGGCTGTTAGATCTTGAAAATAACGTTCAGTCTTCTTAGAAAGGATCTTCCAGCTGTTTACACCAGCTAGTTAGAAAAGATGGTATCGAAATGTCCCTGTATAGCGGCTCTAATGTACAGTGGGATTAGCTGGATACTAAGGAGCATGACATGGAGTGTAATAGATGAGGAGATCAAAAAAGGAAAGGCAAGGTTTATTACAGGAGACTATTCAAGCAAAACCCTTTATCACAGACGAAGCACTGGCTGAGCAATTTCAAGTAAGTATTCAAACGATTCGGCTTGATCGAATGGAGTTGAATATTCCGGAATTGCGAGAAAGAATTAAATCAATGGCAACCTATAATTGGAATGAAACGGTCAAATCACTGCCGATTGATGAAGTGATCGGAGAAATAATCGATTTGGAATTGGATGACCGCGCTATTTCGATGTTAGAGATTACACCAGAGCATGTCTTTTCACGAAATAAGATTGCACGTGGGCACCATTTGTTTGCACAAGCTAATTCATTAGCCGTTGCGCTTATCAATGATGAACTGGCGCTTACCGCAAACGCCAATATTACCTTTGAACGACAAGTAGTACAAGGGGAGCGAGTCATTGCCAAGGCGAGGGTGCTCGATACAGAAAGGAAACAAAAACGTACTGTAGTAGAAGTACAAAGTCAAGTGGACAATGAAGTTGTCTTCACTGGAGTATTTGAGATGTTTCGATCTAATCAAGAGAAAGAAGGGAATCAAGCATGAGACTAGCGATAGACGCCATGGGCGGTGATCATGCCCCGAAAGAGCTGGTATTAGGTGCTGTAAAGGCGGTTAAAGAATTTGCTGACTTACAGATTACCTTAATCGGCGATGAGGCCAAAATAAAAGAACATTTGGAGGATCATTCTGCGATTTCTGTGATTCATACGGAAGAAAAGATTACAAGTGAAGATGAACCCGTTAAGGCGGTTCGTAAAAAAAAGCAAGCCTCTCTTGTCTTAATGGCCAATGAGGTGAAAGAAGGAAGAGCAGACGCCTGTATATCTGCTGGAAACACTGGAGCATTGATGAGTGCCGGTTTATTTATTGTGGGTAGAATCAAAGGGATTGATCGTCCAGCTTTAAGTCCAACCCTTCCAACAGTGGATGGTCAAGGCTTCTTGCTGTTGGATGTAGGTGCCAATGTTGACGCCAAACCACAACACTTGCAGCAATACGGTTTAATGGGATCCATCTATATGGAAAAAGTAGGACAAGTGGAACGGCCAAAGGTTGGCTTGTTAAATGTTGGGACAGAAGCGGGTAAAGGAAATGAATTAACGAAGAAGGCTTATCATCTTTTATCCGAATTACCGATAAACTTTGTTGGCAATGTGGAAGCTCGTGATCTGCTTCAAGGGGTAGCTGATGTAGTAGTTACCGACGGCTTCAGCGGCAATATTGCTTTGAAAACAACAGAGGGAACGGCACTTACTCTTTTCTCGATGGTGAAGGATAAACTGATGACGAATACGAAAACAAAAATCGCTGCAGCACTTGCGAAAAATGAACTTAGGGGACTGAAGGATCAATTAGATTACTCTGAATATGGTGGTGCTGCGTTATTTGGTCTATCTGCCCCAGTTGTGAAGGCACATGGTTCTTCCAATCATCAAGCCGTTTACAGTGCGATTCGACAAACTATCCGTATTGTGGAAAAAGACGTTATTCGTAAGATTACAGAAGACGTCCAACAAATGAAGGTGACAGGTGAGGAGGAATAAGAGATGAAAAAAGTAGCATTTATCTATCCGGGGCAAGGTTCACAAGCCGTTGAAATGGGAAAAGATTTATATGAAACCTATGATACAGTGAAGGCATTATTTGATTCGGCCGATCAGCGTCTTGGCTTTGATTTAACATCCATCATGTTTGACGGACCGGAAGAGACATTAACAAAGACAGAATATACCCAACCTGCTTTGCTGTTAGTAAGTACGGCATTAACGAGTTTACTAGCAGAAGAAGGCATCCGGCCGGTGCAAACAAGCGGGCACAGCCTAGGAGAATATAGCGCCTTGGTTGCTGCGGATGCGTTAGCAGTGGAAGATGCTGTGAGTCTCGTGCATCAACGTGGGAAGTTAATGGAGCATGCCTACCCTGCTGGTAAGGGTGCCATGGCAGCCGTCTTAGGAATGGAACAAGACACCTTACATAGTGAACTGCAAGCTATTCAGAAAGAGATTGGTGAAGTAGTAGAGCTTGCTAACTTAAATTGTCCTGGTCAAATCGTAATTTCGGGTACCCGAACAGGAATAGATACGGCGGTAGGACGGTTAAAAGAAGCTGGGGCAAAACGTGTATTACCGCTATCTGTAAGCGGACCGTTTCACTCTAGTCTGATGAAACCTGCTGCTGCGGATTTGGCAAAGGAAATCGCTGCAGTAAACTGGTCTGATGCTAATATTCCAGTCTATGCCAATGTAACGGCCAAACAAGTAACGGACAACGCACAGATTAAGCAATTATTGGTGGAGCAACTCTATTCGCCAGTACGCTTTCAAGAGATATTGGAGCAATTAGTAAACGAAGATCTTGATGCCATCGTAGAAGTAGGAAGCGGCAAGGTGTTATCTGGTCTCGTGAAAAAAATTCATAGAAGAACCAAGACTTTTTCCGTACAAGATGTGCCAACATTACAGGCATTTATAGAATGGATGAAGGAGGAATAATCAATGTTAAATGGTCAAGTTGCTCTTATTACCGGTGCTTCTCGTGGTATTGGGCGGGAGATTGCCCTTACTTTTGCTAAAAACGGTGCAAAGGTTATAGTAAACTACTCAGGCAGTGAGGAAAAAGCACAGCAAGTAGTCGATGAAATCAAGCAATTCGGCGGGGAAGCCATTAAAATAAAGGCGAATGTCAGTAAAGAAGAAGAGGTAAAATCAATGGTAAAGGAAACGACCAAAACCTTTGGTCGTCTTGATATCTTGGTTAATAATGCGGGCATTACCCGTGATAACCTGTTAATGCGCATGAGCGAAGCCGATTTTGACGATGTGATTGATATTAATCTGAAGGGTGTCTTCCTGTGTACCAAGGCAGTTACCCGCCAAATGATGAAACAAAAAAGCGGACGTATCATTAATATTTCCTCTGTTGTAGGAATTAGTGGTAACCCAGGCCAAGCCAATTATGTGTCAGCGAAGGCTGGCGTAATCGGTTTAACCAAAACAACAGCTAAGGAGTTAGCGGCTCGTAATATTTTGGTGAACGCTGTAGCACCAGGATTTATTGCTACTGAAATGACGGATCAATTGACCGAAGAACAAAAAGAGCAAATATTTGGACTAATCCCATTGAATAAACTTGGTGAGGCGAAAGATGTAGCCAACGTAGCCATGTTTCTTGCTTCTGAACAAGCCAATTATGTAACAGGACAAACAATTCAGGTTGATGGCGGCATGGTTATGTAGTAGGATAAAGTGAGAATTATCAAGATGTATAGCGCTCATTATCCCTCGCAGACTGACAGTTAGGTCTTTCGGATAAATATGCCATGAATTCCTATTACTTGAGGATGCACCACTCGGCTATACTGCGATAAACGCACACAACCTTGAAAGGAGGTGACGGAAAATGGCAGATACTTTCGAAAAAGTGAAACAAATCGTTGTCGATCGTCTAGACGTTGATGAAGATAAAGTAACACCTGAAGCTTCATTTAAAGATGATTTAGAGGCGGATTCTCTTGATGTTGTAGAACTAGTGATGGAACTAGAAGATGAATTCGATATGGAAATTGCCGATGAAGATGCAGAAAAAATTGCTACAGTAGGCGATGCTGTATCTTACATAGACAGCAATCAATAGACGGTAAGAGGAAAAAAAGGGGCTTATTCAAGGGCCCCTTTTTCTAACAAAGAGGAGAAAGCTATCCTTCCTTGTATTACAAGAAAAAAGCGATAACAGCAGAATTCAAAAAAATCAAGTAGGAGGTGAAAAGATGTCTGATTTTAAGCAATTACAAGCAGATTTAGAGATCACTTTTAACGATGAAGAACTACTTCGTCAAGCGTTTACACATTCATCCTATGTGAATGAGCACCGGAGAAAAGATTTGGTTGATAACGAGCGATTGGAATTCTTGGGCGATGCGGTATTAGAATTGGGTGTATCACAATATCTTTTTCGTGAATTTGATGAATTAGAAGAAGGTGATTTGACCAAATTAAGAGCTTCGATTGTATGTGAGCCAGCTTTAGTAAGGTTCGCAGAATCTCTTGGATTTAGCCACTATATTTTACTAGGGAGAGGCGAAGAAATAACTGGTGGCAGGAATCGTCCAGCCCTTTTGGCAGACGTGTTTGAGGCGTTTATTGGTGCCTTGTATTTAGATCAGGGTTATCAGCCGGTAATCAAATTTTTAAAACAGCATGTCTATCCGGAAATATCAACCGGTGCTTTTTCGCATACGATGGATTATAAAAGTCAGCTGCAAGAGACGATTCAACAACACAAAAATCGTATCGTGGAATATGCAATTGTCGATGAAAAAGGCCCTGCCCATGACCGTGAATTTTTTGCAGTTGTCACTATAAACAGCAAAATAATAGGTAAAGGTGTAGGACGTACCAAGAAGGAAGCCGAACAGCGGGCTGCAAAGCAGGCACTGGATCGTCTGAATGAATAGTGTCAACCTTAAGTGCAAGTAAATGTATAAGAGAGTGGGTTATCTATGAAGCCCCATGCTAAGTCAGAAATCGGTTGCCCTTCAGAAAAGAAGAGCGCCTTTTCTGTGTACGAATTCACTTCCAATAGAAAGAAAAGGATGGGTATTAATTACCCATCCTTTTACTGGAATATATCTGGAATTAATATACAGCGAGGAGGAAGTGGAGTGAAGAAATTATTTATCGTTTTTATGATTGGAATTATCTTTGTTATTACCGCCTGTTCTGGTAATGAAAGTAAGCAAGAAGTATTGGAAAAGGCGCTGCAATCACCGGATCAGGTAGAGAGTTATTTTGCGGATTTTGGTATCGATATTGATATAAAGTCTGATATAGCAAATGACAGCTCTACTATGAATGGGCAAGTAACCTTGATAGAAGACCCCATCGCAATTCATCAGCTTTTTAGTTCTAAGCAGGAGGGTACAGAAACTAGTACCGAAATTTATCGTGTGCAAGATGAGGCGTTTGTCAAGCAAGGTGAAGGAGCATGGACGGAACAGCCGGTAACTTCTGAAATGGCCAATTTTGAACCTGATTATGAAACAGTGGTTTCGGTATTGGAAAATGTAGAAGAGCTTGTGGAATTTGATAATAGCGGCGACACCTATCAAATTAGTTATAGTGGTTTTGATCAATCGATATATGATGCTTTTGAGGGACCGTTTAGTGTTCAATTAACCGGCTTTCGTGTCGACGAAGATGTAACGCTGGAACTGGTTATTGATATTCATCAACAGGATCATTATATTGAAAATCTGGATTATACGATTTTTGCAGAAAGCGGCAACAATGAATTGGAGATGAATATTTCATTGGAATATGATCAAGTAAATGAAATAGAAGATATCGAGATTCCAGAAGAAGTTCAAACGGGTATTTAGTAAAACGGGAATATTCTGCAAAAATGTCATTCAGTACTCAAGAATAACCGTGTGATTGTCATCGCGTTTTGGTATGTGAACCACTGTCGTTTCTTTCCTCAAAAGAATCAAATGTTTATCGTCAAAGTTCGCGATGACAACCGTCATGTCTGAAATAGCGTTTCAGCTGCACGGCATGTAAAGCAAGACCGATTATTCTTAACACATATAACCATCAAGTAAGTCAGAAAAATGTCTATGTCTAATGACTTAGGAAGATTTGCGATAATTCTTTAATTCGTCAATAAAGGCATGCGTTTCAGCTACCGTTAACTGGCCTTTCTGTTTTAACAAATCATATAATTCTTTCAATTCCGCATAATTCTCCAAATGATAGTCATCAGGGTTCATGATCGAATCATTCACCACTTGTAACATTTTACCCATTTCGCGAATGATATACGTCAAATTTTCCTGTGTTTGTTCTTCTAAACTCATGTCTTTACACTCCTAATGTCATATTTAATAAAACTTTCTTCTCTAACTCTAGTCTTTATGATAAAATAAATGAATTGAAAAGCAAAGTGTTAATTAAATTTTTTTCAAATAGATGATTTTGAAATAGGGGTTTTATATATGTACCTAAAACAACTAGATACCGTTGGATTTAAGTCCTTCGCCGAACGATGCAAAGTGGATTTTGTACCCGGTGTAACAGCCGTAGTCGGACCAAATGGCAGCGGTAAAAGTAATATAACAGACGCCATTCGTTGGGTATTGGGTGAACAATCAGCCAAATCGTTACGTGGTGCCAAGATGGAGGATATTATCTTTCAAGGCAGTGAAACACGTAAACAGTTAAATGTGGCTGAAGTGACTCTTATCTTAGATAACTCAGATAATCGTTTACCAGTAGATTACCATGAGGTAAGCGTTACGAGAAAAGTTTACCGTTCAGGTGAGAGTGAATTTTTGATTAACAAACAGCCATGCCGATTAAAGGATATCACCGAACTATTTATGGATTCGGGATTAGGCAGGGAAGCCTTCTCTATTATTAGCCAGGGTAAGGTGGAGGAGATACTCAGCTCAAAATCCGAAGAACGGCGTGTCATATTCGAAGAGGCAGCAGGAGTTCTCAAATATAAAAACAGAAAAAAACAAGCCGAGTATAAATTAGCGGAAACACAAGAAAATCTAAATCGAGTGGAAGACATTATTTATGAAATTAACGGGCAACTAGAGCCGTTGGAACAGCAAGCAGCGATTGCCAAAGAGTATGTGGCGCAAAAAGAACGTTTAACTAATGTGGAAGTGGGGCTCTTAGTCAAAGAAATTGATGTGTTGAACCAAGAAATGAATGAATCGCAGCAGAAACTGCGACAGCAAAAACAACAACATCAGGATAAACAAGCCTGGATAGATAAGCAGGAACTGGAAGTGGAAGCATCCAAACGACAAATACAAGAGATGGATGATGAGATTAATCGCCTACATGAATCTTTGCTTATTCTTACACAGGAACTAGAAAACCTGGAAGGAAACAAGAAAATTTTTCATGAACGACTGCAACATTTTTCAGAAAATAAGGAGAAATTGGAGCAAGAAATTACCAGTAGTCAACAAAAAGAACAGGCATTGGCAGATCAGTTAGAAACGGAAACGCAGCAGTTAACGCAATACAAACAAGATCAGAGTCTGTTTACGAAACAACGTAAAGAAATGGAGCAGGAATTATACAAAGGAAAGAACACCTTGGAGCAAGATATTGAATCAATGAAGGCGGATTACATCGAACTGTTAAACGAACAGGCCGCCAAAAGAAACGAAAAAGGATCTATTCAGCAGCAACTGGAAAAAATGGAAGGAAAGCAAAGCCTGGAATCTTCGAAATGGGAAAAGTTAGATGAAGAGCGGCTGTCTCTACAAAAAAGAGTAGCAGAGGCTGAGAAAAGTTATCAACAGGAGGAAGAAGCTTTACAAAAGCTGCAAACTGCCTGTGCCACAACAGACCGCAAGATTATCAGCGAAAATCAATTATTAGAAGATATGCAGCAAAAACTATACAAGGGTTACCAAATGGTCGAAAACTTAAAATCTAAAAAAGAAATGCTGGAGGATCTCAAAGAAGATTTTCAAGGGTTTTATTTTGGAGTGAAGGAAGTATTAAAGGCACGTGACCAGCAGCAACTTACTGGCATCCATGGGGCCATTCCTGAACTGGTTTCATTTGAAGAACAGTATGTGGAAGCAATGGAAACGGCATTAGGGGCTCAAGCTCAGCATGTTGTGGTGGATACAGAGCAATCTGCCCGGTCAGCGATTGGCTGGTTAAAGAAAACCAATAAAGGGCGTGCTACCTTTTTACCAATGGAATCAATGAGAGGGAAGCAGATTCCCCATACCGTCCAGCAAACCTTAAAGCAGCAAGATGAATTTGTTGGAATTGCGGTTGATTTGGTGCAATGTGATCCAATCTACCAGTCTGTTATGCAAGCACTTTTAGGCAATGTCGTGGTCGCTAGCTCACTCAAGGCTGCCAATAAACTAGCACAAGTAACGGGTCGTAAATACCGAATTGTAACATTAGACGGTGATGTCGTGAATCCAGGTGGTTCGATGTCAGGTGGAGCTAAAAAGAAGAATAAGCAATCCTTATTTACCAGAGATCGCGAATTAAAGACGTTGACCACAAAGTATGAAGAATACCAAACTCGCGTTCAAGACTATGAGCAGCAAATTCAGGCACAAAAATCTAGCTTGGATGAATTAAAACAAGAACGGGAGGATTTGGAAGGACAAGTAAATCACCTGCAAGACAAGGTACAGACAAGCAAAAACAATTTTACAGAAGGCAAGCTTTCCTTAGATCATCTTAATAACCAATTATCCATGTACGATCAGGATAAGCTTCAGCAGGAAAGGGATCGTTCCCAATTAGAAACACAATCCGCCGCTATAGAGCAAGAGCTTGTTCGTTTAGAGCAGGAAATCAAAGACCTAAACAGTCAAATTGAACAGGCGACCGAGCAACATAAAAATTTTGCAGCAAAGGAACAAGAATTGCAGCAACAGCTTCATGATTTGGAGATCAAACAAGCTGAACGAAGAAGCCAGCTTGCTAATCAAAGCGAAAAGGTTGAATATACAAAGGCCGAATGGACGGATGTAAAGGAAACAATCAAGCAAAAGCAGCAACAGTTACAGCAATTGATCGACGTAAAAGATAGCCAACAAACCGAGGAAGAAATCGACCATAACATAAAAGAAAAACGCACAGAAAAAGATGCCTTGCAAGAAAAGGTACAACAGATTCGAACAGACAGAACCAAAACGCAGGAGCACACGCAAATTTTAGAGGAATCCTTGAAACAGGCAAAACGGGAAGAAAGCATGTTGCAACAAGAGATGCAGCAAGAGGAAATGCAATATAACCGTAAGGACATCGATTTAGAACATCGATTGCAAAGGTTGGAAACAGAGTATCAATTGACATTTGAAAAAGCCAAAGCGGATTATTCACAGCCAGATGATATGGAGCAGGCCAAACAGCAAGTGAAATTAATCAAAAAATCAATGGATGAACTGGGTGTCGTTAACATTGGTGCCATTGAAGAATATGATCGCATTAAAGAACGCCATGAATTTTTGACGACACAACAGACCGATTTGGTGAATGCCAAACGGACGCTTTACGAGATCATTGCTGAAATGGATGAAGAAATGTCAAGCCGATTTGATGAAACTTTCTCACAAATCAAAGAGCAATTTAGCATCGTATTCCAGCGCTTATTTGGTGGTGGACATGCTGAATTAAAGCTCACCGATCCCAAGCAATTATTAGAAACAGGTGTAGATATTATTGCACAGCCGCCTGGTAAGAAACTGCAGCAGCTCGGTCTACTATCGGGAGGAGAACGAGCTTTGACGGCTATCGCCCTGCTTTTCGCTATTCTGCGGGTAAGGCCTGTACCATTTTGTGTATTGGATGAGGTAGAGGCCGCCTTAGATGAAGCAAACGTGGCTCGCTTTGCTCAATATTTAAAAAATTACAGTAAACATACCCAGTTTATCGTGATTACCCACCGCAAAGGTACGATGGAAGAGTCAGATGTTCTATACGGGGTAACGATGCAAGAATCAGGTGTATCACGTCTGGTTTCGGTTAAACTGGAGGAAGCACCTGAATTACTGGAAGCATAAGTTGAAGGGGGAATTAGTTTGAGCTTTTTGAAAAAGTGGAAGGAAAAATTCACATCAAAGGAACAACAAGAGGAAGTTTCCGATAAGTATAAAGAAGGATTGACCAAAACACGCAAAAGTTTTTCCGAAAAAATTAACGACTTGGTAGCTCGCTATCGAAAAGTAGATGAAGAATTCTTCGAGGATTTAGAAGAAATTCTTATTGCAGCGGATGTCGGTGTGACGACGGTGATGGATTTAATCGAGGAGCTAGAGATGGAAGTCAAAAGACGTAATATTAAGGATACCTCGGAAGTTAAAGGTGTCATCTCTGAAAAGCTAGTGGATATTTACCAAGGTGAAGGAGACAGTGAAGATGATACCTCACTAAATATACAGCAAGATGAATTAACCGTGATTTTATTCGTCGGTGTCAATGGTGTTGGTAAAACAACGACCATTGGTAAGCTCGCTCATCAACTGAAAGAAGAAGGGAAAGAGGTGCTCTTAACAGCAGGTGATACCTTTCGAGCGGGAGCTATCGAGCAATTAAGCGAATGGGGGAACCGTGTAGGAGTGGATGTGATTAAACATAGTGAGGGCAGTGATCCCGCAGCTGTGATTTATGACGGTATCCGTGCGGCAAAATCCCGTGGTGTCGACGTTTTGTTATGTGATACAGCCGGCCGTTTACAGAACAAGGTCAACTTAATGAATGAATTGTCTAAGGTCAAGCGTGTCATCGAACGGGAGATACCGAACGCTCCACATGAAGTCTTATTGGTATTAGACGCGACCACAGGGCAGAATGCGTTAAGCCAAGCAAAGACATTTGCCGAGGCTACCGATGTATCTGGTATTGTATTGACGAAACTGGATGGTACGGCCAAGGGTGGAATTGTACTGGCGATTCGAAATGAATTAGGTACACCGGTAAAATTAGTCGGGCTAGGAGAGAAGATGACAGACTTGGAGACTTTTGATCCCCATGCCTTTGTCTACGGATTGTTCGCAGATTTACTGGAGGAAGAAGAGTAGCCCTATAGCTTGACAATCATGATAAGGAATAGGTAGACTGAAGTGTAAAGGTATTTTACTTAACGAGGTGTCCTTCTATGTTAGAGAAAACAACAAGGATGAACGCTCTATATGATTTTTATCAAAAGTTGTTAACACAAAAACAACGAAATTATATGGAAATGTATTATTTAGAAGACTTTTCATTAGGGGAAATCTCCGAAAGTTCCAATGTATCTCGACAAGCCATCTATGATAATATACGACGTACAGAGCAGATGCTGGAGAATTATGAGGAGAAACTTGGGCTGTATCAGAAATTTCAAGATCGTCAGACACTGCTAAAGGAAATATTGGAGTTAGCGGACCAACAGCATAATGTAACATTGAAAAAAAAGCTAGAACAGATCAATGATATGGAATAGGGGGCGACATTATGGCATTTGAAGGCTTAGCCGACCGCCTGCAGAGTACCATTCAGAAAATCAAGGGTAAAGGGAAGGTAAATGAGCAAGATGTCAAGGAAATGACCAGAGAAGTTCGTCTTGCTTTATTAGAGGCAGACGTTAACTTTAAGGTAGTGAAAGATTTTATCAAAAAAGTAAAAGAACGGGCTGTTGGTCAAGAAGTAATGGAAAGCTTGACACCAGGACAGCAGGTTATTAAAGTAGTCAAGGAAGAACTCACCAATCTAATGGGTGGTGACGAGAGTAAAATTGCCGTTGCGGATCGGCCGCCTACGGTGATTATGATGGTAGGTTTGCAAGGGGCAGGTAAAACGACTACCACTGGTAAATTGGCCAATCTGTTACGTAAGAAATATAATCGCAAACCATTATTAGTTGCCGCCGACGTCTATCGTCCTGCAGCAATTGATCAATTAGAAACTTTAGGCAAGCAGTTAAGTATGCCTGTTTATTCGGAAGGTACCGATGCTAATCCAGTTGATATTGCGAATAAGGCAATGGATTATGCCAAGCAAGAACATCTTGATTATGTTTTAATCGATACAGCAGGTCGCTTGCATGTGGATAATGATTTGATGGATGAATTGATCCAGATTAAGCAGAATGTCAATCCCAACGAGGTATTCTTGGTGGTCGATTCGATGACTGGGCAAGATGCCGTCAATGTAGCAGAGAGTTTTAATGAGCAGCTTGATGTTACAGGTGTCGTACTGACCAAGCTGGATGGTGATACGCGCGGTGGTGCCGCTCTTTCCATTAAAGCAGTGACAGATAAACCCATTAAGTTCGCTGGTATGGGAGAGAAGCTAGATCAAATAGAAGTTTTCCATCCAGAACGAATGGCTTCCCGTATCCTTGGAATGGGAGATGTCCTGTCTTTAATCGAGAAGGCGCAGGAGAACGTCGATGAGAAACAAGCGAAGGAACTAGAGCAGAAAATGCGCTCTGCCTCGTTTACATTTGATGACTTTTTAGATCAAATGAGTCAAGTGAAAAACATGGGACCACTAGATGAACTGATTGATATGATCCCTGGTGCTAATAAAATGAAGGGATTAAAGAATGTCGATTTTGATGAGAAACAGATTTCCCATGTAGAGGCAATTATTCAATCGATGACCGCCCAAGAACGGCAAGATCCAAGTGTAATTAATGCTGGGAGAAGGAAGCGTATTGCCAAAGGTTCTGGCCGTTCTGTTTCCGAGGTCAACCGTTTGTTAAAACAGTTTGATGAGATGAAGAAAATGATGAAGCAGATGACCAATACCCAGCCAGGAAAGAAAGGGAAAAAGAACAAAAAAATGAAGGGATTAAATTTTCCATTCATGTAAGGTAAAAACCCTTTACAGACAAAAAATAATCTGTTACAATTCTATCTTGTGTAAGAATTTTATTTGGAGGTGTTAATAATGGCAGTAAAAATTCGTTTAAGACGTATGGGATCAAAAAGAAATCCATTCTATCGTATCGTTGTAGCGGACTCTCGCTCTCCACGTGATGGACGTATTATCGAGCAGATTGGCACATATAATCCGGTAGCAAATCCGACCGAAGTGAAATTAGATGAAGACAAAGCAATTGATTGGATGGCTAATGGCGCGAAACCAAGTGATACAGTACGTAACATTTTTTCCACTGAAGGCATCATGAAAAAATTCCACGAATCAAAAATCCAATCATAAAGTGATGTGATTCGATGAAAAAATTGATTGAAACAATTGTAGAACCGTTAGTGGATCATCCGGATGACATTGTTGTGACGGAGCAGGAAGAAGAAAGCAAGATTGTTTATCATCTTCAAGTGAACGAGCAGGATGTTGGAAAGGTGATCGGCAAGAATGGTCGCATTGCCAAATCAATTCGTACGGTTGTTTATGCAGCTGGTATGAAATCTAATAACAAAAAGATATTTTTGGATATTATGTAAGAGGGAACCTGCACAAAATGGTCCCTCTTTTCTTTTGCGGTTGAAAGCCCGTTTGTTGGCTGACTGACGTTTCTTGATTGGAAGAAAAACGGATTCATTGCTTGCGCTTTGGTAAAGAGACATGCTATTCTTTTACTAGTACATTCACTGCCAATAAGGTGAGTTATGTGAAATAGCTAGATCGTTTATTCCGTGTGGTAAAGTTGGTTGTTTGTCTGTGTTAGGAAATGCTCAAAAAATGTCTCATGGATCAAACGATAAGTTCAACTTATATAGATCCCTTGTCTAGCTATAAGCGTCAAAAACTAGACAACTTCCTGACAGCGCCCTACGATAAAGAAGACTTGCTGATTGGCGAAGACAGAAGCTTAGTCGCCCTTTCATCGGCTAAAATCGGTCACGTCCTGTGACCAACGCCGATACTTGAACGTCCTGTTCATCGTGCCCTTGGGCGAAAGTCATCATCCGTTCGCAAGCTCACGGTGATTCCTTTATCTTCGTTGCTTTGGTCCAGTTGTTACGTTTTTAACCGACGCTTTCCGCTTTTCTTACAGGAGTCAAAACGGTCGGTCTTCGCTAGTAGAGGATTGTCTATATTGGTGCCGCTGTTCATCTGGTGGGTGTAAGAAAGATTCGCTAAACAAAGACCTAGTATGTCCTCATCAACTTAGAAAAAAGATATATGTATTATAGCTGGACCATGTCCATTTTTTCAATATAAAAGATAATATGCTTTCTGTAGTTGGAAGCCGTGCTATTGATCACGTAACATTGCCGTTATAATGGAAATCATTCCATCAAACATGTACAGCATATGAACGATTGTGTAACCAAGAAAAAAAGCTACCATTTCGTTCCATACGAACAAGCTGCTCCTTCTCACATACAGTGTAGCACTATATTTCAGCGTAGGCCAACCATGTAGACTCCTATGGGAACAGGGCGAGCTGAAGATCCACTTGAAAAGCGGTTTTCTTTTCAAGTTAGCTGAAGCCGTCCCCATGGAAAGCGTAATGGTTGGCCAGAGCGGTTATGCGCAAGCAAGAGTTCAACGTCATGACAAAGAATGAAGGATTACTTAACCAAAAAACAAGCACTATAATGATGAAGCCGTTTTATCCTAGAATGGCAAAATATTCACATTTATTCTTAAGTGCGAAAGTTGAAATTGTAAGGTTATTTCGCACCATCCATTTTATTGGAACGGTTAGTCAGAAGTGGTGCTAAAGTTGTTATACTTTATTACCTTATTGATCCCCGCTCATTTTTTCATCACTAAGAGAAAGGCGGAAAAAGATGAAAATTATAAAAAAAATCGCAGTGAGAAAAGTAGTAACCGACCAAAGCAAAGAACAGCTAGAAGAAGAATATCAATTCAAAATTTTTAAACTGGAACAAGAATGTGATCAGCTGAAGTTTGAACAGAAGAAATTAGAACAGCAATCGACAGGCAACAAAGATGAGATAGCTGCCAAATTTAAGAAACGAATCGACAGTCGAAAAGACCACATTAAGTGGTATCAATATAAATTAGAACAATTGGATAGTCTGCCATTAGACAGTGAAGTGGAAGATGGTGAGATCGAAGCCTTGATCGATATCGAAGAAGGCATGAGCTGGCACGAGCTTAATGAACAGAAATCAATCACCGTCAAAGATGGTATTATTATAAAAATTACATAAATAGGTGGTTACAGTAAAAATGGAGTATGTTAGAGTAGGGAAAATCATTAATACGCATGGAATAAAAGGCGAAGTAAAGGTATTGCGCATAACCGATTTTGAAGAGCGGTTTGAGCAAGGCAATGTCCTTTGGATCCAAACAGAGGGACAGGATACCATGCAGCAAGTTACCATTGATGGGCATCGCAACCACAAAAACTTTGATTTATTACATTTTAAAGGTTGGGATAATATTAATGATGTGGAACGTCTAAAAAATGCGCTATTAGTCATCGATAAAGCACAACTAGGTGATTTAGCAGAAAATGAATTTTACTATCACGAAATTATCGGCTGTAAAGTCCATACCACAGATGAGGTGTATATTGGTAAAGTAACGGAGATACTTTCGCCAGGAGCTAATGATGTATGGGTTGTTTCCGGACAAGGCAAGCAGCATTTGATCCCTTATATTGAAGAGGTAGTTAAACAAGTCAATGTGGAAGAGCAGGAAATCATCATCGAACCAATGGAAGGGTTATTAAGCCAATGAGAATCGATGTTTTATCTTTATTTCCAGAGATGTTTGAAGGTGTGTTCCAATCGTCTATTTTAAAAAGAGCTCAAGAATTAGAAGCCTTTCACTATCAGATTACTAATTTTCGTGATTTCACTGATAATAAACATCATAAGGTAGATGATTATCCTTATGGTGGCGGTGCTGGTATGGTATTAAAGCCACAACCTGTTTTTGATGCGGTCCAGCAACTAGAGAAAACAACGGCTACACCAAGAGTCATCCTGATGTGTCCTCAAGGTGAGCCGTATACCCAAGCAAAGGCAGAAGAATTGGCGAAAGAAGAGCAGCTTATTTTCATTTGCGGTCATTATGAAGGGTATGATGAGCGGATACGTACGGAACTTGTAACTGATGAGATTTCAATTGGTGACTATGTGCTCACTGGCGGTGAGCTTGGTGCGATGGTTGTGATCGATAGTGTAATCCGTTTGCTCCCAGGTGTGCTAGGTAACGATGATTCGGCCATGCAAGATTCGTTCTCCACGGGGTTACTAGAACACCCTCATTATACCAGACCGGCGGATTTTCGTGGTTTGAAAGTTCCTGATGTATTACTCTCTGGTAACCATGCCCATATTGAAGAATGGCGCCGGAAAGAAGCGTTAAAGCGAACCTTTTTACGACGGAGAGATTTATTAACAGATGTTGCCTTAACCGAACAGGAACGTGTCTGGTTAGAGGAATGGAAAGAGTGAAAACAAGCAGTCAGTTCTCCCATTAATTTGCTTATCATGTTGAACGTATGAGATGCTTGAAAAAGCTTTATCATAGTCACAAAGGTCCAAGTGCACTTTTAAGCCTTTTAAAAACCCTACTGTTTAAAAACAAAACCATGAAAAATAGTTGAAATATCTTATAGGATGTGCTATATTGATAGTTGTGCTTAAGTGAACGCTTAAGGTAATAAACGGTGCTCCGCTGGCGTATTTTGAACGTTAAGAACATTGGTTGGAAGGAGTGTGAGAGAATGCAACAATTAATCGAAGAAATTACTAAAGAACAGTTGAAAACTGATTTACCAAAGTTCCGTGCTGGTGATACCGTAAAGGTGCACGTAAAGGTTGTCGAAGGTAACCGTGAGCGTATCCAGGTATTCGAAGGTGTAGTCATTAAACGTCAGAACGGCGGAATCAGTGAAACATTTACAGTGCGTAAGATTTCTTACGGTGTAGGGGTGGAACGGACATTCCCAGTGCATTCACCACGGATTGATAAAATTGAAGTAAGCCGTCGTGGTAAAGTTCGTCGTGCTAAGCTTTATTATCTACGTAAATTACGTGGTAAAGCTGCGCGTATTAAAGAAATTCGTTAATTCGCTATGATGTAAAAGGAGCTTGAGTAGTCAGGCTCCTTTTTATCAATTAAAAGGGTAAATTTTAGAAGTGCGTGTTCAACTGGGTAAACTTTTCATAAACTAATATAACTATACGGAACAAACAAAATAGCTCCATATATATGTTGGCGGTAGCTATTCATTACGATGCTCCTTCAAATGGTAAGCTGGAGATGAATTTAGCGCTGTGGCTGTGATAAAAGGAAGGAATCTTCATGTCGAAAAAAAAGCAGGACTGGGTTGACTGGGTGAAAACAATCGTCATAACTATTATCGTTGTTTTTATAGTGCGATTGTTTGTTGCCGTACCGATCGTAGTAGATGGGCCATCCATGCTTCCTACATTAATAGATAAAGATCGCCTGATTGTCAATAAGATAGGGTTAATGTTTAGTGACCCCGATCGTTTTGATGTGGTGGTTTTCCATGCTACTGCAAGGGAAGACTATATTAAACGAGTAATTGGATTGCCAGGTGATTCGATTGCTTATCAAGATGATCAATTATATATCAATGATGAGCCTGTTGCAGAACCGTTTATTGCGCAGGAAGTTGCGGATGAACAATTTAACTATACAACAAACTTTACGATGCAAGACATACCAGGGAATGAAGAGGTAGTGCCCGACGGTCATGTCTTTGTGTTAGGAGATAATAGGCCAGATTCTACCGATAGCAGACATATCGGTTTTGTACCAATCGATCAAATAGAAGGTGTCGCCAGTCTCACCTATTGGCCGTTAGATAATATCGGTCTGGTACGATAATTGGAAAGGATAGAGGTGTGATTTTTGGCAATTCAATGGTTTCCAGGTCATATGGCAAAGGCACGAAGAGAAGTACAGGAAAAATTAAAGCTAGTAGACTTTGTGATAGAGCTAGTTGACGCTAGGGCTCCCTACTCCTCACAAAATCCTATGATGCAGCAGTTACTCAATCAGAAACCGAAAATGATGGTATTAATGAAGCAGGACCTGGCAGATGAGCAAGTGACAAGGGAATGGCTGACTCATTTTGAGGGACAAGGTATTGTATCTGTGGCGGTAGACGTAAATGAACGTCAAGCGATTCAAGCCGTTATTGCAACTGCTAAGGATATGGTAAAAGACAAAATGCAACGCCTTGAGAAAAAAGGAGTTCGACCTCGCCCGGCTCGTGCGATGATTATCGGTATTCCTAACGTAGGTAAGTCCACTTTAATTAATCGACTGGCCCATAAAAAAATAGCCAAAACAGGAAATAAACCAGGTATTACGAAAAGTCAGCAGTGGATAAAGGTGAAAAAAGACTTTGAATTATTGGATACTCCTGGGATTCTTTGGCCAAAATTCGAGGAGGAATTGGTAGGGTTACGTTTAGCAGCTATTGGAACGATTAAGGACCAAATACTCCCACTCGAAGATATTGCGGCCTTCGTGATTAACTATTTGAAAACGGCCTATCCACAGCGATTACAAGATAGGTATCAGTTGTCTCTGGAAGAAGAGGACCTGTTGGCTATCTTTGAGCAAATCGGACGCAAACGAGGATGTCTAGAGTCGGGTGGAAAAGTAAATATAGAAAAGACTACCGATGTTATCCTGCAAGATATTAGGTTAGGTCATTTTGGCAGGATCACGCTAGAACATCCAGACCAAATAGAATCGGATAAATAAAGGGGCTGAAATTCGAATCAGTTCCTTTATTTTTTTATGTAGAAACCGATAATAAAAGAAATGGGGATGAAAATGTTGACGTCTAATTGGACAATTGCAAAAATTAGAGATTATTTAACCGGAGAAACGATCGATTCTGCTGTGGTGGAACAATTACATAAAGACGAACGAAAAGGAGTACAGCGCTTGTTACAGCAATATAGCAAACGCCAGGAACAAGTGAAGGCGCAACAGGCACATTTTGAGGAAATGCTTGGCTACGAAAAGAAGTGGAGAGCTAAAGGAATGACCTATATTGCCGGTGTAGATGAAGTTGGCAGAGGACCATTAGCAGGACCTGTAGTTGCTGCTGCCGTTATCCTGCCAGCCGATTTTCAATTATTGGGCTTGGACGATTCTAAGAAACTCTCCAAAAGTAAACGAGAAAGCTTTGCTGCCTATATTAAGACACATGCCGTTGATTACCATATTGCTGTGATCAACGCAGAAATTATCGATGAAATCAATATCTTAAATGCCGCTAAAAAGGCGATGCACCAAGCCATTACCCACTTAGATAAGGTGGAACATGCTTTGATTGATGCTGTTAAGTTAGATCACCTGCCTGTCACACAGGAGGCGATTATTAAAGGAGATCAGAAAAGTGTATCGATTGCTGCAGCTAGTGTAATTGCCAAAGTGGCAAGAGATGCCTATATGCACGACTTACATCAGCAATTCCCAGCTTATGGTTTTGATCAAAACAGTGGTTATGGAACACGTCAGCATATCGAGGCTCTTCAACGTGATGGCAAAACACCTTATCATAGGAAAAGTTTCATTCATTCGTAAGCTAACATTTTTCTTGTGAGCAAAGAACGTATATAACCCTTGGCATAATAGGACTTGAAATGATTTTGACCTAGGTGGATTGAAATCATTTCTCATGGATCGGATAGGTGATCTTGATCCATTCACACGAATGGATCAAGTAAGGTATTATCAGGAACTAAGGCGAGCAAAGATTTGCTTGTCACACGTTTTCTTGAGAAATAATGAAGAAAGGGGTTAAGTTATGGGATACACATCATCTTTTCCTTCTTTATCAAGCAGCAATCGTACACAAAAAACAACGGCACAGCCGCCGATGCGACCTGGGCAATTGTTGACTGGGAAGGTACTGGAGATCTATCCTCAGCAACGAGCTGCTATTCAATTGGGTGGGACAAGGATAGTAGCCCGTATAGAGACGGCACTCACCGCCAAGCAAAACTATCTGTTTCAAGTAACGGCCGTCGATCAAATGGTTCATTTAAAAAAGGTAAGTGAAGTACCGGCCAATACGCAGGGAAAACTCAGCAATCCATTATTACAACAGATCGGTTTATCATCCAACAGCCCAGCTAAACCCCTGATCCAACAATTGATTCAACAGCAAATCCCCTTTACTTCTAAGCAATTACGACAGATAACGGACCTGCTAGAACAAAAAGGGAACAGCACTGCCAATCGAGAGTTACTGTTGCAAATGGTAAAGCAGCAGCTGCCACTAACAGAGGCGACCTTTCAAAGTTTGCAGAGCTTTCAATCCAATTCATTAGCTCGACAAATTCAGCAAGTGCTACAACAAATAGGCAGCCAAACTGGGCAACCGTCATTAGCTCAAGCATTAACACAACAACTGATGATCTATCAATCAGAGAGTGGTGAACAAGCCAATGCTCGCCTGCAGCAATTCTTAGCGTCAAACTCTTTATTATTATCGTTGATGGTTCGTCGGCTAGCGCCAACACAAGAATCTGTATTAGCACAATTAACCGCTGGCAAACCAGTGAGTGAGCAGCAAATAAGACCTTTTGTTGATCAACTGCAGAACCTATTAAATCAACAGCTTCCAGCAGAAAAACAGCAAAGTTTAGCACACATGGTTAGTCGCTTGCGGCATGATCCAGACGCCACTGCCACAATGAAACAAGCATTTGCCAATCAAGGGATCTTTTCAGAAGTGTTGAGACGTATTCCTACAGAGGAGCGTCAGTTGTTACAGCGAATACTACAAACATCGTCAGCTAGCTTTAATCAGCAAGCAGCCTCAATTCTGCAGCGCCTTAGCCAAAATCAGTTATCAGCAGGAGATCAGCAAATCTTGCGTACCTTTTTATTACAAATGGATCAAGCGTACCCTACGTCTCTCTCTGCTACGAAAGATACCATGATAAATTTACTAAAGCATTTTGTCCAATCGAGTGGCTTACAGGACGAGTCTCAAATCGCTCAGTCTCTGCAACAGCCTGGTTCGGGTGCGTTATCGAGTCGTTCGATACTTGTTTCGACAGGACTTTTACAGCAAGGTGACCCCTCGCAACGTTTTGGACAAGTTTTGCAGCATTTACAGCAAAGCCTGCCAGCAGACCAGCAACGTTTTTTTGTCGAGTGGTTGTTGCAGTCTCCAGCCCCTTCTCGTCAAAACGAACAAATGGCAACCATGATAAGAGGGATAGAAACGTCGTCATTAACTCCCAATCAACAGACTATGGTTCAAGAATTGAAAATGGCGGCTCAAGCAAACAGTGGTTTTACAAAAGAAACGATGTTACAAGTCATCCGACCATTTTTGCAGCAAACATCCCTGCAAGAAACAGCGTACAGGGAACAAGATTTATCCGTGAAACAACAGCTTATGCTTTTGCAGCAGCAACAACCGGACGTAGCGGGAAATCAAGTACAGCGGTTAGTTCAAAGTCTAACGGGTTTGCAAATTCATATGACGCATGATCCTGCACAAGGGCTATTGCAAATTCCGATGTACATCCCTGGTGACAGATTAGGATTGGCTGGTGATATCAAGCTGCAATTTGAAGGGAAAAAGCGCAAGGGTAGCGACGAAATCGATCCCGATTTTTGTAAAATTCTGTTTCATTTACAACTACGCAGTTTGGGAGAAACAATGATAGCTATGTCGGTTCAAAAGCGAATGGTTCATCTAACCGTCTACAATGACGAAGAACGCATTAAGCCGTTAATGGAGCAGTTTAAGCCACTATTAAAGGATAAACTGGAGATGATAGATTATCGCTTGACTACGGTCACCCATAAGCCAATTTCTCAAACAGTCCCAGCACAGCCCGCTAGAACGGAGCGGCAAACGTATCCTAACGAAGGAGTGGATTATCGGATATGACAGAAGATAACTATCGTAAAAAGGCAGCAGCTTTGCAATATGATGTAGCGACCGATCAATCGCCCAAAGTAGTGGCCGCTGGAAAAGGTTATCTGGCAGAAGAGATCATGGAGCGGGCAAAGGCAAATAATGTTCCGATTCAGTCGGATCCCACTTTAGTCGCTTTGTTATCGGAGCTGCACATAAACGAAGAGATACCAGAAGAGCTATATCAAGCAGTTGCAGAGGTATTTGCTTATATTTATCAAGTGGACAAACAAGTATCGAAGTGATAAGTAACATTCGACATCATAATTATTTGTAGTATTTTCTAGACAATGACCTGCATCTTTTTATACAATGAGAATGCAGTGATTAATTGATGGGAGGATGAAAGATGAATATTCATGAATATCAAGGCAAAGAGATATTGCGTAGCTATGGTGTCGCTGTACCTGATGGAAAAGTAGCTTTTACAGTCGATGAAGCTGTACAAGCTGCAGAGGAATTAGGAACAGCTGTCAGTGTAGTGAAAGCGCAAATTCACGCCGGCGGAAGAGGTAAGGCTGGAGGTGTGAAGGTTGCCAAAAATGTAGATGAAGTGCGTACATATGCAGATGAAATTCTGGGAAAAACCTTAGTCACACATCAAACCGGTCCAGAAGGTAAGGAAGTAAAGCGTTTGCTCATCGAAGCCGGTTGTGACATTCAAAAGGAATACTATGTCGGTGTGGTATTGGATCGAGCTACTTCACGTGTCACCATGATGGCATCAGAAGAAGGCGGTACTGAAATTGAAGAAGTAGCGGCAGAAACACCAGAGAAAATTTTTAAAGAAGTGATCGACCCTGTTACTGGGCTGTTACCATATCAAGCAAGACGTCTTGCTTTTAACATAAATATTCCCGCTGATTATTTATCGAAAGCGGTTAAGTTTATGATGGGCTTATATCAGCTATTTGTCGAGAAGGATTGTTCGATTGCCGAAATCAATCCATTAGTAACGACAGGTGATGGAGAGGTGTTGGCGCTAGATGCCAAACTGAATTTTGATGATAATGCCCTTTTCCGTCAAAAAGATATCGCGGCTTTTCGTGATTTAGATGAAGAAGATGAGAAAGAAATTGAGGCTTCCAAGTATGACCTAAGCTATATTGCTTTAGATGGTAACATTGGTTGTATGGTAAATGGGGCCGGTTTAGCCATGGCTACCATGGATATTATCAAACATTATAATGGAGATCCCGCTAATTTTCTTGATGTTGGGGGCGGTGCAACGGCTGAAAAGGTAACCGAAGCATTCAAAATCATCCTTTCAGATGACCATGTCAAGGGGATTTTTGTCAATATCTTCGGTGGTATTATGAAGTGTGACGTTATTGCCGAAGGGGTAGTACAGGCAACTCAAGAAGTTGGCTTGACGATACCTTTAGTTGTCCGCTTGGAAGGTACCAATGTAGAAGCAGGCAAGCAAATCCTTGCAGATTCCGGTCTTAATATTACGCCTGCAGAATCAATGGCAGATGGTGCCGAGAAAATTGTTGCACTTGTGCATCAGGCATAACCATTCATCATTCAAGAGAAAAAGGAGGATCCATTAACATGAGTGTTTTTATCAATAAAGATACCAAGGTGCTTGTTCAGGGGATTACTGGTTCAACTGCACTTTTTCATACGAAACAAATGCTAGAATATGGTACCCAGATTGTCGGAGGAATTACGCCAAAGAAAGGCGGTACAGAAGTCGAAGGGGTACCCGTATTTAATACGGTGGAGGAGGCTGCTCAGACTACAGGTGCGAATGCATCGGTCATCTATGTACCTGCCCCGTTTGCTGCTGATGCTATTATGGAGGCTGTTGATGCCGAATTGGATATTGTCATTTGTATTACGGAACATATTCCTGTAATGGATATGTTAAAAGTGAAACGTTATATGGAAGGGAAAAAGACCCGTCTAGTGGGACCGAACTGCCCAGGCGTTATCACCCCAGAAGAATGCAAAATCGGTATTATGCCGGGCTATATTCATAAGAAAGGACACATTGGTGTGGTATCTCGTTCTGGTACCTTAACTTATGAAGCAGTTCATCAATTATCCGAAAAAGGATTTGGTCAATCCTCGGCCGTTGGTATTGGGGGCGATCCAGTGAATGGTACCGACTTTATCGATGTATTAAAGGCTTTCAATGAGGACCCAGATACCGAAGCTGTCATTATGATTGGCGAAATTGGTGGAACCGCTGAAGAGGAGGCTGCCGAGTGGGTGAAAGCCAATATGACAAAGCCGGTTGTCGGATTTATAGGTGGGCGTACTGCACCTCCAGGTAAGCGTATGGGGCATGCTGGTGCGATTATATCCGGTGGTCAAGGTACAGCAGAAGAAAAAATTAAAACGATGAACGCCTGTGGTATTGAAGTGGCTGAGACCCCTGCTGTAATGGGAGAAACGTTACTGAATGTGCTTCAGGAAAAAGGTCTTTACGATAAATGTAAAACACACTAAAATGAGCATGGATTGGTTACCACATAAGCACGTACGAAAAGCTTATGTGGTAACCAATTCCACATAAGCATATACCTAATGAGGAACAAAATTATAAAGAAAGTGTGGTGGTTAGCATAGATAAAAGAGAATGGCGCTTACTTCACTTGCATTATGTTTGCTATAACAATCGTCAAATGATCAGGCAAATATTAGAGCAAGACCCAGCATTAACTGTTTATTATCAGTGGAAATCAGCAGAGTGGCAAGAACGGTTGCAACTGTCCAGTGAACGAGCCCATCATTTATTACAGCGATTAAACAATCAGGATATCAAGGAGAAAATTGTCCGATTTGCTCGGCAATATCAGATTCTAACGATATGGAGCCCTCAATTTCCTTCTTATCTAAAGCAAATACCAGATCCTCCTCTCGTTTTATATCTTCATGGAAATAAATCACTTCTCCAACATTACCCTAACTTAAGCGTGGTTGGAACAAGATACCCTTCCAGGTTTGCCAGACAAACCATGCAGCAGGTATTATTACCCTTATTAAAAAAAGATATTCTCCTTGTCAGCGGGATGGCAGCAGGTATTGATGGTTTGGCGCATCAATTGGCATTAGACAATCATGCCAAGACCATTGCTGTTTTAGGAGGAGGTTTTCAGCATATTTATCCTCAAAAGCATACGACCCTTTTTCATCGATTGGCCAAGCAAAACTTAATTGTATCCGAATATCCCCCTGACTTTTCACCACAAAAATACTATTTCCCTGAAAGAAATCGATTAATTAGTGCCTTAGGTTTTGGGACACTAGTCGTGGAAGCAAAGGAAAAAAGCGGGACGATGATTACGGTAGATCAGGCATTAGAACAAGGGAAGGAAGTATTTGCAATGCCAGGATCTATTTTAACGGAAACAAGTAATGGCTGTAATCGCTTGATTAAAGACGGGGCAAAACTTGTTCAAGACAGCATGGATATTTGGATAGAGGTGCCGACAATTCCCTCGTTTTCCTGAAGAAAAATAAAAATAATCCAATAAATATAGTTTTCTCGTTTGACAAATGCTTGTAAAGTATTTAATAATAGGGAAGATTTATCTTATTTATTGAGGTTGTTCAAAAAGTCAAATAAAAATGTCGTATCGAATTTTTGCATGGACAATGTGGGGAACTTTTTGGTTCTTTCTATCAGCTTTTGAACACGCATTGAAATGTAAGCAAAAAAGAATTGATATTACCTCTTGGGAGTGTATGGAATATATGGCACAATATCTAGTCATTGTGGAATCACCAGCAAAAGCAAAAACAATTGAAAGATATCTAGGAAAAAAGTATAAAGTCAAGGCATCAATGGGACACGTCCGTGACTTACCAAAAAGTCAAACGGGTGTAGACGTAGAGAATAATTTTGAACCAAAGTACATTACGATCCGCGGAAAAGGGCCGGTATTGAAGGAACTGAAAACCGCAGCTAAAAAAGCGGACAAAATATTTCTCGCAGCCGACCCCGATCGCGAAGGTGAGGCAATTGCATGGCATTTGGCCCATAGTTTAAATATGGATGTGGATAGTGAATGTCGGGTTGTCTTTAATGAAATCACTAAAGACGCTGTAAAAGAATCATTCAAACATCCTCGAACGATAAATATGGACTTGGTAGACGCACAACAAGCCAGAAGAATTTTGGATCGTTTAGTAGGGTATAACATCAGTCCTTTGTTATGGCAGAAGGTGAAAAAAGGATTAAGTGCAGGACGAGTGCAATCGGTTGCTGTAAAGATGATCATTGATCGCGAAAACGAAATCAAAAACTTCAAGCCGGAAGAGTACTGGAGTATTGACGCTGATTTTCTCAAAGGCAAGCAAAACTTTGAGGGAAGTTTTTATGGCGTTGATGGTAAGAAAAAGAAGCTTTCCTCAAGAGAAGATGTTGATAAAATCCTTCAAACGATGGATGATAAAGGGTTTGTCGTTGATAAAGTAAATAAAAGGGAAAGAAAACGGAATCCTTCTCCTTCATTTATCACCTCCTCTTTACAACAGGAAGCGGCACGGAAATTGAATTTTCGCGCTAGAAAAACGATGATGGTGGCACAGCAATTATATGAAGGGATAGATCTAGGCAAGCGAGAAGGCGGTATAACAGGGTTGATTACCTATATGCGTACCGATTCGACCAGGGTTTCCGATACTGCCAAGTCACAAGCCAAAGAATATATTGAAAAAAATTATGGAAAAGAATATAGTGGTTCGTCGAGAAAAGCGAAAAATGCAGAAGGGGCGCAAGACGCACACGAAGCGATTCGGCCAACCAATGCCCTTCGATCTCCTGATTCATTAAAACAAACTTTATCCAGAGATCAGTTTAGATTATATAAGCTAATATGGGAACGATTTATTGCCAGTCAAATGGCGCCTGCGGTAATGGATACGATGACGGTTCATTTATCGAACAATGGTGTAGAGTTTCGGGCTTCTGGCTCCAAGATTAAGTTCAAAGGTTTTATGGGCGTTTATATTGAAAGCTCAGATGACCAAGATAAGAAGAAGGATAAATGGTTGCCTAACTTAGAGGTTGGAGAAACAGTGAAGACGAGTAAAATCACACCAAATCAACACTTTACTCAGCCGCCTCCACGATATACGGAGGCAAGACTGGTAAAAACGATGGAGGAGAAAGGTATTGGTCGCCCATCTACTTATGCACCAACGTTAGATACCATTCAGCGCCGTGGTTATGTAGCCTTGGATAATAGGAGATTCATTCCGACTGAATTAGGAGAAATCGTCACGAAGTTAATAGAAGAGTTTTTCCCGGAAATCATTGACGTTGCCTTCACTGTGAAAATGGAGGATGACTTAGATGCCATTGAAGAAGGAAAAACCGAATGGATTAGCATATTAGATCAATTCTATCAAGGTTTTGATAAACGTCTGGAAAAGGCGCATCAAGAAATGGAGAAGGTCGAAATACGTGATGAACCTGCCGGCATTACCTGTGAAAAATGTGGTCATGAAATGGTTTATAAAATGGGCAGATATGGTAAATTCCTGGCCTGTTCCAATTTCCCTGAATGCCGAAATACCAAGCCGATCTTAAAAGAAATTGGGGTTAAATGCCCCAAGTGTAAAGATGGGAATATTGTAGAAAGAAAAACCAAAAAGAAACGAACTTTTTACGGGTGTGATAAATACCCAGAATGTGATTTTATTTCATGGGATAAACCAGTGGGTAGAGACTGTCCTAAGTGTGATTCTATGCTAGTAGAAAAGAAAAGCAAGAAAAAGGTTCAAGTACAATGCTCGAACTGTGACTATAAAGAAGAAGAACAAGGTTAATCAAAGTGAAGCCCCATTGCAACGGGGTTTCGTTTTTTTTTAGAGAAGGTATATAATCGTATCTATCACAGCTCAGCGGCCTAAGCGAAAATGCACACATCATTCTTTTTATAATATCCTCCAACACATAGCTGATCACTTGTTTGTTCAACTATTAACAATCTTGTGAAGTTAAGCAAGAACGCTTTATTATCTGGCAATGCATGTTAGAATAATAACAAGGCATATGGTGAAAAATGAAGTTGATTGAAGTTTAGCTAGGATTGTGTTACTATTTTAACGCATTAAGAGGTGACCTATGGATTATGATAAATACTGGAAGTTATTCCTTGAATATTTACAGATTGAAAAGAATGCTTCCCAACTGACGATACAAGCATATCAAAGAGACATTGAACATTTTTTTCAGTTTTTGACCAGAGAAAAGATGGAAGAATTAACAGATGTAGATTATTTGATGATAAGAACTTATTTAACGGAATTGTACCATGGAGGGTTATCAAAACGATCGGTAAACCGTCAGATTTCTAGTTTGCGCTCCTTTTATAAATTCCTTATGAGGGAAGAGATAGTGCAGACTAATCCATTTGCTCAATTACCATTATCGAAAACAGATCAAGCTATCCCTGATATTATGTATGCCGAAGAATTGGACATTTTGTTCCATTCTATTACTACTGATAACGCTATTGGAATACGAAACAAAGCCTTATTAGAGTTATTATATGGTACAGGTATTCGCGTGAGTGAGTGTGTGCAATTACATTTGGCAAGTGTGGATATGGATCTGCAAACGATATTGGTAACAGGGAAAGGTAACAAAGAAAGGTATATCCCCTTCGGACAATTCGCCCAACAATCGTTGCTTGAATATATGGAGCATGGCCGGGATGGATTGATTGGTAAACATAGCCAGCCAGGCAATGTTTTATTTCTGAATGCGAAGGGAAACCCATTAAGTGCCAGGGGTGTTCGAATGATTATGAATCGTATCGTAGAGGATGCAGCATTAACCGTTGATTTGCACCCACATAAATTGAGACACAGCTTTGCGACCCATCTACTTGACAATGGGGCGGACCTAAGAGCCGTTCAGGAGTTATTGGGGCATGCCAATTTATCAGCAACACAAATATACACACATGTCTCGAGTGACCGGCTTCAGAATGTCTATCATCAGGCACATCCAAGGGCACATAAATAGGAGGAATGAAAAAATGGACTCATTTCATGCAACCACCATATTCGCTATCCAGCATAACGGAAAATCTGCTATATGCGGAGATGGTCAGGTGACATTTGGAAATCAGGTGGTAATGAAGCATACCGCCAAGAAAGTACGGCGTTTGTTTCGAAATCAAGTGGTCGCAGGATTTGCAGGATCAGTAGCTGATGCGTTTACCTTATTTGAAAGTTTTGAAGCTAAATTGGAAACACATGATGGTAACCTGTCAAGGGCTGCAGTAGAACTTGCCAAAGATTGGAGAAATGATAAATATTTACGAAAATTAGAAGCGATGCTAATTGTGATGGACAAGAAAGAGCTGCTATTAATTTCTGGTACTGGAGAAGTGATTGAACCAGATGATGGTATCTTGGCAATTGGTTCGGGCGGTCACTACGCGCTAAGTGCAGGCAGAGCATTGAAACGGCATGCACCAGAGATGGAAGCGAAAGACATTGCCAAGGCTTCTTTAGAAATAGCAGGTGAGATTTGTGTCTTTACCAATGATCAATTAATAGTAGAAGAAATCCAATAATGCGAGGTGAAAGAGATGTCGATGAATTTAACACCAAAACAGATTGTAACCAAACTTAATGAATATATCATTGGTCAGCAAGAAGCCAAAAAATCGGTAGCGGTGGCTTTGCGAAATCGTTATCGCCGTATGCAGTTGACGGAAGAACTGCGCCATGAAATTGTTCCCAAAAATATACTAATGATCGGCCCAACAGGGGTAGGTAAAACTGAAATTGCCAGAAGGATAGCAAAATTAGTCGGAGCCCCATTTATCAAGGTAGAAGCAACCAAATATACCGAGGTTGGTTACGTGGGACGTGATGTGGAATCCATGGTTCGTGACTTGGTGGAGACCGCTGTCCGAATGGTCAAAGAAGAAGCAGCAGAACAGGTGAAGGATAAGGCAGAGAAGCAGGCAAACCAACGAATTGTAGAAATACTAGTCCCCTCCAAAAAGAAGCAAAACTCATCCAAGAATCCTTTTGAAATTTTTATGAACCCTAATCAGCAAGAGGATACAGAAAATGATGATACCCAAGAGCAGGATTCCATTAAGGAACAGAGAAAGAAAACGAAGCGTTTATTAGATTTAGGAGAGCTAGAAGATCGTGTTATAACGATTGAAGTGGAAGAACAGCCGCCTAATATGTTTGACATGATGCAGGGGTCCGGAATGGAACAAATGGGCATGAATATGCAGGACGCTTTCGGGCAGCTTTTCCCTAAGAAAAAGAAAAATCGTCAGCTCCCTGTCAAGGAAGCAAGAGAAGTGTTAACGAATCAAGAAGCACAAAAACTAATCGATATGGACCAAGTGACTCAACAAGCTTTGGAGAAAACAGAACAATCGGGGATTATCTTCATTGATGAAATGGATAAAGTAGCGGTAAAACAGGAACAATCTGCCAATGTGTCTCGCGAGGGTGTACAGCGTGATATCTTGCCAATCGTAGAAGGCTCCTCCATTGTCACGAAATATGGCCCGGTAAAAACCGATCATATTCTTTTCATTGCTGCTGGGGCCTTTCATATGTCGAAACCATCTGACTTGATTCCAGAGCTACAAGGACGTTTTCCGATCCGGGTTGAGTTCGAAAAGCTTACGGTGGATGATTTCAAACGAATTCTACGTGAGCCGTCTAATGCTTTGCTTAAACAATATGAAGCCTTGCTAGAAACAGAAGGTATCACGATTTCATTTACAGCTGAAGCAATCGATCGCTTAGCAGAAATAGCCTATCAAGTGAATCAAGAGACGGATAACATTGGGGCAAGGAGATTGCATACGATTTTAGAGAAGTTGTTGGAAGAACTTTCATATGAAGCATCAGACATCGGAGTTGGCAATATAGAAATAACCGAAAATTATGTGAATGAAAAACTGCAGTCGATTGCTACTAATAAAGACCTCAGTCAATTTATTTTATAAACTGGATGGTGAAAAGATGAAGCTATTAGAAAAGACAAGGGAAATTAATACACTACTTCAAAAGGCAAAGGAAAATCCGGTAGACTTTAGTGAGATGTCCCATACGTTGGGAGACGTTATTGGGTCGAATATATTTATCGTTAGCCGTACCGGTAGATTGTTGGGTTTTTCTATTAATCAGCAAATTGAAAATGAACGTATGAAACGAATGTTAGAAGAAAGGCAGTTCCCAACAGAGTATACGGAAAATTTATTTCAAATTACGAAAACAACAACCAATCTGGATATTAACAGTCAACACACTGCCTTTCCAGTGGAAAATAAGGATTTATTCGCACAAGGCTTAACAACCATTGTGCCGATTATAGGCAGTGGTGATCGGCTAGGAACGCTGATACTCAGCCGTTTATCAACAGGATTTGGTGAGGATGATCTCGTTTTAGCAGAGTATGCTGCCACGGTGGTAGGGATCGAAATTCTTCATGAAAAATCTGCAGCTATTGAAGAAGAAGCCCGAAGTGCCGCTATTGTACAAATGGCGATACGTTCTCTTTCTTATAGTGAACTAGAAGCCATTGCCCATATTTTCGAGGAACTAGAAGATAAGGAAGGATTGCTGGTGGCAAGTAAAATCGCCGATCGTGTAGGCATCACTCGCTCAGTTATTGTCAATGCACTGCGTAAACTGGAAAGCGCAGGTGTAATTGAGTCTCGCTCATTGGGGATGAAGGGGACCTATATTAAAATTTTAAATGATAAATTTCAGGAAGCGATCGAACAACAGTCCTAGGTGAACGATTGTAAAAGGTGAAGGTTCTGTTTGTTCCCAATAAACGGGTGAAAAGGCAAAGAAATCGAGTGCCTTTTCATCCGTTTTTTAATGATATTAAAAAGTATATCAGTCTTGCCGTAATAGATTTTGGAACGATTTTGACCTTAAACGAATTCAGGTGCCGATAAGGCGGATTATGTAAAGTAATCACTTTTGGTCGTTGCCTTTGACCGTTTTTTTGTGCTAAACGAGCGCTCTGAGAATATGCTGTGCTTTTACCCGCGGGGCATAAGTCAACAAGCGACTCGAGCAAAGAACGCTCTCGCCACCGTGGGGCCGGCGGAATTTGCCCGGTTGATCTTATTAATGGAAGCGCAATAGCCATTGAAATGTTTTGATTTTGAAATAGATCAACAACCATTATCATAATATGGATAAGCTCGATTAAAAATACACTATATTTTACCAAACAAAAGCTATTCATTAGAAATCACCTTCCTGAAAACTTCCCCCTACTTTATACATGATTTTCTAAATACATTAGGAATAAAGTCATATTTTCAAGGTTGTTTTATTGCGAATCATGGTGAAAAAGTGTCGATTTGATAAAAAAATGTAATGTTTTCGTAAAAATATGACGAATAGTCATAGACAATAAACCTTTTTTCCCTTACAATATTTGATAAATGGTTTTATTACATTAGTCTTAGACGGAAATAAACATGGAGGACTCAAATGATGAATTTATTTGGCGGTACCATTCAACAACTAGAACATTCATTAAACTATGCTTCATTAAAAAACAAAACAATCGCGAATAATATATCGAATGCGGATACGCCCAATTACAAATCGAAAAACGTCGCATTTCAAGATATATTAAACTCGGAAATGTCACAACCTTTTCAAGCCAAACGAACGGATCAACGTCATCTGCCTTTTGCATCAGACCAAGAGAGCTTTCGTATCACTACCAATAATAACACTACTTATAATCACAATGGGAATAATGTGGATATTGATCATGAGATGACAGAATTGGCCAAGAACCAAATCTATTATCAGGCATTAGTAGATAGAATTAATGGAAAGTTTAGTAGTATGCAAAGCGTAATTAGAGGAGGAAATTAACATGTCAATATTCCAGGCAATGAATACGAGTGGAAGTGGGTTGACTGCTCAGAGACTGAGAATGGATGTGATTTCTTCTAATATAGCCAATGCGGATACCACTCGAGCAACAGTAAACGAAGATGGTGAATATCAACCATATCAAAGGAAAATGACGGTCTTAGGAGAAAATGGTCAAACCTTTGCCTCTACCCTTTCTCAAGCACAAGGATCCGGCCGAGTAGTGAATAATGGAGTGAAAGTATCGCAAATAACGGAGGATGAGGCACCGTTTAAGATGGTGTTTAATCCAAACCACCCAGATGCGGATGAAGAAGGGTATGTTGCCTTGCCAAATGTTGATCCTTTAAAAGAGATGGTCGATATGATGAGTGCCACCAGATCCTATGAGGCAAATGTAACATCGATCAATGCCTCCAAAACGATGTTGATGAAGGCACTGGAGATTGGTAAATAATACATAATGAAGGACGTGACAAAAAATGAACATCTATTCACTAGACAATATTCAAACCAAACTACAATCGACACCTGCTGCTTCTCCTACTGTAGGAGAGTCTCAGCAGGCCTTTACTCAGCAGTTAAAACAGGCAATTGAAGAAATCAACCAAGCTCAAGCAGCATCTGATCAAAAAACGCAGGCGTTAGCGTCGGGCGAAATAGATGATTTACATGATGTCATGATTACTGCCCAAAAAGCTAGTATCACCCTGCAAACAGGGGTAGAAGTACAGCGCAAGGCAGTAGACGCTTATAATGAAGTAATGAGAATGCAAGTGTAAGAAATGATTTTGGGGGCAGAAAATGAAGGAAAAACTAAAACAGACCCAGGAACGACTGTCTAAGTCCTACCAGTCACTTTCTAACAAGCAACGAATATTCCTATTTGGTGGAATAGGCTTAGTATTAGCAGTGATTATCTTGGGGACGGTGCTTACAACATCAAAAAATGATCGTGTCGTTCTTTATAATGATCTATCCCTGCAAGAAGTGGGACAAATCACAGAGGAACTTGACGCTAGGAATGTAGATTACCAGATTACCGAGGCCGGCACTGGAGTGGAAGTGCCTGAAGAAATGGCAGATTCCCTGTTAGTAGATCTTGCTGCTCAGGGCATTCCGGATAGTGGCAATATCGACTACTCTTTCTTTGCTGAGAATAGCTCGTGGGGAGTGACAGATAACGAATTTGAAGTGATGCGAACCGATGCCATGCAAACGGAAATTGCCAACCTTATTTCTCAAATTGATGGAATTAATGGGGCAGAGGTGAACTTGAATGTGGCACCAGAGCCAGTGTTTATGGCAGAGGAGCAACAGCCGTCATCGGCGTCGATTGTTATTCAAACGGCACCGGGCTATCAATTTGAACCAAGTCAGGTTAATGCATTGTATCATCTTGTATCGAAGTCCATGCCAAACCTATCTACCGACGACATAGTGATCATGAATCAAAACTTTGAGTATGTCGACTTGGACAATCAAGGCACGTTTGGAGCAGATTCTACCTATACGTCACAACAGCAGATCAAGGGTGATATTGAGCAAGATATGGAACGAAATGTTCAGCGCATGCTTGGTTCCATGATTGGTATGGATAAGGTGGCTATCTCCGCTACGGCAGATATTGATTTTACACAAGAACAACGTGTGGAGGAACTAGTCGAGCCTGTTAATGAGGACGATGATACACTGCCAGTTAGCGTGGAAACCATAACGGAGTCCTTTACCGGTGAACAACCGGAGGAAGGAGCTGCAGGGGTTGGCGAGGGTGAGATCGCCAATTATCCGGCCGGTCAAAATGGCAATGTGGGTGACTATGAATTAGTCAAAGAATCCGTAAATAACGAAGTGAACCGCATCCAGCGTGATATTGTTGAGAGTCCATATAAGATTAGGGACTTAGGTATTCAAGTAGCAATTGATAATCAGCGTCTTCTGGAGAATGGTGAAGTGGAACAACTAACGGCACAAGAACAGGAGGCCGTTGAACAAAGCGTGGCTTCGATTCTGAATTCGATTATCTCTACTTCCATTGATAAATCATATGGTGAATTCCAACCGGAAGAGAAGGTTTCGATTGTTTTTCAACCTTTTCAAGGTACGGAGACTCCTGCAGCAACAGCAGCGGCACCTGGCATTCCAACATGGCTATACATACTGGGAGGGGCCGTGCTATTAGCGATTATTTTTGTCATTTGGATGTGGAGAAGGAGCAGGAAACAGGAATATGAAGAAATAATGGAAGAAACGACGACACCAGTTGCTCATACAGAAAGTGCGTCACAAGAGCAAGACGTTCCGCCGATTACTCATACAGATGACTCAGATGAAGGTATGAGAAGGAAACAGTTAGAGAAATATGCAAAGGAAAAACCAGAAGAATTTGCGAAACTATTAAGATCTTGGTTAACGGAAGATTAGGGGAGGTTAATATTTTTGGCTAAAAGAAAGGTGTTAACAGGAAAACAGAAGGCAGCTATTTTATTAATTTCTTTAGGCCCAGATGTTTCTGCCCAGATTTTTAAACACTTGACTCCAGAGGAAATGGAAAGATTGACGCTGGAAATATCTTCTGTGAAGAAGGTGGAAGGCAGTCAAAAAGAAGAGATTCTTGAACAGTTTCATGAGATAGCAATGGCGCAGGATTATATTTCACAGGGCGGTATCAGTTATGCGAAAACGGTACTTGAAAAGGCATTAGGAGAAGAGAAAGCTCAAGATATCTTAAATCGTCTGACTTCTTCCTTACAGGTGAGGCCGTTCGATTTTGCTAGAAAGGCAGAGCCTAATCAAATCATCAATTTTATACAAAATGAGCATCCACAGACGATTGCCCTTATCTTATCTTATTTAGACGCCGAACAGTCGGCTCAAATATTATCGGAATTACAACCGGAGGTGCAGGCGGATATCGCTAGAAGGATTGCCATTATGGATTCAACATCCCCGGAAATCATTGCCGAAGTGGAGCAAGTTTTGGAAAGAAAGCTGTCAACTACGGTTTCTCAAGATTATACACAAACAGGTGGTATTCAAGCAGTAGTTGAAGTGTTAAATGGAGTGGATCGCAGTACAGAACGGACAATTTTGGATTCCTTAGAGATTGATGATCCAGAACTGGCAGAAGAGATTAAGAAACGAATGTTTGTATTTGAAGATATTGTGGTTCTGGATAATCGAGCTATCCAGCGAGTGATTCGTGAAGTGGAAAATGATGATTTAAGACTATCCTTGAAAGTAGCAAGTGATGAAGTGAAGGACGTTGTCTTCCAAAACATGTCTACTAGGATGGCAGAAACATTTAAAGAAGAAATGGAGTTTATGGGACCTGTTCGCTTGCGAGATGTTGAAGAAGCCCAATCAAGAATTGTATCAGTTATTCGTAGGTTGGAAGAGATTGGTGAAATTGTGATCGCGCGTGGTGGAGGAGATGATATTATTGTCTAATTTTTCCCTTCCAGCAAGAGAAATTCAATTGAAAAAGGTGCAGGTAAAACCCGAATCATCCGTAAAGTCTTCTGCCGACACGGCGATGGATTTGGAGAAGCAAATCACCAATAAACAGGCAGAACTTGATCGATTAGAACAACATATGAAACAGAAAAAAGAAGAGACCAATCAAGCGATCGAAGAACAAAAAGCTCAATGGGAGCAAGAACGATCCCGATACATAGAACAAGCGCAGCAGGAGGGCTATCAGCACGGCTATTCCCAAGGAGAGATAGATGGGCAACAGCAATATCAAGATCTGCTTGTACAAGCAAACGATACGTTGCAAATAGCAAAGCAAGAATATGGTGAGATCGTAGTGAAAAGCGATGAGACAATTCTGCAGATTGCATTAGCAGTGGCAGAAAAAGTATTGCATGAGGAACTCAAGTCTCATAAAGAACAATTTATTCCAGTGGCAAAGTCATTAATTGCTCAGGTAAAGGACCATCCACAAATTAAATTGTTTGTTCCAAATAGTGTATATCCTTTATTTATCGAGAACAAAGATGAACTCGAGGCGATCGTTCATCATAAAACAGATTTTATGATCTACCCAGCGGAGGATAAAAATCCTTATCAAGTGATGATCGAAACACCATCAGGAAAAGTGGACGCCTCGATTGATAGTCAGCTTGATGAAATCAGAAAACGTCTTTTTCAAATATCGGAGGAAATGACACGTGAATCTCACGAAAATATGGAGTGAACTAGAACAAATAGACACGTACAAACGATATGGCAAGGTAGACCGAGTGATTGGACTGTTAATTGAAGCAAGGGGTCCTGAAGCTCGGATTGGGGAAGTCTGTCTGATCCATACAAAAAAGATGGGACAGAGCATTCGAGCAGAAGTCATCGGATTTTATCAAGAAAAGGTGTTACTTATGCCTTACACAAGTGTGCATGATATTGCCTCAGGTTGTTTGGTAGAAGCGACGAAACAGCTCTTGCAAATCAAGATTGGACGCCCGTTGATTGGCGGAGTAGTTGATTCCACTGGTGCTTATTTGAATGGCGCCCCGCTGCCGAAAGGATTAATAGAGTATCCGACAGAACAATCACCTCCCAATCCTTTGGAGCGGCCAAGGATTCGTGAGACCATTCCCATTGGTGTAAAGGCGATTGATGGCATGCTAACTGTAGGTAAAGGTCAGAGAGTTGGTATTTTTGCGGGAAGCGGTGTTGGAAAAAGCACATTAATGGGGATGATTGCTCGTAACAGTGAGGCAGACATCAATGTGATTGCCTTAATCGGCGAACGAGGACGAGAAGTGAAAGAATTTATCGAGAAAGATCTTGGCGAAGAAGGATTGAAAAAGTCGATTGTGGTGGTGGCTACTTCTGATCAATCCGCCCTGATGAGAATCAAAGGAGCCTATACGGCAACTGCGATTAGTGAATATTTTCGGGATTTGGGGTATAGCGTCAATTTAATGATGGATTCCGTCACAAGAGTAGCTACGGCACAAAGGGAAATCGGGCTGGCGATAGGAGAGCCTCCAACCACCAAGGGATATACTCCATCCGTGTTTGCGCTGTTGCCGTCTTTGCTAGAGCGGGCGGGAACGAACGAGAGGGGTTCGATTACAGGGTTTTATACAGTGTTAGTGGATGGCGATGATTTTAATGAACCGATTGCCGATACGACACGTGGGATTTTAGATGGTCATTTTATATTGGATCGGAAGCTCGCAGAAAAAGGTCAGTTCCCAGCTATCAATGTCTTACACTCCGTCAGCCGGGTAATGAATGAGATTGTCTCGAAGGAACAACTGCAGATTGTACAATCTTTGAGACAGATATTAGCGACATTTGAAGACAATGAAGAATTAATCCAAATTGGGGCATACAAAAAGGGCTCCAATCGATTAGTCGATCAAGCTATTCAACTGCAGCCAGCTATCATGGATTTTCTTAAACAAGAGGTAGAGGAAACGGCAGAGCCAGATCAAGTGCTCCAACAAATGCAGAAATTGTTAGAGAAAGGGTAGTGACAGATGGAAGAGTGGCATGGTTATGAAAAAATCAAACGGATAAGGGATAACGAAAAAGATCAAACAGAATTAGCGTTTAGAGAAGCAGTAGCAGATTTCGAACAACGCGCTGAACAATTGTATGATCTATTAAAGCAGAAAGAAGATATAGAACAGGCATATAAGCAGTCATTATCCCAATCTGTTCCGATTGAGACACTACGCTCTTATCATCAATATTTGGATTTCTTAACGCCATCTATTATCACGCTGCAACAACAGGTAAATCAAGCGAGAACAAAGATGCAGTCGTTACAAGAGCGAGTAGCGGAAGATTATATCGAGGTCAAGAAAATCGACAAGTTAATTGAGAAAAAGAAGGTGGCTTTTCATCAAATGGAAAAACGTAAGGAAGCTTTCGTAATGGACGAAATATCACTGCGGCAGTTTATGCATAGGTAAGGACAGGTGAAGATATGGCAAAGAATTCATCTAAACAGAAAGAGAAAAAGGCAGGTATGTTTCAATGGTTGATGGTGATTGTTGTCCCATTGATTTTTGCAGCTATCATCACGGTGATTATTTTATCGGTAATGGGCGTAGATGTGATGAAACATACAAAAGAGACGCTTAATAAAGTTCCATTTTTGAGTGAATATGTTACAACCGACGACGAAGCTTACTATCAACACCAGCTGACAAACAGAGATCAATCGATTGAACAATTGCAAGCAAGAGTAGAGGAACTGGAAGTAGAGCTGGAGACAAGTCAAGGTACCGTTACCGATTTAGAAGAGGAATTAGCAGAGGCATCGGTAGAGAGTGTGGAACTGGGCAACAGTGAAGAAACACCAGAAGAAGAGGATGACAATCTGGAAGAATTATCTGAATCCTTCCTAGCTATGAAACCTGAAGAAGCAGCTCCAATTATTGAAAATCTTGCTGATGAGGTAGCTATTCCCCTATTGACCTTGATGGACGCAGAAGCACGTGGGGAGATCATGGCGGTGATGGAGTCAGAAGTAGCTGCCAATTATGCCAGTATGTTAGCGGCAGAATAGAGCTGCCTATCGTGTTAAAAATCTGCTTGAAAGGAGGTGACATGATGAATCCGATGGAAGTATTCAATGGAGGTTTACAACTAGGTATGAGGGAATTCTTAACGCTGCCGTCTGCCGTACCGGACAAAGTGATGAGCTTTCGTGAAGTGCTTGGTGGTCAACAGATATTCCTTCCGACCAATGAAAAGCCATTAGAAGACTCACCTGCAGCCCCCATTTCTACCGTAAAGGATTTACTGCTTTCCTTGTTGAAAGAAATGAATTCTCAAGAGGAAGGAGACGATGATCCTCACATCCATGAGGAAAAATGGTCATCTTTGCTGGAGAGCCTCTATCCAGGACAAACAAGTCGGGAGAGTATCAACTTACCGGATGTAGAAGATTTCCGCTCTGCGATTCAAGCTTTGATATCTCAAGATAAATTACTGTCAAAGATGGAAGAATGGTTCCGTGCTAATGAAGGAATAGAGGGATCGGCAGTTCAACTTACCGATCAGCTACAAAGATGGGCCGAGTCATTTGAGACAACCAATCTGGCACCGACGAAAACGCCAGCTATCGAGTCAGAGGATCTTGTTTTTCCAACCATGACACTTGTATCAGAAAAGAACCAAGCGGATCTAGAGGTGATCGGATCCAAGATCATACAATTTCTCCATCAATGGAGAGATCAGCCAGTTTCCTTTGAATCGTCTAGACAAATGTTGCAATTATTGAAACAGTGGTCACAACTTCAGCCTGCGAACCAACAAGGGATGCAACTGTTTATCGGTTCTAAGTTAACAGAACAAGAAAAACAGATCTGGGAAAGGCTAATAACCAACTATCAAAACCGACAGGATTCCTCACTCCAGCGTTCCTATGCCAAAGAGATCACGGCACAGGATATCAGTAAATGGGTGAAGAAGGCCTTAGAGCATACAAATTGGGTGGACCAACAACCGCGAATCATGGAGTCTCAAGTTGGTCAATCATCATCAAAGGTACAACAATACGTGATCCACTTGCAGCAAACCCAATCGGAAGAACGAACCGTGCAGCAACAATTAATTCAGCAATTTCAGCGAGTGATGCAAAAAAGTAATTTTATGCAGTTAGCCAATGGTGATGGACAATTAACCGTACAATTAAAGCCAGAGCACTTAGGAGAGATCACGGTACGATTAGTACAAATGAATGGTGAGATGACGGTGAAAATGTTAGTACATTCACAAGCAGCGAAAGAGTTATTGGAAACGAATATCCAGCAATTACGCCATTTGTTTAGTCCGCAACAAGTCGTTGTCGAAAAACAAGAAACTTTTCTGACGCCATCTAGTGATGAACTCACCCAAGAGCAGGAGTCATATGAAGAGGAGCAAGGTGAGCAAGGCTCAGATCATGAAGAGCAGTCGGCTTCTTCTGATGATAACGAAATAGATTTTCATGAACTGTTAATGGAAATGAAAGTGTAGGTGAATAGGATGACAGCAATCGATCCGTCTTATTATTTGAAGAATCAGGCGCAGTCTTCGCCCTCCAGCCAACTTGGCAAGGATGAATTTTTACAAATTTTAATGACACAATTGCAAAATCAGGATCCCTTAAATCCAATGGATGATAAGGAATTTATATCACAAATGGCCACTTTTTCTTCATTGGAACAAATGATGAATATGTCCAACTCTATGGAAATGCTGGTTCAAAACCAAATGGTCTCCCCAGTGATTCAATACAGTCATTTGATTGGCAAAGAAGTCTCTTATTATCAAATTGATGAGGAGACAGGCGAGGTAGCAGAGCCTAAGGAAATAGTAGATAGTGTCGTGCGTTCGATCTCGCAAAATCAAGGGTATGCGGTGATTGAATTAGAAAATGGGACGAAGATATATACCGACGAAATTCTCAAGATTTCCGATCTAACGGAAGAGCATGAGGAGCCCGACGATGGAGAATAAAATTCATGCCTATCATCCTCCTATTTTGCCAGGCACTCCACCAAAAGCTAAATCGTCGTCAGCGTCCTTTAAGCAGATGCTACAGTCGGAACAGACGCTCCAACTTAGTAAACATGCCAGCGAGCGTCTACAGGCAAGAAACATTGACATCAATGAGACGAAGTGGCAGGAGATCGATGACAAACTAGAAGAGGCAAGGAAAAAAGGGGTAAAAGAATCGTTAGTATTGCTCGATGATGCCGGTTTAATCGTTAATGCACAAAATAAGACAGTGATCACGGCGATGAGTAAACAAGAAATGAGTAGTAAGATCTTCACAAATATAAACGGAACTATTCTATTAGATTAGGCCGGACCCATTCGGGAAGCCTTTCACTGCTGATTGACTGAGGCAGTGTAATGGAGTAGAAAAAGGAGAGGGAATCTATGTTACGTTCAATGTATGCAGGTATTTCAGGAATGAAAAGTTTCCAAACAAAGCTTGATGTGGTTGGAAATAACATTGCCAATGTCAATACTACTGGTTTTAAGAAAGGCAGGGCCACCTTTCAGGATATGATGAGTCAACCCATATCAGGCGCTAGTGCACCGACTGATATTCGAGGTGGTGTCAATCCGTCGCAAGTAGGTACAGGGGTACAATTAGGTACAGTGGATAACATCCATACGGGAGGTAATCGTCAAACAACCGAACGACCGTTAGACCTGCAATTAGAAGGAGATGGTATGTTCGTCTTTGCTAGAAACATAGCGGGTAACCTGCCCGTCGACAACCTTGGTGATACAGAAATGCAATATTCTAGAGCAGGAAATCTCTACTTAGATAATGATGGAAATATTGTTAATCCAAATGGTCAATATTTAATGGGTTTTACTACCACAGGAGAGGAGCCATCCTCGATTGATGATATCGATCATGGAAATGTGGGCATTATCAATATACCAGATGGAGCGGACAGTATCAGCATACAAGGAAATGGATTAGTGACTTACTTAGAGAATGGGGAAACAAGGATTGCCGGTCAGATTGCACTAAGTAAATTTGCCAATGCGGGTGGTCTCGATAAAGTCGGGGCAAACATGTTTCAAGAGTCTCAGAATGATGGTCAGATAGAAACAGGAGAAAATGACAGTATCTTCTTTCAGCCGGAATCAGGTGGTACGGCCAGCCTTGTTTCCGGAGCTTTAGAAATGTCGAATGTTGATTTATCCGAAGAGTTTACCGAAATGATCACGGCACAGCGTGGTTTTCAGGCAAATACCAGAATCATCACTACCTCAGATGAAATCCTGCAAGAACTTGTCAACCTAAAACGATAGTTTAAAAAAAGGGGGAAGAGGGGGAAGGGCTATCGCACCTTCACCCTCCCAATCTATGATTACGTTAACCAAATTAAACAATCAACGTTTGACGATCAATGCTATGTACATAGAAAGGGTCGAATCATTACCCGATACGACCATTACACTTGTTAACAACAAGAAAGTTTTTGTGAAGGAGTCAGAACAGGAAGTAAAACAACAGGTGACCGATTTCTATAAAGAGATTGGCTTATATCATCTTCCACAAAGGGCAGGTGAACCAAAGCATGAGTCCTAAAATAATCAAAACATTAGTTGCAATGCTGCTTGTCATCACCATTGCAGGAGTAGTGGCAATATTTTTCGTTTTAAACAAAGAATCGGATACAGGAAAAGCGATGAACATCGATGATATGGTGGAGAATTCCTATACCACCGAAGAGATTCGTACCGATTTACCGGATGGTAATTTTGTATTAATACAATTCCAATTCATTACTGATACCAGGGATGGTTTAGAAGAGATTGAAAAACGAGAGTTTCAAATCAAGAATGAATTTATCAAGCTGGCTGTGAACATGACTGCGGAGGATTTTAAACATAATCTGGCAGAGGTGGAATCGGAGATGAAGACAGCAATGAATACCCATATGGAAGAAGGGAACATTGTTGAAGTCTTGGTAATTAATAAAGTAATTCAATAGAGATAGCTCCGAAATGGAGGTGAACGGAATGGCAGATGAGGTACTTTCACAAAATGAGATTGACGCACTACTTTCCGCCTTATCATCTGGGGAAATGGATGCCAATCAATTAAAAGAAGAAGAAAAAGAAAAAAAGGTAAAGGTATATGACTTTAAACGGGCGTTACGATTTTCTAAAGATCAAATTAGAAGTATCAGTAGAATGCATGATAACTTTGCCCGTTTACTGTCTACCTACTTTTCCGCACAGCTGAGGACTTATGTTCATATAGCTGTTGCTTCGGTAGATCAAATACCATATGAAGAATTTATACGCTCGATTCCGACCAAGACGATCTTAAACGTATATAGTGTTGCACCACTAGATGGCCGCATTATATTTGAGTTTAATCCAAATATTGCTTATGCCATGTTGGATCGCTTACTAGGCGGCCAAGGGAATAGTGTCAATAAAATTGATAACTTAACCGAAATCGAAACAACGATCATGTCTCAGTTATTCGAAAAGGCACTAGATAATCTCCAGGAGGCTTGGATGTCCGTTGTGGAAATCGACCCTATCCTGGAAGATTTTGAAGTGAACCCACAATTTTTACAGTTAGTTTCACCGAATGAGACAGTCATCGTTGTCTCACTGGATACCACGATTGGTGATAGCAGCGGCATGATCAATATTTGTATACCGCATGTCGTCTTAGAACCAATTATCCCTAAATTATCGGCACACTACTGGATGCAAAAGGATACTGATAAAGAAAGAAAGCCAGAGGAGTATGATTCCATAGCCGCCAATATTAAACAGTCAAACGTGGACTTAACGGTCTTACTCGGAGAAACAACGATTAGTTTAGAAGATTTTCTATTTTTAGATCGACAGGATACGGTTGTGTTGAATCAAACGATTGATCAAGAACTCACCTTGTTTGTGGATCAACAAGCAAAATTCTTGGTACAGCCCGGAAAGAAAAAGAAAAAAATGGCTGTGCAAGTGTTAGATGAAATAAAGGGAGGGGATTAATATGAAGGACGATGGAATGTTATCTCAAGATGAGATTGATGCGTTATTAAATGGAACAGATGAGGAAGATCAAAACGATGACAACACTCCTTCCACTGAACAATACCTTTCATCGCTAGAAATCGATGCCTTGGGTGAAATCGGGAATATATCGTTTGGCAGTTCCGCAACAACCTTGTCAATGATCTTAAATCAAAAAGTAGAGATTACAACACCAACCATTCATACCATAAACAAGAATGATTTGGAAAAGGAGTTTCCAGTACCTTATGTTGGTATTGAAGTGAGATATACCGAGGGTTTTACCGGGACAAACTTGTTTGTGTTGGAATCGAAGGATGCTGCAGTTATAGCAGACTTGATGCTAGGTGGTGAAGGCAAGCCAGCTTCCACTGAGTTAAACGATATTCATTTAAGTGCCGTTCAAGAGGCGATGAATCAAATGATGGGGACATCGGCAACGAGCATGTCGACGATATTCAATAAAAAAGTAGACATCACACCGCCATTTACCTCGATTATGGATGTTGCAAATGAAGAGGCGCCATCGTTAAATCCAGACGATAATCTATTAATTAAAGTCTCCTTTCAATTAAAAGTTGGCACCTTAATTGATTCGGTTATTATGCAATTACTACCCGTAACGTTTGCCAAGGAATTAGTCAATGAATTATTGAATCCTGCGCAAGAGCCAATGATGGAAGAAACGGAGCCACCAACAGCGGAGAAATCGGCAACCGAACCAGAGTCCGCACCAGCCGTTGAAGAAGAAATAAGCAGCGAGGTGACTGTAACCAATGAAATGCCACAGCAAGATAAGGCAGCGGTAAAACATCCAAGACAAATGGGAGCCCAGCAGAACGATCCAGCATCACAGGTACAAAGTGCCGCTTTTTCCAATTTTGAGGGGGAAAGCACACCGTCTCCTGAACAACGGAACCTTGATTTGCTGATGGACATTCCCTTAAAGGTTACCGTAGAACTTGGTAGAACGAAGCGATCGGTTCGAGAGATTTTAGAGTTAACCTCTGGTTCTATTATTGAACTGGACAAACTTGCCGGCGAACCAGTAGATATACTAGTTAATCAGAAATTAATCGCCAAAGGAGAGGTAGTTGTTATTGATGAGAACTTTGGTGTACGTGTTACGGAAATAGTAAATAAAGAAGATCGATTAAAACAACTAAAATAGAGAATAAGTGAGGTAGATGGAAATGGGAAAAACAGTATTGGTAGTAGATGATGCAGCATTTATGCGGATGATGATCAAAGATATATTGACGAAAAATGGTTATGAGGTTGTCGGCGAGGCTCAAGACGGGCAAGAGGCCATCGAGAAATATAAGGAACTCACACCTGAACTCGTTACCATGGATATTACTATGCCAGAAAAGGATGGTATTGCTGCCTTAAAAGAAATTAAAGGTTTAAATGGAGAAGCAAAGGTTATTATGTGTTCTGCCATGGGACAGCAGGCGATGGTCATTGACGCCATTCAAGCTGGTGCCAAAGATTTTATTGTGAAGCCATTTCAGGCCGATCGAGTGATTGAAGCTATTTCTAAAGTAATGGGGTAATCAAGTGAAGCGAATCACCAACCATCTAATCATACATGTAAGTATCCTTCTTATCATTGCTGTGTTCTTGTCTTGTTTTACGATCGAAACAAAGGCTATGGTCGGCGACTCGTATAATCAGGGCTCTGATCAAGAGCAAGAACAAGATCCATCCAACAATGATGAAGAAGAGCCCCTTGTAAATGAGCCAGAGGAGGATCTCATAGGAGATAACAACACAAATTTCATTGGCAGCCTGTTTCGCCTAGTCATAGCCTTAGCGGTCGTATTAGGACTGATCTTCCTTATCTCTAAGTTTCTTAAGAAGAGAAAAGGATTTATGCAACAAGGTCAAGTGCTAGAAAACTATGGAGGTATCTCACTGGGACCAAACAAATCCGTACAAACGATAAAAATTGGCCAGCGTTATTTTGCAGTCGGGGTGAGTGACACGATTGAGGTATTAATGGAGATTACTGACAAGGAAACCATTGAACAATTAGAGCAAAAACCAGCAGAGTTCGGTTCGTGGGATACGATAAAAACAAAACTGGTGAAACCAAATAAACAAGCCGGGAAATCAGAAGAGCAGTCGAAACCTTTCACGGCCGTATTTAATAAGGAGTTAGTAAAAATGAAAGACGATAGAAGCCAGGCATTTGCGCGCTGGAAGGGAAGAAAACAAGATCATGATCATCCATCTGATTGATGTCTTTTCCGGTACGGATGCCGGTAATATCTCAACTTCTGTACGACTGTTACTGCTCTTAACGGTCTTGTCAATTGCACCCAGTATTTTAATCTTAATGACCAGTTTTGCCAGAATTATTATTGTACTATCGTTTGTGCGAACCTCCTTGGCCACACAGCAAATGCCACCAAATCAAGTGTTGATAGGTTTAGCACTGTTTATGACGTTTTTTATCATGGCGCCGACTTTTCAAGAAGTAAACGAGCAAGCACTGCAGCCTCTTTTTAATGAGGAAATCACGCTGGAAGAGGCTTATGATAGTGCCAGTATGCCAATGAAGGAATTTATGGCACAGCACACCCGGGAAAAGGATCTTGCCTTATTTATGAATTATGCAGAAATGGAACGACCTGATACGTTGGAAGAAGTGCCTCTGACCACTTTGGTACCAGCTTTTGCTATTAGTGAGTTAAAGACAGCCTTTCAGATGGGTTTTATGATCTTTGTCCCCTTTCTGGTCATAGACATGGCCGTTGCGAGTGTTCTGATGTCGATGGGGATGATGATGCTTCCGCCCGTCATGATTTCATTACCGTTTAAGATTTTACTTTTTGTATTAGTGGATGGCTGGTATCTTATTACCCGCTCCCTACTAGATGGGTTTTTGCCGTTATGACAGCGATGGAAAGGAATGGTAACAAATGAGTGGGCAGAACGTTATTTCATTAGCAGAAAAAGGGATTTATACAATATTGATGGTGACTGGCCCCCTCTTGTTACTTGCATTAGTTGTCGGTTTACTAGTCAGTATTTTTCAAGCAACGACTCAAATTCAGGAGCAGACCTTGGCCTTCATACCCAAAATTGTTGCTGTATTATTAGGGATTGTATTTTTCGGACCATGGATGCTGACCACCATGGTGGAATTCGCTTCCGAAATTTTTCAAAATATGAACCAGTTTGTGAGATAGGCGATGCTGGAGTTTGTAAATATGAACCTGTTACCCGCCTTTATTCTTATCTTAGTTCGCCTGACAGCTTTTTTTGCTACGGTTCCTATTTTTTCTTATCGGAACATTCCTACCATTTTAAAGATTGGTATGGCGGTTTTTATTGCCTGGATTATGTTTTATATGATGGATCTTCCCGAGATAGCGATAGATGGTATGTTTATCTTGCTCGTGTTAAAGGAAGCTGTCGTTGGCCTGTTATTAGGTTTGATTGCCTTTCTTATTTTGGCAGCCGTTCAAATTGCAGGGGGCTTTATTGATTTTCAAATGGGGTTTGCGATCGCGAATGTGGTCGATCCGCAAACCGGGGCACAAAGCCCATTAATTGGTCAGTATTTCTATACGATAGCGATTCTGTTTTTGTTTACGGTGGATGGCCATCATTTATTGTTAACAGGTGTGATGTACAGTTTTAGTGAATTGCCCATTGACCAGTTATTTCGTTTAGATAATATCGATGTGATTCTGCAGATATTTAGTGAAATGTTTCTGATGGCTTTTCAACTTGCTATTCCGATTGTCGGTTGTTTATTCCTGGTGGATGTGGCCTTAGGGATGATTGCCAGAACCGTTCCACAGCTAAATGTATTTGTAGTAGGTTTACCGTTAAAGATTTTGGTATCTTTTATTACCTTATTTGTTTTTATCTCGTTTTATATCATGATTGTAAAGCAGTTGTTCCAATTTGCACTAGAAGCGATGCAGGAGTTGATGCGCTTGATGGGAGGAAGTTAGCGTCGTGCGATTATCATTAGATTTACAATTTTTCGCTGGTGAGAAAACCGAAAAAGCGACCCCGAAAAAGCGGCAGGATGTCCGGAAGAAAGGGCAAGTCGCTAAGAGTCAAGATGTCAATACGGCGATTCTCTTATTCTTTGTCTTTATTATTCTGTTTGTAACAGGGAATCTGCTCAAGACATCGATGACTGGTATTTATCATGATTCGTTCACCGAGTATATTCATCACGAGGTAACGATTACCGAAGTGCAACAAATGCTGTTAGATTTTTTATCACAAATTACCTGGGCGCTGGCTCCGATTATGCTAGCGGCCATCATAGCCGGATTGGGATCTAACCTCATGCAAATTGGATTTTTGTTCTCGGCAGAGCCTTTACAAATGAAATTAAATAAGATTAATCCGATCCAAGGGGCAAAGCGGATTTTCTCGGCCCGAGCCTTGGTGGAGTTAGTCAAATCCATGTTAAAAATTGTGGTGATTGCTACCATTACTTTTTCAATTATCTGGATCAATCGGGATGAAATGATGATGCTGGCAGGCAAAGATGTACAGGGAGCATTGGCATTCTTTGGCCAAATGACGATACAAATGGGGCTGGCCAGTGCGATTGGTTTGTTAATTATTTCTGTGTTGGATTACAGTTATCAGCGCTTTGATTTCGAAAAGCAGAATCGCATGTCCAAGCATGATATCAAAGATGAGCATAAGAATATCGAAGGGGATCCGTTAATCAAGTCTAAGATAAAAGAGAAGCAGAGGCAGATGGCGATGCAGCGTATGATGAGTGAAATACCCAATGCCGATGTCGTGATTACCAATCCTACCCATTATGCCATTGCTTTAAAATATGATGAGAATAAGGCGGAAGCCCCCTATGTTGTTGCTAAAGGTGTTGATTTTGTGGCCATGCGTATCAAAGATATTGCGAGAAACCATCAAGTGGTGTTGGTGGAGAATCGCCCTTTAGCAAGAGCATTATACGATGAAGTAGAGATTAATGACATTATTAGTGAAGAATATTTCCAAGCCGTTGCCGAGATATTGGCATATGTTTACCGTGTGCAAAAAAAGGTATAAGGATAGACTGCTTGTTATATTTAAAGGAGTTGCAAGAAAATGAAGGCTAGAGATTTGTCTGTATTGTTTGGCGTTATATCCATTATCATCATGCTTGTCATCCCTTTACCAGGATGGCTGTTAAGTATACTTATTTTGACCAACATCTCTCTAGCGTTAATCGTGATATTAGTAGCCATGAATACAACAGAAACACTACAGTTTTCTGTTTTTCCTTCTTTGTTGCTTTTATTGACGTTGTATCGACTGGGGTTAAATGTTTCTACTACCCGTTCCATTCTATCAGAAGCAGATGCAGGGGGCGTTGTTGAAACATTCGGTACCTTTGTCATTGGTGACAATCCATTAGTTGGTTTTGTTGTTTTTGTCATTCTCGTTATTATTCAGTTTCTCGTGATTACCAAAGGTAGTGAACGTGTTTCCGAAGTTGCTGCCCGTTTTACGCTTGATGCCATGCCTGGTAAGCAAATGAGTATTGACGCCGATTTAAATGCTGGACTGATTAATGAACAACAAGCGAAAGAACGTCGTGAAAAAATCGAGCATGAATCCGATTTTTATGGGGCCATGGATGGGGCCAGCAAGTTTGTTAAAGGAGACGCGATCGCAGGGATTATCATTGTGCTCATTAATATTATTTTTGGTTTGATCATTGGGATGACACAAATGGGGTTAAGCTTTGGTGAAGCGATTGATACCTACATGCGTTTAACCGTGGGAGATGGGCTGGTAAGTCAAATACCTGCATTACTTATTTCCACTGCGACTGGGATTGTAGTAACAAGGGTTGCTGCCGACGGGAATTTAAGTGCCAATGTGAGTAAACAGCTCTTACAATATCCCACCCTGCTTTATATTGCTGGTGGTACCATCTTTTTGTTAGGTGTGACACCGATCAACTTCATGCTTACAAGTGCGATTGCATTGGTACTTATTGGTAGTGCCTACTTCCTCTCGAGACGATCCAATCAGGAAGAAACGTCGTCGATCGAAGAATTGGACGAGTCTGATTCAGAAGAAATGAAATCACCGGAGAATGTGATTGGCTTAATTAATATGGATCCGATTGAATTTGAATTTGGTTATGGATTAATCCCGCTAGCAGACACTAATCAAGGCGGGGATCTGCTGGATCGTGTCGTGATGATTAGAAGACAGCTGGCGATTGAATTAGGCTTAGTGATACCAGTGGTTCGCATTCGGGATAATATTCAATTAAATCCTAATGAATATCGTTTGAAAATAAAAGGAAATGAAGTGGCAACGGGGGAATTATTACTTGATCATTATTTGGCGATGAGCCCCGGGATGGAAGAGGATGACCTAGAGGGGATCGATACGGTCGAACCTGCCTTTGGCTTACCTGCTAAATGGATTACAGAAGAGGTCAAAGATGATGCCGAAATGTCTGGGTATACAGTGGTAGATCCACCATCGGTTGTATCCACGCATATAACTGAATTGATCAAACGGCATGCTCACCAATTACTGGGACGTCAAGAGACACAGCAGCTAATCGATCATTTAAAAGAAAACAATCCGATTTTGGTTGATGAGGTCACACCAGAACCATTGTCTGTAGGTGATATCCAAAAAGTGCTTGCCAAATTACTTCGTGAACAAGTGGCCATTAAGAATCTTCCAGTTATTTTTGAAACCTTGGCGGACTTTTCCAAAATGACAACCGATACCGATTTATTAGGTGAATATACGAGACAATCATTATCTGCTCAAATTACCAAGGATGTCCTGCAAGGCAAACCACAGCTCAAAGTGATTACTGTCTCAGGAGAAGTGGAAAAACTAATCGCCGACCATATCCAGCAAACGGAGTATGGCAGTTATTTAGCGATGAATCCAGATACACAACAACAAGTGATTCAATCGGTAGCACAAAACGTAGAAAATATGAGTCTGCAAGAGGACACACCGATCATCATTTGTTCTCCAACAATAAGAATGTATTTCAAGCAATTACTTGACCGTTTTTATCCTCACGTTACAGTACTTTCTTATAATGAATTGGAACCAACGGCCGAAATCCAAAGTATTGGGGTGGTGAACGTCGCATGAAGGTAAAAAAAATGAAGGGAACAACCATGCCGGAAGTGATGCAAATGGTTAAAAAAGAATTAGGTGCAGACGCGGTAATTTTAAACTCAAAGGTTGTTTACGAGGGTGGTTTTTTAGGGCTGTTCAAAAAGCGAAAGATTGAGGTGCTGGCAGCTGTTGATCAGCCTGTTCTGCCGCGAAAGACACCAATGAAGGCACCGTCTCCAAATAGAAAGCAGCCTGAGCGCAAAACCAGTGTTCCGGTTCAAGATCATCTATTGAAAGAAGTACAGGAAATGAAAAGTATGCTCAAGCAACAGAAACAGGACATGGTATTTCCTGAGCCCTATCAACAGGCCTATCAATATTTGTTAGATAGTGAGGTAGAGGCAGCACTTGCTTATGAGTTGATTGCTGCCGTTGAAAAACGGAAGGGCGCTAATGAAATAGAACAGGAACAACTTTGGCAACAGATAGGTTTTGAAATTAAGAATCGTCTAGCTCAAAAAGGAAATTTTGGCGGAGCTGCCTTTGATCAGCAAATCATTCATCTAGTAGGTCCGACTGGGGTCGGCAAGACAACTACTATCGCAAAGCTAGCCGCAGAGTGTGTCTTAAATCAAAAAAAGAAAGTGGCATTTATTACGACGGATACGTACCGAATTGCAGCAATCGAACAATTAAAAACCTATTCCAAGATATTGGATGTTCCCATTGAAGTCGCCTATCAATTAGAAGACTATAAAAAAGCGAAGGAAAGATTTAAAGACTATGATTATATTTTTGTAGATACAGCAGGCAGAAACTTTCGAGATGATCATTATATTGAAGAACTTGGAAAAATAGTCGATCTAACGCATGAGGTTAATACTTATTTGGTTTTATCGCTAACCACAAGAGCAAGTGATATTGAACAACTATATCAACAGTTTAATAAGATACCCATTAAACAAGCAATATTAACGAAAAAAGATGAAACGACGACGTACGGTGCCGCTTTAAACTTGTGTCTGAGTCATGATTTAGGACTTGCCTATATTACCAATGGTCAGGATGTGCCAGATGATATTGAAGAGGCGACAATCGATCAAGTAGCTGATTTAATTATTGGTGGACAAAACAAATGAGCGATCAAGCAGAACAATTGCGCAGAAAGTTAATGGATACCTCTCCGCCATCCCAACAAGCGAAAACGATAGCTGTGGTAAGTGGCAAAGGAGGAGTCGGCAAATCGAATATTGCCTTAAATTTTTCCTTATTGTTAAGTCAAAGAGGGAAGAAAGTCTTGTTATTTGATTTAGATATCGGAATGGGGAACATCGATATTTTACTCGGAATTAGTTCTAAATACTCAATCGAAAAATTATTTGAGCAAAAAGTCTCGATTTTTGATATGATAGAGATAGGACCAAATGCACTACATTATATTTCAGGAGGCAGTGGCTTAAACCAAATATTTCAATTAAATCAAGCCAATTTAAATTTCTTCATGCAACAGTTGACCGAGGTTGTAAAGGTATACGACTATATCATTTTTGATATGGGGGCAGGGGTAACGCGAGAAACCATTCAGTATATATTAACGGTTGATGAATGTGTACTTGTTACGACACCGGAACCAACGTCGATTACGGACGCCTATTCGATGATCAAACATGTCTTAATGGAGCAACCTTTAAGCTTTCATATCATCGTTAACCGTGTACGGAGTCAACGACAAGGACTAGAGACGTTAAACCGTTTAAGCCGAGTTGTCCAGCAATTCTTACAACAACGCATGGTACCACTAGGATCGATACCAGATGATGAGGCAGTCACTAAAGCCGTTATTGCTCAACAACCGTTTGTACTACATAATCACCGATCACGAGCAGCTAAGGCCATGGAGAACATCGTCAATCACTATTTGGACGAACCGATCAAGGGTTCATCGATATCGCCAGCAACAGGATTTATTCAACGATTTAAAAGTTTATTCAAAGAGAGGTAGATAGCGATGACAAAGAAACAGATCTTAGTGGTAGATGACTCAGCATTCATGAGAAAAATGATTACCGATATATTGAATACCTCAGAATATTTAGAGGTATGCGGTACAGCGAGAAATGGAAAGGATGCGCTGGAAAAGCTGAGACAATGGAAACCGGATTTGGTCACGTTAGATGTGGAGATGCCTGTAATGGATGGAATCGAAACACTTAAAGGGATGATGCGAGTAAGACCAACACCGGTGATCATGCTCTCCAGTCTCACCAAAGCTGGCGCTGACAAAACCGTGGAAGCCATGTCACATGGTGCCGTTGATTTTATCGCTAAACCGTCGGGATCGATTTCCTTAAATATTAAAGAGATCGAACAGGAAATCGTTATGAAGGCAGAACGAGCAGTGGAAGTGAAGCAGCAGCGTCTGCTACCATCTAGACAGCCAAGTTCCAGCAAAAATAATTTTTCCGTTAAGGCGATCCAAGGGACGGATCCGATTATTGCCATTGGAGCTTCTACTGGAGGTCCCAGAGCACTGCAAGATGTGATCAGCCAGCTGCCTGCCGATCTACAGGCACCGATTGTGATTGTTCAGCATATGCCTCGCGGTTTTACCAAATCACTAGCCGAGCGTCTGAATAAATTATCCAAGTTGCAGGTGAAAGAAGTGGAGCATGGCGATGTGATCGAGAAAGGTCATGTCTACCTGGCACAAGGTGGTAAACAATTTAGTGTGGTCCGTACAGGAAGCCATTGGACGGCGAAGGTCGAGCTAGGTCATCCGGTTAATGGACATCAGCCCGCCGTTGATATGCTATTTGAATCAGTAGCCAACTTACGCTCTTGTCATCCGATTGCTGTCGTACTCACTGGAATGGGAAGTGACGGGACAAATGGCTTGATTACCTTGAAGAAGAAACACCCTAAAACGATAGCTATTGCCCAATCAGAAGAAACTTGTATTGTATACGGTATGCCTCAAGCTGCCGTAAAGACAGGTTTAATCAATTATCAAGCAGATATCCATCATATCAGTGAGGTACTAGCACAAAAAGTCCCTAAACAGAGGTGAAAGATATGGAAATGAATGATTATCTAGAAGTGTTTATTGAAGAAAGTAAAGAACATATCCAATCATTAAATGATCAGTTATTAGTACTGGAGAAAGAACCGAATAATATGGATACGATCAGCGAAATTTTTCGTGCCGCCCACACTTTAAAGGGAATGGCAGCAACCATGGGCTATCAAGATATTGCGAATTTGACACACAAATTAGAAAATGTGCTGGACGCTGTACGAAACCATCAGTTATCGATTCATACGGACATGATTGATGTTATTTTTCAAGCTGTTGATCAATTAGAGGGGATGGTGTTAGACATTGCGGAAGGTGGCGATGGAGCGGCAGATGTCCAAGCATTAGTTACTGCTCTGCAAGCGATTGAAAATAAAGAACCCATTTCAGTGCCCGAAGACCAATCCTTATCAGTAGCTGCCGAGCAGCCGCTGACCTGGTTTCAACAAGTCGATGAGTTTGAACAAGCTATTTTGACCCAGTCCCAAGAAAAAAACTGCCATAACTTAGAGGTTTTTGTGAAATTGAATGAAAATTGCCTGTTGAAGGCCGCACGTGTCTATATGGTATTTGAGGTGTTGGAACAAGTTGGAGAAGTCATCAAATCAGATCCAACGGTGCAAGAATTAGAGGATGAGAAATTTGATCTGTCTTTTCATGTGTTGGTGATTACTGAAGAGACTCCAGACCTTGTAGAACAAAAGATATTGAAGGTATCAGAGATCGAAGAAGTATCCGTTCGAGAATTTACACTATCCAATCAACAAGATGGAAATCAGCAGGAACTGGAAGCTGAGCCATCCAATCAGCCATCAGAACAAAGTGCAGACGCTCCTGCTAAGAATCCAAAACAAATGGCCAAGCCTACCGCCAATAAAACGATCCGTGTCAATATTGACAGATTGGACGCTTTAATGAATTTATTTGAAGAATTGGTGATTGATCGAGGGCAATTGGAACAGATTTCTCATAACTTGAGGCACAGCGAATTGCAAGAGACCGTCGAACGAATGTCAAGAATCTCCAATGATCTGCAAAATATTATCTTGAATATGCGCATGGTTCCGGTTGAACAAGTATTTAATCGATTCCCTAGAATGGTTCGCCAACTTTCCAAGGATTTAGGCAAACAGATTGATTTGCAAATTGAAGGAGCAGAAACAGAGCTGGATCGAACCGTCATTGATGAGATCGGCGATCCGTTAGTCCATTTAATTCGTAATTCATTAGACCATGGCATTGAAGCACCAGAAAGAAGAGTGGAGGCAGGCAAAGCTGAAACTGGTCAACTATTATTGAAGGCTTATCATAGTGGCAATCATGTCTTTATCGAAATCTCTGACGATGGTGCGGGTATCAATAAAGATAAGGTAATCCATAAGGCAATAGCTAACCAAGTTATAACAGCGGAAGATGCTGCACAAATGGCTGATCAAGAAATCTATCAGCTTATTTTATCAAGTGGATTTTCTACTGCTGATCAAATTAGTGATGTTTCCGGTCGTGGAGTCGGCTTAGATGTGGTGAAAAATACAATTGAATCGCTCGGCGGTGTATTAACGATCGAATCGGAAGCAGGAAAGGGTTCTCTCTTTTCGATTCAATTACCATTGACTCTCTCGATTATTTCAGCGTTACTTGTTGAAGTAGCAGATGAAAAATATGCTATTCCACTGTCATCCATTATTGAGACAGCTATTATACAACGCTCGGATATTCTCAGTGCACACCATAAGAAGGTGATGGACTTCCGCGGCAAAGTAGTACCATTAATTGATTTAAAAAAGGTATTTGAAGTGCCGGCGGATGAAGAAGAATCGGAACTTTATTCTGTTGTTATCATCCGCAAAGGTGATAAGATGGCCGGATTAATGGTCGATACCTTTATTGGCCAACAAGAGATTGTTCTCAAGTCATTAGGTGAGTTTTTAGGAAATGTCTTTGCTATATCGGGAGCGACGATTTTGGGAGATGGACAGGTAGCCTTAATCATAGACAGCAATTCACTCATAAGTTAGGAGGTTGAGCATGATGAATCAGACAGATATAAATAAATATATCATTGTAGAGCTAGAGCAAGAAGAATATGCGATACCAGTCGATTTGGTAGCTGCCATCGAGCGCAGTCAACCGATCACACGGGTTCCTCAAACTATTTCTTGTGTAAAAGGGGTGATTAACCTGCGCGGGGTGATTACACCAATTGTTGATTTGCGAGAGCGCTTTGGCATGCAGTCTCCATTGGAAGCCACAGAAAGCACCAGGATTATCATCATTCATATGGAAGATTATGCGGCTGGATTAATAGTGGACGCGGCATATGATGTGATGGACATCCCTACCGAACAAATGGAACCTACCCCTCAAGTAATCGGTACTGTTGATGTCGATTATATGAAGGGAGTAGCCAAGATCGATAAGCGTTTAATCATGATCTTAGAGATGGAAAAAGTGATGGATATGGGGTTATTAGTGTCGGTAAGTGGCAATGAGGAGCTGGCCTATGGTAGATATCAATAAGTTATCATCGTATCATTTAGATGTTCTGGGGGAAATCGGCAATATTGGAGCGGGAAATGCAGCAACTGCTTTATCTGGCTTATTGAACAAAAAAATTGATATGAAGGTGCCAGCTATTAAAATTGTAGGCTTTAATGAATTAATGGAATATGTGGGTGGGCCGGATCAAGAAATTGTAAGTGTATGTCTTCGTATTCAAGGAGAAGCACCAGGCAGTATGTTTTTTGTTCTGAAACCAGAAGAGGCTAATGCGCTCGCAGAAAAGCTCCTTGGTGTACCAGTGAAAGATGTATCTAGCGATGAAATGGCGCTTTCCGCTGTTTCAGAAGTGGGAAATATTCTATCTGGCTCTTATTTGTCTGCCTTATCAGATTTCACCGCTATTAATATGCAGCCAACGGTACCTACCTTATTATCTGATATGGCAGCAGCTATTTTAATGCAGGGTCTGGTAGAAATCTCACAAGAAAGTGACTACGCCATTATTATTGATACATCTATTGAAGAGAACAATCAACAGGACGACACCGTAAAGGGCCATTTTTTATTATTACCTGAACTGGAGTCGTTTGAGAAAATATTTCAATCACTAGGAGTTCAAGAATAATGACCTTGACTAAGACGATTATAAAGGTTGGCATTGCCGATTTGAAAGTGACAGAAGTACCTAATAGCTTAAAGACCTCCGGGTTAGGTTCATGTGTAGGCGTAGTAATTTACAACAAACAACTGGCAGGAATGGCGCATGTCATGCTTCCAAATTCCACAACAACCAAGAAGCCTACGATAAACAAAATGAAGTATGCCGATACAGCTATTGATCTATTAATGAAGGAACTACTTGATAAGGGGGCGCGCCGTGCTCATTTAAAAGCCAAAATCGCTGGTGGTGCTCACATGTTTTCCATGCAGCCTCAACAGAATATGTTAAAAATAGGAGAAAGAAATATTGAAGCCGTACAAAACAAACTGAGAGAGCATCAAGTGAAGGTGATCGCCCAAGATGTAGGTGGGAGTAAAGGGAGAACGATTGAGTTCCATGTTGAAACAGGAATAATGGATATACGCACCGTTCACGGGGGCGTCAGCCAAATATAAGAAGTTACGTACTATAACAAGCAAAACGGAAAGAAGGTGATTCGATGGTAAAAGACACAACTTCTGAGCAGACTCTTTGGGATAACTGGCTTCATAGTAAACGAGAAGAAGATACCAATCGATTGATTGAATATTATATGTATCTTGTTAATTATCATGTGCAGCGAATTGCTAGTAATCTTCCGAGAAGTGTAAATAGAGATGATATTCACAGCCTAGGCTTGTTTGGTCTATATGACGCCATTTTAAAGTTTGATCCGACCCGGGAACTGAAATTTGATACGTATGCCTCTTTTCGTATTAAAGGTGCCATTATTGATGGTTTACGTAAAGAAGATTGGCTTCCTCGAACGACAAGGGATAAAATAAAGAAATTGGAACAAACAATGGAACGGCTGGAACAAGAACGGCAGCATGAAATAACGAATGAGGAAATTGCTGCTTATCTGCAGATCACGAAAGAGGAAGTGGAAGAAACACTAAAGGATAGTTTTTTTGCCCATTTATTATCAATGGAAGAAAAAAGTAAAACAACTACCGAGGAAAACCGCGAATCGATCGGTTATTTGATTCCAGATGATAAACAAATGCAGCCAGATGCCCATGTGCTGCAGCAGGAAGATTATCAAGAATTAGCGAAGTGTATACAGCAGTTAAATGAGAAGGAACAGCTCGTGCTAGATTTGTTTTATGATAGAGAATTAACATTCACCGAGATAGGCAAGGTATTAAATTTAACAACCTCACGCATCTCCCAAATACATAAGCAAGCTATCACGAAAATTCGTCGTTTGTTCCAAAAATAAGGAGAAGGACGGTACACGATTATGATTAATAGACAGGAGAAGTTAATCATTAAGGTAGCAAAGGATCGACTCAGCGCAAAAATCAGCTTGCAAGATAAAAATAGTGATGATAATCTTCTGCCAGAAGATATCTATGGATTAATTAAACAGGCCGGAATAAAATATGGCATCATTGATTTAGAGCAGCTTGATTGGAAAAGTCAACTTATCTCAGAAGGGCAGCTGCTTATTGCTCAAGGAAAACCACCTATTGATGGAGAGAATGGAAAATTAATCATGAAACACACGACATCCAGTGTGATGCTAGAATCAGAACGCTCCAATTTTCGCGATGTCAAAAAAATCCCTATGGTGGAGGAGAATGAAGTACTAGCTCAACTGGAACCAGCCACTAATGGTGAAGAAGGAATTGATGTATACCATAAGGCTATAAAACAAAAACGGGGCAAACCCTATTTTTGCAAGGCAGGAAATGGTGTGGTATTTGTTGAACAAGATCAGACGTTTCGTTCCACATCTGTTGGACAGCTATCGGTCAGAAAGAACAGCCTGCATGTTTACCCGCGCTATCAAGTGGATGGCGATCTCAGCTTAAAGATTGGTAATATCGACTTTAATGGAGCCGTTACTATTACCGGTAATGTTCCTGCTGGCTATCAAGTCAAGGCAAAAGGTGATATTACCATTTATGGAATGGTAGAAGCATCAGAGATCACATCTGGTGGGAATATTCTAATCTATAATGGTATCGCAGGCATGGAAAAGGCAGTGATTACCGCTGAGGGAAGTGTCGAGGTAAGCTATATTAATCAGGCAAAGATTACAGCGGGAGGAGATCTGAGGGTGAAGCGGGATATCCTGCATAGCTTCTGTACGGCAGGAGGCAGTATTTTTTGTACGTCCGGAAGTATTATTGGCGGCGAATGTATTGCTGGAAAGTCTATGGAGGTAGCAACTCTTGGAAATCCAGCTAATACAAAGACCAATATTGTGATACGTTCCAATGGGCGATCCCACGACTTTGTAACCGCTTTAAAAAAAGAAGAAACAGAACTAAATGCCAATTTGCGCAAAGTAAGGCAGCTAGGTGATATGTTGCAGCAAAAGAAAAAGGTAGATGGAGATTTGCCAGCAAAAGAACGAATTATGCTTTTGAAGCAAAGAAATACGATGAACAAAATAGCCGATCAGTTATTGGATGTTGAAACAGAATTAGCCATGATAGAATCAGAAAGAAGCGAGCCGGTAGAGCGAAAGTTGATTGTGACCAAAGAAGCTTTTGAGAATGTGGAATTAGCGTTTGATAAATATAAACGTATTTTACAACAAAGAAATCGACATTTCCAGGCCTATTTGAAGCAAAAAGAAATTGTGATCCATGCAATAGAGGGTAAGACGCAACGCAATAAATCACGAATGACCAATCGCTAGAATAACAGCATAGTACGCTTGCTTGTCGCAGGTAATATCAGTATACTATAGATAAAACCATGACGTTAGCAAAAGCAAATAAAAGAAGCTATTTATTAGGAGGGGAGAACGATGAGCTGGAAAGCAGTGGAAATGCAGATCGCTTTACCGAGAACACAGGAAGCAGGCAGAATACAGCAACAGCTTCAACAACAACCCCAAACAGAGCAGCAGCAATTGACAGAGCAAATTACCTGGCAAGATAAACAGAAGCGGACACAGGTACAAAAGCAGACGAATAGCGAACGAGTCAAACAGAACGATGTCTCATCCGAGCAAATGATGTTTGGAGAAGATAGGGACGAGTCAGCAAATGTGACAAGTCAGTTGCCTCACCCTTATTTAGGACATACGATTGATCTAATGAAATAGGAGCGGACTATGATTTATTTTTTGTTATTAATTAGTTTTTTGATCCACCTGGTAACCTTTATCATTATAAAGCAATGGAAGAAGAAGGTAGACGCAGTAGAAGAAGCAGAACTTCGTATGAAGGAACAGTCTCGCTCACTGGAGGATACTTTAGCATTGTATTTAGTAGAAATTAAAGAAGAGAATGCGGCGTTAATCGAGCGTTTGGAAGCGGAACAATCCTCCAGTCGTACTAAGGAGCCAATTGTCACAAATGCCGAACAACCACCTCATCAGGAAACAGAACAGCCTGATGAAGCTGTCGAAACGCTAACAGCAGATTATCAGCCTATCACTGAAGTGGATCAGGTAGAAGACAAACTCGAGCAGTCACTTATTGCCCAGGCCCTTCACCTACAAGATAAAGGTTATACCATAGAGGGGATAGCGAAAAAGTTAAACAAAGGAAAAACAGAGATTGAGTTATTGCTGAAGTTTAATCATAAATAACCTCGATGCATTAACACTAAGCCAAAGTAAATAGGAACGTATGGTGCTTCCCCAAAGAAAGCCACTTGAAAAAGTGTTTTTCTTTTTCAAGTGGTTTTCTTTTTTCAAGTTAGCTGGAGAGCTGTGCCTAAGTATAGGAAACACGATGAAGGTGTTCTTTGTTTGAGTCGCTTGTTTACTTATGCCCTGTGGGTAAAAGCGAAAGGCTTGGGCGAAGCGGTTGTTTAGCACACGCATTCTCTCAAAATAATTGCGAAGCTACTTTGCATCATACACCTTAGCGGCCTCTTGTATGGAAGTGATGTTTATTTCCAAATCAAAGTAGCTTAAACACCTATCGCAGCCAAAAATCTATCCTTTCTCACCTTATAAAAAGGAGCTATTATACCAATAAACCAACTTCCATCGAAACGACAATTAGGAGGTTAAATAGAGCCCCGAAAAACCCCAGAGGTAGCAGGATATCTATCATGTACACAAAACTTGTAAGGATAGCAGAAGCTGTGAAGGAAGATGGAGGAGAGCTGTGTGCGGTAGTTCTGCAGCACGGTTCCAACGAGGGAGAGAAGCACAATCTAACCGGAAAGGCGCCCTCCTGCTAGTAATAAAAGCACAGGCAGAGTTGCTCGGTTGGTTTTTCTTTTGCACTACCCTCACTAGGATTTTAGGCAATGAAAAGGCTTTATTTCGACAGCTCAACGACGAATTATCCAACTTTTCTCCAAAAATAAATAAATCACTTGATTGCATGTTTTCCTTATGGTATATTTAATGACGGTGTTAAATACACACGTTTGTGGAAGATACAAGTGGTGCTCTATCCGAGTCCTTGTATCTAATGACACAAATGGAGGATAAAAAAACCAATTTAGGAGGAATAACCATGGCAGTAATTTCCATGAAACAATTGCTAGAAGCTGGTGTTCATTTTGGACATCAAACACGCCGTTGGAATCCAAAAATGAAGAAATATATCTTCACAGAGCGTAACGGCATTTATATCATTGACTTGCAAAAGACAGTGAAAAAGGTAGAGGAAGCTTACAACTTCGTGAAAGAAACCGCTGAAAATGGCGGAACCGTGCTTTTTGTAGGAACCAAAAAACAAGCACAAGAATCCGTGAAAGAAGAAGCGATCCGTTCCGGTATGTACTTTGTAAACCAACGTTGGTTGGGCGGAACATTGACGAATTTTGAAACGATCCGCAAACGAATTAATCGTTTGAAAGATATCGAAAAAATGGAAGAGGATGGCACTTTTGAAGTATTGCCTAAAAAAGAAGTCGTTGGTCTTCTAAAAGAAAAAGAGCGCCTAGTTAAATTTTTAGGTGGAATCAAGGAAATGAACAAGATTCCAGATGCGCTGTTTATTATTGACCCTAGAAAAGAACGAATTGCCGTTGCAGAAGCGCATAAATTAAACATCCCTATCGTAGGTATTGTCGATACAAACTGTGATCCGGATGAAATTGATTATGTCATCCCTGCGAACGATGACGCGATCCGCGCTGTAAAACTTCTTACTGGTAAAATGGCCGACGCTATTTTAGAAGCTAAACAAGGTGAAGTGACAGAAGAAGCAGAGGCTGAAGAAGTGACAGAAGAAAAAGAAGCAGAAACAGAAGCCGTAGAAGAGTAAGCAAAGGTTTGGTGATAAGAGGGGGACCTTTTATCACCTTTTTTTCAGCAGTATTTCGATAACTCAAGGGAGGAATAGTTAATATGGCAATTACAGCTCAACAAGTCAAAGAACTTAGAGAAAAAACAGGTGCTGGAATGATGGATTGTAAGAAAGCACTTCAAGAAACAGATGGTAATATGGAAGCAGCAATCGATTTCCTTCGTGAAAAAGGGATCTCTAAAGCCGCTAAGAAAGCAGACCGCATTGCAGCAGAGGGGGCAGCGTATGCCGAGGTTTCAGGGAATGAAGCTGTCTTATTAGAATTAAACTGTGAGACAGATTTTGTTACTAAAAACGATCAGTTTAAGGACCTAGCCGAAGCTTTGGCAAAACACATTTTATCTGAAAAACCGGCAACCGTAGAAGAAGCACTTCAACAACCATTTCAGGGTGAAGGCGAGAATGTAGAAGCCTTTATCAATTCCAATATTGCGAAGATTGGTGAAAAGATTTCACTACGTCGCTTTACTCTCTTTAACAAAACGGATAACGATGCATTTGGCGCTTATATCCATATGGGCGGAAAAATTGGTGTCGTAACCGTTCTAGAAGGTACAACCGATGAGCAAATAGCGAAGGATATAGCGATGCATGTTGCTGCTATTAATCCGAAATATTTATCACGTGATGTGGTGTCTGCAGAAGACGTAGAAAATGAACGTGAAATACTAAAGACTCAAGCTTTAAACGAGGGAAAACCAGAACATATCGTAGAAAAAATGGTGGAAGGTCGTTTGAACAAATTCTTTGAAGAAATCTGTTTATTAGATCAAAGTTTCGTAAAAGATCCTGACCAAAAAGTAAAACAAGTGGCTGCTAATCATAACGCAACTGTACAGTCTTTCGTTCGTTATGAAGTAGGCGAGGGAATTGAGAAGCGTGAGGATAATTTTGCAGATGAAGTAATGAGCCAAGTGAACAAGAAGTAATAAATGACTGGAAGGGCAATAACACGCATCATTGGAATGGATAAGTTGTGTTGCCTGCTCCTTTCTATATTTCAAACAAAAAAGGGGCACACGGTGTCCCTTTTGTTTGAAAAGATATGCGTTTTATTGCATAATAATAGAGACTATTCCAACGCAAAGATAGAGGCGTTGGGCACCCAGCACTAGATGCTTTTCTTACACTGTGAAGTATTGAAACAGGTCGTACGTTTTAGAATAATTTACATAAGTGGAGGTAATTATGGCAATCGCTAATTATAGAAGAGTGGTACTTAAACTAAGTGGAGAGGCATTAAGTGGTGAGCAAGGTTTTGGTTTAGAGCCAAAAATCGTTCAGTCTGTTGCTGAACAAGTAAAAGATATTGTGGAGTTAGGAGTAGAGGTAGCTGTAGTGGTCGGCGGAGGTAATATCTGGCGCGGAAAAGTTGGTAGTGAAATGGGTATGGATCGTGCTAATGCTGACTATATGGGGATGCTAGCAACGGTAATGAATTCACTTGCCTTACAGGATAGCTTGGAGAATGTTGGCATCCCTACCAGAGTACAGACCTCTATTGAAATGAGGCAAGTAGCTGAACCTTATATTCGGCGGAAAGCTATTCGTCATTTGGAGAAGAAACGTGTCGTTATTTTTGCTGCTGGAACAGGAAATCCATATTTTTCAACAGATACTACCGCAGCGTTAAGGGCGGCTGAAGTGGAAGCAGATGTTATTTTAATGGCGAAGAATAATGTGGACGGTGTATATACTGCTGATCCGAAGCTGCACAAGGAAGCTGAGAAATATGAACAATTATCCTATTTGGATATCCTTAACGAAGGACTAGGTGTCATGGATTCCACAGCCTCTTCCTTATGTATGGATAACAACATTCCATTACTTGTTTTCTCGATTTCTGAAAAAGGAAATATCAAAAAGGCAGTAATGGGCGAAACAATAGGAACTATTATAAAGGGGAGTTAATCATGTCTGAAAAGTTATTGAAAGAAACCCGTGAGAAAATGGAACATGCTGCCAAGGCTTACTCGAAAAACTTAGCAACAGTCAGAGCTGGACGAGCAAATCCAGCTTTATTAGACGGTATTCAGGTGGAATATTATGGTGCTTTAACGCCCTTAAATCAGTTAGCCTCTATTTCCGTTCCTGAGGCACGTCTCTTAGTGATTACACCATTTGACAAATCTTCTATCTCTGATATGGATAAAGCTATTCAAAAAGCCGATTTAGGACTCACGCCGGCAAATGATGGAAATGTCATTCGTCTTGCTATCCCAGCCTTGACAGAAGAACGACGCAAAGAATTAGTAAAAATCGTCGGCAAGTATGCCGAAGAATCGAAGGTGCAAATCCGCAATATTCGTCGTGATACTAATGATCAATTGAAAAAAGATGAAAAGACAGGCGACCTTACAGAAGACGATTTAAGGGCCTATCAAGAGGATGTACAAAACGAAACGGATAAGTACATCAAGAAAATTGATGATTTAACAAAAGAAAAAGAACAAGAAATTATGGAAGTTTGAGCAGAAACAAGGTAGAATAAAGGATAAGCGGAAAAGCCCTCTTACTAAGAAGAGGGTTTTTCCACTTATCTAGTGAGTCAGCCAGTGACAGACGAGGTGTACGGTGATGAAGAAGGTCCTATCGCACCACTCGATCCCTTAGGCAGAAGAACATAATACGCAGGTGTCTTATGCAGAGATGAAGCGATACTTATCGGGAGTTCGTGTCCGTTTTCCTAGTAGCCTTCCATTGTGAGGATCATACGGACGTTTGCACCGAGAAAATACGCAGATAAACGAATATTATAAATAGATAAGCATGGCTTTTTTGAAAATGGAGGAACTCTTATGCGCTTGTTTAAACTTCCTTTTAAGAGAATAAAAGAAAATCAGGAATTAGTTGTGTCTGAACCAGTAAATATACCAAGGCATGTGGCCATTATCATGGACGGAAATGGCAGATGGGCTCAAAAAAGAGGGCTGCCTCGGATTGCCGGACATCGAGAAGGAATGGATAATGTCAAACGAATTGTCAAAACAGCCAGTCACACAGGAATACATATTTTAACCTTATACGCCTTTTCGACAGAGAATTGGAAACGGCCAACTTCAGAAGTTGAGTATATTATGAAACTGCCAATTGATTTTCTGCAGCACTATTTACCAGAATTAATAGAGGAAAATGTGAGAATCGAAACGATTGGTGAGGTGGATTTATTACCTTCCAAAACAAAAGCAGCGATTGTCAATGCGAAACAACGTACGGCGGAAAATACCGGATTGATTTTAAACATTGCGATCAATTATGGAAGTCGAGGAGAAATGATTCATTCTATTAAAGAGATTTACCAGGAAGTACAAGATGGAAAGTATAAAGTAGAAGATATCACAGAACATACATTAAGTGAACATTTGTTTACGCGTAATTATCAAGATCCCGATCTGCTGATTCGAACAAGTGGGGAAGTAAGGCTGAGTAATTTCCTGCTGTGGCAATCTGCTTATTCGGAACTTTGGTTTACAGAAACATTGTGGCCGGATTTTGGGCCGGAAAAGTTTGCCGAAGCTATTGAGGACTTCCAACAAAGAAAACGCCGATATGGCGGAATATAAGGTGTGAATAATTAGCATGAAAATTAGAATCATTACAGCAATCATTGCCATATTGTTTTTCTTTCCTTTTGTATTTTTTGGCGGGATACCATTTCAAGTCATTATGTATGTTATAGCGACGATTGGATTTTTGGAATTATTGCATATGCGCGGCATGACAAAGTATCCTATTCCCACCTTTATAGGGGTCCTGCTCTTATGGGCGTTACTTTTTCAGAGTGATCACCTGTTTTTCACCTCAAAAACTGAATTATTGATGTTCTTCGTCTTATTATTATTAAGCTACACGGTACTTGTTAAGAATAAATTTACCTTCGAGGACGCAGGATTTCTTCTCTTGGCTTCTATCTATGTTGGTTTGGGTTTCTATTACTTTACGCAGACACGTGGGGTTGAAAATGGACTCATTTATATTTTTTATGCTATTCTAGTGATACTATCAACGGACACAGGCGCTTACTTTTTTGGCAGGGCGTTTGGCAAGCATAAATTATGGCCGTTAATCAGTCCAAATAAAACGATTGAAGGGGCTGTTGGGGGAATTTTGTTAGCAAGTGTAGTAGCCGTTATCTTTCAATATTTTTATCCGGTTAATGACTCCTTATGGCTGGTTATTATTGTTACCATGGTTGCCTCCGCCTTTGCGCAAATCGGTGATCTCGTGGAATCAGCTATCAAACGACAATTTGATGTCAAAGATTCGGGGAAACTATTACCTGGGCATGGAGGTATATTGGACAGGTTCGATAGTTGGTTGTTTGTGTTTCCCTTATTACACTTCCTCCATTTTATCGGTTAATGATTCGTAGCTAAACTAGTAAATAATTGGAGAGTTCAGACGATGAAAAATATAACTTTATTAGGTGCAACAGGTTCGATAGGCGAACAAACATTAGAAGTGCTCAGGGAACACCCTGATCAGTTCAAACTATATAGTTTTGCCTTTGGTAAGAATGTAGAAAAGGCAAAAGCGATTATCAGAGAATTTTCACCGGAGATAGTGGTGACACAAGAGAAAGAAATAAGACAGCAATTGCTTCCATATATAGACAAAGCAAGGATCTTGGTTGGAACAGAAGGACTGGAAGCAGTGAGTGCATCCCCTGATACAGATCTCGTAGTGAACGCAGTTATGGGCAGTGTCGGGCTTACAGCAACATTGACGGCGATTGAGCATAAGAAACAAATTGCTATTGCCAATAAAGAAACTCTAGTAACTGCTGGTCATTTGGTAATGGCTGCTGCAAAAAAATATGGTGTACAGCTTTTACCAGTGGACAGTGAACACTCTGCTATATTTCAAGCGTTAAACGGTGAATCACCTCGTGAGATTAACAAAATTATTTTAACGGCTTCCGGTGGCAGTTTTCGTGATAAAACAAGAAAACAATTGCAAGGGGTCACCGTAAGGGATGCCTTAAACCACCCCAATTGGAGTATGGGTGCGAAGATTACGATTGATTCGGCAACGATGATGAATAAGGGACTAGAAGTGATTGAGGCACATTGGTTGTTTGATATTCCTTATCAGCAAATTGAAGTATTGCAGCATAAAGAAAGTATGATTCACTCGATGGTTGAATATACTGATAAAAGTGTACTAGCCCAATTAGGAACACCTGATATGCGAGTACCCATTCAATATGCGTTAACCTATCCGAAGAGAATCCCACTCGCCTCATCGAAGAGCTTAAATCTGGCAGAAATCGGTACCTTACATTTTTCTGAAATGGATGTTGACCGATTTCCATGTTTATCCTATGCTTATCAAGCGGGGGAAAAAGGTGGATCGCTACCGACCGTGTTAAATGCCGCTAATGAAGTAGCTGTTTCTCTATTCTTAGAGGAAAAAATCACCTTTTTAGAAATCGAAGCTATTATTTCAGAGGCTATGGACTTACACCAAGTCATTCAACAGCCTGATTTGGCAACCATACAAGCGATTGATAACGAAACACGAGTGCACCTGTATGAAAAATATAAATAGCACGATCAGGGAAAGGAGTGCTTTTGATTGACAACTGTAATAGCCTTTATATTGATGTTTGGCGTGTTGGTAACCGTGCACGAATACGGTCACTTTATTGTTGCCAAAAAAACAGGTATGCTCGTACGCGAATTTGCGATTGGGTTTGGTCCCAAGGTATTTGCTACCGTCAAAAATGAAACATTATACACCATCCGTTTATTACCAATGGGAGGATATGTGCGAGTTGCCGGTGAAGATCCAGAGATTGTAGATATTAAACCTGGACAACATATTGGCTTGAACTTTAACGAACAAGGCGAAGTGACACAAATCATTGTAAACAATAAGGCAAAACATCCAGAAGCGTTTGTTATAGAAGTCGAACATATCGATTTAGATCATGACTTGCGGGTGGAAGGTTATGACATCAATGATGAAGAGAGGCATGTATTCCAAATTAATGATAAGGCAGCCTTTATCATGGACGAACGTTCTACACAAATAGCCCCGTATAATCGACAATTTGCTTCTAAGTCAGTTGGGCAGAGGGGACTACAGCTTTTTGCAGGGCCATTAATGAATTTTATATTATCATTTGTGCTTTTTCTGATTTTGGCAAATATTCAAGGGGTGCCTGTGGAGGATGTAACGGTCGGTTCTGTTGCTGAAAATAGCCCTGCCGAAGAATCTGGCTTTGAATCAGGAGATACAATAACCGCAATTGATGGACAGCCTACGCCTACTTGGGACGATTTTCGTGACATTGTAGAGGTGAATCCTAATGAATCGCTAAATATGACCGTGCAGCGTGATGGGGAAGAGATCGAGGTAGATGTAACCCCGGCGCTCATTGAAATGCCCGATCAATCGATTGGTCAAGTAGGGGTTACTCAAGCCTTGGAAAAATCGTTTGTACGTACTATCCCATACAGTATAGAGGAAACCTATTACTGGGCTACCTTGATTTTGACCAATGTTGGCAAGTTAATTACAGGTCAATTCTCTATTGATATGCTTTCTGGACCAGTAGGTATTTATGACGCGACGGATCAAGTGGTTCAAACCGGCTTTCTCAATTTCCTAACTTGGACGGCGGCGTTGAGTGTGAACTTGGGTATTATGAACCTTTTACCACTACCTGCCTTAGATGGTGGGCGCTTGCTATTTGTTGGTGTAGAAGCCATCCGTGGCAAACCAATAGACCCGCAAAAAGAGGGGATTGTTCATTTTATTGGATTTGCTTTATTAATGGTGTTAATGCTCGTGGTAACATGGAATGATATCCAACGATTATTCTTGTAAAAAGTGCAAAAAAAGCTAGGAAACAATCAATGAGGTGAAAAGTAAATGAGACATAGTCAAACACTAATACCAACATTAAAAGAGATACCTGCTGATGCCGATGCTAAAAGTCATCAACTTTTATTAAGAGCGGGGTTTATTAGACAGACCGTATCAGGCGTCTATACCTATCTGCCATTGGGACATAAAGTATTAAAAAATCTGGAGCAGATCGTGCGTGAAGAGATGGAAAAAGCAGGTGTTACAGAAATGTTGATGCCAGCCTTGCAATCATCGGAACTATGGAAAAAAACAGGAAGATGGTATAAATTAGGGGCAGAACTAATGCGTCTTCATGATCGACATGATCGAGAATTCGCCTTAGGGGCTACACATGAAGAAGTAATTACTAGCTTATTAAGGGATGAAGTGAAGAGTTATAAAAAGCTTCCATTGCAGCTTTTTCAAATCCAAACCAAGTTTCGTGATGAACAACGGCCTCGTTTTGGCTTACTAAGAGGACGGGAATTTGTTATGAAGGATGCTTACTCTTTTCATACCTCTCAGGAAAGCCTGGATCAAGCCTATGATAATATGTATCAAGCATATAGCAAAATATTCAGCCGTTGTAACTTAAACTTTCGGGCGGTAATAGCCGATTCTGGGGCGATGGGCGGAAAAGATACTCATGAGTTCATGGCTTTAGCAGAAATCGGTGAGGATACCATTGCCTATTCTGATCAATCCGATTTTGCTGCTAATATCGAAATGGCCGAAGTGAACATTACCTATCCGCAAAATGAGAAGGCCTTGCAGGACCTTGAGTTGGTTGATACGCCAGGAGTGAAAACAATGGCTGATGTAGCAGAACTGTTACAGCAGCCAGTAGAAGCAGGTATTAAATCTATGCTATTTAAGGTGGATGAACGTTTTGTCTTGGTTCTTGCTCGAGGAGATCGAGAAATCAATGATATTAAACTGCAAAATGCCTTGGGAGCGCAAGAGGTAGAGCTGGCATCAGCAGCAGAGACAGAAGAGCTGCTTGGCACTGAAATTGGTTCGATTGGGCCTATTAACCTCCCAAATAATATCGAGATTGTTGCTGATCATGCTGTGGCGACGATGCGGAATGTCTATTGTGGTGCTAATCAAGCAGGTAAACATTATACCGCTGCCAATCTGGATCGTGATTTTCATGTAGACCGTTATGATGATTTATGTTTTATTAAGGAAAGCGATCCTTCTCCGGATGGCAAGGGTACCATTCAATTTGCCAAAGGGATTGAAGTTGGACAAGTGTTTAAACTAGGGTCTTTCTATGCAGAGAAGCTAGGCGCCCAATACCTGAATGAACAAGGCAAACAGGAAACGATGACAATGGGCTGTTATGGTATTGGTATATCTCGAACACTAGCAGCTATTGTAGAGCAGCATCATGATGAGCATGGTATCATATGGCCAAAAGAAATTGCGCCATACAACGTTCATTTGATTGTGATTAATCCAAAACAAGAAGAACAAGCAGCATTAGCTGAACAAATCTATACAGAATTACAAGCAGCCAATATATCGGTTCTGTTTGACGATCGTCAAGAACGACCTGGTTTAAAATTTAAAGACAGTGATCTAATTGGCTTGCCTCTTCGTCTGACAGTAGGGAAAGCGGCTGCCGATGGTTATGTAGAAAGTAAACAAAGAGAGAGTGGAGATCAACAAGATATCCATATCAACCAGCTAGTCGAAAAAGTCAACGAATTAATCTAATAGCATTGCAATGAATACGGGCAAACCAAAACTTGCCCGTATTATTTTTGTCAGCTGACGAACCCATGGTAGATATTGAACTGCCGATAAGATAGATTATGTTAAGTAATCCACTTTCCTTAGTGGTGAGTTTGATCGTTTTATCTGTGCAAAGCAGGCGCTCCGGGAATAGGTTCCGCTTTCCATGGGGCCGGCTAAACATACAACAATGGTTGTTACTGCAAGGATGAAGCGTTCTAGGTACCTAGACACTGTTGTAGCAAAAGGAAAAAGTCGTCAACTGATTCTTCGGCTGCGTAATGGATCATGCTACAAAATGGCTTCTTCATTTTATAAAAGTCATAATGTATGATCGAACCGTTCTCAGAAAAAGGTTATGCAGTATACTTATTGGCAGAAATATAGTGTCTGGAACACTTCATCTTCGCAGCCATTCGATTGTAGTGCTACTACCCAGCGGAGGAAATAGGTGGAGACTCCTGTAAGAAAGGCGGAAAGCGTCGGGTAAAAACGTAACAACTGGACCGAAGCGACTGAGATAAAGGAATCACGGTGAGGGACGAACCGATGATGACTTATCGTAAGGCGCTGTCGGGAAGTTGTCTAGTTTTTGACGCTTGTAGCCAGACAGAGAATAGCGCAGTGTGAAGACCCCGCAGGAAGCGGTTTTTGCTGACGAGGAGGCTAAAGCCTTGTCTCGCGGAAAGCGGAACCTATTTCCGGAGCGCTGTCTAGCACTGACAAACAATCAACTTTACTACATGGAATAATGGAACTAGATACTTAACATCATCTATCTTATCGGTACCACCATTCGTTCAAGATCAAAATCGGTCCACATCCTATCATACTCAAAATTCTATACTCCTATATTTTAAAAAACACTCCGTCGTATGGAAAATGACCGAATTATGTTAGAATAGTAAATGAAATTATAGTAAAGGAGATTGAAAATGAACATCTCTGGAGAAGAAAAATTTCAGTTATTAACCACGCAGATCGGTATCACCGATGATATGAGAAATAAATATTTTCAGAAAGCAACAATCCGTAAATTAGAAGTATTTAAGGCCAATCAACAATGGCATTTCCATTTCCAACTGGCAGAGACATTACCAGCAGATATCTATCAGCTATTTATTTTTAAGCTAACAGAAACTTTCTCTTCGATTGCCCGTTTATCCTGGACGATCGAAACGGAATCCAGCCTAACCGATGAGACAGAACCATTTAAATACTGGCAAATCTTTTTATCTGAACTAATCCAAACGTCTCCAAAATATCGGTCGTTTGAAAAAAAACACCCAACAATTGACGATAATAATATTATGTTAACTGTAGGGAATCAAATTGAACAAAATTGGAAAAAAGATATCCAGCAATCGTTTGACAGTTTTTGTGGGAAAGTAGGCTTAGGTAAATACGTGATTGATTTACAGGTAGGAGAGCAACAGGAAGAATTGGAGCAGTTTCAGCAGGCAAAAGCGGAAGAGGATCGTAAAAAGGTAGAAGAAGCCTTCCAGCAGCAAGAAAAACGTGCTCAACAAGCAAATAAAGAACAACACACCGGACCAGTTCAATTGGGATATCCTATCAAAGAGGCAGCTACTCCTATGAAGGATATTACGGAAGAAGAAAAAAATATCGTCTTTCAAGGCTATTTATTTGATGTCGATATCAGAGAGCTGCGTTCCGGTCGGCATTTATTAATATTAAAGGTAACAGATTATACGGATTCCTTCTTGATTAAAATGTTTTCCAAAGGAGATCAAGATGCGGAAAAGTTTAATCAATTAAAAGAAGGTATGTGGATTAAGGCTCATGGCATCGTGCAAACTGATAACTTTAGTAATGAATTAACCATGATGGCCAGAGATATTCAGGAGGTAGCTTCTGTTGTACGTGAAGATAAGGGTCATCAAGGAAATAAGCGTGTCGAATTACATGCCCATACCTTAATGAGTCAAATGGACTCGGTAGTTTCAGCCTCTGCCCTAATTGAACAGGCAGGAAAATGGGGACACAAGGCAATGGCTATTACGGATCACGCCGTAGCTCAGGCTTACCCAGAGGCATATGCGGCGGGACAAAAACATGGTGTCAAGATCATCTATGGCGTAGAAGCAAACGTGGTCGATGACGGTGTGCCTATTGCTTATAATGAAACGGATCGTGACTTAATGGATGGTACATATGTTGTTTTTGACGTAGAAACGACGGGATTGTCAGCTATTTATGATACGATTATTGAGCTTGCGGCCGTTAAGTTACATAACGGAGAGATTATTGATCGTTATGAATCCTTTGCGAATCCACATCACCCTTTATCAGATACGACGATTAATTTAACAGGCATTACTGATGATATGGTTCAAGACGCGCCTGAAGTCGAGGATGTATTAAAAGAATTTCATGAGTGGATGGGAGACGCTATTTTAGTTGCCCATAACGCGGATTTTGATATGGGCTTTCTCAACACAGGGTTAAAACGCATTGGATTAGACGAGGCAGCCAATCCAGTTGTCGATACATTGGAACTGGCTCGTTTCCTCTTTCCGGAATTAAAAAATCATCGTTTGAATACCCTATGTAAGAAGCTTGATATTGAATTAACGCAGCACCACCGAGCAATATACGATGCAGAAGCAACTGGATATTTATTATGGAAATTTATTAAGTTATCAATAGAACGTGATATTGTGAACCATAATCAGTTTAATCGGCATATGGGAGAAGGAAATGCGTATCAACGCTCAAGACCTTTTCATGCGACCTTGCTAGCAGCAACACAAGAGGGATTAAAGAACCTGTACAAACTGATTTCAATGGCTCATATTGACTATTTCTATCGTGTACCAAGGATTCCTCGCTCCAAGTTACAACAATTTCGCGAGGGTATATTAGTCGGTACTGCTTGTGATCAAGGCGAAGTATTTGAAACGATGATGCAGAAATCGAAGGACCAAGCAGAAAAAGTGGCAGGCTTTTATGACTTTATTGAAGTTCAGCCACCAAGTAATTTTATCCATTTATATGATCGGGAATTAGTACAAAACGAGGCACAGTTGTTAGATATTATTCGTAATATTGTACAGCTTGCTGGTGACCTGAATAAACCATGTGTAGCAACGAGTAATGTACACCATCTGGAGGAAAATGATAAAATATACCGGCAAATTCTAATTTCTTCACAAAGTGGTAATCCATTAAGCCGTCAGACGTTACCAAACGCCTATTTCCGTACGACGGATGAAATGATATCCTGCTTCTCGTTTCTAGGTGAGGAAAAGGCAGAGGAAATCGTTATTACCAATCCCAACCAGCTAGCTGATGAAATAGAAGAGATTAAGCCGGTAAAAGAGGATTTATATACACCCAATATAGATGGTGCAGAAGAAGAAATAAGGGAACTAAGTTATAACTTTGCCAAATCGGTATATGGTGATCCTTTGCCTGAACTGGTGGAGAAGCGCATCGAAAAAGAACTAAAAAGTATTATTGGACATGGGTTTGCGGTTATTTATCTTATTTCACAAAAGCTAGTAAAAAAATCATTAGATGATGGTTATTTAGTTGGTTCGCGGGGGTCTGTAGGATCTTCTTTGATTGCTACCTTTACGGAGATTACCGAGGTTAATCCACTGCCGCCACATTATGTTTGTCCATCCTGTCAGCATAGTGAATTTTTTAATGATGGTACGGTCGGAAGTGGTTTCGATTTACCAGATAAAGAGTGTCCATCTTGTCAGACCATGATGAGAAAAGATGGTCAGGATATTCCTTTTGAAACCTTTTTGGGCTTTAAGGGGGATAAAGTTCCGGATATTGACCTTAACTTTTCTGGAGAATACCAGCCAACTGCGCATAATTATACAAAAATACTATTTGGTGAGGAGAAGGTCTATCGTGCCGGAACCATTGGTACGGTTGCTGAGAAAACGGCCTATGGTTATGTGAAAGGTTATGCCAGTGATAAAGAATTAACCATGAAGCAAGCGGAAGTGGACCGTTTGGTGAAGGGATGTACTGGCGCGAAACGAACAACAGGTCAACACCCTGGTGGGATTATTGTCGTACCAGATGATAAGGAAATCTATGATTTTACGCCGATCCAATTTCCAGCAGATGATCGAAATTCTGAATGGCGTACAACCCATTTTGATTTCCATTCAATCCATGATAACTTACTAAAGTTAGATATTCTGGGTCACGATGATCCTACCGTTATTCGCATGCTGCAAGATTTGAGTGGCATTGATCCACAGACATTGCCTACTGCCGATCCAGATGTAATGAAGATTTTCTCCGGGCCGGAGGTACTGGGGGTTAGTCCTGAACAAATCATGTGTAAAACTGGGACCTTGGGTGTACCGGAATTTGGGACAAGGTTCGTTCGACAAATGCTTGAAGATACCAAACCTAATACCTTTGCAGAGTTAGTGATTATTTCTGGTTTAAGTCACGGAACAGATGTATGGTTAGGAAATGCACAGGAGCTTATCAATAATGGTACTTGTACATTACCAGAAGTGATTGGATGTCGTGATGATATCATGGTGTACTTGATGCATAAAGGACTTGACGCCTCGTTAGCCTTTAAGATTATGGAATTTGTTCGTAAAGGCAAAGGATTAGAGCCGGAGTGGATTGAAGAAATGAAGAAGCATCAAGTGCCGGATTGGTATATTGATTCTTGTCTGAAGATTAAATATATGTTCCCGAAGGCACACGCTGCCGCCTATGTACTGATGGCGATTCGGATCGCGTATTTCAAGGTGCATTATCCAATCTACTTTTATGCCGCCTATTTCACTGTTAGAGCGGATGACTTTGAACTAGATACGATGATTAAAGGATCAGAAGCCATTCGGAAAAGAATAAAAGATATTAACGAAAAAGGTAATGATGCATCACCAAAAGAGAAAAACTTACTTACGGTGTTGGAGTTAGCTTTAGAGATGAATGAACGAGGCTTTTCCTTCAAAAAGGTCGATTTATACAAATCTTCTGCAACAGAATTTTTAGTCGAGGAAGATAGTCTGATTCCTCCTTTTAATGCAGTGGATGGCTTGGGTACCAATGCTGCGATTAATATTGAGAAGGCACGTGAAGATGGTGAATTCTTGTCTAAAGAGGATTTGCGAGAACGAAGCCGTATTTCTAAAACGATTTTAGAGTATCTCGACCACCATGGCTGTTTAGAAGGGATGGAAGAGAAAAATCAGTTATCCTTGTTTTAAGGTATTATGTGGAAAGTAATGCTCTAGCCTATGTTCGGAACGCAGGCTTAGCATGAAAAACGATCCAACTCTGCTTGCAAGAGTTGGAGGCTTTATATCATCCACTGTATTGGAAGTTTCGTATCTAGCTCCTTTTTCCCTGAAGATGCCTGATTATCCCATCTAATTCCTTGCGTTCATCCATGGAGTATGCTATATTTTATATAGACTTGATTTTGGTTAGTGAAAAGAGTAAACTTTCACTCTTTCTATGCCGGAAGTACCGAACGATATAGGGTTTTGATAAATCCCTTGCCAGCAGTGGCAAGGGATTTGTCATTCTGTTTCTGACTAATGCAGGACGGTATAGCTAAACGAAAGACAAAGGAGGGAACAAGGTGTCACAAGTAACGCAGCAAGTAGAACAATTAGCCCTCCCCATCGTAAATGAATGTGATCTGGAGCTTGTGGATGTTGTCTATGAGAAAGAAGGCTCTAACTGGTTTTTAAGGGTATATATTGATAAAGATGGTGGAGTAGATATTGAGGAATGTGGTCAAGTATCGGAAAGGTTAAGTGCGGTCTTGGATGAAGTAGATCCGATTAAGGAGGCCTACTTTTTAGAAGTTTCTTCACCGGGGGTCGAACGACCTTTGAAGAAAAAGACCGATTTTGAGAAAAATATTGGACAGCATATCTATGTGAAATTATATGAACCAATCGAAAAACAAAAAGAATTCACAGGTGACCTGGTAGCGTTTAAAGACGATGTCGCTACCATAAACTATAAGGAAAAGACGAAATCGAAAGAAGTGGATGTTCCATTTGCCAAAATTGCAAAGGCACGGTTGGCAGTAACTTTTTGATAAAAAAGGGGGAAATATTGGTGAACAGAGAGTTGTTCGATGCGATTGATTATTTGGAAAAAGAAAAAGGTATTGATAAGAACATCTTGATTGAGGCATTAGAGGCAGCCTTAATCTCTGCCTACAAAAAGAATTTTAAGTCCGCTACTAATGTAAGGGTGGATTTAAACGAAGACGCTGGTTCCATGCGTGTCTTTGCCCAAAAGGATATTGTAGAAGAAGTAGAAAACAAACAACAGCAGATATCGTTGGAAGAAGCACATCAAATAAGTCCAAGTTATGAAATTGGTGATGTCATCGAGATTGAGGTTACACCTAGAGACTTTGGAAGAATTGCCGCTCAAGCTGCCAAGCAAGTGGTCACACAACGTGTAAGGGAAGCGGAACGGGGTATTATTTTCAACGAATACATTGATCGGGAAGAAGATATTATGAATGGAACGATCCAACGTATGGACGGTCGCTTTGTTTATGTAAACCTAGGGAAGGTAGAAGCAAAATTACCAGAGGCCGAATGCATTGATGGAGAGTCTTATCATGTTCATGACCGAATTAAGGTATATGTAACCAAGGTGGAGAATACCAACAAAGGTCCGAGTATTTTTGTATCTAGAACCCACCCCGGCTTGTTAAAACGATTATTTGAAATGGAAGTACCGGAGATTTATGATGGCACAGTAGAAGTGCGGTCAGTGGCTAGAGAAGCAGGGGATCGATCTAAAATTTCCGTTTATGCCGATGATCCAGAGGTGGATCCAGTGGGTTCATGCGTTGGACAAAAAGGTCAGCGTGTGCAAACGATTGTGGATGAATTGCAAGGAGAAAAAATCGATATTGTCCAGTGGTCAGAGGATCCAGTGGTTTACGTCTCTAACGCCTTAAGCCCTTCGAAAGTGATTCGTGTTTTAGTAGACGAAGAGGAGAAGGCAACCACTGTCATTGTTCCTGACTATCAATTGTCGTTAGCCATTGGAAAACGAGGTCAAAATGCCAGATTGGCCGCTAAGTTAACTGGCTGGAAAATAGATATCAAAAGTGAAACCGAAGCCAAGGAAGAAGGGCTTATCACCGAGGAAGATATGGAAGAACAAGATGATTCATTAAACGATCAAGATAGCCTAGATTATGAAACATCATACGAAGACATGGATGAAGATCTATTTAGGTAAGGAGGCATTTACATGACCAAAAAACGAAAAGTACCATTGAGAAAATGTGTCGTGACACAGGAAATGTTTCCAAAAAAAGATTTAATCCGTGTGGTGAAAACGAAAGACGGAGAGGTATTTGTTGATACAACGGGCAAGAAAAACGGTCGTGGCGCCTATATCTCTAAACATCTCGAAACTGTCGTGAAAGCTGAACAAACGGGTGTCTTAGCTAAACAGCTGGAAATAGAGATACCAGATGAAATATATGAACAATTGCGTCAAGCGATGGCAGGCGAATAATATGGAGCAACAATCAGCGTATTTAAACCTGATCGGTCTTGCCACGCGTGCTGGGAAATGTACGTTTGGTGAAGAACAGATTGTCAAAGAAATCCAAGTAAGAAAATCGAAGCTAGTCCTTATTGCAAGTGATATTGGTGATCAGACACGTAAGAAGCTGACCGATAAATGTACGTATTATCGAATCCCTTTTTACTATGTGGCTGATCGCGACACGCTCTCACAAGCTGTAGGAAGATCAGGACGTGTAGCTGTTTCTATACATGAACAAGGTTTCGCCAAGAAGCTAGCTGCATTACTTGATGATAATATTCGGGGGTGAACGTATGTCAAAAATACGAGTATATGAATATGCAAAACAAATAAACAAAACAAGTAAGGAAATTATCCATAAATTACAGGAGTTAAAGGCACCAGTTTCCAATCATATGTCCACTATTACAGACGAAATGAAGTCGAAACTAGATGCACATTTTCAAGCAAAGCCAGCTTCTACTAAAGATAACAACAAGCAGTCAAATAATAAACAACGCAATGCCAACCATAACAAAAAGCAAAATCAGCCAAATAAGAAAAAGAATGGACCAGGTAAGCCAAAACAAGCAGCTGCCAAACAACAAGGCACTCAACCAAAGATGCCTGAAAAGGTTACCTATGTAGGAACGCTTACCGTATCAGAGTTGGCTGAGAAATTAAATAAAGGAGCCAATGAAATCATTAAGAAATTAATGTTTCTAGGGGTAATGGCAACCAAAAACCAGGATTTGGATGACGATACATTAGAAATGATCTGTGCAGAATACGGTGTAGATCTGGAAAAAGAAATAGAGGTCGATAAAGCAGATCTTTCTACGTATATTAAGGAAGATGATCCAAAGCTATTGAAAGAGCGCCCTCCAGTGGTTACCATTATGGGGCACGTCGATCACGGTAAAACGACTTTACTAGATGCGATACGTCATACGAAAGTAACCGAAGGAGAAGCCGGTGGCATCACACAACATATCGGTGCTTATCAAGTGCGGGAAAATGACAAAAAAGTAACCTTCCTTGATACACCAGGTCACGCAGCATTTACCAGCATGCGATCTCGTGGTGCTCAAGTTACCGATATTGCGATTCTTGTCGTAGCTGCAGATGATGGTGTTATGCCACAAACAACGGAAGCTATTAATCATGCAAAAGCTGCCGGAGTGCCTATTATTGTCGCTGTTAATAAAATGGATAAAGAAGGGGCTAACCCTGATCGCGTCATGCAGGAATTAACCGAGTATGAATTGATTCCAGAAGATTGGGGCGGTGAGACCATTTTCGTTCAGCTTTCTGCTATTAAAAGAGAAGGTATTGACGATCTTTTGGAAATGATTCTGCTCGTTGCTGAAGTAGAAGAATTAAAAGCCAATGCCAATCGAATAGCGAATGGTACCGTCATTGAGGCACAGCTTGACAAGGGCCGAGGTTCCGTCGCATCGTTACTCGTTCAAAATGGAACGTTAAAGGTAGGAGACCCAGTTGTAGTCGGAAATACATTCGGAAGAGTACGTGCCATGGTCAATGACTTAGGTAAACGAATCAAATCAGCAGGGCCATCAACACCTGTAGAAATCACCGGCTTAAATGATGTGCCACTAGCCGGCGATACGTTTGTTGTGTTTGATGATGAACGGCAAGCACGTCAAATCGGCGAAATGAGACAACAACGTCAATTAGAAGAAAAACGAGGTTCTCAATCACGCGTCAGTCTGGATGATCTCTTTGAACAAATTAAACAAGGGGAAATCAAAGATATTAATGTCATCATTAAAGGGGATGTACAAGGTTCTGTTGAAGCACTTGCCGCTTCCCTGAAGAAAATCAATGTAGAAGGTGTGAAGGTCAATATTATTCATACCGGAGTTGGTGCGATTAAAGAATCAGATATTATCCTTGCTTCTGCATCTAACGCGGTAGTGATCGGTTTCAATGTCCGTCCGGATAACAATGCGAAGAAGGCGGCAGAAATAGAAAATGTGGATATTCGTCTGCATCGAGTGATTTACAAGGCAATCGAAGAGGTAGAAGCAGCCATGAAAGGTATGCTTGATCCTGAATACGAAGAGAAGGTAATTGGCCAAGTAGAGGTGCGTGAGATCTTCAAGGTATCTAAGATTGGCACGATTGCCGGAAGTTATGTAACAGACGGAAAAGTAACGAGAGATGCCGGCATTCGTCTTGTCCGTGATGGTGTGGTTATATTTGAAGGAGAAATTGATACCTTAAAACGCTTCAAAGATGATGTGAAAGAAGTGGCGCAAAACTATGAATGTGGTATTACCGTCAAGAACTTTAACGATATTAAAGAAGGTGACATTATTGAGGCGTATGTCATGCAGGAAGTAGAGAGATAATGCTGCTTTATGCAGAAGTAGAACTCTTTTTACCAACTTGCCATTCCTTGAAGGATAAGCGGTCGATTTTAAAACGAATCAAGAAAAAACTAAGTCAAACACTAAATATAGCAGTGGCAGAAATCGCTTATCAGGATTTATGGCAGCGTACATCTCTAGCCCTCGTAACGGTATCAGAATCGAATGAAATCAATCAGCATGTGTTACAACAAGCATTTGACTTAATGGATTCATTTGGGGAAGTGGAGCGCACGATAACGAACGTGGAACAGAGATAGGGTAACTTCGATTAGTGAGGGGGATCCTGCTCGCTAATCGAAGGGACACCAATCAAGCCACTCAGCTATAAAGTTTAACCATACACAAGAGGTGATTGGAATGAGTGAATTACGCTCTAATCGAGTGGCCGAGCAGATGAAAAAAGAGCTTGGCGATATCGTTTCTCGAAAGATCAAAGATCCAAGGATAGGCTTTGTGACGATTACAGATGTAGAAGTAACAGGTGATTTACAACAAGCGAAAATATTTATTTCCGTATTGGGTGATGAAGATAAGAAACAGGAGACGCTCATCGGTTTAGCAAAAGCGAAGGGGTTTATTCGATCGGAAATTGGTAAAAGAATCCGTTTAAGAAAAACGCCAGAACTGTTTTTTGACTTTGATGACACCATTGAGCGCGGCAATCGCATTGAGCATATCCTGAGAGAATTAAACGGACCCAACGATTGATAAAAAACCCTTGTTCCGACAAGGGTTTTCCAATGGTTAATCGTCAAATGAACTAATATAGAAGAGATTAACAGATACAGATTGTATCATGCTAGAGTTTGCGCGGCTTTTGTGGGATATAGCAGGCGCGCTTCTGGTTTTCTTATTATTACATAAAGCGAGGAACAAGCATGAATGGTATATTAGTATTATGGAAAGAAAAGGGGATGACTTCCCATGATTGTGTTGCTAAGGTGCGCAGACTGCTGCATACCAAAAAGGTAGGCCACACCGGAACCTTAGATCCTGAGGTGGAAGGGGTATTACCACTTTGTATTGGAGAAGCAACCAAAATAGTGCCCTATCTCACCGATACCAAAAAAATCTATCGTGCCGTAGCAAGCCTAGGTTTATCAACCAATACCGAAGACCATACAGGAACGATTCAAGACAAAAAGGCAGTCCCAGCCCCTGTTTCCTCTAAACAGATTCGCGAGACGTTACAACGCTTCTGCGGAGAAATAACCCAACAGGTTCCCTTGTATTCAGCTGTAAAAGTCAAGGGTAAAAAACTGTATGAATATGCTAGGGAAGATCAAACCGTAGAACGTCCTTTACGGTCGATCACCATCCATGATATTCGATTTTTAGCAACTAATTATGATAAAGTAGAGAACGTGCAAACCATTGAATTTGAGGTTACTTGCTCTAAAGGCACTTATATTCGTACACTATGTGTAGATATCGGAAAAGACTTAGGTTATCCTGCTCATATGGCCAATTTGGTTCGCCAAGGAACAGCGGGTTTTACTGAACAAAACGCTATTACCTTAGCCGAACTAGCAGAAAAAGTACAAACAGAAGCATCGCTCCCACTTTTACCAATAACGGCAGGGTTAACACACTTAGATAGTATTGAAGTGGATGACATCACCGCAACAAAAATAGCGCATGGTCAGAAGCTTCCTTTGCCCGAAAAGATGCCGGATACGACCTATTTTCAAATGTTGCGAAATGAGCAGTTACTTGCTATTTATCAACGGCATGAGACAAAGCAGGAAATAAAGCCCGTACGAGTATGGAAACCTTAAGGAAAGAAAGCAGGTGAAAGATATGGAAATAAAATCATTGACCTATCCCCATTCATTAAAACGGGAAAATTTACGAGAAACAGTAGCGGCAGCAGGTTTTTTTGATGGTATTCATAAGGGACATCAACAAGTAATTAAACAGGCGAAGCAAATAGCAGATCAATCCGGTCGAGCTTCCGCTGTGCTAACGTTTGATCCACATCCTTCTGTTGTCTTACAACGAAAACAGGAAACGGTAAGGTATATTACGCCGATTGAAGAAAAGATCGAGACGATTAGGGAATTGGATGTTGATTATTTATATATTATTCGTTTTGACCATACCTTGGCAAAACTATCTCCCAAACATTTCCTTGAGCATTTTGTAAAAGATTTGCATATTACTCATATCGTTGCAGGTTATGATTTTACGTTTGGACATAAAGGGGCAGGCAATATGCAGAATATCCAGAAACTTGCTGGAGATGATCTGCAAGTAACCATGATTAATAAAATTAATGATAATGATGAGAAAATCAGCTCCACACGAATAAAGGCGGCATTAGCACAAGGACATGTAGGGCAAGTAGAACAACTATTAGGTCGGCCATATTCAATGTCCGGTGAGGTTATCCACGGTGATAAGCGAGGTCGTACGATCGGTTATCCAACTGCCAATATTCGTATTAATGACAATTATTATTTGCCGGCTATTGGTATTTATGCTGTGGAAATCAAGATAGATGGACATGTGCATTATGGCATGGCCAGCCTCGGATATAACCCAACTTTCACGGATGATCGAGAGAATGAAAAATTGGAAGTGCACATCTTTGATTTTGATGATAATATCTATGGTGAAAACGTGACGATCTATTGGCGGAAACACTTAAGAGACGAAGAGAAATTTACTGGAGTGGATGCGTTAATTGCCAAACTGAAGGAAGATGAACGACATTCACGTGATTTTTTTGAATCTCTTTCGTAAAACTCTTGCTTTTTTATGCAAAAAGGTGTAACCTTTAATACGGAAACCATCTACTTGGCAATTCGATTTCTCCGACGATTGCTAGGGGATCGGTGTTTCAATTGTTATATAATATAGGAGGTGAATAGGATGGCTTTAGCACAAGAACGTAAAAATGAAATTATCAATGAATTCAAAACTCACGAGAATGATACTGGTTCTCCAGAGGTTCAAGTTGCTGTCCTTACTGAGGAAATTAATACATTGAATAACCACTTGCGTACACACAAGAAGGATCACCATTCACGCCGTGGTCTATTAAAAATGGTAGGTAAACGTCGTAATTTATTGAACTATCTTCGTAACAAAGATGTTGCGCGTTATCGTGAACTAATCAATCGATTAGGATTACGTCGATAAACAGTTGTGAAGCGGGAGTTATCCCGCTTTTTCTGTATGCAAAAAAATAATAGAATGTGTGATTAAATCACGAGGTATTGGGAAAATACTATAATAATGAAAGTCTTACCGTTACATATACGACAAACAATGCTAAAATAATAAATATACAGGAATATGTTTGGTTTTTGAGAGGAGAACGATAATGACAGATGACAAAAAAGTTTTTTCAACGGAAATAGCAGGACAGACGTTCCGTGTGGAAATTGGAGAATTGGCAAAACAAGCAAATGGAGCATGTATGGTGCATTACGGTGATACGGCCGTTTTAGCAACAGCAACCGCCTCTAAAGAAGCGAAGGACCTGCCGTTCTTTCCATTAACAGTGAATTATGAAGAGCGTTTATACGCCGTTGGTAAGATCCCAGGAGGTTTTATTAAAAGAGAAGGTCGTCCAAGCGAGAAAGCAGTCTTAACCTCCCGCTTGATTGACCGCCCAATTCGACCATTGTTTCCCGATGGGTTTCGTAATGAAGTACAAGTAATCAGTACGGTTATGAGTGTGGATCAGAATTTACCATCTGAAATCGCCGCTATGATAGGTTCCTCGATCGCACTAAGTGTTTCTGATATACCTTTTGCCGGTCCAATAGCTGGTGTGGTAGTCGGCAGAGTCGATGGGAAATTTGTGATTAATCCGACCTTAGAAGAACGGGAAAAAAGCGATATTGACCTTACCGTTGCGGGTACTAAGGACGCAATTAATATGGTAGAGGCTGGTGCTGAAGAAGTTCCAGAAGAAATTATGTTAGAAGCGATTATGTTTGGACATGAGGAAATAAAACGCTTGATCACTTTCCAAGAAGAGATCATAGCAGAATTACAAATTGCCAAAATGAATATCGACTTATTTGAGCTGGATCAAGATATTACGGCAGAAGTAGAAAACAAAGTCGCATCCACATTGGTTGAGGCGATTCAAGTGCAAGAAAAGCATGCGAGAGATGTGGCGATTGACCAAGTGAAAAAAGATCTGCTTGCTTCCTATGAAGAAGCTGAAGCTGATGAAGAAACAATCAAACAAGTGAAAAACGTGCTTGATAAAATGGTAAAAGAGGAAGTACGTCGATTAATTACAAAAGAAAAGATTCGTCCTGATGGTCGTAAAATAGATGAAATCCGACCACTATCTTCTCGAATTGGAGTATTGCCACGTACGCACGGTTCTGGCTTATTCACACGTGGTCAGACTCAGGCATTAAGTATTTGTACCTTAGGGGCACTTGGTGATGTTCAAATTCTTGATGGTTTGGATGCAGAAGAGTCTAAGCGTTTTATGCACCACTATAACTTTCCATCTTTTAGTGTGGGAGAAACTGGACCTATCCGTGGACCAGGTCGTCGTGAGATCGGACACGGTGCTTTAGGCGAAAGAGCATTGGAGAAAGTAGTTCCGGATGAGAAAACCTTCCCTTATACGATTCGTTTAGTATCCGAGGTATTGGAATCGAATGGTTCCACATCACAAGCGAGTATTTGTGCGAGTACTTTAGCGATGATGGATGCAGGTGTGCCGATTAAGGCGCCGGTAGCAGGGATTGCTATGGGGCTTGTGAAATCCGGAGAAGATTACACCATCCTAAGTGATATCCAGGGTATGGAAGACTTCCTAGGGGATATGGACTTCAAAGTGGCAGGTACGGCGCAAGGTGTAACCGCCTTGCAGATGGATATCAAAATCGAAGGGTTGTCTCGTGAAATTTTAGCCGAAGCTTTAACGCAAGCGAAAAAAGGCAGAATGCACATCCTTTCCCATATGATGGATACCATTAAAGAACCGAAACAAGAACTTTCTGATTATGCACCAAAAATCCTAACGATGGATATTAAACCAGATAAGATTCGAGATGTGATCGGACCGAGCGGAAAGCAGATCAACCAAATTATTGAGGAAACCGGTGTTAAAATCGATATCGAACAAGATGGACATGTCTTTATTTCATCTACAGATACCGACATGAATAATAAAGCCAAGAAGTTAATTGAGGATATTGTTCGCGAAGTAGAGCCAGGACAAATGTACCTTGGAACCGTGAAGCGCATTGAGAAATTTGGAGCTTTTGTTGAATTATTTAAGGGTAAAGAAGGACTGGTACACATTTCCGAACTTGCAGAGGAGCGCATCGGCAAAGTGGAAGATGTGGTATCCATCGGTGATCAAATCATGGTAAAAGTGAAAGAAATAGATAGACAAGGCCGGATTAACCTATCAAGAAAGGCCGTTTTAGTAGAACAGAAACAGGATAACTAAGCAAAGAAGCTGGACAACCAGTTTCTTTTTTCTTTGTTAGAGGATGTTCAAAAAGACCAACAAAAATGACGCATCGAATTTCTACGTTGGCGATATAGGAACTTCTACTAAGATCGCCCACGTCCTGTAGGCAACGCAGAAGTCAACACATCCTGCGTGAGTCCGTTCCTCACGTATGAAAAGCATACGTTCCGGTACCGGGAGACTGCGCCGCCTTGAACTTTCGACGTACAGGACGTACTAGTGTCGGCGTTGCAACAAATGGGTTCGGTGGGGCGAGTAATCGCAGTCCCAGGACGCCTGAGGTTTTAGCCAACGAGGCCCTATTTATCGGCATTTTTGAACACGCACTGTTAGGCAAATCCACACGAAAACCATGGACATCACTGATGACCAAAACCATATTGATAAGGTTGTTTGGTTACAGTTTGCAAATCTTATCAGGTCTTGAAAGAAGGTAGAGACCTTCACAATCTGATAAATGATCAAGTTACAGATATTTATATAAAACGATAGGGGGATATGCATTGCTTCATCGTAAAGAGTGCCATAATGGCATGCGCATTGTATTGGAAGAAGAATCAACTGTTCGTTCGGTGACCATTGGCATCTGGGTGAAAACTGGCTCCAGAAATGAAACAGCAACCCAAAATGGCATATCTCATTTTATTGAGCATATGCTGTTTAAAGGAACCGTTACTTATACACCACAACAGATTGCGGAAGCGTTTGACAGTGTCGGTGGAGAGATTAACGCCTTCACATCAAAAGAATATACCTGTTTTTATGCCAAAGTACTAGATCAACACAAAGAGATGGCAGTAAACATTCTTGCCGATATGTTATTGAACTCGACCTTTGACAAGGAAGAAATGGAAAGAGAAAAACAAGTAGTACTAGAAGAAATCAATATGACAGAAGATACTCCTGATGATATCATTCATGATTATCTGGCAGAAGCAGCTTATCAGAACCATTCCTTAGCAAAGCCAATCCTTGGATCGAAACAGATCGTTAATCATTTTACACAAGATCAATTATTTCAATATGTAAATAAACATTATACTGCAGAACATATTGTCGTTTCGATTGTTGGGAATGTGCATGCGTCTTTTATGGATATGGTGGAGGAAAAATTAACCTTCTCTGTGTCTGGTAATAAACCACAACAGGAATCACCACCGAGCTTTTGTCCTAGTCATACCACGCTGCATAAAGATATCGAACAGGCTCACCTATGTATCGGGTTTGAAGGCTTAGCGGCCACGGATAAAAATATCTATCCAATGATGATCGTTAACAACGTGCTAGGTGGCAGTATGAGCTCACGTTTGTTCCAGGAAATCAGAGAAAAGTCTGGATTAGCTTATGCTATTTACTCTTATCATAGTACGTTTGTAGATAGCGGAATGCTGACTATTTATGCCGGTACTGCCCGTGATCAGTTAAACGTGGTAGAAGAAAAGCTGTATACGATTATGGATCAACTGCAAAGACATGGATTCACAGAAAAAGAGTGGACCAATAGCAAGGAACAATTAAAAGGGCTGTATATTCTAGGCTTGGAAAGCACCAACAGTAAGATGAGCATGAATGCAAGGAATGAGTTGCTGCAAGAAGACCATCGTTCTTTGGATGAGATCATCGAGCAAATCGAACAGGTTCAACTGTCAGATGCAGAAGAAATCATTCAAGGATTGACAAGAGATCGGGCAGCTCAAGCAGTCATTTCTCCTAAATAGTTTAAGAGAGGGGAATACCATTGCGATTCTATGATTTGAGCAATAAAGAGTTAATCGATTTAACATCTGGTTCTAGACTGGGAGTGTTAGGTCAAACGGATCTTGAAATTGATGAAAAGACTGGCCAAATTATTTCGTTTACGATCCCGCAATATCGAATGTTTGGCCTGCGTAAGACAGAAGTATATTCCAGAATTGAATGGAAGCAAATCAGAAAAGTCGGCGAGGATATGATTATAGTAGAGACCGAAAAGGTATAACTGACGAGGCAGTATTGCTTCGTCTTTTTTATAAGATAAGAAAGTATAGAATTCTGAGTATGATAGGATGTGGACCGATTTTGATCTTGAACGAATGGTGGTACCGATAAGCTAGATTATGTAAAATATCTAGTTCCATTATTCCATGTAGTAAAGTTGATTGTTTGTCAGTGCTAGACAGCGCTCCGGAAATAGGTTCCGCTTTCCGCGAGCTTGGCTCAGCCTCCTCGTCAGCAAAGATCGCTTCCTGCGGGGTCTTCACACTGCGCTTTTCTCGCAGGAGTCTCCACCTATTTCCTCCGCTGGGTAGTAGCACTACAATCGAATGGCTGCGAAGATGAAGTGTTCCAGACACTATAATTCTGCCAATAAGTAAACTGCATAACCTTTTCTGAGAACGGTTCGATCATACATTATGACTTTTATAAAATGAAGGAGCCATTTTGTAGCATGATCCATTACACAGCTGAAGAATCAGTTGACGATTTTTTCCTTTTGCTACAACAGCGTCTAGGTACCTAGAACGCTTCATCCTTGCAGTAACAACCATTGTTGTATGTTTATCTAGCGGAGGGAATAGGTGTAGACTCCTATGGGACCAGGACGAGCTGAAGATCCACTAAAAAGTGCTTTTCTTTTTAGTTAGCTGAAGCCGACCCCATGGAAAGCGGAACCTATTCCCGGAGCGCTTGCTTTGCACAGATAAAACGATCAAACTCACCACTAAGGAAAGTGGGCTACTTTACATAATCCATCTTATCGGCAGTTCAGTGGCTGGTCGGTAAAGGACCGGGCGAATTTTGCCCGGTTTTCTTTTATTTGTGAAACATCTATTTTCGGCTACAATAGATGTTTAAATGGTTTTGATCTGGAAATAGAAGACATTACCTGAAAATAATGTCACGATAACATAATTCGGATAAAATGCGCTCATGATCCGTTTCTATCATGAAAAGTTACTACCGTTTCTGGCTTAGCAACAAAGGACTAATGGGGTTCCTCGTTTTTTTGTACATATGTTGATGAAAAGTATGGATTTTATTACCCTAAACTTAAAAATCCAGGGCATTCGCTCAAAAATACAAAATAGGATATTTTCTTATAAAATAGGGGTATTTGCCTCTTCACTTCTGTATAACCAGTAACATATGATACTTTTAGGTAGAGAGGTTGGTGAAGGAATAAATGAATAAAGCAAAACAATTGGCGATAATTGGCGGTGATGCGAGGTATATACCGCTGATCCATACGTTAAATAGAGAAGAAGACATTCAAATCCAATTGTTAGGATTTGAGCAAGTGGAACAAAGCTATACCCAGGCTATGAAAACAGAGTTAAACAATTTGGACACAAGTCATTTAAACGGTGTTGTATTACCCATCACAGGGATTGACGAACAAGGTAAGGTAGAAGCTGTTTTTACTGATCAGACGATCCAGTTGACAGAAGAATGGTTTCAGTCATTACCAAATGACTGTGTCATATTTACGGGTATTTCCAACCCTACACTGGATCAATTTACACAAAACGCCGGTTTAACCCTCATCGAATTAATGAACCGGGATGAAGTAGCGATATATAACTCGATTCCTACAGCAGAAGGGGCCATCATGCTGGCCATTCAACATACGAATGTGACGATTCACCATGCGAATGTATATATATTTGGTTATGGCCGCGTAGGGGAGACCACGGCACAGTGCTTTGCAGGACTTGGTGCAAAAGTATCTGTCGTCACAAAAGATGATGCTGACCTTGCCCGTGTTTATGAGAAAGGGTGGGAAGGGTATAGCTTAAAAGAGGTTGGATCAAAGATTGCAGAATGTCAGATTTTGATTAACACGATTCCAAGTAAGGTAGTGACACAATCTATACTCCAGCAAATGAACAGTCAGGCGATTATCATAGACCTTGCTTCTAAACCAGGTGGAATTGACTTCGATTGTGCCGACGCGATTGGTTTGAAGACTATTCATGCTCTCGGCTTGCCGGGAATGGTTGCCCCAAAAACTGCTGGAGAAATCCTTGCCACACAAGTCAGCAAGTTACTGAAATCAGTAAAACAGTAACACTTCTCTTTGGTGGTCATATACTGAGATTAGGAAAATAGCCTAATTTATTTTGTATATACGGCAAGGAGGTTGTTTGATGGAATTACAAGGAAAGAAGATCGGATTTGGTTTAACCGGCTCTCATTGTACGTATGAAGCTGTTTATCCACAAATGGAAAAGCTGAAAGAGATGGGGGCAGAAATTGTGCCCGTTGTCTCTCATACGTTTCAATCTACCGATAGTAAATTTGGTAAGGCTGCAGACCATATGCAACGCGTTCGCGAAATAACCGGAAGAGAACCTATCCAATCCATTGTGGATGCAGAGCCGCTAGGTCCGATTGAGCCGCTAGATGTTATGGTTTTAGCCCCTTTAACAGGCAATTCAATGAGTCGTCTGGCAAATGCTATTACTGATGGTCCCGTGTTAATGGCAACAAAGGCGACGATTCGTAATGGTAACCCCGTTGTCATTGGTGTCTCTACTAATGATGCATTAGGGTTAAACGGGGTAAACCTTATGCGTTTAATGGCAACGAAATTAATGTATTTTGTACCCTTTGGCCAAGATGACCCTGTGAAAAAACCGAATTCAATGGTCTCAGATATGCGCTTGATTCCGGAGACAGTTCAACACGCACTAGAATATAAACAAATTCAACCGGTAATTATTGAAAGAGCGAAGTAATTATGATCTAATAATGAAAGACAGGTACCTTTTATGTTATGATAAAAACAGACTCGTATCATAGTGGGTTTTTTGCGATTTGCTGAGAGATAATCGTTCAGCAGCGAAATGATACCAACAAATATACACCAATCATTGAAGTAAATGGAAGGGGACAGGAAACATGACTTTTGAAAAAAAATATAATGTAGCAGTAGTAGGTGCTACTGGTGCTGTAGGGGTAAAAATGCTAGAAACATTAGACCAGAAGAACTTTCCAATTGAAGAATTATCTCTTCTATCCTCGAAAAGGTCTGCTGGAAAAGAAATCACATTTCAAGGCAACACATATACAGTACAAGAGGCAACGCCTGACAGCTTTGAAGGGGTAGATATAGCTTTATTCTCCGCAGGCGGCTCTGTTTCAAAAGCGCTAGCTCCAGAGGCTGTAAAACGTGGTGCTGTCGTAGTCGATAATACAAGCGCCTTTCGCATGGATCCAGATGTGCCATTAGTGATACCGGAAGTGAATGAAGAAGACATTTCCCAACATAAAGGGATCATTGCCAACCCAAACTGTTCTACGATTCAAATGGTAGCATCTTTGAAACCGGTGCAAGAGCAGTTTGGATTAGCAAGGGTGCTCGTTTCTACTTATCAAGCTGTATCTGGTGCTGGAAACGAAGCCGTAGATGAATTAAGAGAACAGTCACAAGCATTTCTTAATGGCGAGGATTTGAAAGCAGAATTGCTGCCAGTATCCGGCGAGAAACAACACTATCCAATTGCTTTTAATGCCTTACCGCAAATCGATGTATTCCAAGATAATGGCTATACCTTTGAAGAAATGAAAATGATTAATGAAACCAAAAAAATCATGCATGATGAGGCAATTCACGTTGCTGCTACTTGTGTGAGATTACCATTCTTTACCTCACATGCAGAAAGTATATATGTTGAAGTAGATCAGGACGACATTACAGTTGAACAAATGAAAGAGGCAATTAGTCAGGCAGATGGTGTTGTATTAGAAGATGATCCAGTAAATCAAGTGTATCCGACACCACTTGGATCGGCTGGCAAGAGCGAAGTATTTGTTGGTCGCATTCGGAAAGATTTAGATAAAGACAGAGGATTTCATTTGTGGGTAGTTTCCGATAATCTATTAAAAGGAGCTGCGTGGAACTCTGTTCAAATCGCAGAATCGTTAATAAAAAACAATTGGTTAAGTAAATAAATGAGGTGGAATCATGCGAGTATTGGTTCAGAAATTTGGCGGAACCTCAGTCAAAGATAAGGAATCACGAAAATCTGCCATAAAACAAGTAAAAAAAGCCTTAGAGGAAAATGACAAGGTAGTAGTGGTGGTTTCCGCAATGGGAAGATATCCCGATCCCTATGCAACAGATACGTTATACTCTTTGATTGAGGGGAGATTGTCTCTTTTATCGAATAAAGAGAAAGATATATTACTTTCAGCCGGTGAAACAATTTCCGCAACAGTATTCTCGCATGATTTATTAGCAAATGATATTCAATCTGTTGCGATAACAGGTGGAGAAGCAGGTATCATTACTACAAGCAACTTTTCTAATGCACAAATCAAATCGATCGATACCAAACACATGCTTGATTTATTAGCCTATCACCAGGTGGTTGTAGTAGCAGGTTTTCAAGGTAGAACAGAAAATCATGAAATCACCACGATTGGCAGAGGCGGAAGCGATACCTCTGCCACGGCTTTAGCCGTTGCCCTCCAGGCGGAGTGTGTAGATATTTTTACAGATGTGGCAGGAATTATGACAGCAGATCCGAGAATGGTATCAAAAGCGCAAAAAATTGAATCGATTTCTTATACAGAAATTTGTAATTTGGCCTATCAAGGGGCAAAAGTCATTCATCCCCGTGCAGTGGAAATTGCTATGCAGGCAAATATCCCGATCAGAGTGCGTTCTACTAGCGAAGAAGATGAAGGAACATTGATTACCAATATCCCGGAAAGCCCGCACGGTGGCAATGTTTATGATCGATTGGCAACAGGAATTGCGTATGTTAATCAAATAACGCAAATTAAGATTGAAAAAGTACAGAAACCTGAAGAACTCCATGTGAACGTCTTTAAGGCGATGGCAGAGGCGGGCATATCGGTAGATTTCATTAATATTTCTCCCAATGGTGTCGTATATACCATTTTTGAAAGAGATGAACCGTTAGCTTTACAAGTATTGGAACAAATGGGTGTTGTGCCAACCGTAACTAGAAATTGTGCGAAAGTATCGATTGTCGGAGCTGGCATGTCCGGTGTGCCGGGTGTAACCTCAGAGATAGTACAGACGCTAACTGCACAACGAATACAAATATTACAATCAGCTGATAGTCATCGAACAATTTGGGTATTAATCCACAATGAATACTTAGAGAAGGCGTTAAATGGATTGCATGAAAGATTTCAATTAGATTGATCATTACTATTGATAAAAGGGTTATTTCATGGCATAATTAGTTTGCTATTTTACATGAAATGCAAGTTTCCAACAGATGGATGTTGCGATATTCGCTGCGTCATTGTGATGGGACTTTTTGAATCATTTTGTAAAGTGATCAAGACAAAATAACGACTATCAACTTTGGCAAGGGGCACAGGAAGGAGCTGGTGACATTATGTTTTTTGGGCACTTATTAACAGCAATGGTGACACCTTTTGATGAAAAAAATCGTATAGACTTTGATATTACCACACAATTAATCGAGCACTTACTTGATAACGGTACAGATGGTCTGGTTGTGGCTGGTACGACAGGAGAGTCGCCCACCTTGAGTCATGAGGAGAAAATCTCCTTATTTAAGCATGTCTTACAAGTGGTAGATGGGCGTGTGCCTATCATTGCTGGAACAGGGAATAATAATACACAAGAATCGATAGCACTTACGAAAGAGGCAGAACAGCTTGGCGTGGACGCAGCATTAATTGTTTCACCATATTATAATAAACCGAATCAAGAAGGACTGCTGCAACATTTTTCTGCCATTGCTAATCAAACCACATTGCCCATTATGCTTTATAACATTCCGTCTCGGGCAGTGGTAAAGCTTAATGTAGAGACAGTGGTTGCATTATCTGAAGTGGATAATGTTGTCTCGGTTAAAGATTCTACTGGTGATTTAGATGCACTTGCTTCCATTATTGAGCAAACATCAGATGATTTTACCGTATATAGCGGGGATGATTCCATGACCCTGCCTATTCAATCGATTGGTGGTGCTGGTGTGGTGTCTGTCTCTTCCCATGTTGTAGGGAAGCAAATGAAAGAAATGATCCATTTATTTGAGCAAGGGAATGTAAAAGAAGCGGCGACACGACATCGTCAATTGTTACCCATTATGCGTGCCCTTTTTATGGCGCCTTCTCCCTCACCTGTGAAATCGGCATTACGGTATCAACAAATTAACGTAGGCTCTGTGCGATTACCGCTCGTTCCTTTATCCCCTTTCGAAGAACAGAACTTATTTCGAGTACTTGATTCTTTTGAATAAAGAGGATTGCCAATAACCTAAAGCATTCGTATTCATATCGATTGTACAACATAACATATTTTCTAGGTAAAGAGATATTGCAAAAGCAGTATCTCTTTTTTGAAAGATAAAGTATAACATTCTTAGTATTAGGAACGGGCTGGAGTTTTCTGGTTTTTCTTATTGTTTAGACGACTATATACTTTGGGGATTTGGGCTCGTTATGGTCATCATCCGTTCTACTATTCAAAATCAAAACCATTCCAATATATATTATAGTTCCTTATGTATGTCTAATTGACGTAATAAAAAATGCTGTGTAAAGATTTTGTAAATTGCTTTGAAATAGCTAAAACAATGTGATATTCTCATTGAGATAATTCAATATTGAATTATCGGAATAAAGGAAAAATAACAGGTAACGAGACCAAGAGCAAATACATACTAGTTATTTAAAGGGGTCACGCCTAGCCATTTTTATATTTCATAAGGAAGGGAAAATGACTATATGGATAATCAAACGGAAAATAAAACCAAAAGAAAACCCTCCTTCCGAACTTTATTGGAAATTCTTATTGTTTCCACAAGATTAGGATTCACATCCTTTGGAGGTCCCATTGCCCATTTAGGCTATTTCCATGAGGAATATATTCGGAGAAGAAAATGGATGGATGAAAAAGGGTATGCGGATTTAGTGGCACTGGCTCAATTTCTTCCCGGTCCTGCAAGTAGTCAAGTGGGCATTGGTATTGGTATTGCGCGTGGTGGAATTTTGGGAGGAATCGCCTCATTTCTGGGATTTACTATACCTTCTGTTATTGCTCTTATGATGTTTGCTTTGATTTTGCAAGGACTTGATGTTGGAGAAGCAGGGTGGATACAAGGACTTAAACTGGTGGCCGTGGCCATTGTCGCACATGCTATTTTAGGAATGGCACAAAAATTAACACCAGATCTAAGCCGAAAAACCATCGCTTTATTAGCATTAGTCGTTACACTATTATGGCAAACCATCTATTCTCAAGTAATTATTATTTTGTTATCTGCATTGATTGGGTATCTGATTTATAAACAACATCATATTCAAGAAGACCACAGAAGCACTCCTTTTCTAATTTCTAAAAAAATTGGAGCATTTTGCTTGGTGATGTTCATTGGATTGCTATTTTTATTACCGTTCTTGAGAGAAATCACTTCTGTTCAATGGGTTGCCATGTTTGATAGTTTTTATCGCTCAGGATCATTGGTTTTTGGTGGTGGACATGTTGTATTACCATTACTGGAACGAGAATTTGTTCCAACTGGTTGGTTAAACCAAGAAGCCTTTCTTGCAGGATATGGAGCAACACAAGCCGTTCCGGGTCCTTTATTTACCTTCTCTGCTTATTTAGGGACAGTTATAAATGGATGGGAAGGGGGATTAATAGCAACAGCCGCTATTTTTTTACCTGCATTTCTTCTGATTTTAGGAACGCTTCCTTTTTGGGATTCCTTACGACGTAATCCTAAAATCAAAGGGGCATTGATGGGAGTAAATGCAGCCGTCGTCGGTATCTTGATCGCCGCATTCTATCAACCCATTTGGACTAGCGCTATTATAGAACCAATTGATTTTGCATTCGCTGCTGTATTGTTTAGTATGTTGGTTTACTTTAAACTGCCACCTTGGATAATTGTTATAGTTGGAGCAGCAGGTGGTATACTACTTTCGCTATTATAAAAAAGATTCAGTACATATTGCATTTTCTTTGTCTTTATGGTGGTAAAAAGAACGTCACTTTGACATTCATTGAATGAAAAATTCTCGCTCGTTCATACTAAGTAACATCTAATGCAGGAAGAGAGGGAATAGGAATGAATGAGCAACAACCAGAAACAAAGGACAAAGATACATCATCATCATCGCTTGTTGAAAAAATTCAGCAGTTAGGTCAATCAACCGTTCCGGCAGCGCCAGATTCGAATATCCATGTACTTTCGATCATCGGACAGGTAGAGGGGCATGTGCAATTACCACCACAAAATAAAACAACAAAATATGAACATTTAATCCCTCAGCTGGTGGCTATCGAACAAAATCCAAAGATTGAAGGACTAATGGTGATTTTAAATACCGTAGGAGGAGATGTAGAAGCAGGTCTTGCTTTATCAGAAATGATTGCATCTTTATCAAAACCAACCGTTTCTGTCGTATTAGGCGGTGGGCATTCGATCGGAATTCCGATTGCTACAGCTGCGGATTATTCATTTATCACTCCATCTGCCACCATGACGATTCATCCGATTCGTTTAACTGGCTTAGTCATTGGAGTGCCTCAAACATTTGAATATATTGATAAGATGCAGGATCGAGTGATTCAATTTGTGATTACTCACTCGAATATCAAAGAGGATAAATTGAAGGAATTAATGTTTGAAAAAGGGAATTTAACAAGAGATATTGGCACGAATGTGGTAGGAGAAGACGCAGTGAAGTATGGAATGATTAATGAAGTAGGTGGAATTAGTGGTGCCATGGCGAAACTTAATGAATTGATGCAACAACGACAAGATACACAGGAGTTGATTCAATAATGTTATATACGCCACTAAGTTATGAAGAGATTGATGATACCAAGCATGCATATGAAGACTTTCAGTTGATGCGTTTCCAAGGCAGGGATTGTTGTGTGCAAAAACTTGCCAACGGAGATATCCGCATTGTCCAATTGCTATCAACCAACCCAAACGACTACCTTATCGAATCATTAACCCCAGGCACCATCATCAAATAAGACTTTCCACCGATGATGCTTAGCAAGGCGAGCAGTAAAAAAACGCAGCAACCCGCTGCGTTTTTTTTGCTGAATCGAGAAAGCATACCTTTTCCTATATTCTACTACTCTTCCGCTACTTCCTGCACTCAAAACCTTTAAGCTTTGCGAAACCTATTTGCAAAAGCAATCCAACATACTGAGAAAAGGAAAGAGGAGTCTTTTGCATCATCCAAGTAATTAGCAGTGTATGATGCCTTCCCAAATACATTACTAACATAGGAAAAATCACCATTTCTTTCGTTGAATTTAGAGGCAATTACTAATAGAATATTCGTTCTATAACAAAATATGTGTTATAATGATAATCGAACATGAAATGCATCGTGTACAGAGAAAAAAACGATCCATCCAACGTATATTATAGATAGATAAATCAATATTTTCTCTTCATAAGTACCCTTGCACGTCATGATGCAAGGGTACTTCCTAGCGTTCCATATAGCAATTATCAATTTGGGGAGTGGCTTACATGGCAAAAAGCAAAAAAAGAAGAAAGAAACAGCCGTTAAAAAAGACAATAAAAATAGAATTACTCGGCTTTTTATTTATATTTTTAGCAATTTTGAGCAGTGGAGCAACCTTAATTAGTGATGGTGCTATCCCTGCTTTAATGGAGGACACCTTTCGCTTTTTCTTAGGTTCCTGGTATTTCGTAGCTTCGGTTATCTTGTTTGTAATAGGATTGACTTTAATCATTAAACGAAAATGGCCGAATCTGTATACTAGAAAATGGATAGGTACATTTACAGTTATTACAGGTTTTGTTTTGATGACCCATATTTTAACCTTTGAGGAAATCTTTACGAATACAACGGATTATCAACCGATTATCTCACAAACGTTCACTTTTTTTAGAGAATATATGGAAGCAGAACGCACCTCGAATTTTTTAGGTGGAGGAATGATTGGTGCCGCGTTATTCGGCATCACCTTCTTCCTTTTTTCCGATGTAGGGGCGAAGATTCTTGCTGTATTTATGATGATTATTGGAGTAGTCATATTTTGTAATTTATCAATCAGTGATTTATTTACGGCTGCCTTTAATGATCTGAGTGGCAATTTATCCGATTGGAAACAAAAAATGGCAGCTAAACGAACGGAACGAAAAGAAAAAAAACAAGCAAAACAAGCTTCTAAAGAAGAAGAGCCAGTTATTGAGCAAAAACAAGAAGAAGAAACCGAATTACCTGCTATTGCTTATGCGAATGAAGAGGTAGAAGTGGTAGAACCCAACGCTTCGGAACCAAAACCTGAACCAGTGGAGACGAAACAAGAGGAACCCGCATCAAGTGATACAAGTAATGAACCTGTGCAGTTTCCAACTTCTGAGTTTGAAAATCAAGATTATCAATTACCGTTGATGACTATGCTGACACTACCTAAAAACGCAGGAAAGCAGCAGGAAAAGTCTCACATTCAACGGATTGTGCGTAAATTGGAAACGACCTTCCAAAGTTTTGGTGTAAAAGCACGTGTAACCAAGGTGCAAGTTGGTCCTTCCGTTACCAAATATGAGGTTTATCCGGAAGCTGGTGTAAAAGTAAGTAAAATTGTAAATCTACACGATGATCTTGCATTAGCATTGGCGGCTAAGGATATTCGAATAGAGGCTCCTATTCCAGGTAAATCGGCGGTTGGGATTGAAGTGCCAAATGAAGAAACGGCAATGGTTACGCTGCGCGAGGTTTTAGAGTCTAGGAAAAATCAAGTAACGAATAAGCTTGCCTTTGCATTAGGAAAGGATATTTCGGGAGAGCCAGTTATGGCAGAATTAAATAAAATGCCTCACCTGTTAGTGGCTGGTGCGACCGGGAGTGGGAAAAGTGTATGTATTAACGGTATTATTACAAGTATTCTCATGCGTGCCAAACCACACGAGGTAAAAATGATGATGATTGATCCTAAAAAAGTGGAATTGAATGTATACAATGGCGTGCCTCACTTGTTGTCCCCTGTGGTCACCAATCCACAAAAGGCATCAAGGGCATTAAAGAAAGTAGTGTCAGAAATGGAAAGAAGATATGATCTTTTTTCCGAGACAGGGACACGAAATATTGAAGGGTACAATGAGTATGTTCATCGATATAATGAAGATCAAGAGGAACCACAACCGCAACTTCCTTATATTGTAGTAATTGTAGACGAACTGGCAGATCTAATGATGGTAGCCTCCAGTGAAGTGGAAGATGCTATTACCAGATTGGCACAGATGGCTCGGGCAGCCGGCATCCACTTGGTTATTGCGACACAGCGTCCGTCTGTCGATGTATTAACTGGTGTGATTAAAGCCAATATTCCATCACGAATAGCCTTTAGTGTATCCTCACAAACCGATTCACGGACGATTTTGGACGCGGGTGGAGCAGAGAAGCTATTAGGTCGTGGGGATATGTTATTTATTCCAGTCGGTTTGTCGAAACCTGTGCGTATTCAAGGTGCCTTTTTATCAGATAATGAGGTCGAACAAGTAGTAGATCATTGTATTGAACAGCAAAAGGCACAATATCAAGAAGAGATGATACCAGAAGAAGAAACAGAAGTAACACAAGAGGTGGATGATGATTTATATGAGGAGGCCGTCCAATTGGTACTGGAGATGCAAAGTGCTAGTGTATCTATGTTGCAAAGACGATTTAGAGTTGGATATACTAGGGCTGCGCGTTTGATTGATGCGATGGAAGATCGAGGGATTGTTGGTCCATACGAGGGGTCTAAACCAAGAACAGTCCTACAAAGTCAACCATCAGAAGATGTGCCAAGTCATCCACCACAATAAGGAAATGTCGAAAAACGAAAAATCATCTTTATTAATTGTCGAAAAAGTGATATATTAAATGATAGTGAAGCAACGACATTGGTTATAGGTTGGGTGATAATCGCTATGTTATCTGATTTGGAAAAGCATACAACCATGGACGCAGCCAAGCATATCAAACGGCTTATTGAAGATGGTTTTTATCAAGAAAAGCAAAAAATACCGACAGAATATGAGCTGGCAAAACTTTTTAATATATCGAGGCAAGAGATGCGTGAAGCGATTCATATTTTGGAAGAGGAACAGGTACTAATCAGAAGACCAGGTGTAGGGGTTTTTGTACATGCCAAACCAATCTTATCCTCCGGTATTGAACAGTTGGCCAGTGTGACGGATATGATTAAGCAAGCGGGGAAAAGGCCTGGTGTTCAATATATATCTGCAGAGTTGACAAAGCCGACAGATCAGGATCAAAAGCGCTTTGACCCGTTAAATATTGAACAATTCGCTCAGGTTGAAAGGATCCGTACAGCAGATGGAGAGCCAGTTGTTTATTGTATCGACCGGGTGGATCATCGATTGTTGCCATTAAACATTGTTCACAGTCAGTCCTCTATTTTTCAAGCGTTACAAACTTTCGCACATAAGGATATTGACTATGCAGTGGCACATATTGAGCCAATTGGTTATCACGAACGCATTTCTCCAATGCTTCATTGTGAGCCGGACCAAGCACTATTATTATTGAAACAGATGCATTATACGAAAGATCATGAACCGGTATTATATTCTGCTAACTTTTTTAGGGCAGACGTTTTTAGTTTTTATGTACTGAGAAAAAGATTCACATAAATAAGAGGGGGGCTTGCTTTAACGGCCGCCCTTTTTTTATATGATAGAAAAGAATAGAATCCACGGTAATAGGATTTGGCCTGGGGTGACGATTAGACGAGATTATGTAAAACATCCAAGTTGTCATTATGTGTGTATAACAACGCTTCAGCCTTGCAGTGATAGCCATTGTTGTACTCCAATCTAGCGCAGCATATTCCCGTAGCGCTCGCCTTGCACAGAAAAGACAATCATGCTCACTACATAGAAAAAGGTGCTACTTAACTTAATCCACCTTATCGGCATTCCGTATTCAGTTTCAGGTTGTAATAAAGAACCGGACAATTTAGTTCGGTTCTTCTTTGTTTACGTTCCACCGAATTTAATTTACAATACAGGGGACGATAAAAATCGTAAAGAGCATAATTTCTCGCATTATTTGATAGAATAAACGAAGACACAAAATAATTCATTAAAAGGAGACAAGTGATTGTGGATACATTAGAAAAAGTAATACCAAAAAACGGGTTTGATTTACATCTGTTACATACGAAAAAATTTAAGACGATTCATTTGTCACTGAAATTCACAACGAAGTTAACACGAGAAAATGTGACAAAGCGAGCATTACTGCCCTATGTACTGCAGCAGGGAACGAACCAGTTTCCTACCGCAATGAAACTCCGTCAACGATTGGACGAATTATATGGCACCGTTTTATCCATTGATACAAGTAAAAAGGGGGAGCACCATATTCTTACCGTTCGTTTGGAATTAGCAAATGAACAGTATATTTCTGGCGAAGCGAATTTATTAGATAAAGGTATCGAATTTCTCCAAGAAGTATTGTATCAACCAAAAACGGAAGCAGATGGTTTTGACAGCAAGATTGTCGATCGTGAGAAACAAACCCTTCTCAGTAAAATAGAAGCTCTAACAGAAGATAAAATGAGTTTCGCTAATACAAGAATGATTGAAGAGATGTGCCAAGATGAAGCGTATCATTTGCGTGTCCATGGTTATCAAGAAGATCTAGCAGCGATTACACCTAAAGTACTGTTTGACTATTTTCAAGAAATGTTAACAAGCGATCATTTAGATGTCTTCGTTGTAGGCGATATTGAAGAATTGGCGGTGGAAGATAAAGTTGCCCCATTAGTAAGAACTCGCAAGCCAGCTACTATTGCGGATAATCAGTTCAAGGACGCAGGGCAGCAACAAACCATTGTAGAACATGATGATATTAACCAGGCAAAGCTCCACTTTGGCTACCGTACTAATATTACCTATCAAGATGGTGATTATCCTGCTTTACATGTTTTTAATGGTTTATTTGGTGGTTTTCCTAGCTCCAAACTATTCTTGAATGTACGAGAAAAACACAGCCTTGCCTATTATGCAGCTTCTAGAATAGAGAGTCACAAGGGGCTTATGTTTGTGTTTAGTGGAATTGCTCCCGAGCAGTATGAGAAAGCTAAGTCGATTATTTTAGAACAAATGGAACAAATGCGCCAAGGAGAGTTTACTGATAATAATTTGGCAGAAACAAAAGAAATGACTGTAAATCAACTGCGTGAAACCTTAGATAACCCACAAGGGATGATTGAATTACATTATCAACGTGTGCTAGCTAAATCTGCGCTTTCCCCTGAACAACTGCTGGAAAACGTAAAGCGTGTAACCAAGGAACAAGTGATAGAAGTAGCCAATAAAGTACAATTGGATACGATCTATTTACTCACTAGTAAGGAGGCGGAATCGAATGAAGCATAAACATTATCAACAGATAGATGAACACATTTACTCAGAAACACTTCCCAACGGTCTGCGTGTATTTATTTTACCAAAGCACGAAATGGCGAAGACGTTTGCCATCTTTACGACCAACTATGGTTCCATCGATCAGCGCTTTGTACCATTAGGTGAACAGGAGGCGCAAACCGTACCTGATGGTATTGCTCACTTTTTAGAACATAAACTATTTGAAAAAGAAGACAGAGATGTATTTCAGGATTTTTCGAAGGCTGGGGCATCGGCTAATGCTTTTACCTCGTTCACTAAAACAGCATACTTGTTTTCTGCCACGTCAAAAATTAAAGAAAATGTCAAAACATTAGTCGATTTTGTCCAAGATCCATACTTTTCAGAGGCTTCTGTAGAGAAAGAAAAAGGAATTATTGCACAAGAAATCAGGATGTATGATGATCAGCCGGATTGGCGTGCTTTCTTTGGAACCATTAAAAGCTTGTATCATGACCATCCTGTTCAAATTGATATTGCGGGTACCGTTGATTCCATTCAAGATATTACAAAAGAGGATTTATATACGTGTTACCATACCTTTTATCATCCAAGTAATATGGTATTATGTATCGCCGGTAATGTTGATCCAGACGAGATGATGTCCATGATTAGGGATAATCAAGCAGCCAAAGAATTTGCGGAACCAACGGAGATTGAAAGGCATTTCCCGGATGAACCAAGTCAAGTAGCAGATAAAGAGCTTACGATTTCTATGCCAGTATCTGTTCCAAAGGCATTGGTAGGTATTAAGGAAGTGGACCTCCCAACAGATCCTAAGCAATTTATGAAAAAGGAATGGATGGCAGATATTGTCTTGGATCATTTATTCTCTCGAAGTGGTTCTGCCTATGAACGCCTATATGAATCGGGATTAATTGATCAATCCTTTAGTTGTGAAAACAATTTTGAACGTGACTTTGGTTTCAGTGTCATTGGCGGTAATTCTAAAGAACCAGAAAAATTAGCTGAACAGATCAAGCATGAACTGTTATCCATCTCACCCGATTCTTTAACGGAATCGCATTTTGAGCGTATTAAAAGAAAAAAAGTAGGGCAGCTTTTACGAGCGATGAATTCTTTGGAGTTTATTGCCAATCAATATACACACTATCAGTTATTGAACATCGATTTCTTTGACAGCATCGAATGGCTAGAGAATTTAACCTATCAAGAGATCACGGACTTTATCAAGAACTGGATATCAGAAGATCGGTTATCTGTTTGTATGGTTAAAGGAGACGAGTAAAAATCAGCATAAAAAAAACGACACTTATTACAGGTGCAAGTGGGGATATCGGTAAGGAAATTGCCTTACAATTAGCAAGTGAAGGACACCAACTATGGCTGCATTATCATCAGAATCATGCCGCTATCGAAAAGCTAAAGCAGCAACTTACAGCGGAACAAGTGCTGGGAATCATCCAGGCAGATTTGTCTACTCCAGTAGGTCTTGATACTTTTGTGCAGGAATGCCCAGAAAACATTTCCCACTATATTCATACTAGTGGACAGTCATATGTTGGTTTATTTCAAGATATGTCGGATGCACAAATGGATCAGATGTTACAATTGCACGTGAAGGCGCCATGGAAAATCGCTCAACAACTGATTCCCTCCATGATTCAAGCGAAGCATGGCCGTATTGTGCTGATTTCGTCTATTTGGGGAGAGATCGGGGCAAGTTGTGAAGTAGCTTATTCGAGTGTGAAGGGGGCACAAAACAGCTTTGTCAAAGCATTAGCCAAAGAGTTAGGGCCAAGCCAGATATACGTGAATGGCGTTTGTCCAGGCTTGATTAATACCAAGATGAATCATCATCTTACTGAAAAGGATAAGCAAACATTACAGGAAGAGATACCATTACAGCGAACCGGCCTGCCTCAAGATGTGGCAGGAGCGGTCGGCTTTCTTTGTCAGGAATCAACCCGTTATATTCAAGGTGAACAAATCAGAGTGGATGGTGGCTGGCATTAAAACAACGGTTTCGTATGGTTGATGCATATTTTTTAGAAAAAAACTAAAACTAAGTATGCATGATGATACGAGGAGGGTTGTACATGTCTGTTAGGAACAATTTTGAATCATGGAAAGACTTTTTAGGTGATCGTCTCCAAGAAGCTCAAGGTAATGGTATGAGCAATAAAGCCATTTCTGAATTTGCCTTTGACATAGGAAATTATTTGTCGACGGAAGTTCAAGCACAAAATGAGCAAGAACAAATCTTACATGATCTATGGAACGCAGCCGACGAGAAAGAACAACATGCCATTGCCAATATTATGGTAAAGCTTGTGCAAGAGCAAGGCAACAAATAAACAGGTAGATCTTTTTTTAAATGGGAATAGTATTGAAAAAACGCGGCCCTATCACTCCTTTTGGCGTTATGTGATAGGGCTTTTACTATTCTTGTCAAAAATCATTGGTTTTTCACTTTTCAATCGAAATAATTTAAGATATGATAGAATAGATATTAAGATAAGATAATAGATGAAACGAATTGGTAAGTATATACGTCTTATATAGTGTTTGGTTTAATAGAATACAGACTGATGGATGGTGTTTTTTTTATGGCAATAGGAGAGAGACTAAAACAAGAGCGAGAACAAAAGAAAATGTCCCTTGAAGACGTACAAAAGTCAACGAAAATACAGGTAAGGTATTTAGATGCCATTGAACAAGAGAAATTTAATGTAATGCCAGGCTCCTTTTACGTCAGAGCCTTTATTAAAGAATATGCGACTGTACTTGGATTGGATCCCGATGAATTAATGGAAGAGTACAAAAGCGATCTTCCTTTCGAACAGCAAGAGGAGACTATCCCCTTATCACGCATGAGCAGCAGTAAGAGTGTCAGTTCTGGAAAGACGTCGAGAGTTTTTTCATTTATGCCGACGGTTATTGTGGTTTTATTGATAATTGGTATAGTTTTACTTGTCTGGTTATTTAGGCAAGGTGTTTTCACGGATGGTGATACAGATCCAGCTCCAACAGAAGAAGAAAATTCAGCTGGTGAATCTGTTACGACACAGCCCCCACAAGAAGAAGGGAACAATGGGGCAGGACAAGACCAAGATACAACAGAGGATCAAGACGAGAATCAAGAAGAAGAAACGCCTGAAGAAGAAGAAGAGCCTGCTACAGAGGTGACTTTAGATAGTTATGAAAATGGTACATCCAATTATCAGTTGACCACCAATGAGGAAACCATCGAATTAATGATTGAAACAACGAATCGAAACTGGCTTCAGGTTGAGAATGGAGCAAGCGGTGAAAGCCTTTATGAGAGTACTTTCACCTCTGATGAAAGCCCATTGAAAGTAGATATTTCTGAACTGGATGAATTGTATCTTCGCTTTGGTGAGCCACAGGATATTACGATATCTATCAATGGTGAAGAACTGGAGTTATCCGAAGAGATTCAACCATCTTCGATTCAAGAGGCGCAAGTAGAATGGACGCAAGAATAAACGAGCTGGCTAAATGGGTCAGCTCGTTGTTTGCCGGAATATGAGTTCTAGGCCAAAACACGGCGAGGCAAGTCTGTTAGTAAGGGGAACTTGTCTTGTCTCAATCAAGGAGTGACAATTAAACAATGAACATACCTAATCGCATCACGATATCCCGCATTATGCTTATTCCTATTTTTATCCTGCTGCTTTCTTATCCTTTCGATTGGGGAGTATGGCATGTGCAGGGACAGGATATTCCTATCACGCATTTGGTTGCCTTAATCATTTTTGCGATAGCATCTGCAACCGATTGGTTAGATGGATACTATGCAAGAAAGTACCAATTAGTAACCAATCTGGGTAAGTTTTTGGACCCGATGGCAGATAAACTATTAGTTTCAGCGGCGTTTATCTTACTGATAGCCATTGATATGGCTCCGGCATGGATTGTGATTATTATTATCAGTCGTGAATTTGCCGTGACTGGCTTACGCTTGGTTGCTGCTGGGGAAGGGGTAGTACTTGCTGCAGGTCAGCTTGGTAAATTTAAAACGGTCTTACAAATTGTCGCCATTCTTGTCTTACTGTTACATAACGTTCCTTTTGCCAGCAGTGGGATTCCGGTTGATCTGATCCTATTATATGCAGCGATGATCATGACCGTTGTTTCTGGGGTAGAGTATTTCGTCAAAAATTGGCATGTGATGGGAGAGTCTAAATAATGTCAGAAATAAAAGCAGAGTTAGTATCTGTTGGTACGGAATTATTATTAGGACAGATTGTGAATACAAATGCTGCCTGGATATCGCAGCAATTAGCCAATAAAGGGATTTCTGTGTACTATCACAGTGTTGTTGGTGATAATTTCAGTCGGCTTTCCCAGGTATTTGAGCAAGCAGAAAAACGATCAGATATTGTTTTAATCACTGGCGGTCTTGGTCCAACGGAAGATGACCTAACTAGAGAGGCTTTTCAGCACATTTCCGGTTTAGAGATTGTCGAGGATTCGTCCACCATGGGTAAAATGACTGCCTTTTTTGCTAACAGGGGCAATATGACACCGAATAACCGCAAACAGGCACATATATTTAAAGGAGCGCAAGTTATCAACAATTCTGTTGGGATTGCTCCAGGTATGATAATTGAATATCGGAATACACTTTGGATATTTATGCCCGGCGTCCCCCGTGAAATGGAGGCAATTATGGCGGATGGCGTTCTTCCATACCTGGCAGAACACTTCGATTTAACAACGATTATTCGCTCCCGTATGCTTCGGTTTATTGGTATAGGTGAATCACAGTTGGAACATGAATTACAAGATATTATTTCCAATCAAACGAACCCAACGATTGCCCCGCTTGCTTCAGAAGGTGAAGTAGCCTTGCGGTTGACTGCAAAAGCAAATAAGCCAGAAGATGCGGAAGTAATGATAGATGAGACAGAGGCGCTGATAGCAGATAAAGTAGGACAGTTTCTCTATGGTTATGATGAGGAAAGCATTGAACATAAGGTATATCAAGAATTACTTCAGAAACAATGGACGCTTGCTAGTGCGGAGAGTTTAACAGGAGGAGCATTTGGTGCAGCAGTAGTTAACCAGCCAGGCGCTTCAGCAGTGTTTAAAGGCTCTGCCGTAGTCTATCAGCCAGAGGCCAAGCAATCGGTATTATTGATCAGTGAAGAGCTTATTGACCGCTTTGGTACAGTAAGTAAAGAATGCGCCGAGGCGATGGCAAATGGGGCGTGTAAAGCTTTCACGGCTAATATCGGTATTAGTTTTACCGGTGTTGCAGGGCCGGATTCATTAGAAGGTCATCCTGCTGGGACGATCTATATAACCATAGCCAGTCAAGAGAACTGTGAAACAAAGTCATTTCGCTTTCATGGTGATCGTCAGACAATACGCAATCGTGCTGTGAAAAAGGGATTCGAGTTATTGCACGCCTATTTACAAAACTAATTTTAAAAAGGTCGAAAAGCATTTTTTCTAAGCATAAAATACCTAGAAAAAATGCTTTTCTTCTGAACTTATTGCAATTGTCAAGTGTTTTAGTTATGAAAATGTGGGAACATTTATTCGTTTATGACTTGTGTAACGAGACAAAAGGTTGTAAGATAGTAGTAGCAATCATAAGGAGGAATCACATTGAGCGATAGACAAGAAGCTTTAGATCAGGCATTAAAACAAATTGAAAAGCAATTTGGTAAGGGTTCGATTATGAAAATGGGTGAGCAGGCAGAACAGAAGATAGCAACCGTTTCTAGTGGATCCATTGCCGTTGATGTAGCATTAGGTGTAGGAGGATATCCAAGAGGTCGAGTGGTAGAAATCTACGGGCCAGAATCTTCTGGTAAAACCACCGTTTCTTTGCATGCCATTGCTGAAGCGCAAAAGGCAGGAGGGCAGGCGGCATTTATCGATGCCGAGCATGCTTTGGATCCTATATATGCAAGGAAATTAGGGGTAGATGTTGATGAACTTTTATTATCTCAGCCAGATACAGGGGAACAAGCATTAGAGATTGCCGAAGCTCTTGTACGTAGTGGTGCCGTCGATATTCTTGTTATTGACTCTGTAGCAGCACTCGTGCCAAAGGCAGAAATAGAGGGAGATATGGGTGATTCACACGTTGGGTTGCAAGCCCGTCTTATGTCGCAAGCCTTGCGTAAATTATCGGGTGCTATCAATAAGTCTAGAACAACTGCTATTTTTATCAATCAAATTCGGGAAAAAGTAGGCGTCATGTTTGGTAGTCCAGAAACAACTCCAGGTGGGCGTGCACTTAAATTCTATTCTTCCGTACGTTTAGAAGTAAGACGGGCAGAAACCTTAAAAATCGGGAATGATATGGTTGGTAATAAAACACGAATCAAAGTAGTGAAGAATAAGGTAGCCCCTCCATTCAAGCAAGCAGAAGTAGACATCATGTATGGAGAAGGTATTTCGCGAGAAGGAGAAATACTTGATATTGGATCTGATTTAGATATCGTCATGAAGAGCGGTGCTTGGTATTCCTATGATGGAGACCGTTTAGGCCAAGGACGAGAAAATGCCAAACAATATCTTAAGGAAAATCCGGCTGTCGCTACTGAAATCTATCAATCCATTCGATCACACTACGATATTCAAGATGGAAATGCAGAAGAGGAAGCAGAAGAAGACGCGCAAAAAACGTTACTAGACGAATAAAAAATAAATAGGAATGTAAACACCAGTCTATGTCGAAATGAGAAGTACTATTTTGCTTGGAATTCTGGGGCTTTTTTGAAAAAATATACGTAAGTATGGTCTTTATTCGTTCAGATAGCTTTACAATCCTTGACATCCCATGAATAGAGGATTAAAATTAACATGTATAATTTCAAAAAGATTTTATACATGTTAATTTATGAAAGTCTATGATTGTGCATACCGACTTAAAAAAAGTGGTACAAGTTTATAGCAAGAGGAGGTGAAATAATGGATACAATTGCAATTGTCATCTCCATTTTGCTTGCATTTGTCGGTATTGTTGTTGGTTATCTGATTCGAAAATCGATTGCGGAGAAGAAAATTTCAAGCGCTGAAGAATTAGCGCGTCAAATCGTGGAAGAAGGTCATAAAAACGCAGAAGTAGCTAAAAAAGAGGCCTTACTGGAAGCGAAGGATGAAAACCACCAAATTCGTCAACGTGGCGAAGAAGAGTTACGAGAACGACGTGGCGAAATCCAAAAGCTTGAAAGTCGTCTTTCGCAAAAGGAAGAGAATCTGAATCGTAAAGACCAGACGTTGGATAAACGTGAGCTGATGTTAGAAAATAAGGAAAGTTCGCTAGCAGACAAACAACAACAAATTGAAGAAATGGAAAGCAAAGTTGGAGCAATGTTAAGCGAGCAACAAGCAGAATTAGAACGGATATCAGGCTATACAACGGATCAGGCAAAACAAATTATTCTACAGCGTGTAGAAGAAGAAGTAACCCATGAATCCGCATTGCTCATTAAAGAGGCAGAAAATCGGGTGAAAGAAGAGTCCGATAAAAAGGCGAAGGATATTTTATCACTTGCTTTACAACGATGTGCTGCCGATCACGTGGCAGAAACCACTGTCTCTGTTGTCAATCTGCCAAATGATGAGATGAAAGGTCGAATTATTGGTCGAGAAGGTCGAAATATTCGAACTCTGGAAACGTTAACTGGAATTGATTTAATCATTGATGATACACCAGAGGCTGTTATCTTGTCAGGATTTGATCCTATTCGTCGTGAAATTGCCCGACTTGCGTTGGAGAAATTAGTGCAAGACGGCCGCATTCATCCGGCTAGGATTGAAGAGATGGTTGACAAAGCGAGACGAGAAGTGGATGAACATATACGAGAATACGGAGAGCAAACAACCTTTGAAGTAGGTATTCATGGCCTGCATCCTGATTTAGTGAAAATTTTAGGACGATTGAAATATCGTACAAGTTACGGACAGAATGTATTAAAGCACTCTACCGAAGTTGCTTACCTATCTGGTTTATTAGCTGCTGAGCTCGGAGAAGATCAGAATCTTGCTAGACGTGCAGGTCTCTTGCATGATATTGGAAAGGCCATTGATCATGAAGTGGAAGGAAGCCACGTAGAGATCGGTAAAGAGTTAGCAACCAAGTATAAGGAACACCCAGTCGTTATTAATGCCATTGCTTCCCACCATGGAGATGAAGAGGCAACGTCTGTTATTTCAGTAATTGTAGCAGCAGCAGATGCTCTGTCCGCAGCGCGTCCTGGTGCTAGAAGTGAAACGTTAGAGAATTATATCAAACGTTTAGAGAAACTAGAAGAAATAGCTGAATCCTTCACAGGTGTGGAGAAATCATTTGCCATTCAAGCTGGTCGCGAAGTGCGCATCATTGTCAAACCTGATGAAATTGATGACGCAGAAGCGATCAAGGCAGCAAGGGATATTCGCAAGCGCATTGAAGACGAACTAGACTATCCTGGACATATTAAGATTACTGTTATAAGAGAAACACGTTCTGTTGAATATGCGAAATAGAGAGGCGAAAGCGCCTCTCTATTTTTTGCATTATTCAGCTAATCAATGGCTAGTTTTGACATTTAACAAATACTATGCAAGAATATGGTTACTTACTTAGAGAAAGGTAGAAAATGATATGAGAATTTTATTTATTGGTGATATCGTAGGTTCACTAGGTCGCGAAATGGTGGAAACGTATTTGCCAAAGCTAAAGGCTGCTCACCAGCCACACGTAACGATCGTAAATGGTGAAAATGCAGCAGCAGGCAAAGGTATTACCGAAAAAATATACAAGAATTTGCTTGAATGGGGCGTACAAGCATTGACAATGGGCAATCATACTTGGGATAAGCGGGATATTTTTCATTTTATTGACGAGGCAACCTATATGGCTCGTCCGGCAAATTTACCTCCTGGAACTCCAGGAAATGAGATCGTGTTCATCAAATCCAATAATCAAGAGGTTGCCGTTATTAATTTATTGGCCCGTACCTTTATGCAACCAGCTGATGATCCCTTTCGTAAGATTGATACGTTAATCAAAGAGGCGAAAAAGCGTACGAATATTATCTTTGTAGATTTCCACGGAGAAGCAACAAGTGAGAAGCAGGCATTTGGCTGGTATAATGATGGTAAAGTAAGCGCCGTGGTTGGCACACATACTCACGTGCAGACTGCCGATGAACGGATTTTACCAAACGGCACCGCTTATATTTCCGATGTTGGCATGACGGGACCATATGATGAAATCTTAGGAACGGACAAAGAGGCCGTCTTGAAAAAATTTAAAACCGGCTTACCTGTACGATTTGAGGTTCCAAAAACCGGGAGATCACAGTTGAGTGCTGTGATCATTGATATTAATGATTCGACAGGCAAAGCAAAAGAGATGAAGAGAATCCTAATCAATGATGATCATCCATTCTACTCGTAGGTCCGAACCCTTCAAATGATTTGAATTTTGCTGTTTATTCCTTCATAATTAAAGTAATATCTTTCAAAATAATGAATATAGTAAAAGTGGAATAACATTAGCATTTGAAGGAGGTAGCAGGAGTGGATATATTAAAAGTTTCAGCAAAATCAAATCCTAATTCAGTAGCAGGCGCACTTGCAAATGTACTACGAGAACGAGGTTCAGCAGAGATTCAGGCGATAGGTGCTGGTGCACTTAATCAGGCAGTAAAGGCAGTGGCAATAGCACGTGGATTTGTAGCACCAAGTGGAGTTGATCTTGTTTGTATTCCAGCTTTTACGGACATTATGATTGATAATGAAGAGCGTACCGCAATTAAACTGATTGTAGAACCAAGATAAAGAGAGTCCCTCCGTGTGATGGTGGTGAGCGAAATGGATCGGGAAGTTAGCACACAAAGTCCAGATAGAACTGGGTTATTGCAACCAAGTCACCATGATAAAAGAGGAGAAATTCCAGCCTGTTTGTGAGATGCAAACAGGCATTTATCTTGTCCTTAGTGTATCTGTTTTTTGCAGTGACAGTATGTCTGCCACATCGAAAATAGAGAGTTCTAAATCTAAAGTCAGCATCGAAACGATTAGTTTAACGAACAGCAGGGAATGGCAAGTAACCCCCCCATTGAATGAAGTTCACTTTATAGAAAAACGGATAAATTCCGACCGTTCCTTTATTACTATCCGAAACTAGAAATGGACTATCGGATTCGTTCAAGGTCAAAATCGTTCCATATCCTATCATATCAAGAATGTTAGACTTTATCTTACAGAAAGGGGGGTGAAATATGATTGATTGTCATTGTGATGCGCTTTATAAAATGTGGTTGCATCAAATCGATTTTGAGCAAGATGATCGCTTAGATGTGAATTATCAAGAATGGATGCAAAGCCCTGTTCAAGTACAATGTTTTGCGATCTATATCCCTCCCTCGGTTCCCGCAGAAGCAACTTTCACCGTAGCTATGCAAATGATAGACATTTTTTTCGAGAGAATAATTGCCCCGTATACGAATATAATTTTTATCCAAAAAAAGGAAGATATCGCGCAGTTAGCAGTAAACGAAAAAGGAGCTATGTTAACGCTAGAAGGTCTTGATTGTATCGGTGCAGAGCTGTATAAGTTGAGAACATTACTGAGGTTAGGAGTGAAGATGGTAGGGTTGTCATGGAATCATGCCAATTTAGTGATCGATGGCATTGGTGAAGGAAGAGGGGCTGGCTTAACAAACTTTGGTTATGAAGTGATTGACTTGTTAAATCAATACAAGATATGGACGGACTTGGCCCATGTTTCTAGAAGAGGATTTGATCAGGTCATTGAATTAGCAGCGTTCCCTATCGTATCCCATGCAAACTGCTATCATATCTGTCCGCATCCACGCAATCTCACGGATCAACAGATTCAGAAACTGATTAAGAAAAATGGATTGATGGGCCTCACGTTTGTGAAAGAATTTGTCACCAATCAACCAACTGCAACGATGCAGGATTTACTGCTCCACATGGCCCATTTGTTGCGTTTAGGTGGGGAGCAGGCAGTGGTATTCGGTTCAGATTTTGACGGGACAGATCAGTATGTAACGAACCTTACATCTATAAAGGATTATGCAGAACTACAACGATTTCTCCAAGGCTATTTTTCTCCGAAACAGTTAACTAAAATGACGGAGCAAAATTTTCTTGATCTTTTTCCATGTTCATAGTAAATTCGTTTTGTATTTGGCCCTTATATCCTCTATAATAGATGAAGTAGTGATTGAATTGGCAAGAAAGGAGATAGATGATATGAACGAAAAACAACGATTAGAAAGTCAACAAATAAAACAGCCTAGTTCAACGGACGTAAAATCCGATTCGAACGATAATTTACATCGATTAAAAGAACTATCCAGCGATGATTTAATTTCAAGGTATTTTCAAACGACGTATGAACCACCAAATATGAGGAAAGCCAAAAAACGACTCAAGAAAGATGTCGACATTCATTACGATTTTGATATTCCAGAAGAAATGAAAGGGTTTGGAGAAGGTAAGAAATTTATGATTCGGACCTATGGCTGTCAAATGAATGAGCATGATACGGAAGTGATGGCAGGTATTCTATCGCACATGGGTTATCAATCTACAGAAGATACGCGGGAAGCAGATATCATTTTATTGAACACATGTGCCATACGTGAAAATGCTGAAAATAAAGTCTTTGGTGAAATCGGACATTTGAAACCCTTGAAAATGGAAAACCCGGAATTAATCATTGGTATCTGTGGCTGTATGTCACAAGAAGAAGCTGTTGTGAACCGGATTTTAAAGAAACACCCATTTATTGACTTAATTTTCGGTACGCATAATATTCATCGTTTACCGCAACTAGTTAATGAAGCCGTGTTTAGTAAAGAAATGGTAGTAGAGGTATGGTCCAAGGAAGGCGATATCATTGAGAACTTACCAAAAGCCCGTAAAGGAAAGACGAAGGCATGGGTTAATATTATGTATGGTTGTGACAAATTCTGTACATATTGCATTGTTCCCTATACACGAGGAAAGGAACGAAGCAGGTTACCAGAGGATATTATTCAAGAGGTACGTCACTTGGCAGCACAGGGCTATCAAGAAATTACCTTACTAGGTCAAAATGTTAATGCTTATGGCAAAGATTTAGAATTCACCTATGGTTTGGGTGATTTGATGGAAGAAATCAGTAAAATAGATATCCCAAGAGTACGGTTTACAACCTCTCATCCACGTGATTTCGATGACCGTTTGATTGAAGTACTTGCTCAAGGCGGCAATTTGTTAGACCATATTCATTTGCCAGTGCAATCAGGCAGCTCTGATGTTTTACGAGTGATGGCTCGTCGGTATACGAGAGAGGATTATTTGAAACTTGTTGACAAGATTCGCGCAGCAATGCCAAATGCTACCTTAACAACAGACATCATCGTTGGCTTCCCGAATGAAACGGATGAACAGTTTGAAGAAACGATGACATTAGTGGAGGAAGTCGGCTTCGAGAGCGCCTATACATTCATTTATTCTCCAAGGGAAGGAACACCATCCGCACGATGGGAAGATAATATCCCGATGGAGGTAAAGAAAGCCCGTCTGCAGAGATTGAATGCCTTAATCAATAAACAATCTGCCGAGGCAATGAGTAAGTATCAAGGTGAGACGGTAAAGGTACTAGTGGAAGGTGAAAGTAAAAAAGATCCTGATGTATTGTCTGGTTACACAGAGCGTAATAAGTTGGTTAACTTTAAAGGTCCTAAATCAGTGATCGGTCAAATTGTGGATGTCAAAATAAACAATACAAAAACTTGGACGCTTGACGGAGAATTAGTCGAGTCTGCAGTTGAGGTGAAATAAATGTCGAAGTATACAAGATCAGAAGTCATCGAGCATGCGCACAAGTTAGCTAATAAAATGGCTAATATGGAAGAGATTGATCGATTCAAACAGTTGGAAGCCAAGTTAAACGATAATCAAAAAGTGCAAAGTTCGATTAAGAAAATTAAGGCCTTACAGAAACAGGCTGTTAATTTTCAGGCCTATGGCAAGCAAGAAGCATTAAAACGAGTAGAAGAAGAAATCGACCGTCTGCAAGAAGAGATTGATGAGATCCCGATCGTACAAGAGTTTAAGGAGTCGCAGGTCGTCATCAATGATCTATTGCAGTTAGTTACCAACACGATTGCAAGAGAAATAACCAATGAAGTAATTCGCTCTACTGGTGGAGATCTGCTAGCAGGCGAAACAGGATCCAAACGTAAGAACGGCAGTCATTGCTGATAAGAAGTGATCAATTAATAAAAAGAGCAAGTATCTTTTCAGAGGAAGGTACTTGCTCTTTTGTTTGGTTTCCTATGTAAAATAGAAAATGAAAACATGGTAGTAATTAGAAACTGTCTTGATGTAGTGATACAAGGAGCAAATAGACTTCTTACTTTTCTGAAATCCAGATTTCTTTGGAAATAAATTTGGATCATGCACACCTTTTATGGGCTTTTGCATAGGATATATCAGGTGCTAGGGTTGACATATGGAGACATAGGCACTATAGGCGAATTCCTGCATAAGATGCAAAGGAAATAAGAGGGAGGATTTTTCCATGTCTTTTTTAGATCAACAATATCGTGAAATTATTACTAAGGCGGTCATTGGGAAGGGAAGAAAATTTAAGCAGGAAACGGATGTTATTACTCCTGCACACCGCCCATCAAGTATTTTGGGCTGCTGGATTATCAATCATCATTATCATGCCAAATTAGTAAAGGAGGACGCGGTCGAGATACGAGGTAGCTATGACGCCAACATTTGGTATGCTTATAATGATAATACCAAGACAGAAGTAATCACGGAACGAATCGAATACTGTGATACCGTATCCTTATCGATCAAAGATAAACAGCATATTGGTGATGAATGCGAAGTGATAGCGAAAGTGATTCAACAGCCTAACTGTTTAGAATGCCGGATTGATACGAAAGGTAATAAGATCAAGGTCGATGTAGAGAGAGAGTTTCTGGTAGAAGTGATTGGCGAAACAAAGATTTGTGTGAAAGTAGACCCTAAAGGGAAAGTACATGACTCAGATGATTGGGACAATGTCATCTCCGATGAAGAATTAGAAACGATTGATCCTGATTTTCTCGATGACCATGAAGAAGAATAAATAAGACAGTGTGGGTGGCGCTCACACTGTTATTTTTTTATCAGATAGGAAAGCATGAAATTTTTTGTCAAAACGACCACATTGTTCGATTATTTTTTGGAACAGACGTACTATGGTATAATAGATTGCAAGAAACGAGAGAATGGTTGGAGGAAAAATGAATGAGCTATACACCGATGATACAGCAATATCTAAAAATAAAAGCAGACTATCAAGATTGTTTTCTATTTTTTCGCTTAGGCGATTTCTATGAAATGTTCTTTGAAGACGCAAAGAAAACCGCACTAGAACTTGAAATTACACTTACCAGCCGAGATGGCGGAGGTGAGGAGCGAATCCCGATGTGCGGTGTTCCGTATCATTCCGCTGAAAATTACATAAAAGCTTTAATGGAAAAAGGCTTCAAGGTAGCTATTTGTGAACAAGTGGAAGATCCGAAAATCGCAAAGGGCGTAGTTAAACGAGAAGTCGTCCAAGTAATTACACCAGGAACGGTCATGGAAGGTACCATGCTGGATGATAAAGAAAATAACTATTTGGCAATGATTCACCAAGTCGAAGGAGACCTATTTGTGTTGGCATATACCGATATGTCTACCGGAGAAACGTTTGTAATGGAAATCTCCAGGGGGTGGAGTGCCTTACTAAGCGAGTTATATAACCGACCCATTAAAGAGGTCGTCGTTAAAGAAGACCTAGCAGAAGCTTATCAAACAGAATTAATCGAAAAGATGCAGATGACTGTTTCATATGCCAAAGAACTGACCAATCAGCAAACAATTGATGACTTGTTGATCCATGTAGAGAAAGAGACGCTACGATATACCTGTCAACTGTTATACCAATATGTATTTCATACGCAGAAACGGGTCATTGCTCACCTGCAAGAGGCAAAGGTAATTGAGTTAGCACAGCATATGTCACTAGATATGTATTCCCAACGAAACTTAGAGATTACCAGCTCTCTGATGCGCAAAGAAAAATTTGGCAGCTTGTTGTGGGTAATGGATCGAACAGTGACGGCAATGGGATCAAGGAAATTAAAAAAATGGCTGGAACGCCCGCTATTAACCCGGTCATTGATTGAACAGCGTTTGGATCTGGTGAGTGGATTCTATGATCAATTTTTTGAGCGAGAGGAGATCAGAGAATCACTACAGACGATATATGATTTGGAACGATTATCTGGCAGGGTTTCTTTCGGAAATGTCAATGCTAGAGACTTAGTGCAGCTCAAACGATCCTTATCGAACATTCCAAACATCAAAAAGCAGTTGCAAGCCTTTGTCCATACATCTGTGCAGGAATTGGCTGATCAAATTGATTCCTTGCCCAACCTGTATCAATTATTAGAAGACAGCGTAGCAGAAGAGCCACCCCTGTCTATAACAGAAGGGAATATTCTAAAGGATGGTTATCATGAAGAGTTAGATCGTTATCGTTATGCTTCAAGAAATGGGAAACAGTGGATTGCCGAACTAGAACAAAAAGAAAAAGCAGAAACCAACATTAAATCATTAAAGATTGGTTATAACCGTGTATTTGGTTATTATATTGAGGTGACGAGGGCCAATTTATCAGCAGTTCCTGAAGACAGGTATCAACGAAAACAGACGTTAACCAATGCCGAACGTTTTATTACAGAAGAATTAAAAGAGAAAGAAACACTGATTTTAGAGGCAGAAGAAAAAAGCGTTGAACTAGAATATCAATTATTTATTGAAATCAGGGAAAAGGTGAAGGAGTATATCCCGGCCTTACAACAACTTGCCGATGTAATAAGTGAAGTGGATGTCTACCAAAGCAATGCCACCGTGAGTGAGCAAAACAATTATGTGCGTCCCGTTTTTTCGACAGATACTGTCACTATTGAGGAAAGCCGGCACCCTGTAGTCGAAAAAGTAATGAAAAACGAAGCCTTTGTCCCCAATACCATTGAGCTCTCAGAAGATAATCAGTTATTGTTGATTACCGGTCCTAATATGTCTGGTAAAAGCACATATATGCGACAGCTTGCCTTAACGGTTATTATGGCACAGGTTGGTTGTTTTGTACCCGCCACATCGGCGACCTTATCGATTGTTGATCAAATTTTTACCAGAATCGGTGCGGCTGATGACCTTGTTTCCGGTCAAAGTACATTTATGGTAGAGATGTTGGAGGCCAATCATGCTATCCAACACGCCACTTCAAGCAGCCTGATTTTATTAGATGAAATCGGCCGTGGTACAAGTACATATGATGGAATGGCTCTGGCTCAAGCGATTATTGAACATATTCACGATCGAATTCAAGCCAAGACGCTCTTTTCCACCCATTATCATGAATTAACAAGCTTGGAAGAGAAGCTGGTTCATCTAAAAAATATTCATGTACGCGCAGAGGAAATCGAAGGGAAAGTGGTCTTTCTTCATCAGATTCATCATGGCGCGGCAGATGAAAGTTACGGTATTCATGTGGCCCAATTAGCGGGATTGCCAGATTCCCTTATCAAACGTGCAAATGTCATTTTAACACAATTAGAAAATGGTCCAGAGAATAATAATGCTGTCGTTACGAAACAAACTGCAACTATGGAGCAGATGGCGTTTTTTGATACAGAGCCTGCACCTGCTTCACAAAAGAAAACAAGTCCTGTTACGAAGGAGATTATACAAGCGTTACAGGATGTGAATATTTTGGAAATGACACCGTTAGATGCGATCAATCAATTATACCAGCTTCAAAAGAAAGCGCAGGATACAAAGGAGTGATCATGCATGCAAATTCAAGAGCTGCCAGATTATCTTGCTAATAAGATAGCTGCTGGTGAAGTAGTCGAACGACCTGCTTCCGTTGTAAAGGAGTTAGTCGAAAATAGTATTGATGCTAACAGCAGCTGGATAAAAGTTGAGATTACAGAGGCAGGCCTGCAGGAGATTAAGGTCTCCGATAATGGTGCTGGTATTCCTCATGACCAGTGCCAACATGCTTTTTTGCGCCATGCGACAAGTAAGATAAGTAATGAGGATGATTTATTTCATATCCAAACACTAGGGTTTAGAGGTGAGGCTTTAGCAAGTATCGCAGCTGTAAGCAGGCTTGAGTTAAAAACTTCAACCGGTACAGAGGCAGGTACAAGGCTGAAAATCGAGGGTGGTCATTTAACGGAAGAATCGAGAAGCGATGCGCGTCAAGGAACAGAGATTACCGTACAGGATATTTTTTATAATACGCCGGCCAGATTGAAATATATGAAAACCATTCATACGGAATTGGGACATATTACCGACATCCTCAACCGAATCGCTTTTGCGCATTCGACGATCCGTTTTGAATTAATCCATAACGGTAAGCGAGTATTTCAAACAATGGGAAAAGGTGATTTACGTCAAATTGCGGCTTCCGTTTATGGTATGAATGTGGCTAAACAGATGATTCCCGTACAGACGAAAACATTGGATTATACCATTAAAGGGTTTATTGCCAAACCAGAGGTTAACCGGGCTTCGCGACAATATATCACGACCATCGTCAATGGACGTTTTATCCGGAATTTTGGCTTGGCGAAGGCGATCGCAAACGGATATCATACTTTTTTGCCTATTGGCAGGCAACCGATTGTGATTTTAAACATAGAAATGGACCCTTATTTAATTGATGTCAATGTACATCCGACAAAACTGGAAGTGCGTTTCAGCAAGGAAAAGGAGCTAACGCAGGCTGTAGAACAAATGATTAAGGACACCCTTCACAAACAGACGTTAATACCAGATGCCCCTGTACCAAAACCAAGAGAAAAGCAGGTTACGGAACAGCCGACGTTTAACTTTGAACCGAATGAGCAATGGGGAACATATGACAAAAAGCAAGAGGTACCACCAGTTAAGACGATCGATACGATGGTCAAAGAAGAACAATGGGAAATAGAAAAACCAGAGACAGAGTTGGAACCCATTGCCTCAACGGAAGAAGAGCCACCACGTGCTTCCGAAGAGGATGTTCCGCCACAACAGACCGAACCTCGTGTGCCTATTATGTATCCAATCGGCCAGCATCACGGCACCTATATTATTGCACAAAATGAGGGCGGTTTGTTTATTATCGATCAGCATGCTGCTCAAGAACGGATCAAATACGAATTTTATCGTGAGAAAATTGGTGAAGTCGATAATCAATTGCAAGATTTGATGGTTCCGCTCACTTTTGAGTTTACCCAGCAAGAAGCACTTTATATTGAGCAATATAAAGAGGCCTTGCAAGAAGTGGGGCTATTCTTTGAAGGGTTTGGTCAGCATACGTATCGAATTCGTGCTCATCCGCAATGGTTTCCGCCTGGTGAAGAAACCGAGATGGTCCGAGAGATGGTCGATCAATTACTGGAAGATAGGCAAGTGAATATCCATAAGCTTAGGGAAGAGGCTGCCATCTTAATGTCTTGTAAAAAATCGATCAAGGCCAACCATTATTTGAACTTAACCGACATGCAGCGCTTGTTAGATGATTTAAGAATGTGTGAGGAACCGTTCACTTGTCCGCACGGTCGTCCCGTTATTATCCAGTTCAGTAAATACGAAATGGAAAAAATGTTCAAGCGGGTTATGTAAATAGATGAATGTTAACGGGTAATCCTGTATACTGAAGATAGTGATAAAATAAGTAAAGATGTGTATGCGAATATACGCATTACTTTGAAGAAGGTTCGTGATAGCTTGAAAGAAAAAGTAGTGGTAATTGTGGGACCAACAGCAGTGGGAAAAACGGATTTATCCATAAAAATAGCGAAAAGGTTTCAAGGAGAAATTATTAGTGGTGACTCTATGCAGGTATATCAAGGAATGGATATCGGAACTGCAAAGGTAACCGAACAAGAGAGGCAAGGTATTCCACACCATATGATTGATATTCTTTCTCCCGAACAAGATTTTTCCGTAGCTAATTTCCAAACACTTGTGCAGCACGAAATTCAAGCAATCGCAGCTAGGAAGCACTTGCCAATTATTGCTGGTGGGACAGGTTTGTACATTCAAGCGGTACTTTACGATTATCAGTTTTCTGATCAGCAGCGCTCCAGTGCTTATGAGCAAGCTATCGAACGGGAGATACAGCAAAAAGGGTTAGACCATGTTTATCATCGCCTAAAAAGGGTAGACCCACTACAAGCGGAAAAAATCCATCCTAACAATAAGAGACGGGTGATTCGAGCGTTGGAAGTCTATGACCGTACAGGCAGAACGATGACCGACTATCAAGCGAAGCAAACCCATGAATCCGCCTATGATTTTTATATCATCGGACTGAATATGGATCGCGAATTACTATATCAGCGCATTGATCAACGGGTAGATCAAATGATCGAACAAGGGCTGCTGCATGAGGTTACCAATCTTTATCAACAAGGTTATGCAGATACACAAGCCATGCGCGGAATTGGTTATAAGGAGTTCCTTCCCTATCTCAGAAGGGAACATTCCTTAGAAGAGGCGATTGCCACTTTAAAGCAAAATTCCAGGCGCTTCGCCAAACGACAATATACATGGTTTAACAACAAAATGCCCGTACATTGGTATACCATTACTCCTGAAACAAGTGATATCGTCTTCCAAAAAATATTGACGGATATAGAAGGATTCTATTCATTCGCATAGAATATTAAAATATAGAGAAAAATAGGAGGTAGTACCATGTCCCAAACAGTTAATATTCAAGATCAATACTTAAATCAACTTCGAAAAGATCGAATTTTCACCACGTTATTCCTTACGAACGGCTTTCAGCTGCGAGGAACGGTGAAGGCTTTTGATAATTTCACGGTGCTTCTGGAAACAGAAGGAAAACAACAATTAATTTTTAAACATGCTATTTCTACATTTGTTCCTTCTAAAAATGTAACGCTTGACAAAGAATAAGGGAAACAATAGCGCTATTATTTAGATAGCGCTATTTATATGGAAAAAATATAATAAAGCAGGTGATCATTATTGAACGTGTATTACTTTTAGCGGTACTGCATCAAAAACTTGAAGAAGCATCCTTTTTTTATTCATTAGAAGAATTACAAGCACTTGTTACTACCGTACAAGGAACGGTTGTGGATACGGTTGTACAAAAAAGACAAAGCCGTCACCGGAAATATTATATTGGAGAAGGCAAGTTGGAGCAAATAACTGCATTGGTCGAGGAAGAAGCTATCGATGTGGTCATAGCTAACGAGGAGTTATCTGGTGCACAAATACGAAATCTACAAGATCATCTAGCGGTAAGAGTGATTGATCGTAGTCAACTCATATTAGATATTTTTGCTTCGAGAGCCCAGACGAAAGAAGGGAAACTACAGGTCGAACTCGCCCAATATGATTATATGCTGCCACGTCTGCATGGCCAAGGCAGTCAATTATCCAGACTGGGAGGTGGTATCGGTACACGTGGCCCTGGTGAAACGCAACTGGAAACCGATCAGCGTCATATCCGCAATCGTATGGATGATATCAAGCGTCGATTGAAACAAGTAGTCAATCAACGAGAGCAATATCGCGAAAACAGACGGCGAAACCAACTGTTCCAGGTTGCGGTAGTTGGCTATACAAATGCTGGGAAATCCACACTTTTTAATCAGCTGACCAAGAGCGAATCACTACAAGAAGATCAGTTATTTGCTACCTTGGATCCACTTTCCAGAAAAATGGTACTCCCTTCTAACATGCAGATTGTGGTAACCGACACGGTAGGCTTTATTCAGGACTTGCCGACATCATTAGTAGCTGCTTTTCGTTCGACACTAGAGGAAGTGACTGAGGCCGATCTCATCTTGCATGTGATGGATGTCCATGCACCCAATCGTGAAGAACAAGCTCAGACGGTCGACCGTTTGTTAACGGAATTAGGTGCGGATCAAGTGCCTGCATTGACCCTTTTTAATAAAAAAGATTTGATTGATCCCATTTCTTTTGTCCCCTCATCTTATCCATATTTGTTAGTCAGCGCCTTTGACGAACAGGATATTCAAAAGATTAAGCAGAAGGTAGAAGACATGATGAAAGAAGGCTGGGCAGAATATAGCGGATTCTTACCAGAACAACGGGCAGACAAACTTGCCCGCATTAGACAGAACAGTATATTAACAGAAGAGACTTATAATGAGGCATTAGCAGGATATTATCTGAAGGGTTTTGTGGATCCTGAACACGCCATTATGAAAGAGATAAAGGAGTTACAGAAAGAATGACGAGTAAGCATACAGCGTTATCAGACGCAGAACAGATTGAAAAACAGATCCAACCGTTGTTTGACGCGGTGCACCACAATGAATATGTCAATCAACAAAAGGTGCTGGATGCTTTTAGACAGCACCAAGTAAGTGACAGTGATTTTAATCCTACGACCGGTTATGGTTATGATGATTATGGTCGGGATAAATTAGAGGCCGTTTATGCAGCGGTTTTTGGTACAGAAGACGCCCTTGTACGCCCACAGCTAACTTCCGGTACGCATGCAATTAGTACTGCTTTATTTGGTGTGTTACGACCGGGTGATGAGCTGCTCTATATTACGGGTAAACCTTACGATACATTGAACAAGGTTGTTGGTCACGATCAGCATGTCGCAGGATCTCTTGTAGACTTTGGAATTAGATATCGTGATATCGCCTTAAAGCATGGTCAAATAGATATTGCCGCTGTCACAGAAGCTATCAGTGAGAAGACAAAGGTTGTGGCGATTCAACGTTCCAAAGGTTATGACAGCCGTCCATCTATTACTATAGCTGAACTAAAAAAGGCAATAGAAGATATTCGTGCGGTTTCTAAACAGGTGATTATCTTTGTCGATAATTGTTATGGAGAATTCGTAGAGCAGCAAGAACCAACCGATGTAGGAGCAGATTTGATGGCTGGTTCTCTGATCAAAAACCCAGGTGGTGGTATTGTAAGAATGGGAGGCTATATTGCTGGCAAACAAACATTGGTTGAAATGGCAGCCAATCGACTAACGGCACCGGGTATAGGGAAAGACATCGGTGCAAGTATCGGTATGTTGCAAGAAATGTATCAAGGTTTATTTCTGGCGCCACATGTGGTGAGTGAGGCGTTAAGAGGTGCTATTTTTACTTCTGCTTATTTAGAACACTTAGGTTATCGAACCAACCCACGTCACGATGTTAAACGAACCGATCTGATACAGTCGGTCACCTTTGACACGGCAGAACAAATGATAGCGTTTTGCCAGGCTATTCAAAAATATTCACCGATTAATTCGCATGTATTACCATATCCCGCCCCGATGCCTGGTTATCAAGATAAGGTAATTATGGCGGCTGGCACCTTTATACAAGGAGCAAGCCTGGAATTAACCGCTGACGGTCCAATCAGACCACCTTATACAGCATTTGTGCAAGGCGGACTCACCTACTATCATGTAAGGCTTGCAGTTACACAAGCAGCAAAGGAATTAGCATAGTAAAAATCATGTTAACTTTCTTAACATCTGTTGACATCAAACTTACATCGTGTATAATATAATTATAGGAAGCAGTAGAAAGGGGTGACGAACATGAGTGATATAGATAGACGTACCATGCCCTTGTTTTCTATCGGTATTGTTAAATCATTAACTGGCTTAACCGCAAGACAAATCCGATACTACGAGCAGCATCAGTTAATTCATCCATCTCGAACAGAAGGAAATCAGCGATTATTTTCATTTAATGACGTAGATCGCCTGCTGGAGATTAAGGACTTGATTGAAAAAGGTTTAAATCTTGCAGGAATTAAACAGGTGCTAGAAATGGGAGAGATCTCGAAAAAAGAAGAAAAACGAAAATCCGATGAAATTTCGGAAAAGGCCTTGCGTAAAATGCTGCAAAAAGAGTTGCTGGATTCGAACAAGCCAGGTAAAACTTCGTTAAGACAGGGAGAATTATCAAGGTTCTTCCATTAAAACATAAAGGAGAGAGTTAATGAAATGGGATTAAGCAGAGAAGACATCAAGCAAAGAATTAATGAGGAAAATGTAAAATTTATTCGCCTGCAGTTTACTGATTTATTAGGAACCATCAAAAACGTGGAGATTCCTTTAAGTCAATTAGACAAGGCGCTAGATAATCAGATGGTATTTGACGGTTCTTCAATCGAAGGCTTTGTCCGCATTGAAGAATCAGATATGAAACTATATCCAGATTTAGATACCTTCGTTGTATTCCCATGGACATCGGAAAAAGGGAAAGTAGCCCGCTTTATTTGTGATATCTATAATACTGATGGTACGCCATTTGAAGGATGTCCACGATATAATCTAAAAAGAAACTTAGCAAAAGCAGAAGAATTAGGTTTTTCAGCTTTTAATATTGGTACAGAACCCGAATTTTTCTTATTTAAACTGGATGAAAAAGGCGAACCGTCATTGGAATTAAATGATAAAGGTGGCTATTTTGACCTTGCACCAACCGACTTGGGTGAAAATTGCCGTCGAGATATCGTGTTAGAGTTAGAAGAAATGGGCTTTGAAATTGAAGCTTCACACCATGAAGTGGCTCCTGGCCAACATGAAATTGACTTTAAATATTCTGACGCCGTTAAACATGCTGACGATATCCAAACGTTCAAATTAGTTGTCAAGACGATCGCTCGTAAACACGGTCTGCACGCAACATTTATGCCTAAGCCTTTATTCGGAGTGAATGGTTCTGGTATGCATTGTAATATGTCTTTATTCAAAGGAAAGACGAATGCATTCTTAGACGAGAACGGACCACTACAATTAAGTGAAACGGCTTATCAATTTATTGCAGGAACGATCAAACATGCGCTTTCTTTCACGGCTGTAACGAATCCAACCGTTAATTCTTATAAACGCTTAGTTCCTGGATATGAAGCACCATGTTATGTAGCGTGGTCTGGTTCTAACCGCAGTCCACTAATCCGTGTTCCAAGTTCTCGCGGATTAAGTACACGTGTGGAAGTCCGCAGTGTGGATCCTGCTGCCAATCCTTACTTAGCATTATCGGTTTTACTAGCTTCTGGACTTGATGGGATCAAGAACAAGTTGGAAGCACCAGAAGCGATTGACCGTAACATTTATATTATGGATAAAGAAGAACGTGAAGAAAATGGGATTGACGATCTCCCAGCTACACTTGCCAACGCATTAGATCTCTTGAAGAAAGATGAAATAATCACCGAAGCACTTGGCGAGCATCTTTTTGAACACTTTATCGAATCCAAAGAAATCGAATGGGATATGTTTAGAACACAAGTTCACCCTTGGGAAAGAGAACAATATATGTCGTCGTTTTAATAAAGGGAAACCCTTGGCACAGTTGGTGTCGGGGTTTTTCTTTTTGTGGTTGAGGGGGGGAGTAGGAGACGAGCGCCACGATCATGCCACGAAATACCTAAAAAATGATTCGCTTAAAATTAGTTATTGTTAAGCGTTTAAACATCGCATGATTTTCATTTTGTTGCAGAAGCGTATGTTTTTATTCAATATTTAATCATCAAATTTTAGAACAAACGAAAATACTAACTTAGCTAGTGTTTTCCGCATTAGAAGGTGTTTCGTTTTCCTTTTGATCAAGTGGAGACGGTTCCTTATTCATCTCTTCCAATAATAGAACCATTCGCTTTTTTTCTGAGTCATTCAGTTCATCATATCTATCTAACTCTGCTTTTAAAAAGTCGATGGTGGGATTGTTTTTCTCTTTGCCATTTATAAAATAAGTTGTTAATGAGCTAGTAAACATACCAATCAAACCTATTCCTACCACCATTAAAAATATAGCTACTAAGCGGCCAATGATGGATTGCGGAGAGATATCACCGTAACCTACTGTAGTTGTAGTAACGATGGACCACCAGAGGCCATCTGCATAGGAATCGATCGAAGGTTCAAAGTGTGTCACAAGAATCGATGATGAAAAAAGCATGATTATGGATAAAGAAAATACTTTATTTAGACCATTTGTTTGAAGTATCTGTTTTAATGTCTTTGAATGCTTAGTTCCTATAGAAATTAAACGAATGATTCGAAAGAGTCGCACTAATCTTGCAGAATGAAATATCGCATCTAATGGTATCGCAGCAATAATATCAAAGGGATTGTTTAAAATATATTGAAATTTATTTTTGCTAATAATGATTCGTATGATGACATCTACAAAAAGTAAAAACCACACAATTCTATCAAAGATCATTCGATAATCATTCTCTGACCATATGAATATAACGGAGAGAAGTGCTAAACATGCCAAAACTATTTCATATATTGTTATTATTTTACTAGACAATTAAATCACCCGCAATTTATAGAATTAGTAGGTTATAGCGTCAATTATCCGGATTGACACTGCTTGTACAATTGTTCGACAAAGGATCTACCATATATTCAATATCGATTTCATTTACATGTAGCCCCAAATAACCAAAAGAAGGAATTCTTCTATGGTTACTTTACCGCAAAAAACACTAGGTTTCAATCACCAAATTAAATAGACCTATGATGGAGGAACCTGTTTGTTTGATATTGTAGAACCATTCATTTCGAAAATTGGATGAAAGACAAAGAGGTTCCGTTCAAAATGAAGTGTAAAACTAAACATCTTTGGTAAAAAACACATTCCTGGCTCGTGATCATCCGATTTGCTCGTATTAAATGTCTTTCACGTAAAAAAATCCAGCCTTCTGATTGCAGGATCCAAATTATCCTTTTTATAGGTAGCTAGTCCAATCGGGCTGGCTGCTTTTTTTATATAATAAGAAGGAGGTTTTAGGATGACTATTACGATGAAAAGGCAATTGGTCGATAAATCCATTGCTAATGAGTTAACGTATGGAACAGGCAATGAAATTAGGTATATTGTCGTGCATGAAACAGGCAATACAGCACAGGGGGCTGATGCACAAGCACATGCTAATTTACAATCACGAGGGAACAGTCGTGAGGCTTCTTGGCATTATCAGGTTGACGATAAAGATATGATTCAATCATTTAAAGATCATTATCGTTGCTGGCACGCTGGGGGTAGGTATAACCATTATTCCATCGGTATCGAAATCTGCGTCAATGCTGATGGCGATTTTAAAAAAGCAGTTGCTAACACCTCAATGCTTACAAAGTATCTAATGAAAAGATATAATATCCCCCTAACCCATGTTATTACTCATAAAACAGCTTCTGGTTGGAAAGACTGTCCTCATTATTTACGAAGCGGGTCTAAAGGTATTACTTGGTTAGATTTTATTGGAACATTAGACAAATCATCGGAAAAGGTGATGATAGAAAAAGGGGAAGTTTCTCTTTCAATGCCCAAACCTAAAGGTCAGCTAGGACTTGTTGATTGGATGAATAGTAAGGGGATGGATGCCAGCAAAGCAAATAGAAAAGTGCTTGCAAAAAAATACGAGGTGACAGGTTATGATTACTCTGCCATAAAAAATATCGAACTATTAGCAGCGTTGCAAGAAGAGGACCCGATGACAAATAAAACGGCCAAAATAAAAAAAGGGGTCAAGGTGATCTTATCCAATGCGGCCAGTAGATATGCAACTGGTCAGTCTATACCGGCAAATGTAAAGGGACAAACGTATACTGTACAACAGATTAATAAAAATCAAGTATTACTCCGAGAAATTTACAGTTGGGTTTATAGTTGGGATATTGTTGGCCAAGAAGCAGTAAAATCCGGAGCTGACCTTACCGTTGATGGAAAATGGGGAGATAAAGTAACGACGGCATTGCAAGAAGCGTTGGGCACTACGGTAGATGGGGTGATTAGTAACCAGCTATCTAATGTCGTGACCCAGGCATTATATGGCACAGTAACCCGGGGAACAGATGGTAGTCCAATGGTCAAGGCGCTACAACGCAAGATTGGTGCTTCAGCAGATGGCTTACTAGGCCCTGCTACCGTCAAGGCGTTACAAAAATACCTCGACACGCCGGTTGATGGAAGGATTAGTCGCCCGTCTTCTGCCATGGTTAAAGCATTACAACGTCAATTAAATGCAGGTACCTTCTAGTGAGAATAGCTCATGTTATCGCAAGTCCAGGGAAAACCTGGGCTTGTATTGTTTTTTTCCGTATATCATTTGTGAGTAAACCGAACACTCTTTTTTGACATAAGTTGTTTTAAATAACTTGGAACTTGCAAGAACTTAACTCTTTTGTCAAAATACATATATATCATACAGGGGAAGTGGACCAAATGAAAAAGTCGGATCAAGATTTGATAAGTTGCCCAAAGTGTGGCGGAACATTGCTTTACCAAGAAGAATGGCAGCAAGCACTGCAGAATTATGATGTAACCTCTCATTCTTTTTATGATATTACACTGGCGATTTATGAGAATAAGATACCAAAGTATATTTGTCGAGATTGCAAAGTGGAGATATTAGTAATCAACTAAATTGTCTTCAGGTATCGCGTTATATCGTAGAAGATTTAAAAGCTTTTATTTACAAATATCACACATGCCATAGCGCAAGCATGCTCGGTATCTTCGCTTAAAGGATATTCATCCAAGGGTGGATGCCGATTTATTGCTAGAACAGGTGGAGTACCTTCAATAAAAAGATATTCCTTACTTAGTAGCCGTTATCCCTGTTTATACGAATGAAGAAGGGCAAACGAAACATTTATTGGATTCTCCCAAGCTTGCAAAAACATTAAAATATATGCAGGATAATGGGGCAAGTATGGTATTGCATGGATACGAGCATCAATATCTCAGTTCAGAGACCGGGGAAGGTTTTGAATTTTAGGATGTAAGAAATGATCGCCCTATTTATCAAAAAGCGATGGGAAAAGCCAAATTTCCCGATGATTTTACATCGGAGGAAGCATACCAATCGTTTATCGCACAAGGTGAGTCATTTGAACGAACTTATATGGAAGAAGCTATAATCGAGGAGTTGAGGAGCTGACAGCACATGGTTTGTATCCGTTAGCGATGGAAGCCCCCCCATTACACAATATCTCATCAAGGTTACGAAATTTTATCATAACATTTTACTTCTTATGTAGGACGCTTGCAATTGACAGATTTTACGTAGTAAGGTGATTATGCTCCCATTTTTGAATCAACACCCACTTTTTGCATGGAATGACAGTATATTCGGAAACTGTGGGTTTTATTGAATAAGTCAACGACACATGGTACAAGAACTGCAACAATATAAATAAGCCTATATATCTGCATTTTATCATCCTTATCTTGGATTAGAAGGATTGAAAACAGTGGTGGAAAATCTAGAGCAGGCAAGTGATGCGGTATAGCTTGATTTGAAGCAAAAAGATAATTTAGTACAAACAGAGTCAATGACGATTGCATCCAAAGACGGTGCAATCGAAGTGACGAAACCATTTGCTGCCAGTGATTATGAAAAAAACGTCAAATTAAAACAAAGTCTGAACTCCGTTATACCAAGTTTGACTTTCTTTATAGTAGTTATTTTATTACTAGTAAGCAAGGAGATTTTAATAACTGCTGATCATTTGTACTAGTCAGAGTAATGGCGAGAGGATACCAAGTAGGTTCTTGGAGTACCTCTCGTAAGCCTGACATTTCTAGTTGTTATATCTGAGCGTCTTCTCGGTAGGGAATGGCTTTGAGGTATTCGGATGTTAAGATAGTATTTATTTATACACCTCCTTCATCATGCAAAATTCCCCTTTTTTGATCTCCTTTACGTTCATTCTCTGGCTCCACGTGTATGGAAATATGGGCATTAGCGAATGTTTCTCGGATCCTTAATTCTATATGGTCACACAGGTCATGCGTTTTCTGAATCGTTTCATGAGAAGGAACGACCATATGGAATTCAATATATTCCACTGCTCCAGCCCGTCTGGTTCTGAAGTCATGAATCTCTATATATTCGTGATGATACATTTGGATAATCTGGAGGATTTCCTTCTCTTCTTGCTGAGAAAGCTTAGCATCTAATAACGGCGGGAAAGCCTCTTTGATTAATTTTACCGCTTCTAGCATGATATAAATCGCTAAAGCTATTCCAATCAACGGGTCAAGGAAATGCCATCCAGTCAGATAGACAAGTAGTAATCCAACTGCTACGCCGAGAGAGGTGTACACATCCGTCAACAAATGAAAAGCGTTGGATTTCATGGCAATGGAATGGACTCTTTCTCCTTCCTTTTTAACCAATTTGGATACAATAAAATTAAGAATCGCACCTACAAGCATGATGGCAATCGCTAAGAATGGAAGTTTGACAGGCTCAGGTGCGAATAGCTTGTGGAGACATTCGTAAATAATCCAGAAACCAGCCACAAAAATGAGCAGAGTTTCTAATGTGCCAGAAATATTTTCTACCTTACCATGACCAAAAGGGTGCCCTTTATCAGCTGGTTTTCCTGCAACTCGAACAGAAATAAATGCAATAAAGGAAGCCAATAAATCTAGTGCAGAGTGGATAGCCTCTGAAATAACGGCAATGGAACCAGTCCACAACCCGACGATTAATTTTAAAACAACGACAAAAGAATTACTTAACACAGACAAAAATGCAATTTTATCAGTTCTTCTCATCCCAACATTCTCCTACCTTTTATGGAATAGAGAATAAGTATAACAAAAGAAGGCTGAGTGGGTCTATAGCAACCTTTTGGTTCATTTCAAATTATATATCTGTTTCGAAAAAGAGTTGAATATATCTAATAAATATCGTCTAATTCAACCATCCTATTGTCAATATGTCCTTTCAGAACTATTTAATAATGCAGTATAAATGGGATAGATTATTTTTTACATCCTTTGTGATTGAATTATGTTATACTGTTTATGCTTTATAAGCCATTACCCAACAACTCATTATCATCATATAGCAACAAAGAGAAAGGAACGATTATAAATGGAAGCCAAAAGAGAACAATGGGGTACAAGGATGGGATTCATTCTTTCGTCAGCTGGTGCAGCCGTAGGTCTGGGAGCTATATGGAAATTCCCATACATGACAGGTATGAATGGTGGAGGTGCGTTCTTCTTTCTTTTTATACTGTTCACCATTTTGATCGGTTTACCCTTATTAATTGCTGAATTTATCATTGGAAGAGGTGCACAAATAGAAGCGGTCAGTGCTTATCAAAAATTAGCTCCAGGCAGTCTATCATCACTGATTGGTTATTGGGGAGTTGTCGGTGCGTTTATCCTATTATCATTTTATGGTGTAGTAGGCGGGTGGGTTTTGCTATACACCGTCTTATCTATTCCAGGAAAAGTCATTTCCAATAACGCGGATTACGGTCAGTTATTTGCTGATATTACAGGAAACCCATGGCTTACAATTACGGGTTTGGCGTTGTTTATTCTTCTGAACGCCTTTGTTATTTCATCGGGCATTAAACAAGGCATTGAAAGATACAGTAAAATACTAATGCCGCTTCTATTTATTTTCTTTATTATTATTGTTGTACGTTCTCTTACTTTTGAAGGAGCGATGGAAGGTATTCGTTTCTTTTTACAGCCGGATTTCAGCAAATTAAATGGTGAAAATATATTGAACGCCTTAGGGCATGCTTTTTTCTCGCTGGCAGTTGGTATTTCAGTGATGGTGACTTACAGCTCTTATTTACAAAAAAATATTAGCTTAAGTCATTCAGCGACATCTGTATCTATGATGAACATCCTGGTATCCTTTCTAGCTGGTTTAGCTATTTTTCCAGTTGTTTTTGCCTTTGGTTTAGAACCTGCGGAAGGACCAAGTTTATTATTTATTGTTTTACCAGAGGCTTTTTCGCAAATGCTGTTTGGAGAGCTGTTTTTAACTTTATTTTTATTATTATTTTTATTTGCTGTGTTGACCTCCTCATTCAGCATGTTGGAGATTATTACCTCTGCTATTTCAGAAAAAACCTCTTCTTCACGTAAGTCGATTGCATGGATCGCCGGATTTTTCGTTTTTATAGCAGGGATCCCTGCTGCCTTGTCTTCTAATGTGTTAGCTGACTTGATCATTTTTCAAAAAAGCATATTTGATGCCAGCGATTTTCTGGTAAGTAATATCATGTTGCCAGGAGGATGTCTTTTTATCGCCTTATTTGTTGGGTTTAAGATGGATCGTGATTTAGTACATCAAGAATTTTTCTTTGGAAATCACTTCGGTGAAGGAGTATTTCAATTATGGTTTGGTGTTATTCGCTGGTTGGCGCCTGTGACGATTATTGTTGTTTTTCTATACTCTCTAGGAATTATTTACGGATAGCGAGATAAGCACCTCTTAAAAAGGATAGAGGTGCTGTCAATCTGCAAAACACCCTCTCTTTACAAGATTTCCTTATTGTGCGGCTTAGGTACTTTATGGATGTCATTGCAGATGGTCTTTTTGGTTAACAATCGTCTTATTCAGTTCTCCACCAAATAAGACGGTTGGATTACAGGCTGCGGTATAAGCCGATTACTTTTCCCAAAATGGAAACATTATCGTAAATTAAAGGTTCCATTGTAGCGTTTTCTGGCTGCAGGCGAATATGATTTTTTTCTTTAAAAAATCGTTTGACAGTTGCTTCTGTTTCTTCTGTCATAGCTACTATGATATCCCCGTTTTCTGCAGTGTTTTGTTGTTTGACAATGACCTTGTCCCCATTTAAAATCCCTGCTTCGATCATACTGTCCCCTTCAATTATTAACACAAATAATGTGGAATTTCCTTGCAAATCACTTTGTGGTATTGGAATATACTCTTCGATATTCTCTACTGCAGTAATAGGCAGCCCAGCCGTAACTTTCCCAATGACAGGTGCAAAGGTGGGTTCCATTTTAGGAACATCCCATTCACCTTCCTGCTGTAGTATTTCAATGGCTCTTGGCTTAGTAGGATCACGCCTTATATAGCCCTTCTTCTCCAATCTTGCTAAGTGTCCATGTACTGTAGAACTCGATGCTAATCCTACTGCTTCCCCAATTTCTCTCACAGAAGGCGGATAACCTTTTAATTCCACTTGCTCTTTAATATATTCCAGAATATCTTCTTGCCGCTTTGATAGGTTTGTCATAACTTTCACCCCTTAGACGTAATATTTAATAATCATAGTATAACACAGGAAAATAAATCTGACAAACATTCGTTCGAAAAAAGTGTTGACATGAACGTTTGTTCCTGTATAATGAAATTACGAACAAAAGTTCTAAGGAGGGAAATAACATGCTAAAGAATATGACAAAAGTGGATTTCTTTTATTTATTATCTTTTGTTTTTGCTATTATTTTTTTCTATATTGCAGCAGTAAATAATATCTAAAATGGGGAATCAATATGAGAACAGCCATTATATATTGCCGAGTCAGTACGGAGAAAGAGACGCAAGAAAGCTCCATTCAACGACAACAAGAAGAACTAGAAGAGTTTGCAGTCAATCACCATATTTCTATTTACCGAACAATCAAGGAAAAACAGAGCGGATATGATATTGAACGCGAAGGCGTATTTGCAATGCTGTCTGTCTTTCAAAATGGTCAGGCAGACACCCTGTTAATTCAGGATGAAACAAGACTTGGAAGAGGGAATACTAAGATCGCTTTATTACATCAGTTAACCAAATTAAATGTAACGATCTATTCTTTGTCGCATCACGGCGAACTCCAATTATCAGAGGGAGATTCTATGGTGCTGCAAATTGTCTCTATCGTTGAAGAATATCAACGGAAATTGCATAATGCCAAAATCAAAAGAGGGATGAATAAGGCTATCCAAAATGGATATAATCCGGCACAAAACTTATCTAATCTCACGCAAGCCCAGGGAAGAGAACGGATTGAGTTCCCAATAGATGAGGTGCTCCGTTTAAGAGAAAAGAAATTGACCTTTCGTGAAATTGCTTCTATCTTAAGAGGGATGGGATACGATGTGTCGAAGGCAACCGTTCACCGAAGATATCAAGAATATCAAACACTTGAAAACTCAAAACATCCAGATTAAAATGGAAACAGGATGGACAGGATAAAGATATTGAATAACTGTCAAAAGTAAGTGAGGTGAAGTCTGGATGTTATCTGAAGAAAAAATTGCTAGAATAAATGAGCTTGCTAATAAAGCAAAAAAAACGGAATTAAGTGAAGAAGAAAAACAGGAACAAGCTGAATTAAGACAAGCCTACCTTAAAAATGTACGAAAATCATTTAAAAATCATATGAAAGGGATGACTGTCGTTGACCCAAACGGGAATGACGTCACACCTGAAAAGCTCAGGAAATTCCAAAGGAAACAGAAATAAGCGACGATCGTGCACGAACAACTTCATTCCCTAGTTCTTGTTGTTCGTTTGCTTTTTCATAACCCGCTACACTGCATGCAGAAAACAGCTTGGAAAAGACAAATGATCTGCCAAGCCATTCTCCGGTGCAGTTTTTTGTTGTAAGAACGGAGAATTAAGAAGAAAATTGACTGATTTACTTGTCATTCATGCCATTTCGTTATAGGATTATAGATGTGCGTACATATTTGAATATCGAAAGGAGAAAAATGATGTCAAACCAAACAGAACAATTGTCGATTAACACGATAAGAACATTGGCGATAGATGCAATTGAGAATGCTAATTCAGGCCACCCAGGCTTGCCAATGGGGGCTGCGCCAATGGCTTACAAACTTTGGACCGAATATATGAACATTAATCCGAAGAACTCCCAATGGTTTAATAGAGACCGTTTTGTACTTTCTGCGGGTCATGGTTCTATGTTATTGTACAGCCTTTTACATCTATCTGGTTTTGATGTAACAATTGATGACTTGAAAGGATTTCGTCAGTGGGATTCAAGAACACCTGGTCACCCAGAAGTTCATCATACAGATGGGGTAGAAGCTACCACAGGACCTCTAGGTCAAGGTATTGCTATGAGTGTCGGTATGGCAATGGCAGAAAAACATTTAGCAGGCATGTATAATAAGCCGGATTACCCAGTTGTGGATCATTACACTTTTGCCATAGTAAGTGATGGTGACTTAATGGAAGGTATATCTCATGAGGCTTCTTCCTTAGCCGGGCATCTTCAATTAGGTAAGTTGATCGCTTTATATGATTCTAACGATATTTCGTTGGATGGAGAGTTAAACAAGGCATTTTCCGAAAATGTTCCCGGACGTTTTGAGGCTTATGGCTGGCAGGTTCTTCGTGTAGAAGATGGCAACGATACACAGGCTATTTCTGATGCGATTGAAAAAGCGAAAGCAAACACGGATCAACCAACACTTATTGAAGTTAAAACGATTATTGGTTATGGTTCGCCGAACAAGTCTGCTTCTGCTGCTTCACATGGTGCAGCATTGGGGGCCGATGAAGTTAAATTAACGAAAGAGTTTTACAACTGGGATTATGAAGACTTCCATGTACCTGAAGAGGTTTATCAAGACTTCCATACAAAAATTGTTGAAGACGGTCAAACCAAGGAACAAGAGTGGAATCAATTATTGGAAGACTATAAAAAGGCGTATCCGGAACTAGGAAAAGAACTTGAAACGGCGATAAATAAAGAACTTCCAAAAGATTGGGATAAGAACTTACCAGTATATGAAGCAGGTAAAGATGAAGCTGCTACTCGTGCTACTTCTGGCGAGGTATTAAATGCAATTGCCGAAGCAGTGCCAACGTTGTTTGGTGGTAGTGCAGATTTGGCAGGTTCCAATAAAACTAATCTAAACAATGATGGAGACTTCTCTGCAAATGAACCTGCAAACCGAAATATTTGGTTTGGAGTACGTGAATTTGCTATGGCTGCCGCTCTAAATGGTATGGCATTACATGGTGGATTAAAAGTATTTGGTGGTACATTCTTTGTGTTCAGTGATTATTTACGACCTGCTGTCAGATTGGCAGCGATACAAAATCTCCCTGTCACTTATGTATTAACACACGATTCCATCGCTGTTGGTGAGGATGGACCAACACATGAACCAGTGGAACAGTTAGCTGCATTTAGAGGTATGCCAAACTTGTCTGTTATTCGTCCAGCAGATGGTAATGAAGTACAAGCCGCATGGCGTTTAGCTCTTGAATCGACAGATCAACCAACTGCTCTTGTACTCACACGACAAGGCTTACCAACGTTGGAAGGTACAGCAGAACATGCATATGAAGGTGTGAAAAAAGGTGGGTATGTAGTCAGTCCTGCTTCTAAAGAAACACCAGATGCCATTCTTGTAGCAACTGGATCAGAGGTTCAGCTGGCAGTGAAAGCACAGGCGCAATTAAAAGCAGAAGGAAAAGATGTTAGTGTAGTAAGCATTCCTTCATGGGACCGTTTTGATGCCCAAGATGCAGCATATAAAGAAGCAGTACTGCCGAAAGCTGTAAGCAAACGTGTTGCGATTGAAATGGCTGCTTCCCTAGGCTGGGAGCGTTACGTAGGCATCGAAGGTAAAATTATTTCCATCGATCGCTTTGGTGCTTCTGCTAAAGGCGATAAAATTATTGAAGAATATGGCTTTACTGTGGAAAATGTAGTGAATCATGTAAATGAATTATTCTAAAAAATGGGACGAGGTATTCCTCGTCCCATTTTTTCACTTTATAATGCCTTAAAGTATTCTCGTTGTTTGTTGCTCATCTTAAAAAAATGCATAAGTAATGTACGTATGTTGGAAAAACTTATATCATGATGACCTACAGCTCTGGTTCATAAAACAAGTGCTTGTATTATAAGTTAATTTTTACTATACTGTATAAGAGACAGTTTGAAGGAGGAACGAGGGAATGAGCACTTTTATCTGGATTATACTAATCGTTGTCGCTCTTCTAGCAGGTGTTGCGCTGGGCTTCTTTATTGCGAGAAAGTATATGATGAACTATCTAAAGAAAAATCCACCAATTAATGAACAAATGTTGCGTACTTTGATGATGCAAATGGGACAAAAACCAAGTCAGAAAAAGATAAAACAAATGATGCGTTCTATGAATAATCAAATGGATAAAAAATAACCTATTTTTGATTATAAATGCTGATGGATTAGGCTTCTACAGCCGATAAAAAATTACGTGGTTAATTTTCTAAAAAGTCACTTTCCTGTATAAAAAATTAAACAGGAGAGTGGCTTTTTTATTGTAAGAAAAGAAGCCTATGACGTCAAACTAATTGGCATACAGATAAGTTTTGTACTCAAGTTTCGGACAAGACAAATAAGCTTCAATACTTGGTACTAAAGGGATAATATAGTTTTTATTATCAGGCTACATCAGTATGAAGCAGCGATTTCCGCAAATAATCAGGTAATTTGCGGAAGAACCGATTAAAAAACTCGTTGATTTGTTCATCAGTTAGTAGATATTCTTCTACCATTGTTGAACCGATTAATTCTAGGATAGTCATCAATGCTTGTGCAAATCGGATATCTTCTATCTCATCACAACACACATAGAAAAGTTGACCAATTGTTCTATGGTCTTCTTCTTCCCGTACGCTAAGTGACAACATCATGTAACGCAGGAAAACAATTGTAGTGTGTGCAGTCATGGAATCATAGCTACGGCATTGAAATTCCTTTGCCAGTCGCAAATTGGATTTGACCACCCTGAAAAAGCACTCGATCTCCCAGCGCTTGCCATAAATACGGATAGCATCTTCTTCCGTGTGTTCGAGGTTGGTTGTTAAAAGCGCAAGCCATTGTTTGGAACGATTTCTATCACGAACAAATACAATGCGTGCTTGAATTTCATTCCCATTTTTATCGTCATGGCGAAGTCCAACTACAATGTTCGCAAGGATCTTAGCACGTCCACGCTTTTTACGAACTTTCTTGTAAAGCTGGTTCAATGTGTAAGATTCACCTTCATAGGTGTAGTGAATTTTAGGTGAACGTTTGATCATACAAACAACATCTAGCGAATAGTTTTTTATGATTTTCGATATGATAGCTGGATATGCGAACCAACTGTCAAAAAGAACCGTTTTCGCACCTAGCTTATTTGGGTTAATGGAATCGAGAAGATCAAACATCGTCTCTGTACTTTTTTTCGTTGCCTCTTGGCGTCTTTTATAACCGACTGTTCGCTTGTCTATATTTGAATCGACGTCTTGAAAACGATTTTTCTCATTTTTTGAACTTAAAAGCGAAAAAGCAAGTGGCATAAAAGAAGCTCCGTCTGACCAGCCAAGCGTGAGCATACGAAATCCCTTAAAGTATCTTCCGGTTGTATGGTCTTTCACTCTGGCAAGCAGTTCGACCGCTTTACTGCGATTGCGGCTGAACAAAGAATCATCAAATATGAGAACTCGGTCACGATCCTCGGAAGTTAAAGGGAGCAAGAATTTCATAACAAGATTAGAGCCAACATTGGAAAGGAATTTACGCCAGTTATAAGTTGGGTTTTTCAAGAACTCATACACCGTATCCTTTTCAAAATCCTTTGAAACACGTTCTGATTCAAGCGCCCTGGAAAAACTCATTCCATGAAGTACAAGTGCGAAAATAAATTGCATAATAAGACGTGGGGAAAATCCTTTTTCCTTGTGAACATGGGCCTGATTAAGAAAAGTTCCAATCTTAGCTTGAGTAAAAAACTGCAGCATACGGGAATTTGATTTTTCATTTTCATTAGAATTTGGTAAAATAGTAGACACGGAAAACATCCTTTCTTTGGTTGGTGTGGTGCCTATATTTTACCAAAGAATAGGGTGTTTTTTGTATTTTAATGATAATTATTTCATTCCAAGACTAAGTGCAACAAGGAGTCAGGTCATTTTTTAAACTCCGAAACTTGAGTTTTGTATGATATTAAATAGCAGATTTATCAATTCCATGTCGTAAAGTTGATGGTTTGTCTATATTAGGAAGTGCTCTAGAAATAAGTTCCACTACTGCAAGGTAAGGCTCTAACCTACTAAAGGTTATCTTATCTCCGTCTAACTATAACGTCTTGGTATATTTAAATTACACTAGGAACGAAAGGGGATTAAATAATGAGTATCAAAAGATGTTTGGCTATTGCAGAAGACGTATTTTAACGTGAAATAGCACAAGATCTTGGTTCATTAGGTGGGAACGTTTTAAGTGGGAACTTAGATGGGGCGATACTAATGGATAACTCGCCTATCTAACCGCAATCCTCAATGGATCATTTGGTCCACTGATGATACAATGTATGCAAATGAGCATAATCTCAATGATGAAATCAGCATTTGCATAACTGTTGACTGATTTTTTTATATTATACTGCAGCTAGGAGGAGAAAACAGATGAAAAAAGTAAAAATAGCTGATAGAGAAGTATTCCCAATAGGTTTAGGCACTTTGAACATGGGAGACAAACCAAATAAACGAGAACAAGAAGTGAAAGCCATACAAACTGGAATAGATAACGGCGTGCAGGTTATTGACACAGCTGAAATGTATGGAAACGGGAATTCCGAGCAATTGGTAGCACAAGCTATCCAACCATATCTTCAACAGCGGGATGATTTGTTTCTGATTTCCAAGGTACTGCCTTCCAACGCTTCTAAGCAGCAATTGCCAATTAGTCTTGATCATAGTTTAAAAAGGTTGAAGGTGGATTATTTGGATCTATATTTACTTCATTGGCAGGGTAACATCCCGCTTCAAGAGACTGTAGAGGCGTTAGAAAAAGCCAAAAACCAAGGCAAAATCAAAGCATGGGGTGTTTCTAATTTGGATACAGCCGATATGGAACAAATATGGACCTTTCCAGAAGGGGGGAATTGTGCTGCCAACCAGGTACGTTATAATTTGGCAGATCGAGGGATTGAATATGATTTAGTACCGTTCATGAGTAAACAGAGAATACCGGTGATTGCTTATGCACCGGTTGATCGTCATGATAGCTCCGGTACAAGATTGACCGAGCAACGTGTTTTAAAAGAAATAGCTAAAAAGCATCAAGCAGATATTTTTCAAATTTTATTAGCCTGGACTATCCGCAATGGAGAAACCATCGCTATACCGCAATCCAGCAACCCTACTCACGTGTTCCATAATGTCAAGGCAGCGGACATCCAATTAACAGCACAAGATCTTAAACAAATAGATACCGTCTTTCCCGAACCTAACAAGAAGCAACCGCTTGCATTATGGTGAATATGAACGTTGATATTAGTAAAGCACAGAAAAAAGTTTCGCGGCTATAAATAAGGCTGTCGAATTATTTTGACGGGCTTTACTTGCTCGAGGTGATAGGGGACCCTTTGTACGAAAAAAGGTCAGACTAACCACTTAAGGAAAAATATCATGCCCATGATTGTTCCAAAAGAGAAGATGACAAAAACGTAACAAAATGGTCAGATTAGAATACTTGCTTATTTTTTCTATCGGTCTTATGATAGGGTATAGTAATGATATATAACGATACCTTATCGTTTGTTTGAGGTGACGAATTTTGACAGAAGTCAATCTATTTATTGCATTTGGGGCAGGGTTTCTATCCTTTATTTCACCATGTGTACTTCCGCTTTATCCAGCTTTTTTGTCCTATATTACGGGTATGAGTGTCAGTGATATTAAAGAAGACAACGCCATGTTCAATTATAAAAGTATTCTACATACGTTGTTTTTCCTGTTGGGATTTTCTAGCATTTTTGTTTTGCTAGGGTTTGGTACCAGCTTTTTAGGTGGTTTTCTTAATCAATATGATACTTTAATTAGACAAGTTGGAGCAATTATCATTATCTTTTTTGGGCTCGTCATCATTGGGGCGCTTAAATTCGATTTTCTGATGAAAGAGAAAAAGATTCGTTTTAAGAATAAACCAGCGGGTTTCCTCGGCACGTTTCTAGTGGGAATGGCTTTTTCTTTGGGCTGGACACCATGTACAGGTCCCATCCTTTTGGCGGTAATGTCCTTGGCAGCAACTAATACGGAAATGGGTATTATATTGATGACCTCCTATTCTCTAGGTTTTTCAATTCCGTTCTTTATTTTGGCATTTTTTATTGGTAAAATGAAATGGATAAAGCGTAATGCTCCAAGATTAGTGAAGATAGGCGGTTATGTGATGATCTTTATGGGGTTCTTTCTGTTTTTCGACTGGATGACAGATTTAACCTCCTATTTAGCCACATTCTTTAATTTCCGAGGGTTTTAGACAAAAGAAATATTTGTGTTAGGGGGAGTTTTATTTGGTGGAAAAGAATAACTTAATCTTAAAAACAGCCACTGTCTTTATTGCCTTCATTCAATTCGGCTTTGCTATTTATTTGTTTTTTGCCGGACATAATGCGCCAGGCGGAGGTTTTGTCGGCGGACTGATGACAGCGGCAGCTATCGTATTAATGTATATGGCATATGGAGAAGCAATTATAAATAAAGTACTGCCAATTAATTACCAAACATTGATTGTCATTGGCTTACTAATTGCTATCGGCACAGGTGTGGGATCGTTTGCATTTGGAGAGCCTTTTTTAAGTCAAACCTTTGATTATTTTCACTTTCCTATTTTTGGTGAGATGGAATTAGCAACGGCACTATTCTTTGATTTAGGTGTTTATTTAACCGTTATTGGTGTCACCATGACGATTGTGTTAACTATATCACAGGACAGAGCATAAAAATATAATACGCAGCGAGGACACGACATATTATTTCCGTGTTTTTGCTGCGTATTTTTTGTTCTTATAGTCATCAGGGGAGTATTGAAAATAGTGCTCATAGGATGCAAGATCAATCTCTTTTTCCTGCAATTTTTTTCTTAAGAATTTATGGTCACGTTTTGGAGTGGCCATAATGTACCCTTGAATTAAGGTATCCTGTGTAACGTACGATTCCTTTTTGCGCAAGGTTAGTTCACCGATCTTGCCGGCAATTTTCTCTCGAGCTACGTCACGGAACAATTCAGGGACGGGGCTGACTAACTCTTCTAGAAGGTTTTTTTCTTTGTCCTGCCATAAGTGCTTTGTTTCTTGGATATAATAATTTTCCCAATCCAAATCAGATTTCCCGTCTTGTTTAGGTAACCTTTTTAGAAATTTACGGAACATAAAGAAACCGCCTATCGACATTAAACCTAGCAGTATGAAGGTCCATATCACGATAAATAACATAAATGTAAAACTCAATTCGATCACCTGCCTTCGATATTTTTTTAAAAAAAACGAGCATGTTAGCGGTTTTTTTGCTAACTATTGGAAATGATTATTTTATTTTTTCTGAAAGTATAGTAATATAACAATGAATCTTAAATTCAGTCATTAAAATCCATATTTCTCATACAATATATCAAGTCGTTGATATTATAGCATGTTTGCGCACTTCAAGAAAATAATTTACTTAGCTGGAATTGGAGGGGAAGTGTTTGCTTTATGATGGAGATCGAATCACAGAGATAAGTACTGGTAGAGTTACAGACAGTGAATTTTCATTAGTAACAATTCCGAAACAAATGAGACAGCAGATCGAAAGACATGGGTTTGATATTATATGTATAAGTGATCATTTAGGGAAGATCGAATATGTCTCAGAGTCTGTCCAAAGGGTGTTGGGCTTTGCAAAACAAGAGGTAATGGGAAGGTCCATATTCCGATACCTCATGCATGAAGACAAGCTGTTTTTACTAAGGAACTTCGATATCGATAGGTCACTTGAGCATGGGGAGAAATCCTTTCTTCATCTCCGCAATCATTTGGGCAGATATATGATTTTTGAGGCAATGCTTTATGCTTTCTATTGGAATGGAGAGCGAAAGGTCATGTCGTTATTAAAAGACACAACCGATCAAAATCAGGCCGAGGAAGTGTTGATTCGATCAGAAAAGATGTCGATTACGGGTCAATTGGCCGCAGGGATAGCACATGAAATCAGAAATCCACTTACTTCTTTGAAAGGATTTATGCAATTATTACAAAGTGGCATTTCGAACAAAGAAGAATATTACACCATCATGATGGATGAAATTGATAAAATTATTGCAATAACTTCCGAATTGTTATTTTTATCAAAACCCATGACCAATGACAGGAATCAGGAGAGTATTAATAAAATGCTCCGAGACGTAATCACCCTACTATATACAGAAGCCAATCTATATAATATTGATATTGTCTTGGAGACAGATGAAGATGTACTTGTTACTTGTGACTGTTCACAGATGAAACAAGTGTTTATTAATTTAATCAAAAATGCGATCGAAGAAATGGAAGAAGGTGGATTGATCCATATTGTCATTAATCGAAAGGAAAGTGGTTGTGTCATTTCCATTCAGGATCAAGGGCCTGGTATTCCTGCGCATTTGATCGATAAACTCAAGGAGCCGTTTTTTACGACAAAAAAGAATGGAACCGGACTTGGGCTTATGATTTGTAATCAAATTATCACGAATCATCAAGGGAAGCTGGAAATTGATTCGGAGGTCGGGAATGGTAGTACGTTCCATATTCATTTGCCGTTTGAAGTTCATTAGATGGCTATCATTTTTATTTATATATAGATTAATTTCGACTTTTTGCGGTGAATCAATTTACTTATAAACCGATTTCAGATAAAATAATAGGGGTATGGGCTATATGATAATATAGTAGTGTAGGAGAATGAGAGTTTTTCACTCCAATTTTTTGTCAAGGGGGTAATTGACTGAATGAGTAATCAAAATTCATTTCAAACAAAAAAGCAATTTGAATTGAACGGAAAAACGTATAACTATTATCAATTAAAAGCTTTAGAAGAAGCAGGTGTCGGTAACATTGACCGTTTACCTTTTTCCATTCGTGTGTTATTGGAATCATTAATTCGACAACAGGATGGACGTGTCATACAAGATGGACATATCAAAAGTTTAGCTAACTGGGGAAAAGAGAAAGGGGAGGATGTGCCATTCAAACCATCTCGCGTTATTTTGCAGGATTTCACTGGTGTTCCAGCAGTAGTTGACTTGGCTTCTTTACGTAAAGCGATGGTCGATATGGGTGGCTCACCTGACAGTATTAACCCAGAAGTACCCGTCGATCTAGTTATTGACCACTCTGTACAAGTGGATGAGTATGGTACAACGAATGCATTACAAGCAAACATGGAACTTGAATTTGAACGAAACGCCGAGCGTTACGAATTCTTAAATTGGGCACAGAAAGCATTTGATAACTACCGCGCGGTACCACCAGCAACTGGTATTGTGCACCAAGTCAATCTAGAATATATTGCTAATGTGGTACATGCCATAGAGAACCAAGATGGCGAGATTGATACATTTCCTGACACCTTAGTGGGAACGGATTCCCATACTACCATGATCAATGGTCTAGGTGTTCTTGGCTGGGGTGTTGGTGGTATTGAAGCAGAAGCAGGTATGCTTGGACAACCTTCTTATTTTCCTGCTCCAGAAGTAATTGGTGTTAAATTCACAGGAAGTTTTCCAAATGGAACTACGGCAACAGACTTAGCCCTTAAGGTTACCCAAGTGCTTCGTGAAAAGAAAGTAGTAGGCAAGTTTGTAGAATTCTTTGGACCGGGGCTTCAAGATATGCCGCTTGCTGACCGTGCAACTATTTCTAACATGGCGCCGGAATATGGTGCAACATGTGGTTTCTTCCCCGTAGATCGAGAGGCATTAAACTATCTTCGTCTTACCGGCCGAAGTGAAGAGCAAATTGATTTAGTGGAGAAATATTGTAAAGAAAACAGCTTATGGTATTCTCCTGATCAGCCAGATGCCGATTTCACCGAATTAGTAGAAATTAATTTATCCGAATTAGAACCTAACCTTTCTGGACCAAAACGTCCACAAGACTTAATTCCCTTATCCGCGATGCAGAATTCATTTAATCAAGCAATCACTGCTCCGGCTGGCAATCAAGGTTTTGGATTAGATAAGGATGAATTTGATAAAGTGGTAGAAATTGATCATCCAAACGGAAAAAAATCAGTGATGAAAACCGGTGCTGTAGCTATTGCTGCTATTACTTCTTGTACGAATACATCCAACCCATATGTGATGCTAGGGGCTGGTTTACTAGCGAAGAAGGCAGTGGAGAAAGGATTGTCTGTGCCTGATTATGTCAAAACATCTTTGGCACCAGGTTCTAAAGTAGTAACAGGGTATTTAGAAGACGCTGGGCTTACGCCTTATCTAGATCAATTAGGCTTTAACCTTGTAGGCTATGGATGTACGACATGTATCGGTAACTCTGGTCCGTTACGTGAAGAAATCGAAAAAGGAATTGCCGACAATGATCTGACGGTTGCTTCTGTATTGTCTGGTAACCGTAACTTTGAAGGTCGTATCCATCCGCTTGTTAAAGCGAACTACTTGGCTTCTCCGCCGTTAGTCGTTGCCTACGCACTAGCTGGGACGGTGGATATCGACTTGAAAAATGATCCGATTGGTCAAGATCAAGAGGGTAATGACGTATTTTTTGATGATATTTGGCCTTCAATGGAAGAAGTTCGTCAAGAGGTGGCACAAGTAGTAACACCTGAAATCTTCCGCAGAGAGTACGAGAATGTATTTAACTCTAATGAAAAATGGAATCAAATTGAAACAACGGACGAGCCATTGTATACTTGGAATGAAGACTCCACTTATATTCAAAACCCGCCGTTCTTTGAAAACCTTGCTAAGGAACCAGGTAAGGTAGAAACACTTTCTAATATGCGTGTTGTTGGTAAATTTGGTGATTCCGTCACAACAGACCATATCTCACCAGCAGGTGCGATTGCCAAAGATATGCCAGCAGGACAATATTTACAAGCAAAGGATGTATCTCCACGTTATTTTAACTCTTACGGTTCTCGTCGTGGAAATCATGAGGTTATGATGCGCGGTACATTCGCTAATATTCGTATTAAAAACCAATTAGCACCTGGGACAGAAGGTGGTTTTACTACCTATTGGCCAACGGGTGACGTGATGCCGATTTATGATGCAGCGATGAAATATCAACAAGATAATACAGGTCTTGTCGTATTAGCAGGTAACGATTATGGTATGGGAAGCTCGCGTGACTGGGCTGCTAAAGGGACCAATCTACTTGGAATCAAAACGGTTATTGCACAAAGTTTTGAGCGAATTCACCGTTCTAACCTTGTTATGATGGGCGTGCTGCCATTGCAATTCCAAGATGGAGACAGTCCTGATTCTCTTGGGTTGACAGGTAAAGAGACATTTGAGGTGCAAGTGGATGAAACAGTTCAACCACGTGATCTTGTAAAAGTGATTGCTACCGATGAAGACGGAAAAACCACAGAATTTAAAGTGATTGCTCGTTTTGATAGTGATGTGGAAGTAGATTATTATCGACATGGTGGAATCCTGCAAATGGTATTACGAAATAAACTAGCATAAACAATGGAAAGAGACTGGGATCCCCGGTCTCTTTTTTTGTGCAAAGGTAAGAAAGCATTCCTGTAATAAAGCAAAATGAGGATTGAACCAAAAAAGCCCCCTTGGTATGATACGAGGTGTCCACAGCTGATCAGCAAAAATGGACCCTTAAATAAAACCAAGGAGGACTATCATGAATTATAAACAAAATGAAAAGATATTACAACTCACGGATGAAACTCTAATTGTAGGGGTAGACATTGCCAAAGAAAGGCATGTTGCCCGTGCCCAAGACTTTCGAGGGATTCAGTTCGGAAAAGCATTGTACTTTGACAATAGTTTGGAAGGTTTTCAGCACTTTATGTGTTGGATGAATGAATTAGCCTTGGAAAACAATAAACATCATAGAATGATAGGTATGGAACCTACTGGGCATTATTGGCTGCCATTAGCTTATTGGCTAATGGAGAAACACCAAAAAGTCGTTGTCGTTAATCCAGCCCATGTGAAAAAGTCAAAAGAGCTAGATGACAACTCACCGACGAAGAATGATGTGAAAGATGCTAGGGTTATTTCACGCTTAATCCAAGATGGCCGCTATTCTGAACCGCACTTACCAGAAGGAATCTATGCAGAACTTCGAGAAGGTATGAATATGTACGATCAATTAATGAAGGACCTTCAAGCAGTACAAGGCCGCGTTCATCAATGGATCGACAGGTACTTCCCGGAATATACAGCAGTCTTTGCGAAATGGGAAGGACAATCATCGATACAAGTATTAAAAATGGGTTTGTTTCCGGATGAAATCGTGGAAACAGATGAAATGACAATACTTTCAGAAATCCGTAAAGAGGTCAAAAGAGGAGTTGGATTGAAAAAGGTCCGACAATTAAAAGAAACTGCGCGTCATTCTATAGGTCTTCAGGAAGGTAGAACCATGGCGAGGATGAAAATCATCACACTGATGGATCAATATACTCTCCTTCATGAAAAAATGAATGAAGTGTGGAAAATGATAGAAGAATTAATGGGCACCATTCCAGGTGTAAAGGAAATGACGGATATTAAAGGGATAGGAGATATTACGATAGCTGCCTTCTTAGCAGAAGTAGGAGATTTAAACAAGTATGTTCATCCAGAACAGATCATTAAGTTAGCAGGGTTGAACTTAAAACTGGAAACGTCAGGAAAATGGAAAGGAAAAACGGTCATTACCAAGAGGGGGCGCCCTAAACTACGTGCCCTACTTTTTAAAGTCATTTTGCCCTTAGTCAATCATAACCCTGCATTTAAAGCATTACATGAGTATTTTACAACAAGAAAAGAAAATCCATTAAAGAAAAAGCAATCCTTAATTGCCTTGTGTTGTAAGTTGATTCGAGTGTTGTTTACTGTAGGTAAGAAGCAAGTAGCATTTAGTCCAGAAAGGATGTTACGTGATATTCCGCATTTTCGTTTACAAGATGCAGCTTAATTAGACGAACGGTTTTACTCTGTTTTAACGAGAGCCATTTTTAGAATGTTGATTTTAGTTGGTTTTACAATAACATCTGAAGCACGGAGCAGTCGGCAAATTTTTATACAATCGGGCAATGACCCTGTAGGAAAGCATCGCCGGCCCCCACTTCATGGATAGACCGAACGAAGGAATGTGTGCGCAATGACGCTGTGAGATGTGGGAGGGTTTGTCACCATGAGTATTGTGGGATTTATTGTGCGATCATAACACCATATATTACCATTTTTTTCAAAAGAAAAGGATGGCTTATTAAGTACACCCTTTTCCTCAAAAACTGCATGAATTGTTTGGTTATAGCTAGTAAAGATGTTCATAATCCATTCAAATAAAAATGAAATTCTAAGAAAAACAAAGAAAACAAGAGAAAACGTTAGTATATAGAGGGAGTATAGAATTCTGAGTATGATAGGAGGTGGACCGATTTTGATCTTGAACGAATGGTGGTACCGATAAGATAGATGATGTTAAGTAAAAGGCTATTCCAAGTGATCATGTTGAACGTTTTTATGTGCTAGGAAATGCTTCGGAAATAGGTTCCGCTGGGTAGTAGCACTACAATCGAATGACTGTTAGGATGAAGTGTTCCAGACACTATATTTCTGCCAATAAGAAAACCGCATAACCTTTTTCTGAGAACGGCTTGATCCTATGTTATGACTTTTATATTTGTACCATGATCCATTACGCAGCCGAAGAATCCGTTGACGATTTTTCCCTTTTGCTACACAGTATCTAGGTACCTAGAACGCTTTCTCCTTGCAGTGATAACTATTGTTGTACTTCAATCTAGCGGAGGAAATAGGTGTAGACTGGAAAATGGTTTACAGGCTAAAATCGCAACGTCCTGGGACTGCGATTACTCGCCCCACCGAAGCCCATTTGTTGCAACGCCTGCACTTGCACGTCCTGTGCATCGCAGGACGATCTGAAGATCCACTTGTAAAAGTGCTCTTCTTTTGCAAATTAGCTGAAGCCAGCCCCACGGTATAGGAAACACGGCGAGAGTGTTCTTTACTCGAGTCGCTTGTTGACTTATGCCCTGTGGGTAAAAGCGCAGCATATTCCCGGAGCGCTCGCCTAGCATAAAAAAACGGGCAAACTCACCACTAAAGAAAAGCAAACTACTTTACATAATCTATCTTATCGGCAGTTCAGTGGCTACTTTTAGTTATTCGTAAAGGACCGGGCGAATTTTTTCCGATTTTTCTTAAAAGAAGAAAGTATTATTCTTGATATTATAGGAGTGGAACGATTTTGATTTTAAATGAATTGACAGTCAGTAGCTCTTTTTGATTAGCAATAAAGGACTCATCTGTATTTTATTGTAATAACTCAAGTTTCGGAGTTTAAAAAATGACCTGACTCCTTGTTGCACTTAGTCTTGGAATGAAATAATTATCATTAAAATACAAAAAACACCCTATTCTTTGGTAAAATATAGGCACCACACCAACCAAAGAAAGGATGTTTTCCGTGTCTACTATTTTACCAAATTCTAATGAAAATGAAAAATCAAATTCCCGTATGCTGCAGTTTTTTACTCAAGCTAAGATTGGAACTTTTCTTAATCAGGCCCATGTTCACAAGGAAAAAGGATTTTCCCCACGTCTTATTATGCAATTTATTTTCGCACTTGTACTTCATGGAATGAGTTTTTCCAGGGCGCTTGAATCAGAACGTGTTTCAAAGGATTTTGAAAAGGATACGGTGTATGAGTTCTTGAAAAACCCAACTTATAACTGGCGTAAATTCCTTTCCAATGTTGGCTCTAATCTTGTTATGAAATTCTTGCTCCCTTTAACTTCCGAGGATCGTGACCGAGTTCTCATATTTGATGATTCTTTGTTCAGCCGCAATCGCAGTAAAGCGGTCGAACTGCTTGCCAGAGTGAAAGACCATACAACCGGAAGATACTTTAAGGGATTTCGTATGCTCACGCTTGGCTGGTCAGACGGAGCTTCTTTTATGCCACTTGCTTTTTCGCTTTTAAGTTCAAAAAATGAGAAAAATCGTTTTCAAGACGTCGATTCAAATATAGACAAGCGAACAGTCGGTTATAAAAGACGCCAAGAGGCAACGAAAAAAAGTACAGAGACGATGTTTGATCTTCTCGATTCCATTAACCCAAATAAGCTAGGTGCGAAAACGGTTCTTTTTGACAGTTGGTTCGCATATCCAGCTATCATATCGAAAATCATAAAAAACTATTCGCTAGATGTTGTTTGTATGATCAAACGTTCACCTAAAATTCACTACACCTATGAAGGTGAATCTTACACATTGAACCAGCTTTACAAGAAAGTTCGTAAAAAGCGTGGACGTGCTAAGATCCTTGCGAACATTGTAGTTGGACTTCGCCATGACGATAAAAATGGGAATGAAATTCAAGCACGCATTGTATTTGTTCGTGATAGAAATCGTTCCAAACAATGGCTTGCGCTTTTAACAACCAACCTCGAACACACGGAAGAAGATGCTATCCGTATTTATGGCAAGCGCTGGGAGATCGAGTGCTTTTTCAGGGTGGTCAAATCCAATTTGCGACTGGCAAAGGAATTTCAATGCCGTAGCTATGATTCCATGACTGCACACACTACAATTGTTTTCCTGCGTTACATGATGTTGTCACTTAGCGTACGGGAAGAAGAAGACCATAGAACAATTGGTCAACTTTTCTATGTGTGTTGTGATGAGATAGAAGATATCCGATTTGCACAAGCATTGATGACTATCCTAGAATTAATCGGTTCAACAATGGTAGAAGAATATCTACTAACTGATGAACAAATCAACGAGTTTTTTAATCGGTTCTTCCGCAAATTACCTGATTATTTGCGGAAATCGCTGCTTCATACTGATGTAGCCTGATAATAAAAACTATATTATCCCTTTAGTACCAAGTATTGAAGCTTATTTGTCTTGTCCGAAACTTGAGTAATAAGTTAAAAAGATGACAGAAGGTAATACGAGTGTGGTTGAATATGTCCGCGTGTTTGGCTACAAACTTTTTTATTTACTATAACATTATTATGTAAACTAATGAAATGGATTGTTAGACGCTTGTCCTGAAATTCGTTATAATAAGGTTTAATGTAATCATTTTCTAATGTAGTAGGTGAAGCAGCATGTGGAGAAATATCCTTTCCGTTGGTATTCTTGTGAGTTTAATCGTTGTCGTGTTAGTGATGAATGCCAATGATTTATTTAACCTAGAAGAGCAAGACCCAAATATTGTAGATGTGACAGGGGATACCTCTGCCGAAGGAGTGACGATTACGGCTCCTAATGTATCGCAATTGCAAGAAGGGGGGCCGGCACCTGCCTTTTCTTTAGAGACCTTATCAGGAGATCAGTTAGAGGCGTTTGATCAGGAACAAGACTTTATTTTTTTAAACTTCTGGGCGACATGGTGTCCGCCTTGTGTGGATGAGATGCCAGATCTCCAGAAATTTCAAGACAACCATCAAGATAAGATACAAGTCCTTGCTGTTAACGTAACCGATGTCGAACGCTCTCGGAATAAAGTAGATAACTTTGTTCATGATCTTGACTTAGAATACCCGATTTTATTAGATGAGGAAAATGAGATATACGATCTCTATTCGATCATCAACATGCCTACTTCATTTATCATTCGTACCGAGGACCAGCAGATCATGAAACGAATAAATGGACCGTTGACCTATGAACAAATGGAAGAAGAATTAATGAGCTTAACAGAGGATAAGCGTTAAATAGGAGGGGGATGTTTATGACATTACAAAGATGGGAACAAATCAAAGCGAAGATCTTCCAATGGAACTCGCTGGACGACATTCCACCTTTCACAGAAATTGAGATTTTGCGAATATTGGATACATTAGAGCAAGAATCCATTGAAGCGGACAAGGACAGCCTGGCCATATTATACAGCATGTTGATTTTTTATCGATTAAAGCGAAATGTTACGGATGATCATTTGCAAAAACAGATAGAGGGATGGAAGCAGGAAACCGAGCAGCCGATCATTAAAGAGATGCAGTCACTTCATCATTATTTGTCGGTTTACAATGAATTTGTAGCGATTGATTGGCTGCAATACCAGCTTCGCGAAACCGATTTTGACCCGGTTAAATTAAGAAAATCAAAGGGTTTGTTGAAGGAAATAGGGCAGATCGAGCCGCTAAAAATGGAGCAAACAGCAAGCAATTCAAAAATTGGCAAGGCCTATCATCAGTTATTTAACCAGATAGAACAAATCGAAGACATCGCAGAGGGCATGGTGTACGCACTGGAACAGCGGAAATCAACTAAAGATATTCAGCCATACAATGAAGCAGTGGAGCAGCTTCGGTATTTCATCACCTTGTTTTATGATGCCTTACCAGAGGTAATGAAGGAAGAAGTGTCAGCAGATCCGTTAGAAGAATTAAATCAAATGGTTGGGTTAGAGGACGTCAAACAGTATATTAATCAGTACTATCATTATTTGAAATATCAACAGCAACGGAAAGAGGCAGGTTTTCAAATGAATGATGAGCAGGGACTCCACATGGTGATCACTGGGAACCCTGGAACTGGTAAGACGACGATTGCCAGACTGCTGGCGACTATTTATCATCGTTTAGGTATTTTAAAAACGGATCAGGTGGTAGAAGTAAACCGATCACAGCTGGTTGGTTCTTTTATGGGCCAGAGTGAGGAGAATACCCTTAATTATGTCAAAAAGGCGTTAGGAGGGGTTTTATTTATTGATGAGGCCTACAACCTGAAACGCGAAGATCAACCGGGAAATGACTATGGTCAAGCCGTCATTGATACATTAGTATCCAGTATGACAAGTTATGAATATGCAGAGCAATTTGTCGTGATTCTTGCGGGATATCCGGAAGAAATGGAGCATTTCCTATGGGCTAATCAAGGTCTGCGTAGTCGTTTTCCAGAGGGGAACCTAATTAAACTGCCAGATTTTAATGACGAAGAGCTATTGCAAATTGGAGAAGATACCGCCCTGCAGAACGATTATTTTTTCACAGAAAAAGCGAGAAATCGTTTTCTTTCATTAATTGAGAAAGCAAGGGTGGATGACTCTTTTGGTAATGCACGGACGGTTAAGGATTTAGTACTTCAAGTTATTTTTCATATTGGAGCAAATCATCATATGACATTTGATGGTGACTGGATCAAGCATATGCGGATTACCGAAGGGGATATCACCGATTTGGATGATCAACAGGATACTTCTGTGCCAATGAACACCTTGGAACAATTAATCGGCCTGCGACAAGTCAAGGAAGAAGTCAAAAAATTATCTTCCTTTGTCCGAGTACAACAGAAACGGAAGTCTTTAGATTTGCCATCCGTTCCGATTCAATTGCATTCGGTGTTTTCAGGTAATCCAGGCACTGGGAAGACGACGGTCGCCAAGCTATTTGCACAAATTTTAAAACAATGTGGTCTTTTAAAGCGAGGTCATTTAGTAATTGCCTCTAGAAGCGATCTTGTTGCAGGTTATGTCGGACAAACGGCTGGCAAGACCAAGAATAAGATCAGACAAGCCTTAGGCGGTGTATTGTTTATTGATGAGGCTTATTCCTTATACCGTGGGGAAAGGGACTTCGGTAAAGAAGCCATTGATACGCTGGTGGATGAAATGACGAAACATAATGAGAACCTTGTGGTCATTTTAGCCGGATATAAAGATGAAATGGAACAATTCATTGCGAGTAACCCCGGTTTGGAATCTCGTTTTAAGAAGTATTTTCATTTTCAAGATTATACGGAGGGTGAGCTGTTAGAAATGGTTCGTTACCATGTCACCTCCTACCAATACCAATTAGATGAAGAGGTACTCCCTTTTTTAAGGGAATGCTTTTCTGATCGCGTGATAGCAGGGAATGGCAGGTTCATTGTCAACCTTATTAATGAGGCGATTCAATACCAGGCCCTAAGAATGGATATGGATATAGAAGATCGTAAGCAATTACAATGTTTAACCAAAAAAGATTTTGAGCTAGCGTGGCAGTCAATTAGGAGGACGAAGTAATGAGAAAGGTTACAACACCAATTCAAGTCAGATATCAAGAAACAGATCAGATGGGAGTCGTTTATCATGCCAATTATTTAATTTGGTTTGAGATTGGCAGGACAGCATTTGTGGAATCACTAGGCTTTCGGTATCATGAAATGGAAGCAGAAGGAGTGGTTTCACCTGTAATAGATGCTGATATTCAATTCAAGCATCCTATTCGTTATGGAGAAGCAGCAACGGTAGAAACATGGCTTGAATCCTACAATGGTGTACGCACAACATATGGTTATCAGGTTTTGGATCAAGCAGGACAGCCCGCTGTAACAGGAACTACTCAGCATGTGATTGTAAGGAAAACGAATTTCAGACCACTTTCGTTAAAAAAACATTTTCCACAATGGGATCAAGCCTACCAACGTGCTCTGCATGGAGAAGCGCAATAATGGCCTTTGGTATTGACCGTCCGACGCTTAAACAGTGGAAACAGGATGTACAGCAAGGCAAAATCTCTTTTTTAACCCATTATTGGTTGGATGATCGCTTTCCTGACTGTAGAACGGTAACCAAAGTAGGATGTAGTGATTATGATAAGTTGGTCGCATGGGGGCAACGTTATGGTTTACAAGAACAATGGATCCATTTAGACCCGCAATTTCCGCATTTTGATTTGTTTGGCGGTATACAGAAAGATATTTTACAGAAGGAGAACCAATGGCAGCAAATCGAACAATTTCGTTTGTGATGGCGAGATCTGTCGGAAGTAAACGTTGCTTACAAGGAAAGAATGATTTGCTGTATGGGGAACACGGTGAGAGCATTCCTTACTCACATTGATTGCTGCATTTACGACCAGTAAGATAACCTGGTCCTTTACCGCTCAATCAAAGCAAGTACGAAATCGCCGATAAGACGGATTATGTAAAATAGTCCATCTTATCGTTGCTCCGGTAAGTGCAAGATCAACATCGTTCCAAATCCTATGATTCTAAGGAGTATATTCTTTTCTAACAAAAAAACCGAATGCCTTTTTATCTGACATCGGTCTTTTTTTCGGGTACGGGATCAAAGCCACCGGGATGGAACGGATGACATTTGATAACCCTTTTAATGGTTAAATAAATTGCCTTCCATACAGGAAAACGCCGAAAGCATTCCAGGCTATAATTAGAACAGCTAGGATGAAATCGACAAGTAGGTGGAAAAAGCGGACTGATAAAACGTTGATAGAAACGGATAATACCAATAAATATTCTTCTCACCTTGTTTCACCTCAAGTATGCAGCGATTTGTCATAAGTAATGGTTGCTATGGCATCATGCAAATGAATCGATTCTTCATTTTGACAGTGGACCGTGAATTTCTCCACAAAGGGCATTTCATACAAATCAGCTGCCACTAATCGGACAATATCCTCTACAAAGCGTGGATTCTCATAAGCTTGTTCAGTGACCATTTTCTCATCCGGGCGCTTCAATATCGGATGGATCCGAGCACTGGCATTGCTTTCTGCGGCTTCTAAGAGGAGATACTTCCAATCCTTGTCTTTTTCATCAAAATCAGGATTTAATGTGACCTCCATACTTACAATACCACGTTGGTTGTGTGCGCTGTATTCACTGATTTCCTTCGAACAAGGGCATAAAGTCGTAATCGTTCCTTTCAAGGAGGCTGTAATATGATAGCCAGTATCTTGATCATAAACGACCGTCAATGCAGCCTCGGCATGATTATAACCAGCTATATCAGATGATGGCCCTTTTCTTTCAAAAAACCAAGGAAAGGAAACCGTGATTTGTGTATCCTTTTGTTCCAAACGAGTCGCCATTTCTTTGCTGAACTGCTTCAAGGTTGCTATCGACAGGTTAAATGCCCCATCCTTGCTGTATAGCTGCATTAACTCGGTAAAACGACTCATGTTGGTGCCCTTATGATCCTTTTCAATCGAGGATGTTAACTTAAATGTCCCGATCGTTGTTTGGGTCTCAGGCAGCAATTGGCTTGTGACCTGAATTGGGTGCTTGACGTTTGCGATCCCTACCTGATTTATTGGAAATAAAAAATCCTTTTTTGTATTTTGAAGATCTTTCATTTTAGCTTTTTCTGTTGGTTTCGTCTTTTCACCAGGTGCAACAGACCCAAACAATTTATGACGTTCTTGTTTACTAGGTAATTGTTTGGCAGGAAACTCTTCCATTGATTTGACCCCTTTCTTCTTCTTCACTATTTCAAAGTATACCCAATCTGTCGGAAATATTCAATGTATTAACCTTATTCCAATCCATTTAGATGGAAAGGATCATCTTACTGGTTCCTATTGTACTATTTGTTATAATAGATATAAAGTAGGGTGCATGGAATTGGTTTGTATTTCTCTGTTTACGTTTCTTTCATATTGGAAATAACGAGAGGAAGTAAGATCGTACAGTTTGATTTATCCTAAATGGCATTCTAAATTTTGTTGCTGGTTGGCTCATGTCTGTGGTTGAAGGCGGATTGATTACCTCGTCATAACTTCAAGAGGTATTTCATGTGTTCTTGATTATTCAAAAAAAGAAAAGGAGAGCACGATTGCATGCCTCCTTTTTCCTATTACATCCAGGTAATCTTCGGTTCTGTTTTATCGATAATCCTTCGAATATTTGCCTTATGACGATAAATCACGACAGCGGTTAACAGGGAAGTAACAACCATCAGTCCAATATCTTGTTGTACAAGTGTGACAATAATTGTAATGATTCCAGTTAACATAGAAGATAAAGAGACATATTTTGTTACATATAAAATAACCAAAAAACTTGCGATCATAATGACAAATACTAAAGGATTCACACCTAGAATTACACCTGCTGAGGTTGCCACTGCTTTTCCACCCTTGAATCTGGCGAATAGAGGAAACATATGCCCAATTACTGCGAAAACACCAATTGCCAAAGGATAGACGTCGGCGTGGAATAAAATAGGCAGAGTAGCTGCTAGTGTTCCTTTTAAAATGTCAACCACTATTACGATAATCCCTGCTTTAAGGCCTAACACACGAAAGGTATTGGTGGCACCTAAATTTCCACTCCCATGTTCTCTAATGTCTTTTTGGTAGCCGACTTTACCGATAATTAATCCCGTAGGTATCGATCCAAGCAGGTAAGCAAGCAGAATAAAAATAATATATTCCATCATCAAACCCCTTAATTCATGTTATCATTGCTATGGTTTCTTTATTTTAGCATGTATTGTGAGAAATGAATACTCTAGCTGGCTATTTTTTTCTGAATCTTATGTACGAGAAAAAATGTTTACTTGCTTTATACGCTATTTATATGATTTAATCAATAAAAATGAGGTGTGCTATGATGGAGAAGGAAAACGAGCAACAATTAATGACCAACATGCTAACAGAAACAGAGGTAATTGCGGTGGTCGGACTTTCCGATAAGCCGCAGCGAACATCTTATCAAATTGCCAAAGCTATGCAACAGGCCGGGTATCGAATCATTCCGGTAAATCCACATATCGATGAGGTCCTGGGTGAAAAAGCGTACGATAGCTTACCAGAAATTGAGGAACCTTTTGATATGGTTAATGTTTTTCGCAGGTCGATCTTTTTACCTACTTTAGCAGAGGATATCATCCAAACAAATGCAAGGTTTGTTTGGATGCAGCAAGGAGTGCAAGATAAACAAGTGTATCAATATTTAACGGAGCATGGTAAACAAGTGATCATGAATCAATGTATCAAAGTAGCACATAGCGTATTAATGAAATAACGTATGTGGAAGTGGTATGGGAAAGAGAGGGAACAATGAATGAGCAAAAGTAATGCAGTGTATAGCGATGAATCCATTCAAGTACTAGAAGGGTTAGAGGCCGTTAGGAAACGACCGGGTATGTATATTGGCAGTACCGATGCCCGCGGCCTTCACCACTTAGTCTTTGAAATAGTCGATAACTCAGTTGACGAAGCCTTATCTGGTTTCGGGCAAAAAATATCTGTAACGATACATCCTGATCAAAGTATAACGGTGGCAGATCAAGGGCGTGGCATGCCAACTGGTATGCATCAAACTGGGAGACCAACTCCGGAAGTCATCTTGACCGTCCTGCACGCTGGAGGTAAATTTGGTCAAGGTGGTTATAAAACAAGTGGTGGACTGCATGGGGTAGGTGCATCGGTTGTAAATGCGCTGTCGGAATGGTTAGAGGTAACCATACATCGTGATGGCACAACATTTTATCAACGGTTCGAAAATGGCGGAAAGCCAGTTACAACACTTGAAAAGAAAGGGAAAACCAAAAAAACAGGTACTGTGATCAGTTTTAAGCCTGATCGATCTATTTTTTCAACAGATTCCTATCAGTTCGACATATTGGCTGAACGGCTTCGAGAGTCAGCTTTTCTACTAAAAGGAATTACAATAGAGTTGGTCGATGAACGGAATGAGAATCATAAAGAAATCTATCAATACCCAAATGGATTGCAAGAATTTGTGGCTTATCTGAATGAAGAAAAAGACGCGCTTCATAGTGTGGTTTCTTTTGAAGGAGAGCAGCAGGAGATGGAACTTGATTTTGCCTTTCAATTTAACGATGGCTATGCAGAGAATATTTTGTCCTTCGTCAATAACGTCCGCACCAAAGACGGTGGAACGCATGAATCGGGGGCAAAAGCAGCTATCACCAGAGTATTTAATGATTATGCCAGAAAGGTAAACTTGTTGAAAGAAAAGGATAAGAATCTGGAAGGGAACGATATCCGCGAAGGACTTACAGCGGTTATTGCCATTAAAATCCCAGAAGAGAAACTACAGTTTGAAGGACAAACCAAAAGTAAGTTGGGAACAGCCGAAGCGAGATCCGTAGTAGACGCTATAGTAGCAGAGAACTTATTATATTTCTTGGAAGAAAACCCGGATAGTGCTAGTATGTTAATAAAAAAAGCGATTCGAGCTAAAGATGCCCGAATGGCGGCAAGAAAGGCACGCGAAGAAGCACGTTCTGGTAAGAAAAAGCGCCGTAAGGATGCCTTGCTGAGCGGTAAATTAACCCCTGCTCAATCCCGCAATGCAGAGAAGAATGAACTATATTTGGTCGAGGGTGATTCGGCAGGAGGGTCTGCTAAGCAAGGACGTGATCGCAAATTTCAAGCGGTGTTACCTTTAAGAGGAAAGGTCGTTAATACGGAAAAGGCAAAACTCGTGGATATATTGAAAAATGAAGAGATATCGACGATTATTCATACCGTTGGCGCAGGGGTTGGCAGTGATTTTGAGATTGAGGACTGCCAATATAACAAAGTGGTTATCATGACCGATGCGGATACGGATGGTGCTCATATCCAAGTTTTATTATTAACGTTTTTTTATCGGTATATGAAACCACTCATTGAGCAAGGAAAAGTATTTATTGCTCTACCTCCCTTATACCAGATCTCCAAAGGAAAGGGAGCAAAGGCACAAGTAGAGTATTGTTGGACAGAAGATGAACTTACCGATGTAACGAAAAGGTTCAAGAATGGTTATCACCTGCAGCGTTATAAAGGGTTAGGCGAAATGAATGCCGATCAGCTTTGGGAGACAACCATGAACCCAGAAACACGTACCTTAATCCGTGTAACGATAGACGACGTGGCTCGTGCGGAACGCAGAGTATCTACATTAATGGGGGATAAGGTGGAACCACGCCGAAAATGGATTGAATCACATGTTCAGTTTGGGCTGGAAGATGATGAGAATATTATCGACAATGAGAACATTCAAGCATAAGTTGTTTTAGGAGGAATTTCGTTGGCAGTAGAAGAAAAATATTTGGATCTTCCACTTGAAGATGTGATGGGAGATCGTTTCGGACGTTATAGTAAATACATTATTCAAGATCGAGCACTTCCTGATGTGCGTGATGGATTGAAACCTGTGCAACGGCGCATTTTGTATGCCATGCACGAAGAAAAGAATACCCATGATAAACCCTTTAGAAAATCAGCAAAAACAATCGGAACGGTAATTGGGAATTACCATCCACATGGAGATTCCTCTGTGTATGAAGCAATGGTACGCTTGAGTCAATCGTGGAAAGTGCGTAATGTTCTGGTAGAGATGCATGGGAATAACGGAAGTGTCGATGGTGACCCACCAGCCGCTATGCGTTACACGGAGGCTAGATTATCTGCTATTTCACAAGAATTATTACGTGATATCGATAAAGAGACGGTGGACTATGTCCCGAACTTTGATGATACGATTAATGAACCTGTTGTTTTACCAGCAAAGATACCCAATTTACTAGTTAACGGCTCGACAGGTATTTCGGCAGGTTATGCCACAGAAATTCCACCGCATAATCTAAGCGAAGTCATTGAAGCAATTATTAAATGCATGGATAAACCATCTGTCACGATTGAAGAACTGTTAACCATTGTTAAAGGACCGGATTTTCCAACTGGTGGTATTATTCAAGGTTATGAAGGCTTGAAAAAGGCATATGAAACTGGAAAAGGCAAAGTGGTTGTCCGCAGCAAGGCAGTCATTGAACCAATTAAAGGAAATCGAGAGCAAATTGTCATTGATGAGATTCCTTATGAGGTGAATAAGGCTGTATTAGTTAAACGCATGGATGAACTGCGTTTAGATCGTAAAGTAGAGGGCATTGCTGAAGTGCGTGATGAAACAGACCGCACTGGACTACGAGTGGTTGTCGAGTTAAAGAAAAACGCTGACAGTCAGGGTGTGCTCAATTATTTATATAAGAATACCGATTTACAAATTACTTATAATTTTAATATGGTTGCCATAAAAGATCGCACTCCACAGCTATTGAATATTAGACAAATGATCGATGCGTATATTGTACATCAGAAAGAGATTATTACACGGCAAACCCAATTTGATCTAAGGAAGGCAGAGAAACGAGCGCATATCGTGGCGGGTTTAATCAAGGCGGTATCTATTCTGGATGAATTGATACAGACGATTCGAGCTTCGCAAGATAAACAAGACGCGAAAAATCGTATTATGGCCGCTTATCATTTTACCGAGGTGCAGGCAGAAGCGATTGTCACCTTACAACTGTATCGATTAACCAATACAGATATTACGGCGCTAGAACAAGAGGCAACGGAGTTACAGCAAGCGATTGAAGGCTATCAAGCGATCTTAGCCGATGAAAAGAAATTGTTATCGGTTATCAAGAAAGACCTGAAACAAATGAAAAAGCAGTACGCAGATACACGTAAAACAAAGATTGAAGAAAAGATTGAGGAATTAAAGATTAATGTAGAGGTCACTGTTGCTAGCGAAGATGTCATTACTTCCGTAACAGAGCAAGGGTATATCAAAAGAACGAGCATCCGTTCTTATACTGCTTCCAGTCAAGAAGATTTCATGATCAAAGACGATGACCATTTAATTTCTTTGCTGGAACTAAACACCACTGATCACTTACTTGTCTTTACTAATAAAGGGCGTTATCTACCGTTGCCTGTACATCAATTACCAGACATTCGCTGGAAAGAATTAGGTCAGCACATTTCCAATATTACCTCCGTGGAAAAAAACGAGAAGATTGTTAAAGCAATACCTGTCCGGGAATTCAGTCAGGAGAAATGCTTGATTTTCTTCACCAAAAATGGGATGGTCAAAAAAAGTACACTGGATCTTTATGCTTCGCAACGTTTTTCCAGACCTCTGATTGCCTTGAATGTCAAAAAGGAAGATGAACTAATTAATGTGTACGAGACGGATGGGCATCAGGATATTTTTGTTGCCACTAATAAAGGATATGGCTTGTGGTACCATGAATCAGAAGTATCAACCGTTGGTCAACGTGCTTCAGGTGTGAAAGCTATTCAATTGAAACAGGATGAATATGTGGTAAATGCCGTAATGTTGAACGAATGGCATGAGGACCGCCAATTGTTCGTCACCACTCAGAGGGGTTCTTGTAAACGAATGCCAATTGATCGCTTTGAGAAATCGACGCGTGCCAAAAAAGGTCTAGTCATGCTACGTGAACTAAAAACAAAACCGCACCGATTGGTTGGCTTTGCCTTAACCAGTCCTGAGGATCAATTTGATATCATTACAGCCAAGTACCAGCAGCATACGGTCAAACCATTTGAATTACCATTAAGTGATCGGTATACGAATGGTTCTTACGTCATTGATTCAGATAATTCCGGTGAAGTTGTCCGAATCAAGCGTCAGATTGGGCTTTCCACTGCCTTCCCTGAACCAGAGTCATAATAGTAACTTGGAGCTGATGACATAGATCAGCTCCTTTTTCATGGTTCCGGAAAACTGTCTTGACATTTATTGCGATAAAAAAGGATCCTGTCAAATACGTTGTTGCAACCCTCAAGCGCACAGGATTTATTCTCTTAGTCCATAACTATGTTTTGCACCATTAAGGATCACAAAGAAGCGACTGGATAATACTCACTTGGCTTATAATAATGATTCGGCTCCATCAATATACAACTCCGTACCAGTTATATGTTTAGACTGATTGGAAGCTAAGAATAGGACAAGGTCAGCTATCTGTTCAGGCTTGCCAGGTTTATGCTCTAGTGGCTGATCGCCTGTAGGATAGTTAACAGGGATCTTAATTTTTTGCAAGGCGTCCGTTGTCTTCGTGTTTTCCCCTATATTTGTCTCAAATGCTCCTGGGCAGATAATATTGACACGAATCCCGTATTGGGCTAATTCGAGTGCAGCCATTTTACCAAAGGCTACTTGACCTGCTTTAGATGTACTATAAGCAGCCATACCGAGATTAGAAAAGACACGATTACCATTCACAGAGCTTGTAATTATGATGCTACCTCCAGACTCTTTCATCAAAGAGATCGCATACTTTACGGTGTGAAAGGTTCCTTGTAGGTTGGTTTGCATTGTCTTTTCCCAATCCGTCGACGTCAAATCCTCAATCGGAGCGAGTACACCATTAATCCCTGCATTCGCAAAGACAATATCTAATGTGCCGTAGCGTTGTTCCGTTTCTTTCATTGCTTGCTGCACCTGTTTATCATCGGCGAGATCAACTTTGGAGACAAAGGCCTCACCACCGTTTTCTTCAATAACCGTTTTGACTTTCTCTGCATTCTTCTCGTCGATATCGAACAGGCATAGTCGAGCCCCAGCATGTGCCAGAGCTAAAGCAGAGGCTTTTCCCATTCCAGAGCCTGCTCCAGTAACAAGGGCTGTTTGATCGATTAATAGCTTATTCTGAGTATTCATCTTATCCACTCCATGTTCTTTTATTAACACTGCCATCTGACATATGTAAGTTGAACTTCTATATATAACAGAAATAAAAAATAATTTCATTCAACTTATATGATATGCGTTTTATTGTTTTTCATCAATGTACCCTTTGGTGTACGATATCAAACAACAAGGTAGAACAGTTAACCTTTACCGTAGCATATGTTACAATAAAGCTATGGAAAATAATGCTTTCCTCAATCAATTAGAAGGAGTGGAAACATGCAAACACATCAATTAGAAAAAATGAAACAAGGCAAAGGATTTATTGCTGCATTGGATCAGAGCGGCGGTAGTACACCAAAGGCTTTGGCTGCATATGGTGTACCAGAAGACGCTTATTCTAGTGAAGATGAAATGTTTGATTTAGTGCACAAAATGCGGACAAGAATTGTGACATCTCCTGCTTTTAACGCTGATTTTATTTTGGGTGCCATTCTTTTTGAACAAACCATGGATAGTAAAGTAGAAGGAAAATATACAGCCGATTACTTAGCAGAGGAAAAGGATATTGTTCCATTTTTGAAAGTCGATAAGGGGCTTGCTGAAGAAGAAGATGGTGTTCAGTTAATGAAGCCAATTAATGACTTGCAAGATACTTTAAGACGAGCCAACGAACGGCACATCTTTGGTACTAAAATGCGTTCGGTTATTAAACAAGCCAATCCAGCTGCCATTCAACGAGTAGTGGATCAGCAATTTGCGATTGGAAAACAAATTATTGCTGCCGATTTAGTTCCCATTATTGAACCAGAAGTAGATATTAATAGTGCGGACAAACAAGAATCAGAAGCTATCTTGAAAGAGGAGATCCTGAAACAATTAAATGAACTAGGTAATCAAGAGTTGGTTATGTTGAAATTATCCATACCAACAGAGCCGAATTTCTACCAAGAATTAATTGAACATCCAAATGTCATTCGAGTGGTAGCTTTATCTGGAGGTTATTCTCGTGAAGAAGCTAACGAGAAGCTAAAAAAGAATGACGGATTAATCGCTAGTTTTTCCAGGGCACTGAGCCAAGATCTGCGAGCGGATCAATCCGATCAAGCTTTCAACAAGTCCTTAGAAGAAGCCGTCCAATCGATCTATCAGGCATCGATATAAAAAAGGAAGAAGAGTCCCAGTTCAGGGGCTCTTTTTATAAAAAGATAAGAAAGCATTTTTAGTATTATAGAATGTGGAACGATTTTGACCTTGAACAAACCAGGGTACCGATAAGACGGATTATGTTAAATAATTCATTTTCTTGAGTGATGAGTTTGATCGTTTTATCTGTGCGAAGTAAGCCGCTGCGGGAATATGCTGCGCTTTTACCCGCGGGGCATAAGTCACCGTGGGGCCGGCTTCAGCTAACTAAAAAGAAGAGCACTTTTTAGTGGATCTTCAGCTCGTCCTGCGATGCACAGGACGTGCAAGTGCAGGCGTTGCAACAAATGGGCTTCGGTGGGGCGAGTAATCGCAGTCCCAGGACGTTGCGATTTTAGCCTGTAAACCATTTTTCAGTCTCCGCATATTCCCTCGCTAGAAAGTGATTCAACAATGATTATCACTGCAAGGATAAAGCGCTCTAAGTACCTAGATAGTATGGCAACAAAAAGAAACAAACCCTCCATTGATTTTCAGTATCATGATGAATTCATGCTACAAAATAGTTCCGTCGTCCAATCGTTTCTCCAAAAGAGGATGTGGCTTACTTATGGACAGGATGATAGTGCTTGAGCTCTTCATATTAGCAGTCTATTCGATTGTAGTGCTACTACCCAGCGGAGGAAATAGGTGGAGACTCCTGTGGGAAAGCGCAACCTATTTCCGCAGCGCTTCCTAGCACTGACAAACGATCAACTTTACTATATGGAATAGATCCCTGAACACTTTACATAATCCGTCTTATCGGAAGTCCGTATATCTACCTTTGATTCATAGGCATGCTTTATCCGATTTTTCTTCATACGTGGTAAGAATAGTCGGGGAAACATCTTACAAAGAAAAAAGCATACCTCATATCACTCCTATTTTCACCTTCTTTCCGTGCCTATTTATCACTTTCCAAAACAGAATGATAAAAACCATTAGCCATTTTTCGCAAAAATCAGTATAATAAAAATTAGCATGAAATGGCAAGGAGATTTGAGATGCAGACAGCGAAACCGAACGCAGAAACAGAAAAATTACGACTAGCACAATTATTTGACTTTTTCCAACAACATCAAGCGAGTAAATACCAAGAACAAGTGCTTGATTTTTACGATAAATTAAAAAATCAAATGCTCCACATTTGTTTCAGTGGACACTTTTCAGCAGGTAAATCCACCTTAATTAACCGTTTAATGGACGAGCCTTTGTTACCACAAAGTCCGATTCCCACAAGTGCCAATATTGTCGAAATAAGACGAGGGCCAGATGAAATCATGGTGCACTTTGCTGAACGATCCCCAGTGAAGATGGAATCATTACCTCCAATTGATCGCCTGCATCAACTATGCCGTGCAGGTGATGAAGTAAAAAAAATAGAGATATTTAAAAAATTCACTCCATTACCAGAAGGAATTAGTTTCATGGATACTCCTGGTATTGACGCGACGAATGATGCCGATCGACTAATGACAGAATCGGCCTTACATAAAGTAGATGTTCTCTTTTATATTATGGATTATAACCATGTGCAATCAGAGGTTAATGCTACTTTTTTGAAGAAACTCGATGCCATGAAAAAACCGTACTATGTGATTATCAATCAAATGGATAAGCACGATGAAGAAGAAATTAGCTTCGATGATTTTCAAACAAGTTTAGAACAGGTTTTTCAACAATGGAAGATTAATCCAGAAGGAATTTTTTATACCTCGATGAAGGACGAGGCTGTCATTAATCAATTTAATTCGCTGCAACAAGTGATTGACCAGTTGATCACTAAGAATCATCAACGCTTATTAACAGAAACGATCCAGGCAGGGATGGAACACACGATTCACGAATTTCTTCAGGATAGACAGAAAGAATTGGATGTCCAGCTTGAGGGGTGGCAAGAAGAGTTAGATACACTTCCAGAAATGGCAGAGGATAGCGAAACACTACAGCAAACCTATCAAAAAACAGTGGAAGAAAAAGAGCAGATCATTGCTAGTTTCTCAGATGAAGTAGAGAGAACGACAAAGAATGCCCAGCTTGTCCCTTTCGATATTCGAGAAAAGGCAGAACAGGTATTAGTTGCTTATGATCAGAAATTCAAAACGGGTCTATTTCGCAATCAAAAGAAGATCCAAGCAGAACGAGAGCAGCGCTTGACGGCTTTTTATGAGGCGTTAAGAGAGAAAGTAGAGATCGGGTTAGAGTGGAAGCTTCGTGATAAGTTAACAGAGATGATACAGCCCTATATGCCAGTGGATTTTTCGGAGTCTATTTTCACTTCCCATTTTCAGCCTACTGATTTTGTCCAGTTAATGGATGAAGGGGCTACTCTAAATGGAGAATATTTGCTTGTCTATACCGATCGAGTTGCGCAAGCGATCAAACGAACCTACCGTCAATATTATAAGCAAAAATGGCAAGAGCTTGAATCCGATATTTTACAACTAACAAACCAAATGTTGGAAAAAACAATGACAGAGATAGAGCACCAACGGCATTATCAGTCATTGCTGGATCAAATGGATAGATGTAAAGAGGGCTATGCAGCATTACGAGTGGAGGCCTTTGCTATTTTGTCTCCAGACTATGCGTGTGATACGTCATTACTCGCCTTGATAGAACAGCAATTAGCATCCAATAAAGTAACAAAGCTTGTTAATTTAAACGAAATGTCAACCGCTTCTACCATGGTAGAAGAACATAATGATGCGACCCCTAAGACAAAAGAGGCTGTAACTAGCCACCGTTTCGATCAAACAGTGAGTGATGTGCAAACAGCATTGCGTTTGTTTGCACCCATTCAGGATCTGCAAGGATTGAGTAACGACTTGACTCATAAACAGACAAGATTACAGGAGCGCTCGTTTACTATTGCCTTATTTGGGGCCTTTAGTGCCGGAAAGTCTTCTTTTGCGAATGCTTTAATTGGAGAAAAGGTATTACCGGTTTCTCCTAACCCTACGACGGCAGCGATTAATAAAATCAGTCCAATCCGAGGGGACTACCGACATAAGGACGTTTATGTGGTCTTGAAACAGGAGCAAGAATTGATCGAGAACATCAATGAAATGACGGCGCAAACCTTTGAACATATACAGGAAGCCTATCGTTGGGTTAAAAAAACAAATCTAGACAAGTTGACCATCGCCGATCAACACAAGTCTTTTTTGACTGCATTTCTTCATGGTTATCCAGAAATGAAAGAGCGAATTGGTACGGCCTACCGCATCGGGTTTACGTCATTTCAACGATACATTAGGGATGAAGAAATCGCTTGTTTTGTCAAAGAAATGGAATTGTTTTATCAATCGCCATTAACGGATAAGCAAATTACGCTAGTAGATACACCGGGAGCGGATTCGGTCAATGCCCGCCATACAGAACTCGCCTTTTCTTATATAAAAGATGCCGACGCGATTCTATTTGTGACCTACTATAATCATCCGTTTTCAAAGCCGGACCAGCAATTTCTCGAACGTCTTGGTACAGTGAAGGACGCCTTTGCTTTAGACAAAATGTTCTTTATTATCAATGCGATTGATTTAGCAAAAGATCAGACAGAGGCACAATTAGTGATTGATTACATCCGTAAAGAATTACAAGTGTTTGATATTACCCAGCCGAGAATGCATGCCGTGTCTAGTAAACAGGCGCTACAGGCAAAAACAGAGGATACGGGATTGCTGGCATTTGAACGGAATTTCTATCGTTTTATCAAAGAAGAATTGACACAAATGAGTATGCAAGCTATTTATACGGATTTATCTAAAGGCTTGGGGTTAGTTACCCAGTGGTTATCGATCGTGAATAGTAATGAACAAGAAAAGGTGGCTATTCTAGCAGAAAATGATAGGAAAGAACAGCAGATCAAGCAAATCATTGCAAAAGTAGAGGGTCAGGTATACCTAGAGACCGTTTTACAGAAACTCCATAAACAAATCTATTATGCGACTCAGCGCTTAACGATACAGTATCAAGATGTATTTAAGGATTTTGTACACCCTGGTGCGATCAAATCACAAGGTCGTAAAGGGAAAAAGGAGCTGGAACAGGCATTAAACCAATTAATCAAGGCTTTAAATAGGAGATTACAACACGAGTTTGAAGCGATATCGATTCGTTTGGAGCAAAGTATGAATCAAGCTTTGCAACAAATGAGACAAGATACACAAGCAAAAGCACAGCACATCGATGATAACTTTTCCTTATCACAGTGGGAAGATGTGCATTTTAATAAGGCACCCGTTGAACTCTATGATTTGATCATAGCAGAACAACAGTTAAGTAAATGGGTACAAGCTTATAAGGATACCAAAGCGTTTTTTGCGGAAAAAGGTAGACAAGTGCTAGAGGAAGAATCGGCCGCTTATTTACAAACGGAATGGCAGCAGGCACTAGAGCAATTAGAAGAACAATTACGTCTATACTATCAACAGCAATGGCAGGCGCATTATCATCCGTTTATTCAACAGTTTACGGACGAAATCGTATCCTATTATCAGCATTTACGAGATGGTATCCAGCATTCAGGTGAGAACAAGCAGCAATTAGAAACCATTCACCAGCAATTAACAAACATGTTGGCACGGCCATAAAATATACCAGCAGCTTACATTGATGAGCTGCTGGTTGACGTGTAAAATCGTCTCCTATTCAGATAAAGAGAACTTGGCATTCGCCAAGCCTTTTGCGAATGCCTTAGTTGCACTTATACTTTATTCCTTGCATTTTTTATTCTTTCTTAAAGTGCAAAATAAACGTTCTCGCCTTAACGTAGCCATGGATAGAGCTGTTCAAAACCACGGGCGATAGTGGAAGCTTGATGACTATCTGAACCAGGCTGTAAAGGAATCCCTTTTTGAATAGCCTGTTCAACGATGGCAGGTGCTGGATATATTTCCTGGCAATCGTCTTTATAAAGACCAGCCGTATTTAAATCAAGGGATAACCCCGCTAATTTTATGGTGTCCAATAAGGAAGCGATCACCGCTTGTTCTTGCATATTCACTGGGAAAGCGTGCTGGAATTTATGTATTAAGGTAAGATGTCCCAAACGTTTCGGTTTATAGGGACCTAAGTCGGCTGCAATGGCAGAAGCCACGGTTTGATAGTATTTCTGGTAGACGGTTTCTACATCGCCGAATAGTTGAATGATGCGCTGAAATTCATCCCTGCTGTAATCCAAACATACATAATGGTTCGTTTCTTTCTTTAACATATGTACTGATAAAATGCCGTCATCCATATATTTTCCGTATTGAGCGAGGAAATCGGTGGTTTCTCTTTCAAACCCTTCAATATAATCTAATTCAAAACCTAGATTAATCTGGATATCGGATTGGTATTGCTGTTTGGCTGTTTGAACAGACTGGATGTAGGCCTCAAGGTCTTCCCATTTCATACTGCTGTCCTTCTCTGGACTTGGGTCCACAAAGTTTTTTGGTAAAGGGGCGTGCTCTGTAAAACTAAGCTCTGCTAAGCCCTTGCTGATTGCTTGTTCAATATATTGAGACAGCTGGTCATCAGAACCGTGGGGGCAGTAGGCGGTATGTACGTGATAATCTCCATTCATGTAAATGGTCCATCCTCTCATTTAAGGTAATGATCTCATTGTATAACTTTCACAGTAGATTGAAAAGAGGGAATTGACAATAATGAAAAAAGTATGATATGGTTATAAACATAATCAAACGCTTTATCACAGTAGAGTGGTAAATCAATAAAGTGAAAAATAGGATGTGAACAAAATGTTTTTACCAGCAGGAAGTCAAGATGAGACAGGTGCTCAAATATCCAATCGTTTAAAGGCTTCGGAGATATTCCGCCTTGTAGCTGAACGCAGAAATTTCAAACCAATTGCCACACCTGTAGTGGAATATGCTGCTACTTTCACCAATGAAATCGCCGGGATGGATCTGCAGTCCATGTTAAAATGGTTTAACGGAGATGGCGAAATAGAAGTATTGCGTCCGGATTGGACGGCAGCGATTGCTCGTGCCATTGCTGGTCAGCCACCAACGGAACAAAAATGGTCTTATCAAGGCAGTGTCTTTCGTTTTGACAAAGAAGAAACAGAAAGCAGGCAGGCGGGAATTGAAATTGTCCATGCAGATACCTTTTATGGAGAAGCGGAGAGTCTGTTGACGGCAATCGCTTATCTACAACAGTTAAATATTGATCATTACGTCTTTGAACTAGGACACACTGGTATCTTCGAGGAATTAATTGCTCCTTATTCCTTGACGAAGGACCAAGAATTGCAGTTACTATCAGCCATGCATGATAAGCGGGCCGATTTAGTAGAAGAGATCGCTCATGTCCATGGAGATGCAACACTTGTCGAAGCCTTGCTTGCCCTTATCAATGCCTATGGTTCCAGAGATATCGTTACGCAATACCGCAAAAACTGGGCGGAACAGCCGGCGTTAATTGATATTTTGGACCATATTGACCAATTAATTAATTTGCTGGAGGCAAGCGGAGTAACGGAGGTGATTGTCGATCTAGGGAGAGTGAAAAACTTGCCATATTATGATGGCATCATGTTTCGGGCATTCTTAACGAATAATGGATCTACTTGCTTTTCAGGCGGTAGATATGACAAGTTATATGAACAGTTTGAGCAGACCATCTCGGCAGTTGGTCTTGCCTTTGATGTAGATGTCTTAGCTACATGTATGCAGCCAGCTTCAGAGACAAGTAAGGCTTGTATTATTGCCAAGCCGGAGACACATGCCATTGCCGAGGCTTATCGTACAGAGCTTGCCGAGCAAGTGGTAGACATTCAATACCAGCTGGAGAATCCGGCAAACTATAAAAACCTATATCAAGTAGTTGAAGAGAACAGTCAATATAAGGTGGTAAAGCTATGAAGCCAGTAATCGCATTAACAAAAGGACGGCTCGAAAAACAATTTTTGACCTTTTTCGAAAGCTTGGGTTATGAAATCGGTCCTTTGAAGGAAAAAGGCCGCAAGTTGCAAGTAGAAACCAATGATTTCTCCTTCTTTTTTGCTAAAGGAGTAGATGTCACAACCTATGTAGAGAACGGTATTGCTGACTTAGGAGTGGTCGGCGGTGATATTTTAATTGAACATGAGCCAGATGTATACAATTTATTTCCGTTGCCCTTTGGTTATTGTCGCATGGCCTTAGCCACGAAAGCAGACCATACTTGGCCAGATCAGAAGAAGAGGATTGCCAGTACCTTTACCCATATTACCAAGAGCTATTTTAAAGAAAAAGGAGAGTCTGTGGATATCATTCGGTTAGAAGGATCGGTTGAGTTAGCCCCGATCCTCGGTTTGGCCGATGCAATTGTAGACATTGTCGAAACAGGGACAACACTAAAGGAAAATGGCTTGGTGATAGAGGATGAATTCTTTTCCTTTAGCGCTAGGTTAATTGCTAATCGTTCTTCCCTGAAGATTAAACGGAATCAGTTAACACCTGTCATCGAACGATTTAAGAAAGGGGCGAAACAAACATGATTCCACAGTTAACCGTTGACCAATTTTTAAAGAAGGCCCTTCCAGAACAGGCCAATAGTCAGGAGCAGCAGCCTTTTTTGCAGGCAGCTAGTTCGATTATTGCAGATGTGCAAACACAAGGGGACCGTGCTGTTCGAAAATATATGGAACAATTTGATGGTAAAGCACCAGACACATTACTGGTTACTGACGAAGAACGTAAAGAGGCATGGGACCTTGTTGACACCCAAGTCATTACCGCCTTACAAAAAGCAGCCGAAAATATTCGGTCATTTCACCGGAAACAATTAAATCACTCTCGTCTCATGCAAGCAGAAAGGGACGTTATCTCTGGTCAGCTTTTCCGCCCGCTTGATCGTGTAGGAATTTATGTACCAGGTGGGACAGCCGTATATCCATCTACTGTGTTAATGAACGCTATTCCTGCTGTTTTGGCTGGTGTGGACCAAGTGATTATGACCACTCCGGTAAAGGATGGCGAAACATTAGCCCCAATCCTCGCTGTAGCGGCTGATATTGCAGGTGTAAATCGTATTTATAAAGTAGGTGGGGTACAGGCGATTGCCGCCCTTGCTTATGGAACGGCAACGATTCCTAAGGTAGACAAAATTGTTGGCCCGGGAAATGCCTACGTCGCGGCAGCAAAAAAATTAGTATATGGTGATGTTGGTATTGATATGATTGCCGGACCAAGTGAAGTGGCGATTATTGCAGATGAAACAGCAAATCCGAGCTTTACAGCAGCTGATTTGATTGCCCAAGCAGAGCACGATACGAATGCACGCGCCTTTCTGATAACGACTTCTGCTGAATTAGTGCGTAAAGTAGTAGAGGCCTTATCGGAACAAACCGCCAGTTTGCCGCGTAAGGATATTGCTGTTGCTGCATTGCAGGAAAAAGGGGCAGCCGTTGTAGTAGATTCGTTGGAGGAGGCCTTTGCCTTATCCAATCAAATCGCCCCTGAACATTTAGAAATTCAAGTAGAAGACCCACTAAGCCATCTAGGTAACGTCAAACATGCGGGATCTGTTTTTCTAGGTCATTATACACCTGAAGCACTGGGCGATTATTATGCTGGTCCTAATCATGTTCTGCCAACATCAGGCACGGCTCGTTTTTCATCAGGATTATCGGTAGATGACTTTGTTAAGAAAACGACCTATCTATACTATACTGAAACGGCTCTGCAACAAGCTGGTGAAGATGTGGTGACGATCGCAAATCAAGAACAACTGGCTGGTCATGGGCTGGCTGTTCGCAAACGCTTGGAGGAGAAGAAATGAGAAAGGCTAGTAAAACAAGAGAAACATTAGAGACGAAAATTGCTGTTACCGTGGATTTAGATAATCCTAATGAAGTGAGTATTGCTACAGGGGTGGGCTTTTTTGATCATATGTTGACTGCTTTTGCCCGCCATGGCCGGATTGGACTCCATGTCAAGGCAGATGGAGATTTGCATATTGACAGCCATCATACGGTAGAAGATGTGGGCATCGTATTAGGACAATTAGTAAAAGAAGCTTTAGGTGACAAACATTCGATCAATCGCTTTGGAAGTTCCTATGTGCCAATGGATGAATCGTTAGGGTTTGTTGCTTTGGATATAAGCGGTCGCCCGTATCTCGTTTTCGATGCATCGTTTAAACAAGAACGTTTAGGCAATTTTGACACGGAATTAGTGGAAGAATTTATGCAGGCTTTTGCCTTCCAATCGGCCATTACCTTACATGCAAAAATCATTCATGGATCTAATTCCCATCACCAAATTGAGGCATTGTTTAAAGCGCTTGGTCGAGCATTAGGTGAAGCAGTACGCATCAACCCTGAAATTCAGGGAGTCAATTCCACAAAGGGGTACATCGAATGATAGCTATTGTAGATTACGGTATGGGAAATATCGCTAGTGTTCAAACAGCCTTCAAGCGTCTAGGTTATCAAGTAGAAGTAACCGATGATCCAGAGCGATTAAAACAAGCAAGTCATCTTATCTTACCTGGAGTAGGCTCTTTTCAAGCGGCTGTTGCAGAGATAGAAGAGCGTAATCTCGCCGATCTTTTACGTAATTTGGCAGCAGAGAAACCCTTTTTAGGGATTTGTCTCGGGATGCAACTTTTACTGGATACAGGTTATGAAAATGGGATATCTTCTGGTTTAGGACTAATCCCAGGAGAGATCCAAGCGATAGAAACCCCTTATATTTTGCCGCACATCGGATGGAATAAATTAGATATCACTACAGGACAAGATGATTTTGCTGCCTTTCAAGATAAACACGTCTATTTTGTCCATTCTTTTCAAGCAGTAACAGCGCCACAATATGTAGTCGCTTCTGCTGATTATGGTACGACGGTTCCAGCTATCATTAGGAAAAGCAATGTAGTAGGCATGCAGTTTCATCCAGAAAAAAGCGGAGAAATAGGGATGCAATTGCTACAAACATTTATGAAAATAACCGAAACAAGGAGGTAACAGTATATGCTTGCAAAAAGAATTATACCATGCCTTGATGTGAAGGAAGGTAAAGTGGTGAAAGGAACAAATTTCGTTGGTTTAAGAGAACTAGGTGATCCGGTGGAAATGGCCTCCCAATATTCCAAAGCTGGGGCAGATGAAATTACTTTTTTAGACATTTCAGCGACTAACGAAGGGCGCCAAACAATGGTCGATATTGTTAAAGAAACAGCAGCGCAAGTGTTTGTCCCGTTTACGGTAGGCGGAGGAGTTCGTACGATAGAAGATGTAAATCGATTGCTTCAGGCAGGAGCAGATAAAGTTGGCATCAATTCCGCAGCAGTAAATAATCCGGAGCTCATTACCCAATCCTCCAATCGTTTCGGTGCACAATGCACAGTGGTGGCAATTGATGCCAAACGTGTCAGTGATAAATGGCATGTGATGACACATGGGGGCAGTAAAGACACCGGTATAGATGCCTTAGAATGGGCGAAGGAAGTTGAGCAGCGTGGTGCTGGTGAGATTTTATTAACTAGCGTGGATACGGACGGTGTCAAGAATGGTTTTGACCTTCCATTAACTGCCGCTGTTGTTGAATCTGTAAGAATCCCAGTGATTGCATCTGGGGGAGTTGGTAAGCCAGAGCATTTTCCTGAAGTATTCAATAAAACCGATGTATCGGCTGGGCTGGCTGCCTCCATTTTTCATGAGAACAGCTTTACCATTGAAGAAGTAAAGCAGGTATGTGCAGAACAAGGAGTGAATATTCGTGAAACCTGATTTTTCTAAAGGGTTAATCCCCACTATTGTCACCGATTATGATACGAAAGATGTGCTGATGCTGGCATATATGAGCGAGGAAAGCTACCAAAAAACGTTAGAAACGAAACAAACATGGTTTTATTCACGGTCAAGGGATGAGCTATGGCACAAGGGTGCTACCTCTGGTAATACCCAAGAGGTACAATCGATTGATCTGGATTGTGATCAAGATACATTGTTAATTCAAGTGATCCCAGCAGGTCCGGCATGTCATACTGGAAGACAAAGCTGCTTTTTTAATCGAGTAGCGGAAACGAACGATAATTTTGATGGAGCCATCATAGAGCATGTCATGGAGGAAGTAGAACAGCGTAAGTTAGAACGTGTGGAGAATTCCTATACCAATTACCTCTTTGATAAAGGAGTCGATAAAATTGGTAAAAAGGTGATTGAAGAGGCAGGAGAAGTAGTCATTGCTGCTAAGAATCAAGATAACGAAGAGGTAACTAAGGAAGTAAGTGACTTGCTCTACCATACTTTCGTCATGATGGCCGATCAAGGTGTGGCATTAAGCGATGTGAAACAAGAGCTTTCCAATCGTTTCGCTACTAAAGGAAACAGTAAAGGTGACCGAGCAGAGATTAAACAATGGTAAACAAAAAGGTTCTTAGAAGGGAAACTAAGAACCTTTTTGTTTACAGCTCGAATATTATCGATCAGAATTTTTGTTGCTTTTCAATATATTAACAGTGGGGAATTAGTGCCAATACTTTTCAATAAACGCATCTCTTCCAGATTGTATACGTTCCTGCTTATAGGCCTCTTTCTGCTTCTTATAAAAATCCTGATGATAAGATTCAGCTGGATAAAACACGTCAGCAGGCAGGACGGACGTGACAATCTTTGCTTGAAAACGGTCAGAATCGATCAGTTTTTTCTTAGAGGCTTCTGCCAATTGTTTTTGCTTGTTGTCATGGTAAAAAATTGCTGTCCGATATTGTGGACCACGATCCATATATTGTCCACCGTCATCGGTTGGATCAATCTGTGGCCAATATACATCTAAGATTTGCTGATAAGAGATGATTTCTGGTTCATAAGTGATTTGCACAGCTTCAAAATGTCCAGTTGTACCTGTTTTCACCTCTTCATAACTGGGATTTTTAGTTTGTCCTCCCGTATAACCAGATTGGACACTTATGACGCCATCCCATTGATCAAATGGTTTTACCATACACCAAAAGCAGCCACCAGCAAAGGTTGCCTTTTCTTGTTGTCTAGTCATCTATTAAACTCCTTTTATTGCAAAATTATCTCATAACGTTTAATATACAATGGATGCTTGATAAAGTAAATAAACTCAACTTTAGTATAGGGAGTAACATGAACTGCTAGAAAGCGTACAAGTTTTTCTTCGAATCTTGGATCAGGCTGGGTCACATTCTTGACGAAATGACTTAAGATTTGGCAATGACAGCAACTATTCCTGTGCAAGAGTGGAAAAAAAGATTAAAGGATGACGGATATGAAAGATAAATCACATGTATTGATAATTGATGGAATGGCATTACTGTTTAGAGGTTTTTTTGCAACGGCCTTTTCAGGGAATTTCATGGTGAATAGTAAAGGTATCCCTCGTAATGGCTTATTTGGTTTTCTTAACTATTTTACAAATGCGGTGGAAACCTTTGCTCCCACACATGTTGTCTGCTGTTGGGATATGGGTAGTAAAACATTTCGTAATGAATTGTATGCGGGTTATAAAGCAAACCGCGAAGCACCACCAGCGGAACTTGTCCCACAATTTGACTTGGCCAAGGATATCGTAACGATGTTTCAGGTTCCCAATATAGGAGAAGTAGGTTACGAAGCGGATGATTGTATTGGTACACTAGCGCAGCAATTACAATCAGACCATTTTGTTACCGTGGTGAGTGGTGATCAAGATTTATTACAGTTGGTAGATGATCAGATTCAAGTCGCAATTATGAAGAAGGGCCAAGGCAATTATGACTTGTTCAACAGCGATAATTTCTTTGAGAAAAAAGGATTACTCCCTAAACAAATTATTGATTTAAAAGGGTTAATGGGTGACAGCTCGGATAATTATCCGGGAATCAAAGGAGTTGGAGAAAAAACAGCATTAAAACTGCTACAAGAATATCAATCTATTGATAATCTATTAGCAAATCGAGAGCAGCTGACGAAAGGGATGCAGAAAAAGCTAGAAGCGTATCAAGAAGATTTAGATATCTCCCGTAAACTTGCTGCTATCTACACCAAGGTACCATTTCAATTCACCATGGAGGATGCACTATGGTCAACGAATTTATCGAATATGGAGCATTACTTGATAGAAGAACTAGAATTTAAACACCCTGAACGATGGTTAAGTAAGTTACCATCCTAAGACAGAGAAAAACTAACCACATCACATATAAGCGTGGTTAGTTTTTCTCTGTCTTTTGCGCTTTAACAAAACACGACGCATTGTAGTGTTTTATAGTTTTCGATAATTATATTATGTAAACTATAAAACCACCCAAAACGTCGTTTACCTCAAATTAAAACTTTTACATCCTATTATACCAAGGATAAACATTTTTGGTATTATAAGATGTGAAACGATTTTGACCTTGAACAACTGGGGTGCCGATAAGACGGATTATGTCAAGTAGTCCACTTTTCTAAGTGGTGAGTTTGATCGTTTTATCTGTGCAAAGCAAGCGCTGCGGGAATATGCTGCGCTTTCCATGGGGCCGGCTTCAGCTAACTTGCAAAAGAAGAGCGCTTTTTCAAGTGGATCTTCAGCTCGTCCTGCGATGCACAGGACGTGCAAGTGCAGGCGTTGTGACAGGAAGTCACGGGTTTAGCCTACGAACCGCTTAGGAGTCTCCGCATATTTCCTCCGCTAGAAAGCGATTCAACAATGATTATCACTGCAAGGATGAAGTGTTCTAAGTACCTAGATAGTATAGCAATAAAAAGAAACAAACCCTCCATTGATTTTCGATATCATGATGGATCCATGCTACGAAATAGTTCCATCATCTATAAGTATAATAACGATCCAATCGTTTCTCCAAAAGGTGATGCGGCTTGCTTATTTGCAGGATAATAGTGCGTTGATCTCTTCATGTTAGCAGTTCGTTCGATTGTAGTGCTACTACCCAGCGGAGGAAATAGGTGGAGACTGCGAGAATAGCGCAGTGTGAAGACCCCGCAGGAAGCGATCTTTGCTGACGAGTAGGCTACACATGTAACACCAAGAAAGTAAAGAAGCCAAAAATCACTTCTCTTCTTAAAGTTTGTCAAAAATAGATTAAAACTTGGTGCAGAGTGGGGACCTTGACAGTTTCGTTCATATCAGGAGGCTAAGCCTTGTCTCGCGAAAAGCGCAACCTATTTCCGCAGCGCCTATTAGCACTGACAAACAATTAACTTTACTACATGGAATAGACCCCTGAATACTTGACATAATCCGTCTTATGGGTAGTCCGTATATCTAGTTTCGGATAGAAATAAAGGACCGGACGGAAATTCCGTTTTTTTCTTTTTCTTACTAAAAATATTAAAATGTTTACACTTTTACTACATAGGGATAGGGTAGCCGTTTACTTAACCAATTTTCATTTTCAATCACCATATTCATAAAGCAGCGCCAAGCCTTTCCGATGGTTTCATACTTGAGTCCCACTGGATCAATGCTTAACCGCCTAGACAAGCCCATGACATTGTAAAATCTACAATCAACGCGATTTATTGGCGAAATAATATTTAACAAAGTCATAAAACACCTGTTCAGAAGGTGCCAGCCGTCGATGTTTTGGAATTATCAAACCTACTGTTCGGGTTAACTCAGGATTTTTAATCGCTACTTTTACACTGTAATCCGAATTTAAGTCATTAAAGGCACTTTCGGGTAGGAGCGTAATCCCAATGCCTGCCGCAACCAGCCCTTTAATCGCATCTAAATCCTCCCCCTCAGAAGTAACTCTAGGTGTGAAGCCAGCATTTTCACAGCCGTCAATCACGAGTTGGTGGAGAATAAATCCTTCAGGAAATAAGACAAAATCTTCATTATATAACTCCTTAAAGTCTACACTTTTCGCATCGGCAAGTGGGTGCGATCTCGGTACCAAAGCATAAAAGTTTTCCTCAAATAGCACATCACCAATAATATCAGGATGCTCTGTAAAGACTGGCCCTAAAAATGCAACGTCCAGTTCCCGGTTTTCTACCGATTCAATCAGAAAGTTGTAAGATCCTTGCCGTAATTGGAAACCGATCTTCGGATGCAATTTTTTAAATGCAGACACTACGGAAGGTAAAAAATTACTAGCAAGGCTAGTCGGGAAACCAATTTTTATGGAACCACGTTCAGGATCTATGTATTCATCAATTTGCTTTTTGGCATGATCAATTGCTTTTAATGCCGTTTTGGTATGAGTTAGAAAAATCTTGCCGATATGAGTGAGGCGGACATTTCTTCCTTCTCGTTCAAAGAGTTCTACACCCAATTCTGCCTCTAAATTAGCTATTTGCCGACTTATTGCGGATTGTGCTACATGTAAAGCGACTGCTGCCTCAGATACGTGTTCACGCTCCGCAACCTCAACAAAATAGCGAAGTTGACGTAATTCCATTCTTTCACCTCGTTTATATATATCAAAATTAGATCATTTTTATATTAATTATATATTGTTTAGATCGAAAAAATATCGTATTATTATATTAGTCACGTTTATTCATTCTCTTAATGGTATAAATATTTCTGCTGACGGAGCAGTTAAATATTAGTTGTTACCGGTGTATGTGCCGCGATCCCATACTAGTAGTCGGAGTGGGAGATAACGGTCATCAACACCTCGACAAATCACGCTTTATGGAATGGAATAAACAAAGTATTTGAAATGGGGGCGACTTAGATGACACATTATGATTTACCAAATGCCCAAGGACTTTATCATCCCGAATTTGAGCATGATGCGTGCGGCATCGGTATGTACGCACATATAAAAGGTAAACAAACACACGATATTGTAAGAAAGGGATTAAACATGTTATGCAAATTGGAGCATCGAGGCGGTCAAGGCAGTGATCCGCTTACAGGAGATGGCTCCGGCCTTATGGTGCAAATCCCTGATTCTTATTTTAGAAGAGAATGTAAAGACTTTCAACTACCAGCTGTCGGCCAATATGGAGTTGGTATGCTTTTCTTATCTCAAAATGAGATGAAAAGAGAGAAAACGATTGAAAAAATAAATCAATTAATCGATCAAGAAGAACAATCATTAATAGGGTGGCGTGACGTACCCGTTGATCCATCTCACATTGGTAAAGGAGCGATTGAAACCCTACCAGTGGTGAAACAGGTGTTTATTGCAGCAGGTGATCAAATGGAAGAGCTAGCTTTCGAGCGTAAATTGTATATTATTCGAAAACAAGTAGAAAGCTGGACGAAGGAACAATCGATTCGTTTTTATGCAGCAAGTTTTTCCAATCGTACCATTGTGTATAAAGGTTTATTAACACCGGAGCAAGTAGATTCTTTTTATTTGGATCTGCAAGACAAGGATTTCGTATCAGCGTTTTCACTTGTACACTCACGTTTTAGCACGAACACGTTTCCTTCTTGGGAACGAGCTCATCCGAATCGTTATTTGATTCATAATGGTGAAATTAACACCTTAAGAGGTAACATCAATTGGATGAGGGCAAGAGAACAACAATTTGTCTCGGATGCATTTGGAGATGATTTAAATAAGATTCTCCCTATCATTAATGGTGGCGGAAGTGACTCTGCTACTTTAGATAATGCATTAGAATTTCTAACACTTGCTGGCAGAACACCCGCTCATGCAGCGATGATGTTAATTCCAGAACCATGGGATAAAAATGAACATATGGATGCAAAAAAACGTGCTTTTTATCAATATCACAGTATGATGATGGAGCCGTGGGATGGCCCAACTTCGATCACTTTTACTAATGGGAAACAGATTGGTGCTATTCTAGATCGTAATGGTTTACGCCCTGCTCGATACTATGTCACCAAAGATGATTATATTATTTATTCCTCAGAGGTTGGTGTGATTGATTACGAGGAAGAAAATATATTATTGAAAGAACGTTTAAGTCCAGGCAAGATGCTGTTATTAGATATGGAAGAAGGCAGAATTATCTCAGACCAAGAAATCAAACGCGAGGTAGCAGAGGCTTTCCCGTATAACGAATGGTTAGCTAAACAAGCGATTAAGCTTGACGTAGCAGCAAAGAATGATGTTCAACTTGATCCACAATTACTTGTAAAACAGAAAGCTTTTCATTATACGACGGAGGATATCGAAAAATATTTACTGCCTTTAATCGAAAATGGAAAAGATCCTATTGGTGCAATGGGGAATGATATGCCATTAGCTGTCTTATCAGAACGCCCGCAAAGCTTATTTAATTATTTTAAACAGTTATTCGCACAAGTCACCAACCCGCCGATTGATGCCTATCGAGAACAATTGGTTACTTCCATGCTAACCTGGCTAGGAAGCGAGGGTAATGTGCTTCATCCATCTGAACAGCAGGTGAGGCGTATTCGGTTAGATTCACCGATCTTGTCCAATAACCAACTGCATAAAATTACTACCAATCAAATGGACGGTTTAGACGCACAAGTAATTGATACATTATTTACTAATGATATGGAATCAGCACTGAAACGAGTGTTTACTCAAGCAAAAATAGCGATTCAAGCAGGAAAAAATATTATTGTATTAAGTGATCAAAACTTGGATGCAAATCACAAACCAATCCCAGCCTTATTAGCCGTGAGCGGTTTACATCAATATTTAGTTCGTGAAGGAATCCGTACAAAAGTGAGCATTATCGCTCAGACTGGAGAATCAAGAGAAGTACATCATTTTGCGGCCCTTTTAGGTTTTGGTGTGGATGCTATTCATCCTTACCTGGTGTATCAAACCTATTATGAAGCGATTCTACAAGATCGTTTAGCAACGGATATTCAAACCATACAAACGAAATTTATTGATATAGCAACAGAAGGCATCGTCAAGATTATGTCGAAAATCGGCATTTCTACGGTTCAAAGTTATCGTGGGGCACAAATTTTTGAAGCAGTTGGGATTAGTAAACAGGTGATAGCAGATTATTTCACAGGAACAGCTTCTCAGATTGATGGTATTGGCTTAGATGTTATCCAGCGCGAAGTAGAAATGCATCATCAGACAGGCTATCAAGAGGCAATCATTGCGTCCCTTGATGCCGGGAGCGATTTTCAATGGCGTAAAACAGGAGAGCATCATGCCTTTAATCCAACAACGATCTATACTCTGCAATGGGCTTGCAGACGTGGAGATTACAGCTTATTTAAGAAATTTTCCAAGGCCGCAAACAAAGAACGAATTGGCTTTTTACGAAATTTACTGGACTTTAAACCAGCTACGTCCATCTCGATTGAGGAAGTGGAATCAGTAGAATCCATTGTAAAACGTTTCAAGACAGGAGCGATGTCCTATGGCTCGATTAGTAAAGAAGCACATGAAACGTTAGCTATTGCCATGAATCGCTTAGGTGGTAAAAGCAACAGTGGAGAAGGTGGCGAAGAGCCAGGTCGTTTTACAAAGGATGCTAATGGCGATTTGCGTTCCAGTGCGATCAAACAGGTTGCTTCCGGACGTTTTGGTGCCAAGAGTCATTATTTGGTCCACGCCAAAGAACTTCAAATCAAAATGGCACAAGGGGCAAAACCTGGTGAAGGAGGTCAGCTGCCATCCGATAAGGTCTATCCATGGATTGCCGATGTGCGTGGTTCTACTCCTGGTGTCGATTTGATTTCGCCGCCGCCCCATCATGATATTTATTCGATTGAGGATTTGGCTCAATTGATTCATGATTTAAAGAATGCCAATCGAGATGCTCGTGTCAGTGTGAAGCTGGTAGCCAAATCGGGTGTAGGTACAATTGCAGCAGGTGTGGCAAAAGGTAATGCCGATGTTATTTCTGTCGTTGGCTATGACGGCGGTACCGGTGCTTCGCCAAAGACCAGTATCAAACATGCAGGCTTGCCGTGGGAGCTGGGTCTAGCAGAGGCGCACCAAACGTTAATGTTAAATGACTTGCGAGATCGTGTCATTTTAGAAACAGATGGAAAATTATTGACAGGTAAGGATGTTGTAATGGCGGCCTTACTGGGTGCTGAAGAATATGGTTTTGCCACAGCTCCGCTTGTCGTAGTTGGTTGTGTCATGATGCGAGTATGTCATAAAGATACTTGTCCTGTCGGAGTGGCCACGCAAAACCCAGAATTGCGTAAAAAGTTTAGTGGTGACCCACAGCATGTGATCAATTATATGCAATTTATTGCGGAAGAAGTTCGTGAAATCATGGCTGAATTAGGTTTCCGAACGATCGATGAAATGATCGGGCGCACCGACGTATTAGAAGTGTCAGAACGGGCAGGACAGCATTGGAAAGCCAAATATTTAGATTTGGCAACGTTACTGTACCAGCCAAAAGGTCATCGCAGAAATAGCACCAAACAAGATCACCGTCTGGAGGAATCCTTGGACTTAGCACATATTCTTCCGGCAGTAAAACGTGCGATTGAGACCGGTGAGGCTTTAGAGGCATCTTATCCCATTCAAAATACCAATCGAGTGGTTGGTACGATTGTAGGCAGCGAGATTTCCAAGAAGCATGGTGAAAAAGGGCTGCCAGAAGACACGATCAATCTGCATTTTAGGGGTTCTGCCGGTCAAAGCTTCGGAGCATTTATCCCATCTGGGATGACAATGACTGTCACTGGCGATGCCAATGATTATGTTGGTAAAGGCTTATCAGGTGGGAAAATCATTGTGCGTGCGTCAGAACTATCTACGATTAACCCTAGCTATAATGTGATTGCCGGAAATGTATCTTTCTATGGGGCAACCAGTGGAGAAGGTTACATCCAAGGGTATGCTGGAGAACGTTTCGCTGTGAGAAACAGTGGTGCAAAACTCGTTGTAGAAGGTGTTGGAGATCATGGCTGTGAATATATGACAGGAGGAAGTGTCGTCATTCTAGGTAATGTCGGTAAAAATTTTGCCGCTGGTATGTCTGGAGGAATTGCCTATGTTCTGCCAAGTGACCTGGAACAATTCAAGGCACTATGCAATGATGAGCTGATTCAATTTGAGTCATTAACGAATACGCAAGAAATCGAACATGTAAAAGAAATGGTTATCAATCATCACGAATATACCAATAGTGAGAAGGCTGCTGTGCTATTAAATAATTGGGAAGACGAGGCAAAACGCTTTGTCAAGGTTATTCCAACCGCATATAAGCAGATGTTAGCGCAAATTGATGCCTTGATAGCTCAAGGTTTATCAGAAGAAGAGGCTCGTTATCAAGCTTTTATGGCAAAGAAAAATGGAACCATAACCGTAGCACAAGACCCAGAAGAGGTACTAACCAAATAGAAAGGAGAGGGAAAATGGGAAAAGCAACAGGGTTTATGGATTACGAACGTCAAACAGCTAATGAACGTGATCCTTTAGAAAGAATTCATGACTGGAAAGAATACTCCGCTCCTTTCTCTGATGAGGTAGCTAAGACACAAGGAGCACGTTGTATGGATTGTGGCACGCCATTTTGCCACATCGGAACAGATATAGCAGGTGCCACATCAGGCTGCCCTATCTATAACTTGATCCCTGAATGGAATGATCTGGTTTATAAAGGAAAGTGGAAAGAGGCACTCGATCGTTTAATGAAAACAAACAATTTTCCTGAATTCACAGGAAGAGTTTGCCCTGCACCTTGTGAAGGTTCTTGTACCGTAGCGATTAATGATCCAGCGGTAACGATCAAAAATATCGAACAGAAAATCATCGATAAAGGGTTTGAAGAAGGTTGGATAGAACCTCGAATCCCATCACATCGTACAGGTAAAAAGGTAGCCATTATTGGATCAGGGCCAGCTGGTTTAGCGGCAGCTGATCAATTAAATCAGGCAGGTCACTCGGTAACAGTGTTTGAGCGTGCAGATCGTGCTGGAGGATTATTAACTTATGGTATTCCTAATATGAAGTTAGATAAAGACGTAGTGGAACGCCGCATCCATTTATTGAAACAAGAGGGAATTGACTTCGTTTTAAATACGGAAGTCGGTAAAGATATTTCTGCAAATACCATTAAACAAGACTATGATTCTGTTATTCTGTGTACAGGTGCTCAACAACACCGTGATTTACCGTTGGAAGGACGCGAGGCAGAAGGAGTACGTTTTGCGATGGACTATCTCACAAGGTCTACAGAGAAATTATTGGATGATCAAGTAAAATTAGAGCAAGAATTAAATGCAGAAGGAAAAGACGTGATTGTGATTGGCGGTGGAGACACTGGTGCGGATTGTATCGCAACGGCACTGCGACAAGGTGCCAAAAGCATTGTTCAATTCGGTAAACATCCTCAGCTCCCAATCAAACGAGCAGAAGAGAATCAATGGCCGGCCTATCCACAAGTCTTTAGCCTAGAGTATGCCCATAAGGAGGCAAAGGCAGCATTTGGAGAGGATATTCGTCAGTATTCCATTCAAACGACGAAGTTTGTCACGGATGAAAATGGCAAATTGAAAGAATTGCACACCATAGACATGAAAAAAACTCGTGATGAAAACGGCATCTTTGTCTTTGAAGAATTGCCAGGCACGGAAAAAGTATGGCCTGCACAACTAGTCTTGATCGCCATTGGTTTTCAGGGTGCGGAACAACCCGTTTTAGATGCCTTTGATGTGCAAACAACTAACCATAAGGTAAACGCAATGTATGGTGACTTCCGTACAAATGTAGAACATGTTTTTGCTGCCGGTGACGTTCGTCGCGGACAGAGCTTAATTGTCTGGGCAATTAATGAGGGCAGAGAAGTTGCTTGCCATGTCGACGAATTTTTAATGGGGCAAACAACACTTCCATCTGTCGCTAATATGTAAGGACTCTACCCATCTCCCGCCAAACAAACCGTGGGGGATGGGTTTTTAATCGTTGAAGGAAACATCAAATCAAAACTACCATTCTGACTATCTCCGATAAGATGGTTTGCGTTATTTATCAGCTTTTCGAGAATAAATAGTTGTCATAACTGCTCATTTAGTAATAAAATAGAGGATATGTAGAATTTTTAAATAAGGAGTCTTTTTTATGTCAGAGTATACCATCACCTATATCAAAAACGAAAATCCAAAGGTAAAACCTCAAGATGATCAGCTTTCTTTTGGAAAATACTTCACCGATCACATGTTTATCCAAGACTACTCACCACAGGAAGGCTGGCACAACCCGCGCATTGTACCGTATCAGCCAATTGTCTTGGATCCTGCATCGATCATTTTTCATTATGGTCAAACTGTTTTCGAAGGTTTAAAAGCTTACAAAACAGATAGAGGTCAAATCAAGTTGTTCCGTCCAGATAAAAACATGGCGCGTTTAAACCATTCCAACGAAAGAATGTGCATCCCTGAAATCGACGAAGAATTTGGCATCAATGCCATTAAACACTTGGTACATATTGATCAAGACTGGGTACCAAGCGCACCGGGTACATCTTTGTATATTCGTCCCTTTATTATTTCAACAGAACCATATTTGGGTGTATCGCCATCGGCTACTTACCAGTTTATCGTGATTCTTTCTCCTGTTGGTGCCTATTATGAATCAGGTATCAACCCGGTTAAGATTGCAGTGGAGAGTCGTTATGCACGTACAGTGAAAGGCGGGACCGGGGAAGCAAAAACGGCCGGAAACTATGCCGCCAGTTTGAAAGCGCAAGAAGTTGTTTCTGCAGAAGGCTATGAACAAGTACTCTGGCTAGACAGTGTTGAAAAGAAATACATCGAAGAAGTAGGTAGCATGAACGTATTCTTTAAAATTAATGGCGAGATTATTACACCAGAGCTAAACGGTAGTATCCTCGCAGGGGTCACACGAGATTCCGTTATTGAATTGTTAAAGTACTGGGAGCTTCCCATTATAGAGCGCCGTATCACGATGGAAGAAATCTATGATTATTATCAAAAAGGAGAGCTAGAAGAGGCTTTCGGTTCCGGTACGGCTGCCGTTATTTCTCCTGTAGGCGAATTAGCTTGGGGAAATGAGAAAATGGTTATTAATAATGGCGAAATCGGTGAAATCTCGAAACGATTATATGATACACTTACCGGTATCCAATATGGCACGGAAAAAGACGTATTCAACTGGACCACGTCCGTCAGCTTTGTTTAAGAAAAATAATGCTTGAGATATCGTGCGAAATTGGCTATAATGATAGAAACTATATCCAAAAGTAATGATTAGAGTCATTAGTTGATGCTATGGCATGCAGAGAATGGAATCCACCGGCTGAAAGGTTCCATCGCCCGCTAGATCAATGAACCTGCTCTATGAACTGTTAAGCGTAAACTTAACCGTTACTCGGCGTTAGCGAGCTTAAGAGGATCGTCACATGATGATCAATACAAGGTGGTACCGCGGAATTAGCCCTTTTCGTCCTTATAATCAAGGATGAGGAGGGCTTTTAGCATCCATAATAAAAGGCGTGAATGAGATGGCAAAGCAACGAATTGTGGTGAAAATTGGCAGTAGTTCGTTAACCAACAAAAATGGTGGTTTAGACTTATTAAAACTGCAGGAACATACGTCAGCTATTGCTGCACTAAAAAAACAAAATGTCGAGGTCATTCTGATCTCTTCCGGCGCGGTGTCCGCTGGTTTCTTTGACTTGGGTTATCCGACAAGACCTGTCACAGTAGCTGGCAGACAAGCAGCAGCTGCTGTAGGGCAGGGCTTGTTAATTCAAGCTTATACTGACGAATTTAGGAAATATAATATGGTTACTTCCCAGCTGCTCTTAACCAAGGATGTCTTCCGTAATGAGATGCAGTACAGCAATGTTTTTTCTACGCTAACCGAATTATTAAAACGTGATGTTATTCCTATTATTAATGAAAATGATACGGTAGCTATTGATGAACTAACCTTTGGGGATAATGATATGCTCTCTGCTTTGGTCAGTGGACTGGTACACGCCGATTTTTTGATTATTCTTACAGATATTAACGGATTATACGATAAGAATCCGAACACAGATCCCTCCGCTAAACGCTATGACCGTTTGAATCGTTTATCGGAGCATATTGTCCAGCAAACCAACACCGATTCCGGATCGAAGTTTGGCACAGGGGGGATGAAGTCAAAACTACTGGCAGCAAAAACGGCCCTTTCCCTTGGTGTGAAGGTATTTGTCGGAACAGGATCAGGGAAAAATAAGTTACTAAACATTATGGAAAACCGGGGAGACGGGACGTATATTGGCGAAGATTTAACCAGTAACTATCGTAAACAAAAACAGTGGATTGCCTTCCATTCCAATCCGGCAGGTAAGCTTCATATCGATAAGGGAGCCAGCGAAGCCGTTATCCATGATGGCAGAAGTTTACTTCCTGCAGGTATCAAATGGGTAGAAGGTGATTTTATGGCTGGCGATGTCGTTGATGTCGTTTTTGATGACAAAGTAATTGCTAAAGGGCAGGTGAACTACTCTTCCCAAGAACTAATCAAGGCCAAGGGAGAGTCCAGTAAGGTAGCCATGAAGCAATCCGATCGAGGCAAGCCAGAAGTGATTCATCGAGATCGCTTGGTATTATCTATAAAGGAGGCGTATTACTATGAGTGATTTAATACAAAAGGCACAACTAATAAAGGGTACGACAACGGCCCTCGGGACGAGTACAACGAAGGAAAAAAATCAGGCATTGCTCATTTTGGCAAGTGAATTACGAAAACAAACAGAGTTTATTGTTCAAGAAAATCAGCGTGATATCGATAATGGTCGTCACAATGGGTTAAGTGAATCCTTGATCGACAGACTCGTCTTAAATGCACAACGCATCGAAGAAATGGCTGATGCGTTAGTTCAGTTAACCGAATTAACCGATCCAATTGGTAAGGTAATGGAGGAATGGGAACGCCCAAATGGTCTCCTTATAAAAAAAGTACGTGTGCCAATCGGTGTAGTCGGCATGATTTATGAGGCGAGACCAAATGTAACAATTGATGCAGCCAGCCTGTGTTTGAAAACAGGGAATGCCGTACTGTTACGCGGTAGCTCATCTGCCATTTGTTCCAATACGGCGTTGGTGAAGGTTATCCACGACGCCTTAAAGCAATCGAGTTTACCAGACGGTGCGGTACAATTAATCGAAGATACAAGCCGGCAAACAGCCTCTGACATGTTTCAATTAAATGACTATCTCGATGTACTAATCCCAAGAGGTGGGAAAAATCTAATTGACACCGTAGTAGCCAATTCTTCGGTACCAGTATTAGAAACAGGAGCGGGAAATTGTCATTTGTTTATTGATGAATCTGCAGAGGTGCAGATGGCTATTGAAGTGGCTGTTAATGCAAAAACACAACGTCCATCTGTTTGTAATGCGGTGGAGACCATATTAGTAGATAGAATTTGGGCAGCACAACACCTGTCTAAGTTAATTTCTGCCTTGCAAGAGAAGAATGTAGAAATTCGCGGTGATACTTTCACTCAAAAATATGGGGAAGATATCCACCCAGTTACAGAAGAAGACCTTTATGAAGAATTTAATGATTACATTGTGGCGATCAAAACCGTTGAATCAGTTCAAGAAGCCATTGATCATATTAATCAATACGGCACTACCCACTCGGAATCGATTGTTTCCGATAATGAGCAGCATGTGGTTGATTTTATGAATCAAGTCGATGCCGCAGCCGTCTATCATAATGCCTCGACTCGTTTTACTGATGGATTCGAATTTGGATTTGGTGCCGAGATTGGTATTAGTACTCAGAAATTGCATGCGCGTGGACCAATGGGCTTAGAAGCATTAACCTCTAATAAATATTTATTGTATGGAAATGGACAAATCAAATAAACTATTTTTCTTTGCCAACAGTTCCTGTATAATGTACGATAGGTTGCAAACACAAGTGAAAAAAGGAGTATGGAGAGATGACAAACACATTAATTTTTGGACACAAGAATCCGGACACGGACACCATCTGTTCAGCTATTGCGTATGCGGAGTTGAAACAGGCCTTGGGAGAAGATGTAGAGGCTGTTCGTTTAGGTGAGGTTAACAATGAGACACAATACGCGTTAGATCAGTTCCAGCATGCAGCACCACGTATGGTAGAGAATGTATCAGATGAAGTAGATCAAGTCATCTTGGTGGATCATAATGAAAGTCAGCAGAGTGCTGATGATATTGATCGCGTACAAGTGCTGGAAGTTATTGACCACCATCGTATCGCCAACTTTGAAACCAAAGATCCACTTTATTATCGTGCAGAGCCAGTTGGTTGTACGGCAACGATTTTAAACAAACTATATAAAGAACACGGCGTAGAAATGAAACAGAATATTGCTGGTTTAATGCTGTCAGCCATCATATCTGATTCTTTATTATTCAAATCCCCTACTTGTACGGAACAAGATGTAGCAGCTGCGAAAGAACTAGCTGTTATTGCCGGGGTAGACGCAGAAACTTATGGTCTCCAAATGCTTAAGGCAGGTGCAGATCTTAGTGATAAATCTGCGCAAGAACTGATTACCATGGATGCCAAGGAATTTGATATGAATGGTCAAAAAGTAGAAATCGCTCAAGTGAATACCGTGGAAATAAATGACGTGTTAGCACTCCGCCAAGAAATTGAACCGGTTATTGAGAAAACCATTGCCGATAAAGGACTATCCTTGTTTGCTTTTGTTATTACAGATATCTTGAATAATGATTCCGTCATACTTGCAGCAGGGGATGAACTTGCCAAGGTAGAAGCTGCCTTTGATGTGACATTAGATAATCAAACAGCTCCACTACCAGGTGTCGTTTCCCGCAAGAAACAAGTCGTTCCGAATTTGCAGAACGTATTTTAATAGACCAACATCATGATCAAAGACAGGTGACAAGGGATTACCTGTCTTTGTCTTATTTCCCGATGCAACTTGAATGATTTAGAGAAAAACAGGGGGGAGTCGATTGTTAAAAAAGATGGTAGCGATGATTACTTTTTGTTTCCTAATCGCGTGTACCGATAATGAACAAAACAGCATCGAACCCAGCCAGTTAACCAATCGGGAGCAGTTGATTATCAATGCCCTTTCTGATAATGTCTCGGTGTTTGATTATCAATTAACCGAGGACTATCAAGAGATCGAGCTTTGGGTAGATCGCTATGAAAATGGGGAATTAGTCGAAGAAAGAATGAATGTATTATCTAGTCATATTGAAAACAGAGAGGGATCTATTTTGTTTTCGATGTCTGAACTCGCCTACACGCCAACTGGAGCGATGGCCATGATAGACGAAGGTTCCAGTGGCAGTGTCACCTTCGAACTGACGGGGGAGGGAGAACGAGAGGATTATCTTATTTCACAAAATACCTTTCCGCAAGAAACATGGAATGAACAGGCAGTATTTGCCGTACTGGCTTATGTAGATCAAGAAGGTGCCGTTAGTGGGATAAACCAATCCTTTTTTACAGAGCCAGATCAGCATATAGGGGTATTGCAGGGGTACCAAGAGGCTTATGTGTTTAGGGGGAAGCTAATCAAGTGAAAAATCATGTCAACCAGACTGATAGGTATAATAGTCGTGATAAATAATAAAGAGGAACTGAGGCAATGATTATAACAACAGCAGGACGTACGAAGGCCAGTTTAACGGAGCGAGCACGGCAGTTATCCAACCAATATAACCTCCATTATGTAACGCGCAAGAAGGATTCGATCACTGCCTTGAAAAGACAATATCAGCAGGATGTGCTTGTTGTCGGGAGTGATCAGCTGTATCTTTCCCCCCTGCATCAAACAGAAAAGGTGTTTTTTCACCCCAGTTTGGCAATGATCAGAGCAAAACGTATAGCCAACGGGGAGTCTGATACCTTTATTTCCGCAACGGGATTAAAGACAGGAATGTCCTTGTTAGATTGTACCTTAGGCCTAGCGTGTGATAGCACGATTGCGAGTCTGGTAGTAGGAGAGGCTGGTAAGGTTACCGGATTAGAGGGGAGCGCCTCGTTGTCTATCTTACTAAAAGAAGGACTATCTACACTAGATACCGGTTTCCCAATATTAAATGAGGCGATGCGTCGCATAGAAGTAATCGGTCTTGAGCATTTATCGCATTTGCAGACACTTCCAGACAACAGTTATGATGTCGTTTATTTTGATCCCATGTTTACCGAAACCATTACTGAATCGATCCATATCCAAGCACTTCAAGGAACCGTGCTGTCGAATAGCTTGTCAGGGCTAACGATAGAAGAGGCCAAACGAGTAGCAAGCAGACGAGTTGTTTTGAAAGACCATTGGCAGAGTAAACGGTTTGTTCAGTTTGGTTTTACACAATTAAAAAGAAAAACATCATTATTTCATTATGGGATAATGGATATATGATTACTAATATATGAGGAGAGTAATGATGAAAACAATTGGTTTAATCGGTGGAATGAGCTGGGAATCGTCTGCAGAGTATTATCGCTTAATCAATGAAGAAGTGAAACGAAGACAAGGTGGATTACATTCCGCATCCTGTATCTTATACAGCGTTGATTTTGCAGAGATTGAAACACATCAAACTGCTGGAAATTGGCGAGAGGCTGGAAATATCCTTACTGAAGCCGCTGCAGCTTTAGAACGTGCAGGTGCGTCCTTTATTGTTATCTGTACCAACACGATGCATAAAGTCGCGGACATGATCCAGGAATCAATCCAGATCCCCATCCTTCACATCGCCGACGCTACAGTGAAACATATTCAGCAAACGGATGTCCAAACCATCGGACTGCTAGGAACAAAATATACAATGGAACAAGACTTTTATAAATCACACTTGAAGGATAACGAGCTTGGTGTGTTGATACCAAATGAACAGGAAAGAATCCAGATTAATAAAATAATCTACGAAGAATTATGTCTGGGACAAATACAGCAATCATCGAAAGCGTATTTTCAACAGGTGATTCAGGATCTAGTCGACAATGGAGCGGAGGGAGTTATCTTAGGTTGCACAGAGATTGGCTTATTAATCCAGTCAAGCGATATAGAAGTGCCACTCTTTGATACGACAGTGATCCACGCTACAACAGCTGTCCATGATGCACTAATAGTCAAAAAAGATTAGGTAAGAAGCAAAATATATTTTCTATTTGTCTTCTTTATGTTAGTATAATAGTAATAAACAGAAGTAGGAAGGGTCTTAGAATGAGTACAAAAGTCAATCCAATTCAAGTAAGAGATATCATCATTGCCAATCAAGTATTAAAAGATGTGGTAGTAAAAACGCCATTACAGCGTGATACGATTTTATCCGATAAGTATGATTGTAATGTCTATTTAAAACGTGAAGACTTACAAGTGGTGCGTTCGTTCAAAATCCGCGGGGCATACAATTTAATGCAAGGCTTAACAGAAGATGAACTACAAAACGGTGTCGTCTGTGCCAGTGCAGGTAATCATGCACAAGGAGTCGCTTATTCATGTAAAGCATTAGGTGTTAAAGGTGTTATTTTCATGCCAAGTACAACACCGAGACAGAAGGTGAACCGCGTCGAATTTTTTGGCGGATCCTATGTTGAAATTCGTCTAATCGGAGACACTTTCGATGATTCCTTTGAACAAGCGATGGAATATTGTGAAGAGCACGGCGCTTCTTTCATTCATCCTTTTAATGATACAAGGACCATTACTGGACAAGGCACGATAGGTCTTGAAATTCTCGATACCATGGAAGAACCTATTTCTCATATTTTTATGGCAGTCGGTGGCGGAGGTTTGATTTCTGGTGTTGGTTCTTACATAAATAGCATCAGTCCAGACACTAAAATCATTGGAGTAGAACCAGAGGGAGCCTCATCGATGAAAGCCGCTATCGAAAAAGGGGAAAATGTAAAGCTAGATAAGATCGATAAATTTGTCGATGGTGCCAGTGTGAAGCAGGTTGGGAATATTTCATTTGATATCGCCAAAGAGATTATCGATGATATCGCTGTAGTACCGGAGGGCAAGCTTTGTACAACCCTCTTGGATATTTATAATGAAAACGCGATTGTCGCAGAACCTGCCGGGGCTTTACCTATCTCGGCATTGGATTATTATAAAGATGAAATCAAAGGAAAAAACGTTGTCTGCATCGTCAGTGGTGGAAATAATGATATTGATCGTATGCAGGAGTTTAAGGAGCGTTCCATGATTTATGAAGGGTTGAAGCATTATTTTATCGTTAATTTCCCGCAACGAGCTGGGGCTTTACGCGAATTTATGAGTGAAGTATTAGGCGAAGGTGATGATATCACTCGTTTTGAATACACCAAAAAGAATAATCGTGATAAAGGGCCTGTATTGGTAGGAATTGAACTACAGCATGCCACAGACTATCATTTATTACTGTCACGGATGGAGAAGAACGGCTTCTCCTATATCGAGATTAACAAAGATGAACAATTATTCCAGCTGTTAATATGATGAATCAAAAAAGGGCTTATTCAAGCCCTTTTTTGAAAGATAAGAAAGTATAAAATTCTGAGTATGAAAGGATGTGGACCGATTTTGATCTTGAACGAATGGTGATACCGATAAGATGTATGATGTAAAGTATCTAGTTCCATTATTCCATGTAGTAAAGTTGATTGTTTGTCAGTGCTAGACAGCGCTCCGGAAATAGGTTCCGCTTTCCGCGAGCTTGGCTCAGCCTCCTCGTCAGCAAAGAACGCTTCCTGCGGGGTCTTCACACTGCGCTTTTCTCGCAGGAGTCTCCACCTATTTCCTCCGCTGGGTAGTAGCACTACAATCGAATGGTTGCGAAGATGAAGTGTTCCAGACACTATATTTCTGCCAATAAGCAAACCGCATAACCTTTTTCTGAGAACGGTTTGATCCTACGTTATGACTTTTATATTTGTAGCATGATCATTACGCAACCGAAGAATCAGCTGACGATTTTCTCCTTTCGCTACAACACTGTCTAGGTACCTAGAACCCTTCATTCTAGCAGTAACAACCATTGTTGTACTTTTACCTAGCGGAGGGAATATGCGGAGACTCCTATGGGAACAGGACGAGCTGAAGATCCACTAAAAAGTGCTTTTCTTTTTAGTTAGCTGAAGCCGTCCCCATGGAAAGCGCAGCATATTCCCGCAGCGCTCGCCTAGCACAAAAAATCCGGTCAAACTCACCACTAAGGAAAGTGGGCTACTTAACATAATCTATCTTATCGCCAGTTCAGTGGCTACTTTGAGTGGTCGGTAAAGCACCGGACAAATTTTGCCCGTTTTTTCTGAATAAGGTAAAAAAATATCATCTTAGGAAAACATATTACTGTATAATAGAATCTCGAATGATATTAACTTTGAACGAACCCCAGGGTGCCGATGGCTCTTACTTTAAGGTTAGGGGGTTAGTCTGGCTATGATAAAAGGGGAATTTCGGACGATGAAAAAGGCATTTCAGGTAGTATCAGGGTGGATGATGGGAATTTTAATCTTAGGAGTTTCTTTTAACAATGGTCGATTATAGATAATCCATCTAACCATTGCGCACAAGGTTTCGTCTAACCTTACTTATCAACCTGTTGAATGGAGGGGATCCTATGCAGTCTGTCCTGTATGAGAAACTAGCACAAGAGACACCGGAAGAACAAGCCATTTTAGCTGGAAATCAAGCGGTCAACAAGAAAATGTATACGGATATGACCTCTGACTTTGTCGTGCAAAGTGATAAATTTCTAAAAGACGAGCTGATCATGATCCGTAAGCACCCTCGTTTTATCGATTTCCCTAAACACACTCATGATTTTATTGAAATGAATTATGTCTTTCGTGGGCAATTTCGACAACAGGTAGCTGATCAAAAAATCCATTTAAAACAGGGAGATATCTTGCTGCTCAATCAACATATTGAACATGAACTAGCTGCGTGCGGCCGAGAAGATATTGTGATTAACTTTATTATTCATCCGGCCTTTTTTGATTATATTTTGTCCAATTTTTCTTCCGGATTTATTCAAAACCAGATGGTCCAATTTTTGATGAATAGTATGTTTAACTATGATCAATATGCCCAATTTTTGTACTATCCCGTTTCCGGTTCTGCTCGTATCCAGGAGATAATGGAACAGCTGTTAATAGAGATGATGAATGATTCTATCTTAGCTAAGTCGAAGATCAAATTTTTGATGGGGTTATTGATACTTGAATTAGCAGAACAACAGCACCAATCACAACAAAACGCAACGCAAGCAGCAGAGCACGCTTTTGTAGCAGAGGTGTTTCGTTATATTGAAAACCATTACAAGACGGCTAGCCTGCAAATGCTGGCTGCTCAATATAAACAATCTAGCTATTGGGCAAGTAAGCGCATTAAGACGTTAACCAATGCCAATTTTAAAGATTTGGTTCAGGAAAAGCGATTACTAGTTGCCAAAAATTTGTTAATGTATAGTGATTTGTCGATCCAGGCAATTGCCGAAGAGGTTGGCTATGAAAATATCAGTTATTTCTATCGTTTGTTTAAGAAGAAATTTAATCAGACCCCTAAGGTTTTTAAACAACAAATACGGAAAGAGGAAATTTAGCAAAAAAAATGGAGGAATAATATGCAGCTATCTGGTCTTTCACTCTCGTTGACAAAAAGAATAGAGAACGCGGAAAGCAATGCCTTATCATCTCGTTTACATACGTTGAAACAATTAGAAGGAAATCCATTAGGCATTGAGTTAATGGAACGGGGAGGGGCCAGTTTATTCTCTTGCCAAGGCATTCCGGGACCTAGTTTTAATAAAGTGATCGGTCTCACTGCTGGAGGAGAACCGTATATCGATGATATCATCGATTTTTATCATAAAAGGGAGATCCCTTGTCGATTGGAGATTGTGCCAGGGGACACTTCTCCTGCTTTGTTTCAGACCTTGCATGATAAAGGATTTTATCACAGCGATTTTCATACGGTGTTATATGGTGTACCTCAACCAATCGCTGGGCAGCATCCTGCACTTACGATTACCGAAATGCATATGGAGGACTTTATGACGTTTGGTGCTATCTATGCTGAGGGCTTTGGTTTACCAAGCAGTTTAAGTGAGGGTATCGCAGTAAATAATCAAGTATTGTATAAAAAACCTGGATGGCATTTTTTTCTCGCTAAAGAAGATGACGCACCAATCGGAGTTGGTGTGTATTACCAACAAGGGAAAGCGGCAATATTAGCAGCTGCAGCAACGCTTCCACAGTATAGGGGGAGAGGATGTCACTCCGCATTGATCAATTGGCGAATGGCACAAGCCTTGCAAAATCATTGTGATTTGGTTGTCGGACAAGCGGCGTTTGCTAGTACTAGCATGCGAAATATGCAAAAAATGGGCATGGAGATTGCCTATACCAAAGCTATTTGGACGCAACTCAAGAGTAAACGCTAAAACATTTGACTCAAGGCAAGTCCGTTCATACTTATGTATCAACCAACTTGCCCCATTTAATATTCTCTGCAATCAACTAAAGCTAAGCGCGAGACGGATTATTATAAACCGTTCTTATCTTTTGAATATCCAGTTTTTTCATTTGCAAGATAGCTTGATTTATTTGGTGTCGCTTTTCTTGACTTGCCTGTTTCATTAATACCTCAAGCTCGCGAGGAACGATTTGCCAAGAGACAGAGTAGCGGTCTTTTAACCAGCCACATTGTTCTGCTTCCGGCACTGCCGACAATTTTGTCCAATAATCATCCAGTTCTTCTTGAGAATCGCAATAGACCATGAATGAAATGGCTTCATTAAAGGAAAAAGAATGATCCTGGGCACTATCCATGGCAGCAAACCATTGATTTTCCAACATGAAATCAGAGAACATAACAGATCCTTCTTGATCTGGCTCCATTCCGGCAGGATAGCGAGCGAGTAAGCCATGACGGCTATCTTTAAACACCGACAAGTACATTTGAGCTGCTTCTTCTGCCTTTCCACAATGGTCCCCGACAAACATAAGTGAGGGGAGGATGGTAGGACGCTCCTTACCTTCGGGATTCGTTAGTATCAACTGCCAACTGAGTCCATATTTATCCTGAATCCATCCATAACGGTCACTAAATGGATAGGTATCAAGTGGCATTAAAACCGTGCCACCATCCACTAGTTTGTCCCAAACCTCATCAAGCTTATCCTTGGCATGTTTGTCTCGTGCTGGATCAAAGTTTACCATAAAGGAAATCGAGGGATTAAAGCTAAAATATGGCCCAGCACTGATCGCCGTAAATTCCTGTCCCCAAAGCTTGAATGAGACTTCTGCTACATCACCAGACGGCGTGTCTTGTATCATGTTTGTCTCCATGATATCTGACTCCGGGAAAATAGAAGTATAAAACGTTGCTGCTTCTTCTGCCTCTTTGTCATACCAAAGGTGATAAACTATTTTCTGCATGGCATACTCCTCCTTCATTAGATTATATCTATCATATCATATAATGATCCTATACAGCGTCTGGTCCCTATGTTATGCTTTAGAAGCATGGATAAGAAAGCGCTTGCTAAAAATAAGGATGATTACAAGGAGGGAGGGATGTGGAAAGAAGCAAGTTTGTGCTCTTTTTTTCTGTTTTATGGTGTCTTGGTCTTTTATCACAGGTTTTTTTCTATTGGCGTGCGGATAACTATCTATTTCTTATCGTCACTGCTACTGTCTTTATCCTGATTTTATCGTTTATCATTGGTTATCTAACCAAACGATCTTTCTGGTTAATGTTTGGTTTGGTATGCTATGGTTTATCTGCACTATATACAATAGTTGCGGTGTTTTGGTTGTTGTTTTTGCATGAGTTGAACATGATGCTTACCGTGGGATTGGCTGTCAGCCTGCTGATTGATATACTGATGATGATACGGTTGCAAAAACAGCGTAATCAGCTAAAAGGGCCTAAGCTGCTCTTCTCATCATAATAAAGAAAAAGGGGAAACACAACAGCGCTGTCTAGTCTGCACCCTTTATCCTATTCTTATGAATTAGAGACGTTCTAAAAACTCCAATCGATTGCCGAAAGGATCATCGACATAAAATCTTTCAGCTCCTTCAAGCGGTTCATCTTCTTTGATGACTACACCGTTGTTGGTTAATTTTTCTTTCCATTGATGGATATCTTTTATGGCGAAGGCTGGATGTGCTTTGGTGGCAGGCGCAAATCCTTGCTGAATGCCAATATGTAACTGCTGGGCACCGCACTGAAACCAAACTCCACCACGTTTTTTTAAATTTTCCGGTTTTTCGATTTCTTCCATCCCCAATATATCCGCAAAAAAAGTACGAGCCGCTTCTTCGCTATTCTCCGGAGCCGCTAATTGAACGTGATCAATCCCTATTAACATGATATCAATCTCCTTCCTGCATGCTAAGCCTATCATATTTCCCGAGGCATTTCCATGTATTACTTAACCTATGCATTTCGCAAAAATAGACATTAATAATATAAATTTCGTTATTATTTTTTATATTTATCCCTTTTATAATAATATATAAATCGCTTACAAAAAGGAGTGAAAAAATGCAAAAATGTCACATTGCTGTTGATATTGGAGCGGGAAGCGGGCGGTTAATGGCTGGTTTCTTAGAAGGGCAACAACTGAAGCTGCAGGAAGTACATCGCTTTGCTAATGATATGCAATTTCAGAATGGGCATTGGTGCTGGGATATTGATGGGCTTTTTCATGAAATCATCAACGGATTAAAAGCTTGTCCGTCACAGGATTTGCAGCCGACAACGATAGGGATTGACACATGGGCAGTCGATTTTGTCTTGCTAGATGAACAAAAAGAACGAATAACCGACGCCGTTGCCTATCGTGATTCTCGCACAGAGGGAATCATGGAAGAGGTGTGTGAAATCATTCCATCGACAGAATTGTACCGTGAAACAGGTATTCAATTTCAGCCGTTTAATACCATCTATCAGTTGTATGCTTTCTATCATCAAAACCCAAACAAACTGGAGCATGCCGCCTATTTTCTAATGGTTCCAGACTATCTGCATTTTCGATTGACCGGCAGAATCGTCAATGAATACACCAATGCTACGTCCACGCAATTATTAGATGCCAAAACAAAAGATTGGCATCAAGGAATACTGCAAAAATTGCATATTCCAACCCATTTTTTTCAAGAAATTACGAATCCGATGCAATCGCTTGGACCAGTGACAAGTGAAATATCCCAACAATTGGGTTATGAATTGGGTGTCGTGTTGCCGGGCACGCATGATACGGCTTCTGCCGTTCTTGCTGTTCCGGATGATCAAGTCATTTATATAAGTTCCGGCACATGGTCGTTGATGGGGGTGCAAATCGATCAGCCGATCACAACGGAAGAGGCACTGACTGCTAATTTCACCAATGAGGGCGGTGCAGCAGGAAAAATACGTTTTCTAAAAAACATCATGGGGCTCTGGATGATCCAGCAAGTCAAAAAAGAACTAAGTCAAGACTATAGCTATAGTGATTTTGTAGAGTTTGCTTATCAGGAAGCTGATTTCAATGCAACAGTGGATGCTAATGATAGTCGCTTTCTCCATCCACCCAGTATGATTACTGCCATCCAAGGTTATTGCAGGGAATCAGATCAACCGATCCCCCGTACAGCTGGAGAATTGGCAAAATGTATTTTTGATAGTTTAGTCCATTCCTATCAAATGACTATCGAACAAATGGAACACTTAACAGGAAAGCACTATCCAACCATTTATATTATAGGTGGGGGGAGTAAAAATAAGTATATGAATCAGAAACTTGCATCCATCTCAGGCAGAAAGGTGTGCGCTGGCTTAGAAGAAGCAACGGCAATTGGTAATATCACTGCCCAGATGATTGCAACAGGACAAATGGATTCGCTTGAGCATGCCAGACAACTAGTGCGTCATTCATTTCCAATGAAACAATATAAGGGGGACGTGATAAAATGAGTATCAAACAAAACTATGAAACAGCTAAACAGCAGTATGAAAAATGGGGGGTGTCCGTAGAGGATGCTTTAGAAAAGTTGAAGCAAATTCCTATCTCCATTCACTGTTGGCAAGGTGATGACATCGGAGGATTTGAAGTAGATCAGCAAGAACTATCTGGTGGTATTGATGTGACTGGGGATTATCCAGGGAAGGCGACGAATCCAGAGCAATTAAGGAATGACTTGGAACAGGCGTTAGCATTGATTCCTGGTCAGCATAAGATTAATCTTCATGCCATTTATGCGGAAACAGAAGGAGAAATCGTTGATCGCGATGCCTTGGAACCAAAACATTTCACCAATTGGGTAGAATGGGCCAAACAGCAACGGGTTGGCCTGGATTTTAATCCTACGTTTTTTTCTCATCCTAAGGCAGCGGATGGTTTAACCTTAGCACACCCAGATCCAGCTATTCGTGCATTCTGGATCCGTCATTGTATTCAATCTCGTAAAATAAGTGAATACTTTGGCAAAGAGTTAGGTCAGACTTCTTTAAACAATATTTGGGTGCCAGATGGCTATAAGGATATTCCAAGTGATCGACTCACTCCACGTCAACGACTAAAGGAATCGCTTGACGAAATCCTTGCTGAGGATATTGATGATTCGTTATCCGTGGACGCCGTGGAAAGTAAATTATTTGGAATTGGATCAGAGGCATACGTTGTCGGATCCCACGAATTTTATATGGGGTATGCCCTAAAAAATAATATTCTATGTTTGTTAGACTCCGGTCATTATCATCCGACCGAAATGGTATCGAACAAAATTTCTTCCTTGCTATTATTCCAGGATAAGCTGGCGCTCCATGTATCACGGCCCGTACGCTGGGATAGTGATCATGTGGTGATATTAGATGATGAATTGCGGGAAATTGGTTTGGAAATTGTCCGAAATGACGCACTGGATAAGGTGATGATTGGTCTAGATTTCTTTGATGCCAGCATTAACCGTGTGGCAGCTTGGACGATTGGGACACGAAATATGATAAAAGCTCTATTATATGCTCTTTTAATGCCAAATGATTATTTAAAACAATTACAAGAAGAAGGAAACTTCACTGAACGATTAGCCTTATTCGAAGAATTTAAGACCTATCCATTCGGGGCAATTTGGGATTATTATTGCCAAGAGATGGGGGTACCTGTGCAGGAACAATGGCTGGATCCTGTTAAAACCTATGAAAAAGAGATATTGTCACAGCGAGATAGCTAAATTTCGATTTTTGTTGCTTTATTTTTGTTTTTATGGGAGAATAAACACAGAAATACCCACACAAATAAAAGTAAACAAAAAGAGAGGGATGTTTATGGTTCAAAATCATTGGGATAATGACCAAGCAGCAAATGGGGAAGGGCTAGCAACACTTGTTTATCGTTCGAATCTATTAGGTTCTGATCGTTCAGTCGTTAATATCGGCGGGGGAAATACCTCCGCCAAAACGGTAGAAAAAGATTTTAAAGGGGAAGACATTGAAGTAATGTGGGTCAAGGGAAGCGGTTCAGATTTGGCCACGATGAAGAAATCGAATTTCACCGGATTAAAGTTGTCGGATATTCAGCCATTACTCGAACGTGAGGATATGTCTGATGAGGATATGGTAGCTTACTTGGGGCACTGCATGATCGATGCCAGCCATCCACGTTCATCGATTGAGACATTATTACATGCATTTCTACCTTTTAAACACGTTGATCATACCCATCCAGATGCCATTATTAGTATAGCCTGCGCCGATAATGGTCAACAAATTGCCGAAGAAATCTATGGAGATCGTTTTGTTTGGGTTCCTTATATCCGTCCGGGGTTCAAGCTGTCCAAAATGATTGCAGAAGGTGTACAAAATAATCCGAAAGCAGAACTCGTTATTATGGAGAAACACGGTTTGGTTACTTGGGGTAAAACCTCGAAAGAAAGTTATGCAAAAACAATCGAGGTCATTCAAGAAGCAGAAACCTTTATTCAACAAAAAGCTGCAGGACAAAAGCTGTTTGGTGGGGAAAAGTATACATCTTTACAGCCAGCTGCACGAGAAGCATTGTTGGCAGAGGTTATGCCGTTTATACGGGGAAAAGTAAGTCAAGATAAACAGATGCTGGTGACTTACAACGATGACGAACAAGTACTATCCTTCGTGAATAGTATAGAGGCGCAGACACTTTCACAAATCGGCGCTGCTTGTCCAGATCATCTGGTTCATACTAAACGCGCTCCATTATTCATTGATTGGGATCCTCAATCAGGCGATACAGGGGTCTTAAAAGAAAAAATTCAACAAGGGATTGCTGATTACCAACAGGAATATCTCGCCTATTTTGAAAGGAATAAAGTAGCAGGTGATCAAATCATGGAAACGGCACCGCGTATCATCTTGATTCCAGGTGTGGGAATGTTCAACACAGGGAAGGATTGGAAATCTGCGAATATTAGTGAGCAATTATATTACCGCGCCATTGCTGTGATGAGCGGGACGAGCGTGTTGGGTCATTTTGTTTCGCTTAACGAGGAAGAATCCTATCGGATCGAGTACTGGCCGTTAGAATTGTATAAGCTGAGCTTAGCTCCAGCCGAGTCTGATTTCTCTCGACAGGTTGCCTTTGTTACGGGAGGAGCTGGCGGGATCGGTACAGCAACAGCCTACCGTTTACTGGAAGAGGGAGCCCATGTCGTCATTGCAGATATTAACGCAGAAGGAGCGGCCGACTTGGCTGATTCGATCAATCAACAATATGGCAGCCATCGCGCCTTTGCGGTAACAATGGATGTGACAAAAGAAGAAGATGTTAAACAAGCAATCGCTGCCTCTATTCGACAATATGGTGGTATCGATATCCTGGTAAATAATGCAGGTCTGGCTAGTTCTAGTCCGTTTGAGGAAACAAGTATGGAGCAATGGAATTTGAATATGAACGTCTTAGTTACTGGCTATTTCCTAGTAGCTCGAGAAGTATTTAAGTTAATGAAAGAACAGGCAATTGGTGGCAATATGGTGTTTATCGGGTCGAAAAATTCCATCTATGCCGGCAAAAATGCAGCCGCATACAGTACAGCAAAAGCGGCAGAGGTCCATCTTGCCCGAACGGTTGCCGCAGATGGTGGTGCATTGGGTATCCGTGTCAACTCCGTTTTACCAGATGCCGTTATTCGTGGTTCGAAAATTTGGGATTCTTCTTGGAAACAAGAGCGGGCTTCCTCTTATGGTATTGGAACCGATGATTTGGAGGAACACTACCGCAAACGTACGATCTTGAATGTTAATATACTTCCTGAGGATATCGCAGAATCAGTTGCCTTCTTGGCTTCGCAGCGATCTGCTAAAACCACGGGCTGTATGGTAACAGTGGATGGAGGAGTAGCTGCCGCTTTCACTCGATAAGCCGGCAGTGGATTTTTATACCATTACAAATGAAGTTCATCTTCGTTATTTAAACGGAGATGAACTTTTTAAAAAGATAGGAAAATATAACATTCTTGATATGATAGAATGTGGAACAATTTTAACCTTGAACGATCCAGGTTGCCGAATCTAGCTTTGGATAGTAATACAGTATCGAACTCGATTTGTCTTAACGACATTATACTAGATGACAGACAAGCAGTCCATAAAATGCAATAAGAACGAACGATCAATCAAGTAAACTTCCATAATCTATCCTATCCGTCATTTCTATGCTCTCACTACTTTTTCGATAATAATACTTGGATTTAAATCGACATCCCTGCTATCATAGGAATAGATATTGTGGAAGGAGCAAATGAAATGAATCTATTTGAAAACATGACGGCGTTAATAGGCAACACGCCCATGGTAAAACTTAATCGCATCACACCAGACAACATAGCAGATGTTTATGTAAAATTAGAGATGTTTAATCCGTCCAAAAGCGTAAAGGACCGAGCTGCCTATCATATGATTGATGAAGCAGAAAGACAAGGCTTATTAACGGAACGCTCTACGATTATTGAACCAACAAGCGGAAATACAGGAATTGGACTAGCTATGACAGCGGCTGCGAAAGGTTATCAATGCCTGTTAGTAATGCCGGATAATATGACGCAAGAGCGGATCAATATTTTAAAGGCATATGGAGCATCCGTTGTACTGACACCCAGTATGGAAAAAATGCCCGGGGCCATTAAAAAGGCGAAGCAGCTAGCACAAGACATTCCAAACAGTTTTATGCCGCAGCAATTTGAAAACTTAGCGAATCCTGCCATTCACCGAAAGACAACAGCGCTTGAAATATTAGAACAGATGGATCATCGCCTAGATGGATTTGTGGCTACGGCAGGAACAGGTGGTACGATATCAGGTACGGGCGAGGTATTAAAGGAACACTTGACGGAACTTCACATTGCGGTCGCTGAACCGGCAGGATCACCAGTTTTATCAGGTGGAAAACCTGGCAAACATAAACTAGTCGGAACTAGTCCAGGATTTATTCCGGCCATTCTGAATACGTCTATTTATGATGAGATCATTCAAGTTACCGATGACCAGGCGATTCGGACATTCAAACGTTTAGCCTCACAAGAAGGAATATTTGTTGGGCCGTCTGCTGGTGCGGCCGTTTTCGCTGCCATCCAAGTCGCCGAGAAACTCGGACCAGACAAAAAGGTAGTCTGCATCGCTCCAGACACCGGGGAACGTTATCTAAGTATGGATTTATTTTAAACCAACAGCAAAACCCTCTTGCAAAAAAAGCGGTCGCAAGAGGGTAACGTTGAAGATGAGCTTTTTGATTAAAATGGGCCGTAGAACGGAGGTCCGGGTGGAAATGGTGGTCCAGGCGGTCCGAAAGGCGGTCCATAAGGTGGCCCGTATGGCGGACCATAATATGGTGGGTAAGGTGGATAATAAGGAGGACGATCCACTAGTTCTCCCCCTAGAAATCCTAACCCAAATCCCAACAATCCTGCGCCTAAAGGGCCGAATGGGCCTCCTATAAATCGTTCATCCATTTGCGGATGTGGTGGTGCGGCCGGATAATATGACGGTGGTGTCATTTGATGATACGGTTGCATATATCACATTCCCTTCCTATCAAAAATTACAGACAGAGTGATGATTATCAAGAAGAAGCCATCAGATACAACAAATAAATGGTCACCAGGATAAATGCTGATCACTTGATAGTAGCCTATGGTCGTTCCAATAAATGCGGCAGGGTAAACACCTATTTTTTGAAAAAATCTACATGGCATTAGCAAATGAAGCATAAAGGAGAGAGGAATAGATGAAAATCATTGATCAGCAATCAGTTCATTGGGAAGAGCAATATTTGCACGAAGATATCCCTAGTTTAACGCCCTATATCTTATCTAATAAGCCCCACAGCCCCATCATTTTAGTCATTCCTGGCGGAGGATATGGACATCGAGCCTATCACGAAGGAGAACCCGTTGCTCAATGGCTGAATGATCATGGCTTTCACGCTTGTGTCTTGCGCTACCAGGTGGCTCCTATTGAAAAACAAGTAACGATAGTACAGGCGCAGCAAGCATTACTAGAATTAAAAATCAAAAGAAGCGAATGGGGACTTGCATCTGATAGCAAAATCGGGGTGCTAGGCTTCTCAGCTGGAGGTCACTTGGCTGCTTATATCAGTAACTGTTACCTACAAGACTCTCGGCCTGATTTTCATATTCTTGGATATCCTGTGATTACGATGAAAGAAAATACTCATGGAGGAAGCAGAACCAATTTAATTGGAGAACAACCGTCCCAAGAAAGGAAGGATAAATATTCCTGTGAAGGACAAGTGCATTCCCATACACCCCCAGCCTTTATCTGGACCACTGCAAATGATCAATCAGTCTCTTGCAATAATAGTTTGGCCTATGCAATGGCGCTACAGAAACATGAGATTCCTTATGAACTTCACGTTTATCAGGATGGCAGACATGGATTGGGGCTAGCAGATGAACACCCTGCAACAGCCGCTTGGAAACAAGCTTGTCTAGAGTGGTTACAAAACCATATCAGCTAAAAGGAGAGAGAATGTATGACAACAAAAGTAAAAATGCTCGTGCAATCCACCTATAATGATGAACTGTTACGAGCGGGTAAAACGTATGAAGTGAACGATGACACCGCGCAACGCTGGCAAATTAGCAAAATCGCTGAAATTGTGGAAGCGCCAGATGAAGAACAATCGACTAATCAGTAATTCGTTAATAGCTTTCGTAATGTGCTACGAAAGCTTTCTTTATGTTCTTTGGTTAGTTTTTTTGGTCCTTTGGTTCGTTTTCCGGCCTTGCGCATCTTAGCGCTTATATGACGTTCTTGCAGCATTTGATCGATTTTCTCTTTGCGGTAGAGGAAGCCCTTATGATGTAAGACAAGGCAGTCCTTCTGTAAACAAAGAGAAGCCAAGCCAAAATCCTGTGTAACAACTACATCGCCTGGATGCGCCAATTTAACAATGCGATAATCCGCCTCATCTGCTCCGTCGTCTACATAGGTTACCTTCACATGATCAGGATAGGCTTCCATCGAAAAATGATTATAGTTTTTTACCAAGGTAACAGCGATATGGAACGCTGCTGTTTCTTGGATGACAATATCCGTAACAGGACAAGCATCGGCATCAACGATAATTTGCATATAAAAACCCCTTTGTCATAACATACGTATAGTATAGCAAAACAAAGAAAACTTGGCTTGTGATAAGCCAAGTTTATCTGTTTAGCCAATATAATAATGCTGTTGTAAAAAATGTAACTGCTGCCCCAGGATCTGCTGCTGTTCGTCATTCAATGGAACGAGAGGTAGGCGTACACTGCCAACGTCTATTCCTTGTAGCTGCAAAGCCGCTTTAACTGGTGTTGGGCTAGGAGCCATAAACATCGCCTGCATCACTGGCAGTAAATATTGGTGTAATGCTTGCGCTTTTTCGATTTGACCAGATTGTGCAGCTGCAACCATGGTTTGCATCTCATTTCCAATAATATGCGAGGAAACGGAAACCACGCCATTTGCACCAATCGCTACCGCTGGCAAGGTTAAGGCGTCATCTCCCGTGTATAGCGAGAAATTCGCATCGGTGTCCCTTATAATTGTCGTCATAGCATCTAGACTGCCGCTAGCCTCTTTAACTGCAACAATATTCTCTATCTGGGACAGTGCGATAATCGTTTCTGGTTCTACGTTTACACCTGTTCTTCCGGGGATATTGTACAGCATGACTGGCAAGCTCGTTGATTCAGCAATCACTTTAAAATGCTGATATAATCCTTCTTGAGACGGTTTGTTGTAGTACGGGGCAACCAACATGACGGCATCTGCACCAATCGTTTCTGCCTTTTTTGTCATTTCGATCGATTCGTACGTATTATTTGACCCTGTACCCGCAATGACAGGTATCCTTTTATGGGTAATTTTCACCACAAAACGTAGCAATTCTAATTTTTCCTCTTTGGATAAAGTAGGGGATTCTCCAGTTGTCCCTGCGACAACAATGGCATCTGTGCCGTTGTAAATTAAGTGATTGACAAGCGATTCGGTTTTTCCATAATCAATCTCTCCATTTGATTGGAAAGGGGTGACCATTGCGGTTAAAACATTTCCAAAATTCATTATGCATGCTCCTCTATTCATGTTTTTGTCAAACCATTAAGCCTTCAATGAATAGAGGGTATCTCATCCGATAAGATATATCCCAACACCGCAAAAAAGTGCAGTAATGAAGGGATTCACTACTGCACCTCGGAATTATCTAATCTCGATGCGTGAGATAGCCCTCCATATAGTTAAGAAACTATATGACAGCCCGGCATTTATTCAATGCAAGACCAGCAATATAATCAGATGTCTGTCTATATTACTTCGGCAAATTCCCCTTTCCGCTAGTCGTCACTGGAGCATCGTCCTCTAACTAGGTACTAATGGTTTTTGCGCCTCTATTCTCACTTCAATATAAATTGAAGCTGACTATTTAATTGATTACCACTATATCAGAAATAGAGGGGATGCGCAAGAGAAGTGAGAGATTTCTTTTGGAAAGAGGATATCTCAACCGATGTATTCGTGTTATACTTGAGCTACTAAACTAAAAACAGAGGTTGTTAAGATGTCACGATATATCAGTTACGAAGAAGTATTACGTCGTTGCCAAAGAATTAATCAACAGTATCAAATCAATCAGGATCGCTTTGATCAAATTGTTGATTATTTAGTCGATACTCCGCGTTTATCAAACGAAGAAAAGATTCATCAGGCTTTTCAATTATTATTACAAGCCGTTAACGAAGAAATAGCGGGTATGGAAGCTACAGCAGATCTGCAACCGACCTGTCAAATGGGGTGCGCCTTTTGTTGCTATTTCCCGATTGTTATTACTAAAATGGAAGCCGATTTAATGAAACAAGCCATCAACCAGATGCCAGCTGATCGCAAGACATTTATTAAGCGCCATATAGCTGACTATTATCACCGGTATCAAGATCAAGTAGATTCGCTGGGGAATGTGGATATAGCGGGTGATCCAGAAGCAAAGCTATCCTATAAAAAGGCCAACCTTCCTTGTGTTTTATTGAACACAGAGACCAATACCTGTCTGGCTTATGAGTTTCGTCCGTTACCATGCAGAACCTATGTAAACTATACCGATCCAAAGGCGTGTGAAGAAAATCATATGCCCAAGGAAACGATCAGCTATGACTTTTTGTATCAAGAATATATGGGCGCCTTTAATGAACTGCTTCAAGTGCTGTATGACTCAGATGAACAAATAGGCGTGAACTACCCCGACGATGTATACCAAGAGGATTTGTTGATCAATTGGTTAAAGGAAGCGTAAAGGTAACAATAAGGTAAGACACTGCAAAAAAAAGCTAGACTATTCGTCTAGCTTTTGCTTCGTTTATTGTGTTAAATAAGCTTCCGTATAGAATGGCTGGCCATCATCATGAAAGGCCACGCCAACGGCCATTTCGCGAAAATCCGGATGTAAAATGTTTTTGCGATGCCCTTCTGAATTCATCAAGCCTTGATGGGCATATATACTACTAGATTGTCCGGCAGCTAAATTCTCCCCCGCCGTACGAAAACGAATGCCATCTGCTTCTAAACGATCAAATGGGGATTCTCCTTCTAAGTTTTCGTGACTGAAATAATTATTCTCTGCCATATCCAAACTGTGTCCTCGCGCCGTCGTTTGTGCTTGATCATACCATTCCAGGATGGGTTGGTCAAATTTGGCTCGGGCCGCATTCGTCAAATCAAACAACTGATATTCAAAACCTTGCTGCAACGAATCATCAGGCTCTCCAAAGAAATTCTCTTTCTGATTTTCCATATCTTTTGAAATAATTTGAACAGCAGCAATCTGCTCATTCTGATGTTCATCATAGAAAAAGGTAACGTAGTTATTATCTATCTCGAAGGTATCTTGCGCTTGTTCATCATTGATTCGATAGCGAACCAACCCTTTTTGCATCGTATCGATCGGTTCTCCATACACATCACGAACGTCTTGCTTTGTATTCGAGAGGCTAATCTCCTCTTTGGAGCGTAGCAAGTCTTGATTGGTATACAAGCCGCTTACTTGTCCAGCGTCATTGTATGCCACCATCAAGAAATTTTGATAATGTTCATGATAAGTGTACCACTCTGTATTATATTCATTTTTGCTGACTCTTGCTGGCTCAGGTAGTTCTGCTTCGACACTTTGTTTGTCTTCCATGATTTCTATATTGTGGACGGAAAAGGATTGCTCTGTCGGCTCATCTAATTCCGGGGAAGCGACAGAGGGATTAGATTCGTCCGTTTCTCCAATCCATCCTGAGACACTATCGATTAGGTAGTTGATCGAATCATCGATATATGCAAGAGAAGTGGTCATCCATTCACTATTGCTGATATCAGAAGCATCTTGCTTCATTTCATGCCACACTCCTGAAGCACCTTGCTGCTTATAATCATCCGCATAAAAATAATACAACAAACCAGCAACCAATAGTAAAAAAAGTATTGTTCTGATTTTCGGCAAACTCTCACTCCTGACTGATTCTATATGTCTAACAGCCATATTATATCATGAACAGAGGCATTTATAACGAAAAATGTCTTAATAAGCTAGAGAATGAAGCACATCGTCCAGGTGCCTACTTGTACGTATAGGCAAGCAAATAAAAAACTTGTTTTCTATAACTTCATTTATACAGATAGACAACTATACCAACCATTGAGATTGTCCTTCTATGGAAGACAAGCATCGCAAATCATGTTACACTATTAAGCGTACTCATTGCTCAAAAAAGGAGAAAAATCATGGAACTAGGAAATATCATACCCATTATTGTAACTATTATTACCGTTATAAATATCATCTTAGCTATTGGTGTACTTTTTTTTGAAAAACGGGAAATCGGTTTTACCCTTGCGTGGATCTTGGTGTTATTTTTTATTCCGATTGTCGGTTTTCTTATTTATATCTTTTTGGGACGTAAGGTAAAACATAAGAATTTCTACGGTTTAACAGCAGAAGAGCAGGAGTTTCTACAAGAAGAGGTCGATGCACAAGTGGAGGCAATCAATAATAAGGAATTACTGAGTTCTCCCTTATTAAAGAAACACAAAGATGTGATTGAAATGAATTTGCGCTCTTCTAATTCCTTGCTGACAACAGATAACCAGCTGACTGTTTTTCATGATGGGCATGACAAATTTGATCATTTGCTGGCGGATATCCAATCGGCAGAAAAAGAAATTAATCTGCAATATTACATCATCCAGCCCGATTCATTAGGGATTCGGCTTCGTGATTTGCTAACAGAGAAGGCGAAGCAAGGAGTCAAAGTAAGGGTTCTTTATGATGAAATAGGCTCGAAGAAATTGTCTCTTGCCTTTTTTAAAACGTTGCGTGAAGCAGGTGGGGAGGTGGAAGTATTTTTTCCATCTATTTTAGGTCCGATCAATTTTCGTATCAATAATCGCAACCACCGCAAGCTTTGCATTATTGATGGCAAAATAGCTTATATTGGCGGTTTTAACGTAGGTAACGAATACTTAGGGTTAGACAAAAAGTTCGGCTACTGGCGTGATACCCATCTGAAAATCACTGGCCAAACGATTAATGATATTCAGGGAAGGTTTATTTTAGACTGGCACCAAGCGGGGAAAGGAGAGCTTTGGAATTATCAGGAGTTTTGTTTTCAAAACAGCCAACAGAGTGGCCAGTCCCCTGTTCAGATTATCTCCAGCGGTCCTAACTCTAAAACAGAACACCTTAAGAATATGTATATCAAATTGATCATGTCGGCTAAGGAAAGCATACGGATTCAAACCCCTTATTTTATCCCGGATACTAGTTTTATCGATGCCTGTAAGATGGCCTTACTTTCCGGCGTCGATCTGCAGATTATGATCCCTTGCAAACCGGATCATCCATTTGTGTATTGGGCAACCTGGTCCTATGTGGGTGAATTAATCGACTATGGTGCGAAGATTTTACTCTATGAGAATGGGTTCTTGCATGCCAAGACCATCGTCGTCGATCAAGAAGTTGCTTCTGTGGGAACAATGAATATTGATTCTCGCAGTTTTCGATTGAATTTTGAAGTCAATGCCGTCATCTATGATGAAGAAGAAGCTTGTCAGCTTTATCGGTTGTTTGAGAAAGACACAGAACATTGCTCGGTACTTACTAAAGAACGCTATCATCAACGCTCCTTATGGATTAAATTCAAAGAAGGGGTTTCACGTTTACTTTCACCCATCTTATAGTGAAAATCTAGCAAAAGCGCAATGAGAGTTTCATAGAACTCCATTGCGCTTTTATAATTGTGATTTAAAATTCTTCATATTCCGCAGGGTTTTGATCATTGATACGACCGTGTGGTTTCGTAAGGTCGTTGATGGCCTCCATTTCCGCTGGTGTCAATTCGAAATCAAAGATTGCAATATTTTCTCTTTGCCTGGAAGGGGTAGCTGATTTAGGGATAGCAATCGCCCCTAACTGATAATGCCAGCGTAAAATAACCTGCGTTACCGTTTTTCCATGTTGAGTAGCAATCTTTTGCAACTCTTTGTGTTCGATCACTTCGTTTGCTCTGGCGATGGGACTCCAAGATTCCGTGACAATTTGATGCTCCTCATTCCATTTACGTTGCTCTGCTTGGTTAAAGAATGGGTGACATTCGATTTGGTTAATCGTTGGTAATACCCCTGTTTCTTCTTTCAAACGCTCCAAGTGCTCTGGCATAAAGTTACATACACCGATGGAACGGATATAGCCCCATTTCTTTGCATCTATTAAGGCCTGCCAAGCTTCCACATAATGATCTTGAATTGGGTTAGGCCAATGAATTAAGTATAAATCATAGTAATCGAGATTGGCTCTATAGAGTGACTCTTGAATGGTAGTGACAGCATCATCATAATGATGATATCGACCAGGCAGCTTTGAGGTAATGAACAATTCCTCACGTGGCACCGTGGTTCGTCGGACAGCTTCTCCAACAGTTGCTTCATTTTCATAGTTATAGGCAGTATCTAGCAATCGGTAACCATTGGTAATGGCATGGTTGATAGCTTGCGCTCCTTGACTTCCTTTTAACTGATAGGTACCAAATCCAACCGATGGAATAACTACGCCATCATGTAGCGTTTTTACTGGTATTTGGTTAATCATTTTTAGCATCTCTCCTTTCCATATCCTTATTACCCTTTGATAGGAAACCTTAAACTTGCGACTCCTAGGGGAGCTCGAATAGTCAAGAGGAGGAAACCTTAATTTTTGATAAACACGGCTAAAGGAACGTTTGGGCGGATGTATCATATACTGATCACACCTAAATAAGATAGGGGGTGTGAGTCAGAAAAATGGCAGTCTTATATATTGATTATCAGTCACCTAATAACCAATTTTATTTCGATTTACGAAACAATCCGTTTTTCCAAAGAGATCAGCAAAATTTTATTAATGCTGTGGGCAGGGACCAAGTTAACACATTGGGAAATGCTTCTATCCTTGATATTTACTTAAGTCAAGGAAAATATGTAGAGCCGCATATTCATCAAAATGCCTCTGAAATCGTATATTGTGTCAGTGGAGCGGCAATCGTCTCTTTTATTAATCCTTTCACCAATCAACTTCATCATATTCCGATTCAGCCAGGACAAATCGCTAATGTTCCTCAAGGTTTTTGGCATTATGAAGTAGCAACGGTGGACGATACGCACTTGTTAGCAATATTTGATGCCCCATATCCTCAAGCGATATTCGGCTCCGATATTTTGCGTTTAACACCTAGTGAGGTTATGGCCAATAGTTATTGTTTAGATAAACAGGAGTGGCAGGAGGCAGTAGAACCCATTAAACAAACGGTCATTATTGGGCCACCTGATGGCTGTCAGAGGCAAGAGACTACTTATACAGAATATTTACCCTATACCTATCCATACACAGGGCAAACGTCGTCAACCTTTTATCCGACATATCCTTATTATCATGGTGCTTATTAATGTTTGTATAACAAAGAGTTATTCCTCATTGTTGTACATGTAACCAGCTTATCGAACGATCCCAAAGTAAGTTTTTAAAGCTTGCGTATATTCTTCGTTATTTGCCGGAGTGAACGTTTGCACTCCTTGATCAGTAAATAATCGAAATTCTTCTCCAGCTACCGTATTTCTGCCATTCTCTGTGAAGACAGACAACATCACTGTCTTGGTGAAAATAGAATCCGGGCTGTTTTCACACCAATAATTGGCCATCAAAAAGTCACGTGGCAGCTGTGGTTCCTCTGAGAAAGAATAGAGTCGCTGCCATTGATCTTTTTTCCATTCCTGGAGCACCCAGCCAAATTGTGAATCTCTCACCAATTGATAGCATTCCTCTCCCTGGCGCTGTTCAAGTCGTTCCACCATTTCAATTGGGCGCTTAGGGATAATACCACCCACACCGACATCACATAAATAAAGTTTCCCCTCTGTTTCCACTTGTAATACGTGATGGCGTCGTTTTGGCGGCAAATCGGTTTCATCACGCCAAAATCGGGCAAAATAATCCGTAACCGAATAGCCAAGCTCCCGAAGCAGCCAGCCAAATAGGGCATTCAATTCAAAACAATAACCCCCTCTGCCTCGCGTGACAATTTTGTCGAATACATCAGGAATAGCTAGTGATAGCGGCACCTGATCCAGGATGTCAAGGTTCTCATAAGGCACGGTATGTAGATGGCTTGCCTGCAAACGAGCAAGCATGTTGGCACTCCCATCTAATGGCCCGTCATACTTGATCCGCTTCAAATAATCGCTTACATTAGGTGATTGCTGTGCTTTCATCTATATCCCTCCAAACAAAAAATACATCGTTACTTATTCTTCATTATAAGCGATAGTTGTACTTGACACAAAATGTTTATACATCTCCATGTTACAATATGCTATAATAGAGGTAACATAATAAAGAAGCCGAAGTAGTCTTTTGTTTTATGTGAATATATTCACATAAAAGGCGAAGTACGCTGATTAATTCAGACAATGGGGGAATAAACAGTGAAGGAAACGATAACTGCCTTAAGCAATACGGCTGTGTCCAAACGAAATCAACTACAAACGAGTAAAAGCAAGTATTTAGTAATGACCATGCTTGCCGGATTTTTTGTCGGGCTTGGCATCGTGTTAATTGCTACAATTGGCGGTCTGCTGGAACCACAACAGTTTGCCGGTACCAAAATTGTGACAGGAATGGCCTTTGGTGTTGCTTTGAGTCTTGTCATTATGGCAGGCGCCGATCTGTTTACAGGGAATAATATGACAATGACCATTGGATGGTTAACGAAGAAAACAACGGTCTTAGATGCCGGGAATATATGGCTCTATAGTTATCTGGGCAATTTTGTCGGAGCGATTTTGATAGCCGTGCTGTTCTATTATTCTGGTTTAGCTACTGGGGAGACGGCCAATTATGTTACTTCCTTGGCCAGTGGTAAGATGAACACACCGTTTATGGAATTGTTTGTACGCGGGATCTTTTGTAACATTCTTGTTTGTTTAGCAGTCTGGTGTTCCTTTAAACTGAAAAACGAAACGGCAAAATTAATTATGATTTTCTGGTGTTTGTTTGCCTTTATTACATCTGGATTTGAGCACAGTGTGGCCAATATGTCCTTATTATCGTTAGCATTATTGGTGCCTCACCCAGAAACTGTGTCTTTAGTGGGCATGTTTGCCAATCTCATCCCGGTATCCCTTGGTAATATCGTCGGTGGGGCTGTCTTTATCGGAGCCGCCTATTGGTATGGCGTAACCGATAAGCAAACCGCAGAGAAACCTGCTCTTCAGAAAGCTTTAAACAAAGAACAAAGAAAAGAAGAGCCAGAATGGTCCTCAGAATTTAAATAGCGTGAGTAGAAAATCTTGCTTGACTTGAAATGCATTTCATCAATTAGAGTGAATCTATACCCATTTCAAGTCAAGGAGGAGAACCAATGAATCATATACGAAATCTGCAACAAGGTGAAAAACTGTATTCGACATTAACAGGATTATTTGAAGGTTTTAATGGCATGCAGACAATCTATTTTGGTGACTTATATTTAACCAATAAAAGATTGTATGTCGTAAGTCATCAATTTATGAAGATGGAGACCTCTCTTTGGTTTAAAGAGCAAGAAAGTGGAATAGATCACTCTACATTCATGGTTGGGGAGGATGAGCTGACAATAAAATGGCTATATCGTGGCAACCTGCGTGATTTTATGAGACAATTTCAAAACAGAATCCAGTAAATAGGAGCGATCGGATGACAAATATTCACGATATTGCTAAACAGGCAGGTGTATCGGTATCCACTGTTTCCAGAGTCCTTAACAATTATAAGTATGTCGCGAGTGATAAACGAGCCGCTGTCTTAGACATCATCGAAGCGTTAAACTATACGCCAAATAAGCATGCGATTGATTTAATTCGCGGCGAAACTAGAAATATAGGCGTTATTCTGCCCTATAACAACAATACGGCCTTTGATCAGCTGTTACACGGTATACTAAACAAGGCTTCAAAACAGGACTATTTAATAACCGTGCTACCTTCTCAATATGATAAAGCGAAAGAAATAGGCTACTTAGAAAAAATAAAAAGTAAGCTGTTTGATGGTATCATCCTTACTTCTAGGGCCAATGACTGGGAGAAGATTGTTCCATACAGCCAATATGGTCCGATTATCTCTTGTGAATTTACCGAGCAACCGGAGATTGGTTGTGCCTATACAGATCGCTATCGTTCTTTCCTAGATGCCCTGCAATTATTAAAAAACAAGGGACACCAAGCCGTAGCTTTTACAACAGCCAGGCTCGCAAGCAACAGTACCACACAAATCATCGCTGCATATCAAGAGATTTTCGGAGACATACCGGCTGGCTACCACATTACAAATTGCCAGTCTTTAGATGATGGATATGCAGCAGCTCAGCAATTTATGCAATTGCCTGAACGACCATCTGCCATTTATGCCAATGGAGATGAAGTGGCCGGCGGCATTTATTTGTATGCTCAGTCGCAACAACTACAAATACCAAGTGATGTAGCGATTATCGGTCAAGAAAATCAACCCGTGGGTATCGGCTTGGGACTGTCCACCGTCGATCATCAGCTAACGAAAATTGGAGAACAAGCCTTGAACCTCGTGATTCATCGATCAAAAGAAAAGGTGAACATCCCCTACCAAATGGTGGAGAGGCAATCCATGTAACGCATCCTTTTTAGTGAAAAACGCATTCACTCCAACTATGAGCGAATGCGTTTTTTCATGCTGTCCATTTGCGTTATCCAGGTAAGCTATTGTACAAAGCCAGAAAATCTGGAATAATAATAGCAATAAAAAGATTATAGTAAAAAGGCGAGTGGTAGAATTGAAATCAGGAAAAGACGTCTTATTGATAGAAGATGATCAAGAAATTAGTAAATTGTTGCAGGTGATTTTGACCAAGGCTGGGATAGCAACTGTTGCGGCTTATTCCGGTACCGAAGGACTGCTGCAACTGCAGCGTCAATCCTTTGATCTCATCTTATTAGATTTGATGCTGCCCGGTATTAGTGGAGAGGAGCTGATTACTCAAGTCCGAGAAGAAAGCGCCATCCCGATTATCGTCATTTCTGCCAAGATTGGAATCGAGGATAAGGTGCAAGTCTTGCAGATGGGAGCGGATGACTATATCACCAAACCTTTTCACCAGAAAGAGGTAGAAGCCCGTGTCGAAGTACAATTACGAAAATCCGCGACACAGCCGGAACAAAAAGCAGAGAAAAAATGGCGAGGTTTATCGATTGACCTCCATAAATATGCAGCGACTTTAGAAGAACAACCCTTACAGCTCACACAAGCCGAGTTGGATATCTTATGCTTATTGATCGATCATCCCGACCGTGCCTTCTCCAAACAAGAGATTTATGAAAAAATTTGGAAAGGAACCTATGTAGGTGATGACAATACCATCAGTGTACATATCTCCAACCTGCGCAAAAAAATAGCTGACATCACCCCAGATGAGTATATTAAAACGATTTGGGGAGTAGGGTTTATGTTAGTATAATGCGCCGATTCGTTCCATTAACTTTATGATTTCTTTATATTTTGCTTAAAGGATTTTAAAGACACCTGCGCTAAACTATACGTATCAAGAAAGAATATTTAGTGAAGGAGTCAATGCGATGGATACCGTCATACAAACCAACCAATTGACAAAGACGTTTAAGAAGGAGGAAGTAATCAAACCACTAGATTTTTCCGTGGGGAAGGGAGAAATCTGTGCCCTAATTGGGAAAAACGGAGCCGGTAAGTCAACGATCTTTAAGATGTTATCGGGACAACTCATGCCGACAGCGGGTGATATTCACTTATTTGGTGCTACAGGTAATGATTTAGCGGAGGCTAAAAAGAGAATGGGCTTTATGATTGAAACACCGGCCTTTTTCTCAGATTTTACCGCCAGTCAAAACCTCGAATACTTTCGCATCCAGCGAGGCGTGGTGGAAAAGCAGCGAGTTCAGGAAGTATTGCAAATTGTGGACTTGGCCAAGCAAAAGAAAAAACGATTCCGCGAATATTCCATGGGCATGAAACAGCGACTAGGCATAGCATTATCGCTACTAAGCAGCCCCGATTGTTTGGTGCTGGACGAACCAATCAATGGCTTAGACGCGGAAGGGATTAGGGAAATGCGACGACTGCTGCTGAAGCTCAATCAAGAAAAACAAATAACGATTTTGATTTCCAGTCATATTTTAACGGAATTACAACTGCTGGCCACACGCTTTGTTTTTGTGAAGGATGGTCAAGTAGTGGAAGACTTAAGCAAAGCAGATTTAGATGAAAAAAGTAGAAAACAAATCCAACTGAAGGTCGAGGATACAGCTAAGGCGGTGCAATTATTAGAACGAAATTATGGCGATATTCGATATAAAGTCCTTCCTGATCAAATGATTACGATCCAAAACTATATCGAAGAAGCTGGTAACATCAATCGCCTCTTGATTGAGAATGGGGTGGTGGTAATGGAGTTTCGTTTAGAAGCTCTTAACTTGGAAGAATTTTTCCTAGGATTAGTCGGGGAGGAGATCCAATGATGAATTATATCAAAAGTGAACACTATCGTTTATTGCGAAAACCAAGTCTGTACGTAACAGGTGGCATTTGCCTTCTGCTTCAAATGATGGCCGCTCTGCTGTTATATTTTTTTAATCAGATTGAAACTGACTTTCCTTATGCTACGAGTCGATTTTTGTATTCGAATGTGGTGAGTAGTGGGACTTTTCTAGTTATTATCGCTTTTTTGTTTAATTTGATGTTGACTGGCAAGGACATGACACTGATAAAACAAGCCATCTCTTTTGGTATTTCACGAAAGTCAATTTTTTGGTCTAAATTTATGCTTACATTAAGCTACTTTCTCTTATTATGTGTGGTCAGTCTATTCTTCATCGTTGGTTTGGGAGAAAGTCTCTTAGCTAAAGAGGAGCAATCTATCACCAATTTTCTTATCGCTCTTACCAATATGGTCCCGCTTGTATTCGCTGGATTTACGATCATTCATAGCATGAAAATGACAAAGATTAATACCATTTACATCATCATTATATTGTTTGTCCTATTTACGTATTCTGGTGAGTTCGTTTATTCCATTTTTCGACCGATCTCCGGATTAAATCAACTTTACCAGTATGGACCAGACATTTTATTAAGAGGCAACTTGAATGATTTTATGGCTCAAGCCACTTCCATTGATTTTCGTTGTTGGATAACAGGCATTGTGCTTGCCATTCCTGCATTACTATTCGGGGCAAGAAAATTCACTAAACAAAACATCGATTGATTAAAAAAGGGGAGACATAACCATGAGCAGCTGGTTGATTATCATCGTACTTGCGGTCCTGCTAGTCATCAGCATAGGTAGGCTGGTATTTCTTCATTGGGAGATCAAGGGCATGACCCATCAACTAATGAATATCATCGAACATTTCGGTACCAATGAGCTGGTTCGTACCAACACACGCAATAAAAATGTTGTTCGTTTCCTTTCTCGAATTAATCAGTTGCTTCGGTTATTTAAACAGGATCAGCAGCAAGCACAAAAACGAGAAAAAGAACTCAAGCAGGAAATTACCAATATTTCACATGATTTGAGAACACCGTTAACCTCTATGCAAGGTTTTACGGAATTGTTAAATGACCCTTCCTTATCAGAAGCAGAGAGAAGCGAGTTTTTACAGATTATCCAGCAGAAAATGGACCACTTGACCATGACAGTAGATATGTTCTATGAGATCTCGCAAATAGATTCAGCTGATCAGCCTTTAGAGATCGAACAGGTATCACTCGATCAAATCGTAATAGAAACGATGCTGATGTTCTATAACGATTTTGAGAAAAGTAACTTGCAGGTAAAGATGGAAGAAACACCTGTATCACCGATATGGGCTGATAAAAAGGCTGTCCATCGAATCATTAATAATATCATCCAGAATGCATTGCGTTATGCGCAAACCTATTTTTCTATCGACTGGGTCGAAGAGGACGACTATGTTCGTTTACATGCCGCAAATGATATTACTGGCGTTAATCAAAAAGATGTCGAACGTATGTTTGATAGAAGCTTCCGGATAGATCAGAGCCGCGCGGATGGACATTTAGGTTTAGGCTTGCACATTGTACAACAGTTGGTTGACAAGCAAGGAGGCCATGTAACCGCCTATCTGCATGAAAATGAATTTCAAATAGAGGTTTGGTTTAGGAAATAAGGTCGAATAGTGATAAGAGCAGCGCACATGAAATAAAAGCGTCCATTTAGTTCAAATGGACGCTCTCCCTGTGCTTACTTATAGATGAACAAGAATATTAATCAGCTTGCCGAAAGGATCGCGGACATAGAATCGCCGAACCCCCCAAGGTTCCTCGACTGGCCCATATTCAATAGCAATCCCTGCTTCTTGCACACGAACCAATAAATCATCCAAGTCGTCCACTTCCATTGATAGATCAGGGACAGGCGTTCCAGACCCTCCTTGTGAGAGAAAGCTAATTTGTGTATCCATTTTATCATGCGAACCGAACGTTGTAATAAACCCCAAATCCATCAACTGATCCAATCCAAGAATCTCCCCGTAAAAATAAGCAGCCTTTTCCATCTCAGGTGTTTCAATATTAGCAACAATACGTTTAACCTTCATCATTATCCTCCTTATAAAAAAATCATGATGGTATTACTACTATTCTAATCACGTCATATGCACATTGCAATATAGGAAAGTACTCCTTTCACCAACATTATTTGTTGGCAGCATTTTCTTTAGGAACAACTGCCTGTTTAGCAAAGGAAAAATAAGGGTAGAAATAGGATATAGCAAAATAACATATGATTTTCAAATAAAGGAGTTTCATCATAAAGGAGCGAATAAAAATGGCAAATCAAAAAATCACTTTAAAGAAAAAAGAATTAGTGGCCAAAGATACGATGGCGTTTCATTGGGAAATGCCAGATGGATTTGATTTTAAAGCAGGTCAGCTCACTCATATTAAGCTGATTAACCCAAGTAAAACAGATGAAGAAGGGAATAAAAGAGCCTTATCGCTGGTCTATGCACCGAGCGAAAATGAATTAGTGACGGCTACGCGCATAAGGGATTCTGCTTTTAAGCAGGAATTAAAGGATTTACCAGAGGGAAGCGAGGTCGAATTTGATGGAGCAAGCGGAAGTTTCACCCTCCACAAAACAGAATCCACTCCGGCTGTATTTATTATTGGCGGTATTGGGATCACACCTGTCCGCAGCATGATTGCCGAGGCTACGAATCAAGAGACAGATCATGAGATAACGTTATTATACTCCAATAAAACCCCAGAAGATGCCCCATTTCTATCCGATTTGGAGGAAATGGCAGAAAGAAATCCTGATTTCCAATTTGTTCCGGTTATGACAAGGTCAAGTGCCGATGAATGGGGTGGTGAACGTGGTCATATTGGTGCCAAGCTGCTCAAACGTTACGTTTCCGATATCCATAAACCGATCTATTACCTGTCTGGTCCCGGCGGTATGGTGGAAGCGATGCAAGATATGCTGATAGAAGCGGGTGTGAATGAAGATAACATCCGTTCCAAGGAATTTGCTGGATATTAAACAAATGGTGTCCATAAGGAAAAAGGGAGGAGAAGGGGTGCTTTTCACCTCTCCCTTTTTAAACAGGGAGTTGATGAGGATGGTCGTGCATAATGGGAAACAAATATACGAACGCTGGGTTCAGGCATGGAATCAAGATATATCTGTGTTGGATGACATAACATCCCCTGACTGTACCGTACATCAAGCAAGGCTTGACCAGCAAAATTCGGAAAGGCAGAAGGGGGCAGAAGCGCTAAAAGATATGATTGGGAGCGGGTGTGCCTTCTTTGACGATGTAAAGATGTCTATTGAAACAGGGCCTATCGAAGAAGGAAATTATGTATCTGCTCGATGGCGTTTCACCGGCACGTATAACGGAACGATGCCAGGTGCACAGGCAAAGGCAGGGAAAGTGATAGCTTTTCAAGGGATGGATATCTTCTTTCTGGAGGACGGAAAAATCAAAGATTACTGGGTAAGTTCCGATGGGGTTCATTTTATGCAGCAGATGGGTATGCTGTGAAGCTGTAGCACCATTTAATTTACTGTTCCCGCGATTCAGGCTTTTTCCATTGAAAGAACATTTCAGCTAGAGAAATCAATAAAACAATCCAGAAAAAACCGTTATGAAATGAAATACCCACCGAAGACTCGCCGCCTAAAAGGGAAAATATCCCGATCAGGCATAGGATATAAATCGTTATAAACGCTTGCCATTTCAGTCCATCTTGTCTATCATTCTTTGTGTAACGCTGAAAAAATAGACTGATAAGGATACAGACAAGAAGCAGCATGCTAACCGTCGTCTTAGAAACTACTAATTGTTGGATAGGGAAATAATCATAGACCAATAATAAGGTTAACAAAAGAAGGGCAAACCCTGAGCATAATTTTGAAATAAGGCATTCTCCTATGTTATTTTTAATAACTTATTTTAAATGATAAACAAGGGATAAGCAATCGGTTCCATACATAGAGAAGGCAAGATAACAAAGAGCAGGTTCTGCGTGGATTGACCTCGAACCTGCTCTTTGTTTGATTATTCAACTTAGGAATGAACAGGAGATTGCTCCAACCCTTGTTTCTGATCACGCTTGATGGTCATAAGCAGACTAATGGCACTTAATAGCAATAACACACTGCTAAAAATAAAGACAGCGGCAATATCATAAAGCCCTGCAATCCAGCCACCCACTACTGGACCGATAATATTACCTAGAAAACGAATACTTGTGTTATAACCTAGTACTTCCCCTTGAATTTGATAAGGAGAAACCTCACGAATATAGGCCGTTCGAAGCGGAATGACACCGCCAATTGCTGTTCCTAATAGAAAGCGAACCACTACTAATTGCCAAATCGATCCAACAAACGCCCCTGGTAAGAAGAAAATGGCTGATAAGAATAAAAGAATAACCAGTACCTTTTCATAGCCTATTCGATCTCCTAACTTACCCCAATTTCTCGACATTAATAAATTTCCTAAACCAGCAGCGGAAAAAGCAAGACCTGAAAAGAAGGCAATGCTTGCCGGTCCATGAATTTCGCTGACATATAAGGAAAGAATCGGTTGTATACTAAAATTGGCTACTTGCACAAACATCGAGACAAGCATAATGACCACCAATACCGGCTTACTAATAATGTGCTGTAGCACCTGACCAACCGAATAATGACTTTCTGCTTGTTTTGTTTTTTGTTTTAACTCTTTTGTACCAAACGTTACTAGAAAAGCGGCAATAAATAAAGTAGCGGCAGTTAATTGAAAGGTGGCAGAATAACTAAACGCATCCGCCAATATCCCACCGAAAAGCGGCCCTAATAAACTACCTGTGACATTACCCGTTTGTAACGTACCTAGTACTTTTCCAGCGATTTTTGGAGGTGTTTGGGTAGAGATAAACGCCTGTGACATAGAAATAAAACCAGTAAAAAAACCCATAAATAAGCGTAAGAAAAAAAGCTGCGTCACATTGGTAACAAAGCCCATTAAGAATACACTAATGCCTAGACCAAATGCAGCAAAAACCAAAAATATTTTCCGTCCATGTTTATCACCAAATCTACCCCAAAATGGCGAAACAATAAAGGCGATTAAAAAAGAAATAGCAAATACCCAGCCGGACCAACGCTGGACATAGTCATCAGAATAATTGCCTAATGTTTCAATATATAAGGATAGAAATGGAATGACCATCGTCAAACTAGCGGCAATAAAAAAATTCGCAAACCACATAATAGCTGCATTACGCTTTGCGACTTGTTCTACATTCACTATATTATCCCTTCTTTAGTCCTTTTTATTTCGTTACCCTAAATAATAGTATAGCGCTAAGTTAACTGAATGGAAAATGTTATGCTTACTTGGATGAGGTAGTAAAAAAATAAACAACTCTATCCCTTAACGAGCAGCATCGTTAAGGGATAGGGGGTGTTACCCATGAACATAAGTATCTAAACCAGCTATTATTCCTGCAACCGCTTTTTCTTGATAATGATCGGTTTGAATCAGCTGCTGTTCCTCCCCATGACTAATAAACCCAAGCTCTACTAGAATGGCTGGCTGCTTGTTCTCCTTTAACACTTGAAAATCTGCTTGCTTTGTTCCGCGATCTTGAAGTTCCGCATGATCAATCAATGAGGCCTGAACAGATTTCGCAAGCTTTTGATCTTCTACACCATCGTGATAAAACGTTTCGATTCCACGTGCCGCTGTTTCTGTCGAGGCATTATAATGTAAGCTAATGAAAATGGCTTTTTGTGCGGAATTGCTGATACTCACTCGTTCTTCTAATGGAATATACGTATCATTCGTCCTCGTTAAGGTAATGGAAACCCCTTTATCACGTAACTGTTTTGCTAATTTATTTGCCGTAGATAACGTTAACGTTTTTTCATTTACTTCGGATCCAATGGCGCCGGGATCTTTACCGCCATGACCGGGATCGATCACAATATGATAATCCTCTAACGTGTTTTCACTAGCTTGCTTTGTTGGATCTGTCTGTATTTCTTCCTGTGCTTTTTCAACATGTTTCTGTTCTTTGTCACTATTTTCTTGATCTGTGGTTACTGCGGACGCTACTTGCTTGTGCTTTGCTGATGCCTTCGCTATCTCCTTTTCCGTTGGTTTCTCGTTATCTACTTTCTCCGTTTCTTTATCTAGCAGATATAAAGCGATCCACACTTCTTTATTCTGATAATAGGTCTTACCCCAACCGTTTTTTTCTTGAAAAATAGTGACCCTGTCTCCCTTATTTAATGTTGTTATAATCGTTGCATGGGTATCAGGTGCGTTACGCACATTGACGGCAGGTGCTTGCACATGATATAACTGTCTATCTTCTTCCGATGTAGTAGTCTCTGTTTCTCTGTCTGAATCAGCTGCTTGATTCGCATTCACTTCTGATAACAGGTGGATAGCAACCCAGACTTTCTCACCGTTATAAAAGGTTTCGCCCCAACCATACGAATCTTCAAACACCGTTACCTTTGCACCGCGCTGCAACTCAGCAACTACATTTGCTTCCTGAGCAGGTGCGTCTCGTAATTCCACTTTTTCTGCATTGACCTCGTACATTTTTCCATCATTTGCATGCACATTAGGTAAGAAAATAAATAGGCAAACACAAAAAGCGATACCTATGATTATGTTATACTTCATATTGGATAAACCTCCGATTCATAGTTTCTAATATTGACAGGTTTGCCAATCTAGTTTATGAATATACCTTTTATTTCAATATTTATTGAAGTTTCGAAGGTTAAGAGATAAAAACTTTTAAAAAAGCAGGTGAACATATGGAAGAGATACGTATACTGGTGGCGGATGATGAGAAAGAAATCCGTGATTTGCTAAAAAAATACTTAGAAAGAGAGTTATATCAAGTAGACGTAGTGGCTAATGGGGAAGAAGTGTTGCAAGCGTGTCATCAACATTCCTATAATCTATTGCTATTGGATTTGATGATGCCAAAGCTAGACGGAATAGAAGTATGTAGAAGGATTCGAGCAACGTCTAATGTGCCGATCTTAATGCTTACAGCAAAAGACCAAGAAGTAGATAAGGTGCTGGGGTTGGGCATTGGAGCGGATGATTACTTGACAAAGCCATTCAGTATTAATGAAGTAATTGCCAGGGTAAAGGCATTAATTAGAAGATACTTGGTGCTGGGAAGTGAAGAAAGTACGACCGAGCATACATCGATAACGTATCCACATTTAACCATCGACCGAAAAAAATATAACATTACTGCTCATGAACAGGATATCCCATTGACCGCTAAAGAATTTGAATTACTGACGTTTCTAGCTTCCCATCCGGAACAGGTTTTCACCAAAACACAGTTATTTCGCAATGTCTGGGGAAGCAGCTACATTGAGGATGACAATACCGTCATGGTTCATATTAGAAAACTACGAAAAAAGATAGAGAGGGATCCATCAAATCCAGTATTTATACAAACCGTCTGGGGCATAGGCTATAAATTTGTAGGTGAACACGATGAAAAAGGATAAGGTATTATTACTTATTGTCTGCCAATTTTTTATATTAGCAGGTATCTTTCTTATCGATACTTCTGTTAACGGACCGGCTAAAGAACAAGCTATAGATGTGCTATTTACGTTGCTAATTCTTATCACTGTGATGTTAATTGGGATGAGAATTCGTACTTTTTTACAGTTAAAGCAAATAAATAAGGCCATCAAGCGAGCTGTTCAAGGAAACTTAAAAACCAGATTATGGACGAATCCCGACCATACGTTAGATGATATCATTTTTTCCATCAATGAATTAATAGAAGAAGCAGAGGAAATACAGATTCAATCGTTACAATCACAACAAGCACGAGAGAAGATACTTTCAGGTATTTCCCATGATCTTCGTACACCGCTTACATCCATAATTGGCTATATCGATGCCTTGAAGGATGGTATAGCAGCGTCAGAAACAGAAAAACAAGCGTATTTGGATATCATATCCAGAAAATCAAGCCGTTTAAAACATCTAGTGGATGAACTTTTTCATATGGCCAAAATAGATGCGGATGAAATCCATTTGGAAGAAGAGCAGTTAGATTTTGCTGAAATAACAAGAGAATCATTGATTGCGTTCTTGCCTGATTTAAAACAAGAAGCCATTGCATTACATACGACCATTCCAGAGAAAACCTGTTTTATTCAAGCAGATCGTTTGAGTTTGACACGGGTTATCGGCAATCTCCTAAAAAACGCCTTATATTATGGGAAAGAAGGAAAGGTGCTAGGAGTAGAACTAACTGAATCGGCTAATGAGTATCAGCTTTTGATTTGGGATCAGGGTCCTGGGATAAGTGATCAAGATATGCCCTATGTATTTGACAAGATGTATCGCGTGGACCAATCCAGAAATCAATGGAACAAGGGGAGCGGTCTTGGATTAGCTATTGCAAAAGCACTGGTAGAGAAACAGCACGGAAAGATTTGGGTGGAGAGCAACCCCTGGACAAGAACGACTTTCGGCTTTTCCCTTCCTAAATATGACGAAAAAAACCTTTTTAAGAAACAATTAAGAAATCATTAAGGGCGTTTTAAAATTTGTTCCTTATAATATAACTATAAGTAGGGAAAGCAGGTGTTTACCATAAGCGAAATTATTAAAACGTCCCATTTAACGAAAACTTACCAGCAGCAACATGCTGTAGATCAGCTTCATTTAACGGTAAATCAAGGAGACATATACGGTTTTCTTGGCAGAAACGGAGCCGGAAAAACGACTACCATCCGCATGCTATTGGGATTGATTAAACCAACCTCTGGACGCATCGAAATATTTGGGGAGAATTTCTTTAAACATCAAAAAGATATTTTAAGACGGATAGGTTCCATCGTAGAAGTGCCAGGTTTTTATGAAAATCTAACCGCAAAAGAAAATTTATCAATCAATGCGAAAATCATGGGGGTTCATAAGAGAAATGCACTGGAAGAGGCTTTAGAGATAGTTGATTTACAGCATGAAACAAAAAAGCTAGTGGGACAATATTCGTTAGGCATGAAGCAAAGGTTAGGAATCGCTAGAGCTCTGCTTCATTACCCAGAATTATTAATACTAGACGAACCTACCAATGGCTTAGATCCAATTGGCATTAAAGAAATGAGAAACATGATTCAAACACTGGCAAGAGAAAGAAACATAACGATTTTTGTGTCCAGTCATATTTTATCGGAAATCGAACAATTAGCTGACCATATCGGGATGATTCACGAGGGCAAACTTCTAGAAGAAATCTCCTTTCAGCAAATGAAAGAAAGGAATCGCAAGTATTTAGAATTTCAGGTCTCTAACGATCATAAAGCAGCGATGATTTTGGAAAAACACTTTGGTATTGTTGATTATGTAGTTCATCTTGGGGGCAACATTCGTATCTATTCTCATGTAGGACAACAAGGAAAGATCAATCAAGCGTTGGTTGAACATGGGATAGAAGTATTCAAAATAATGATAAACGAAGACAGACTGGAAGATTACTTTACCAAACTAGTTGGAGGTGGTGCCATTGGTTAGTTTATTATGGACGGAATGTTTAAAATTAAAACGCTCCAGCATGCTGTTGATAAGCATACTTGGCGCTACAGTAGCTCCTTTTGTTGTAGTGGTTGCAAGCTACATTAGTGAAGAGACAATTCTTTTCGATCAGCTTTTCTTTCAAGTCAATTTGTATACCGTTCTTATTATAGGCGTTCCGTTATATGGAGTAGTAACAACTTATCTTTTTCATCGGGAATACACGGAAAACACATTAAAAAATTTACTAACTATCCCTGTGTCCCGTCTAAGCTTCATGGTGAGCAAGATGATGTTACTATTCATCTGGATTTCACTGTTAACCGCACTGGCTTGGTGCCTCACTGCCGGAATAGGTTTATTACTACAGTTTGATGGTTGGAGCACTTCGCTGTTATTAGCATCATTGCAGCAATTTGTTACGGGTGGCGTATTATTATTTATCCTTTCCACTCCCATCATATTCGTTACATTGGTGATGAAAAATTATGTCCCCACCATCATTTTTACGATTATTATCACGCTGATCAACGTTATGGCAGGTAATTCAGAACATAGAGGGTTATTTCCATGGGCAGCAGCAGGTGATATAGCAAATCAAACACTTCCGGCCACTTATCCAGCTGAATATTCTTATACAATGATTGCCATTACGGCGCTGGCTGGGGCTGTAATGATGATCGCCTATTTTCAGAAAACAGATATTCATTAAAAAGAGAGGGAATCAAATGATGGAATCTTTTAGTCAGATCTGGACTTTACTGCAATATTTTATCCTTGGTCTTGTTCAAGGAGTCACAGAACCAATACCCATATCATCTAGTGGTCATATCATTATTGTCAGGAAATTATTTAACCTGGAAACAGAGGGATTATCTTTTGAAATATTCGTCAATTTTGCTTCTTTGCTTGCTGTTATGCTGATATATCGTAAGGATATCGCTCGTTTATTCATGAATACATGCCGTTTTCTATTAAAAAGAGAGCCAGCAACGAAAAAGGACTTTATGTTTGTGATCTATTTGGTGATTGCAACCATTCCTGTTGGGATTATCGGCCTGCTATTCGGAGATGTACTTGGTGAAGTTTTAAATGGAACAGAAGTCGTCGGAATTACGCTGTTAGTCACAGCACTGGCTCTTTGGATGATTCGCAACTTACGTGGTCGTAAACAAGATGGCGATTTGTCGACAAAAGATGCGATCATCGTCGGTCTAGTGCAGTCTATTGCAGTGACACCAGGCATCAGCAGATCTGGTGCAACCATTGTTGCTTCGATGCTTGTTGGGATGAAAAAAGAAACGGCCTTGCGTTTTTCTTTTTTACTCTATATCCCAGTCAGTTTAGGTACGGGTCTATTAGAAATCCCTGAGATCACAAGAGATCCAGCGATGACTCAGTTGTGGGCGCCATATCTGATAGCCTTTATTACCGCTTTTATCGCAAGCTACTTTGCATTAAAGTGGTTTATGCATATCATGCTGCGTGGAAAACTCGAATATTTTGCGTTTTACTGTATCATTGTCGGCATTATGACCCTCGTTTTTTTATAATAAAGAAACTTTTGGCTCAAAAGTATCATGTGATCCAGGGGAACGGGATACAATCCTAGCTGGAGAAGAATTTATCGCCCCAGAAGGTGTGGACTATATCACGTATCGAATCTCAGACACCTCAACCTCCTGTCAAAATGAAGACGGGGAAGATGTGGCTCTATTTCAAGAAAGTGATTCGGATATTGCCTTTACAAGCGGAAATTTCTCCTTTCGTACCAGCGTTGTGTGCAGCTCTGATATTACCACTTTTAAAGAATACTTACCAACAGCAATGCTTTTGACCAGAGTTTATTGATTGCCTCTAAGTATACATAGGAGTAGGCTGGTGGCTTGTTAGTGCAGCGTCGAATTAGTAAGATGGTAATGTATACCAAAAGGAATTATCTTGAAAATAGTAAAGCGATGAAGAAAATGATGATTTGGGAATTGACATAAATACAAATATGAAGAAACGAATTAGTACATATGCAGTTAATGATAAAGAATTCGGTTTAATAACCGCGCATATGCCATCGGGAAGAATTTGTTTTAATTTGCAAAAGATTTTTTTAAAGCTGTGAGTGGTTTGAAGATTAGAAATTGATAACGAAGTATTAGATAATATAGAAAAAAACAAACTGCATCCTAGTGTTTAACAAAATTCTGTCTCACTATCTAAAGTATACTTAGTATATGAGACAGAATTTTGTTTTTTATTACGACTTCCGATAATATATATTATGTTAACTAGATTTTTATTTTTATAATCCTGCCTTTGAACGTTTTCTAAGCTACCCTTCTCTTTTAAAATAAAACTCAAAAGGAGTAAATTCATTAAAACATCCCATATATCTACTGAAAATACGGTTTATTCACTTTTTTTTATGTCATTTTTTATAAACTCAAAGTTACGCTTAAATAATTTAGCATTATTCATCCACCTGTTTATGGATGCTGGTTTTATTTCGATGCACGCACATGTATATTCCATGGAATGAGTGAGGGCATAAATGGTTAGAAAATTTAATTTTCGTCTCATGATCGCCTCTTGCGTATTTACATGTTTTCTATCCGCAAGTTGATGTAACTCTAATTTTTCCTCTTTAAAAGTATGATATTTCCTTATCAGGTAGAGCCCTTCATTTTTATCTTTGTATATCCAATCGGAAAATAACTTAACGGATTTTCTACCTCTTATGTGTACTCGATAATTTGCACCTTGCTGTTGGAATTGAGGCGTAAATTCTTTTTCTTTCAGGACGTTAATCAAAGCTTCCAGAAAAGATTTGGATCCACTTACAAATGTTACGGTATATTGTTTGTAATTAATATAACCATCACCATCAAAATAACCTCGAATAAAATGACTCATATATTCCTTAGGTACGTGCGGAAATTCAATAGTACTTGATTTGTTAGGTTTTACCCCATGTATTTCGATTAAATCATTCTTCATTACTTTACTATTTATGGTTAACATATAAACTCCGGTATCTTTATTTTTAACAATCGGTTGATTGGATCCTAATTCTTCTCTTATAGCTTCAAGAATATATTTTTCTTTTTGAGCTATGCTTACAAATTGAACATCTCTAGCTATGGTTCCATCTGCTATGATAAAACCTAGTATATATGCCATATTATTTGACCATGTTTTAAAATAATCTTCATTTAATGTATATTTTCTCTTCCAGCTCCCGCGTGGTCTCATTTCAACATGATGCTGTTTCAATAGCATTCGAATATACCTCGAGGAAACGTTTGCAATTGTTGCGATTTCGGTTGTACTTTCTCCATCTTCATACAATTTGATAATTTCATTAATCTCTAAATTTCTTTTGCTAGAACGCCGACACATATTTATTCTTCCCCTCCCACCGCCACTAAAGAGAACTAGTGTTCCTGAATTGATTTTAACATATTATTTTATATTTGCAAGCCATACACCCGCTATGTAAAACGTCACCACTTAGTATCGTAATCAACAAGTAGCGACGTCCTTTCAACAAATAGATACATTCTTATTTTTATTATCTGCTCTTATTGTTAAAATGATGTACTCCTCTATTGTTTTTTAATTGGTCTTCCACCACTCCACTTTGATAACTCTCATTCAACTGATTTTGCACCGTTTGAACGCCTTTACCACCTTCAAATGGTTGCTTGTTATTCTTCTCTTTCTTATCCATGGCTAACACCTCCTTGTCTTTTAGTATGTACCAAACAACGGAGCTGCTGTACGACAATTTTTTCTAAAATTAGGCTGTTTCATTCTAATTACCGGAAATGCATCCTTTTCTTTCATTTTTATGAAAATTGGTCTTTGCTATTTACCAATAATCCTTTATCAAACTCCGACAGAAGACTCCCACCTCAAGGAATGTGAAGGGCATAGCCCAATGAGTAGGTGGGAGATGAATGTCGGTAGTATCCTAAATAGTTGAAAACAGCGAACATTTGTGCTATAATATGATTGTAAGTTGCTCTTTGAAAACTGAAGATAGGAGGTTGTTGCAGGAAAATCGTCTGCAACGTAAAATCTTCAACGTTCAGTCGCCCCACACGACCCGAAGTTGCGAAAATCAAGCTAAAGTAGGACGTGTGGCGAGTCGGGCGTACAAGATATAAAGCACGAACCGTTGGGATGACGGGGTTAGCCTGCTAAAAAACTGGTGGATGCACCGGTGTTCGCAGGAATCTCCCACTTCAAATTTTCATTAGAAAATGAAGTGGGGGTAGTTCAAAATAATATACAATTGATGAAAACGAAAACATTTTATCTCCGTTATGATTGACCTCATAGTGAACAACAGCTTATTAAGTTATATATTTCACAAAAGGAGGTGAAAATTTGCCCAAAACTGTTCAGCCTCATATCCAATTATCAAATGACATAGCAGTTGATAAAGTCCTCCTGCCTGGTGATCCTGCACGTGTAGATCGATTAAAAAAGTGGTTGGATTCTCCTAAGGAATTAGTCTTTAATCGGGAGTATAAAAGTTTGATTGGATACTACAACGGGACTCGTGTACTCGTGATGTCAACTGGCATGGGCGGACCATCCACTGGAATTGGTGTGGAAGAACTTGCGAACATTGGGGTCAAGTATGCGATTCGGATAGGCAGTTGCGGGGCCCTCCAACCTGAAATGCAGCTTGGCGATCTTCTTGTCGCAACGGGTGCTATCCGTGATGAAGGAACAACCAAGGCTTATATGGAAGAAATTTATCCAGCTGTTCCAGACTTTCAGCTTTTAGCCTGCATCAAGCAAGCACTAAACACCAAACATGTCGAGATTGCCAGCTATTTGGACTTCCTGTTGTTTTGCACAGTCATCCTTCTCTCATGCCATCATGGGATCCCAGCTCTGGTCAGAGGTTTGCTTTCATGTCCTCCGCACGCTACTTCACAGTACGCGCACTACATGTCAGCTAATGCTTTCCGGCTGGGCGGCGCATTCGGGACTTTCACCCTTTAGTGGTATGTGCTGCCACTCGCGAAAAACAAAGGACTTTTTTAGAAAGTCCTTTGTTTCGATGCCAAAAAATTCTGACTGATCATCAAGCCTCTTTCTGTTGTTTATCACTCTTCTGTTCCGTAGTATCACAACAGTCTTTTTCACTGGCTTTTACTTCCTCGATTTCAATACTACAACAGTCTTTATTGGACTTAGAGAGCAATTTTTTAAGCCCTGACTTTTTTTCTGCCATACGAATCACCTCCTTTAAAGAAATATTTGAAGAATAAATCCTGTGCTAATAGCAACTATCAAAATAGAAGCTACAAATGTAATCACTAATTTTTTCTTGAAAAGCTTACTCAACAAGACAACTTCGGGAATACTTGCCCCTGCTCCTCCGATTAAGAGGGCGATAACGGAACCAATCCCCATCCCCTTGCTTACTAGAGCGTCACCAATAGGTAAGATTGCTTCTGCACGAATATACATTGGAATACCAGCAACTGCGGCTATTGGAATTGTCCAAGGCTTGTCGCCTCCTGCATATTTGACGATAAATTCTTGCGGAATAAAGTCATAAATAAATGCCCCAATAAAAACACCAATTAATAAATAAGGCAGTAATGGATAAAAGAATCCCCAAGCATCTTCAAGCGCTAATTTCCACTTTGATTTCTTAAGATTGTCCTCTTGACTGCTTGCTTTTCTAACGTTCACGTTTTTAACAGAATGCTCAAGCCCCAATGCTTTCCAAACTACACCAATCAATACTGAAAATACCCCTACAATGACAACATAATAAAGTGTTAACTTCCATCCTAGTAAGGTCCAAAGTAATATTACGATGACTGGATTCAAGAGAGGTGAAGCAATCAAGAATGACATTGAAGGACCAAATGGTGCTTTGGAAGATAATAAGCCCGCTAAAATTGGTATGGTGGAGCATGAACAAAACGGGGTCAAAGCACCTAGCCCTGTTCCATAAAGATAACCACTCCATTTATTCGGACGATCTAGTACCCGTTTAATTCTATCCTCAGTAACCTTTTGTTGTAACCAGCTCACCAAAAAGCTGATAAAAATAAATAGCACTGTTAACTCCATAAAAAGCGTAAAAAATGTTTTCAAAAACTGCAAAAAACTATCCATTTTTTTGCCTCCATTTTCCATTTTAAATCAAAAAAAATTGATATATATAGATCAATTTTATTTGATGTTTAACTTAAAATTTTTTATTTCCTCTCTGGATAAAAAATACAGCACAATTCTTCTGAGAGTAGTCCTCTTACCTCTTCTTCATTTAAACGATAATAATTCCAAGTACCGATTTTTTCCCTTTCAATTAGATTGACATCAAGCAAAATCTTTAGATGATAAGATAATTTTGATTGTGATAAACCAATAATTTCAGTTAAGTCACAAACACATATTTGTCCTTTCTGGTTTAATTCATACATGATCTTCAGGCGGATTTGATCAGACAAGGCTTTGAATTTAACTTCGTAAGTTCTAAATATTTCCTGTTGATTCGTATCACTTATATTTTGTAACACCATTTTGGTTTCACTTCCTTATATCAAATTTGTTTGATGTATTGTTATTATATTATTCATTATTTCAAATTGCAACCATTTAAATCAAATTTATTTGATGGAATTGTTATAGTCCCTTTTACACACGATTTTCCGAATGAGATTTGTCCGAATAAAAATATTAAAATGGATTTTCCACACTATAATCCGAATGCCCGAAATAATTAAACCTTCGTCTTCCTGTTGACCTTAAACGAATCGGTGTACCGATAGATAAAGGAGATGATGTGAATTATCTGACGCATCTATCCATTTGGATCCCATTTGCTGTACACTCTTCGATCCTGGACGATCGGTTTTTCCAAGTTCGTTTCTGATCCTGGTTCTCCTCTGAATAGGTTATCTTTGATTTATCTAGGCTTACGTTCTAGCCAACATATCCAAGTTTACTTCCTCACGTATTGGCTCTGTGTTCACTACTCAGAGCCTTTCGCATTCCCCGACGTTACCATTCATTCCGCCCCTTGCCTTCCGATTTTGCTGTATACGCTGTTTGATGTAATCTATGAGGCTATTTCTGTAAAGTGTTCTTCTTATATTGAAAAATGAATATCCGGTTTGCTATACTACTTTTGAAAAATGGTCATGTACCCAGCGGAGCGAGAGGAGGTTGCCATTTGAAAATCAAGCTTGACATTAGCAATGAGCATTATGATGAAATCAAATGTGCGCTCGAAGAACGAGGGATTGTAATAGACGATACTGCCGACTTCGTATTAAGTGAAACCAATAGCTTCATTGATCATTTGACAGTGAGAGAAAAAGAAACCAATGAGCGGATTATTTTATCAGTAGATGAGATTGTTTATATCGAAACATTCGGACACTCTGTTGAAGTTCAAACGCAAGAAACATTATATCAAGCTAGTGACCGATTATATCGAATTGTCCGTTTGCTTGACCCAACAAAATTTTTGCGTATAAGTAATTCTGTTGTCATTGCAAAGGATAGAGTTCAGCGAATTACACCTACTCTTTCGTCAAAATTTATTCTGACCATGTCAAACGGAAAAAGTGTGGATGTTACAAGAAGCTATTATTATATTTTTAAAGAATATTTCGGAATATAGAGGAGGTGATTACATGGGTTTTCCTATTTATTTTCTCATACTGTTTGCCATTCTAATGATATTAGTCGCTACGGTGGTTGTTTATTTTCAAGTCTATAAACGGCATATCAATAAGGCTTTAAGAGCAACCGAAGGCAAGCGTAAAATGGTTCCCCCCAATAAAGTCGCTATTGTTATGACCATTATCGTTTTACTCACCGGCATATTGATTAGCTATTATGTGGGATATATGAATGCTTATAAAGATTACGAAGAAGATGCATGGGAACTGTCGCATTCTGATATTCAGACATTCTATGCCGAAGTAAAAGAAGTTGGCGAGAACTCTATATTAGTTGATGGTATTTCCCTCAATGATGAGAATTATCGAGGTGAGTTTCAATATGATGATATATTGGAAGAATTTTCGAGGATATATCAGCAGGATACAGTTATCCAGCTTTCTGATTTGTCAGAAGGTGATTTGGTTTCCATCACACTATTCACCGACCGCACCGGCATTACAAATATTTTCAAAATCCAGTTATTAGCTGATGAGGAGTAATGGCATACCAATCACTAGCACTAAAAATATGTCATAAAAATAGACGCTCTTATCGAACGTCTATTTTTTAGAATATTGCTTTTATAAAGTTTTTTATGTTTTCTTTGGTAAAGCAAGGCTGACCTATGTATTGTTCTATAAATGGTCACCCGTTTCTTTTCAGTCGAATCCAAATTCTTGTTCCTTTCCCCTCTTCACTTTCTAGTTCAAATGTGGCGTTTTTAATCAATGTAAGCTTTGCAAAAGGATTCTTAAAACCGAAACGCTGGCTTTCTCCACGTAAAAGTTGCTCCTGTTTTTCTTTTGGTATGCCCACACCATTATCCTCTACTCGGATGACAATGACGTCTTCTTCCTCTTTGATCGACAGTGAGAAGGTAGGCTCGTCGATTGGTTTCGCGAAAAGACCGTGCTGTATGGCATTCTCTACTAAAGGCTGAATCGTCATAGATGGTATAAGGATTTGAGCTTGCTCATCGATATTATAGTGAATAGTCAGCCGATCACCAAAGCGAAGTTTTTCTATGGCTAAATAGGCTTGTACTAATTCTATTTCATCATCAAGTGGTACCAGGCTTTGCTGTTTTTGATAATTCAGCTTGGCTCGAAAATAAATCGATAAATAAGATAATGCCTCTCTTGATTTATCTCCATCTTTATAGCTCAGTGCAATGATTGTATTTAATGTATTAAACAAAAAATGTGGTGTGATTTGTGCATGATAGGCTTTCAATTCATTTGTTATCGATTGTTCAACGGCATCTTGCACAGCAAATAAGGATTGAATTTTTGGTAAAAGCTCATTCTCAGCGACTGGCTTTCTCATAAAATCATTGACACCAGCTTGCAATAAACTGCTTTTGTCCGTTTTTAAAATAAAAGGTGAAAGTAAAAGAATCGGCAGTTCTACTTGATTGTATTCTTGACGAATCGTGTTAATTAATGCAAGGCTAGAGATATCAGGCATTTTAATATCAATCACAGCCAAATGAATAGATTCACGCTTTAAAAAACCATCCATATCCGCACCCTTATGAGCCGCTATCACTCTGTAGCCGGATTGAGATAAAATAAAGGACAAATGCAGGAAATGATCTGGATCTGAATCAGCAATGAGAATGACTTTAGCGTCTATTGCTTCCTTTTCTGTTTGCTCTGATAAAGACACTTCTTCAGATCCCTTCTTCGCCATTTCTTTTTCTTGAGTCAGCCATTCCCCCTCCTGATTTGTTTCAGCAATTGGTAATGTAAACGTGATCCTAGTGCCTTTTGCCGAACTGGATTCCACCCAGATTTCACCATGCATCAACGTAACGAAATTTTTTGTGATGGTTAGACCAAGTCCCATTCCGCTCGATGTTGTTTTCTGCGCTTCGGGAATTTGGAAAAAAGTATCAAACACATATGGGATATATTTTTCTTGAATACCTTTCCCTGTATCTTCTACAGAAAGGTGCATCATTTGATTGATTACTTTATTCTCCACCACAATTTTTCCGCTTTCCGTATTTTCAATAGCATTTTCAAGTAACTGCAGTATCACTTGTTTTAAACTATTCTCATTTGCCATCACCAATGGCGAATCCATTGCAAGACGATTTTCGATGACCACTTCAACCGAATTGTTTACATGAAGGGACATGTCATCCACCATTTCATTTATCACCTTTAAGTGTAGAGGCTCTATTTTTATCGTTAATTGCTCCTTATCGCCCATTGCATTACGAAAATTTTCTAGAAGCTGAGCTAATTTATCCGCATTATTTTTCACGTCATAAACTAGTTCCTGCTGCTGCATTTTTAGAGGCCCACTTTCCCCTTTCATCAGAATCGTGGAGGATTGGATGATATCATCAATTGGACGATCCAGTTCTTTCGATGTTTTAAACAGGGATTCTTCCTTAAGCTGTTCTTGCGTTAACAGATCCAACGAAAGTCTGTCCAACTTCTCAAAAATCAATCTACGTCGATAAGAAATGTAAAATGAAAAACCAAGTCCCATAAAGAAAAGTGAAAATATTGTAAGCTGATCCACATGAATACCAAATAAAAGATCCAGACTTAACGCTATCGCGTAGCATATGAGCGAGGTTACCACCAGCATTAAGTATTCTATTCCTTCTGCCCGATCTCTAAAAGCCTTAAAAAGAATAAAGATAAAATACAAATAAGGCAATGAAATCAGAATGACAAAATAAACGAGACCTGACTCTAAGGTAATAAACGGTACGACCTCAAAGATTCTTATTGGTACAGCATGATACACTACCTGTAAGATTAATAATATAACCAGAACTTTTACAATATACAAATTAGCGTATTTCCGAAATAGCGAATAAATAAATAGCAGGAAAAATAAAGTGAATAAAATCGCAGACGGTAGCTGTATACTTAACAAATTACTATTCGATAGGTTAGGAAATAGTAAATAAATCAGCTTTTCATTCCCACCTGCAGCAATATAAACTGCTAGGAGCAGACTTGATAGTGCAAAATATAACTCATGCCTTGATTTATTTTGCTGAATAAAATTAGAAAAAGCAATAATCGCTAACAAAACGAAGCCGCTAAGCACAAAGCCTTCCATCATTTTATTACGATCAGCTAGTAATTCTATCTGTTCCTCATTTCCAAAAATAATTGGCTTAATAATGCCGCCATTTGGGTGTTGGTAATTGGCAACATGAATCATGATTTCCATTTCTTTATTATCACTTTGACCATACGCCTCATACTTCCCCTGACGATACTGGTATTCAGTAGATTCAGTTGAAACTTTCCCTTGTTCATTAGCTTCTACACCATTAATAAATACGTTACTTGCATTACGAATCATGTTTACTCTAATGCCATAATTTCCATCTTCAGGAAGTTGGATAACCAGTCGATAGGTCCCTACTTCCACATCCTCTTTCAAGGAAGGATATCTTTCATCCCATGAAGCAGGTACGTCAATATAGCCACTATTACTAGTGTTCACAGCCGATGCTGGATCAAGAAACTGCCCCTTATAAAATTGCCATTCTCCATTTAATACAATCATTTCATTTGATTCTACATTATAATCTGTTAGATCAAGCACCCCTTGTTCTGCCGTGATCTCTTGCTTCCAATATTTACTCGCTCCCCCAATAATGCTAATGATGAAGAACAGTATAACCATGATAGATAAAATGATGACTACTTTCTTTCGCATAATGTCTCCTTTTCGTAGTATATTTCATAAAGTGTAATTGCTTGGCTTCAAAGATTCTGAGACATCAAAAAGAAGTATCTCCCTCCATCCATCCAGTACAATGATAGTTGACGAATTACACTAATTATACGACAAATGGACCTGTTTATCACCCAAGATTTTAACACCATTTTTTTGTAAAACGAAAAAAGACTCCCCACCCAACAAATGTGGAGAGAGCAAAATAAACAGTTACCTTCTGTCATATCTCTTTTTTCATATAACGCAATAATATATTCCGGATTTTGATCAATGATAGATTCTATAGCAGGCCCTAAGTAACGTTCTGGTTCATCTATATATATTGGACCATTCTGTATACGCCATTTGTTGATTAATGATGCTACGCTCTCCAAATGCTCCAATATCTTCAAAACGTAAGACGAATAGCGTTACTGCATAATTACTAGATATTGAAATTCCTTCTGTCTGTTCTCGTATCGTGTTACTACTCTTTCTCGATAGTTTTCAATATTTTCCTGTGCTTAATGTTTTGTTCCTGTCAACTTTGCTAACGTTTCTGTATCTGCAAAAATGCTTTCAAATCGATCATAAATCATTATTCTCTTGCGGATTGTCCTGATCACAGTATCCATTAATGATAGCCGGCTCCAATAATGTACCCGCTACTCTCCTAAAGACAAAATATTTTGAGGCGGTTCTTCTATTGTTATGTCACGTCCACACTTATCTATAGTCATTGAAAATCTGTTGCATCAGAACAGTCACTACTCCCATTTGAATTAGGATTAGCACCCTTTTCTTCTGCTTGACAAGCCATCATAAATGCACTAAAGCTACCATTTGGCAATATTTTTTTCATCTGCAGCACTTACTTTTAAGAGGGTAAGGTCATTCTGAATAAGTACGTTTGTTCATATTGAGATATTAATTGATCATGAATGGATCGAAATCCGTTTTGCTCACCTGAGATCGAAATAAACCCATTTGGTATCTTTCTCTGAACCTCTACTTGGAATCCTTCTTGCATAAAGGCAAAAGCAATATCATCTATAGTATGTGACTGAACTTGTAATTTGCTATATCCTTCTATACTTTCTTTAAAGTATGGAAAACTTTTATTTTTAGGGAGTTCAGTATAGGTGATGTAATAAGCTCCTCCTGTATTCAATACTTGTTTGATCTTCTGCGCATGATCTTCCAAATCTTCAATTAAATAAATAACGGAAAGACAGAAGCCGATATCAAATGTTTTTCCTGTTTTTCCTGGGACACCTGTGGTCATATAATGCAGTGGCAAACCTTGTTTTCTTTCCTCTGCTATTTGGATAGATTCTGTACCTAGATCAATGCCGATCCCTTCTTTAAAAGGTTTTTCCTGATAAAGAGTACGTAAAAATCCTCCACGGTTACAACCAAAATCAAGCACAGAATATGCGGACAAGTCCTTTTCTTTCATTAACGATATCGTATCTTTCCAGCCATTCTGATGCGCCGTTTCCATCTCAGCTTCCCGTTTGTCGTTATCCCACCATACATCGTATATTTGTTCACTCATGTTTGTTCACACTCATCCTTTCTTTGATTAAGTTGATCTATTCTAAAAAAATATTAGCCTGTGACAATCGGTGACCACTTCCATCTATCCTTTTCCTTTGCTTTATGAACATACCCGAATCCAGGAAAAGGATAATGACAGGCAAAAACGAGTGCCTTTTTATCTACAGCATCTTGTAAAAATTTTTTCCGAGTTTCTAATCCTTGTCTTGGCGACATCTCTGCACGTATATAGGAAGGAAGATGTTGCAAAGTTATCGGATCATTCAATATATCAGAGGCAACCAATAAAGATTTTCCCTCTGATTGGATATGAAGAGATAAGTGTCCTACGGTATGCCCTGGAGCGTGAATAAGATGAATACCAGGATACAACTCCCTATCCGACGTAATGAATGTTAAGTGATCCGCAATATCCTTTAGCTTCCTGAATTCATTGGATTCCGGTTTGCTTTTCCAATGATCCCATTCATCTTTTCGTATGACATACTCTGCATTTGGAAAAGCGGGGCTTCCATCATAGGAAAGTCCTCCAATGTGATCCATATGAGCATGTGTGATTATTATGGTATCAATGTCTGCTGGATCTATGCCTTGTGACTCTAGATGAAGAAACAATTGTCCAGCCTCTGCTAACGTTTGTCCAAATCCAACGTCTACTAATATCCGTTTATCTCCTGTATCTATGTATAAAAAATTAAGCGGAGCGTCAAAATGGGATGGAATATCTCGGATTATTTCCTCTGGTGTATTCGCAAAAAAGAATTGCTTAGAGACTGGAAATGCTCCATCCGATATAGACATCATGTTGATTTTTCCTAACTGTAAAGTATATACCTTTGACATGAACAACCCTTCCTTATTCATTTATTCTTGATGTGTCTGTTTGGAAAATTGTGTATTACTTTCTAATTTCATTTAAAGCTTATTTATATCTTGTTTTTAAACGATGAACTTTCATAAGGTTTTCTCTATCTATAACTACAAAACATAAAATCTACTATGTAACCTCCAAAAAAATCCATCTTTATAAATGAGATGGAAAGATGAAAAATGAAACGCTCCCAAATCAAATCAAAACAATGATAATCTTTCCTAGGCATTAGATTATCAACGACTTTTTAATATTCCTTACGCTATCTTTTCTAAGCATGTGCTATAATATTCTTAAATCGAAATCATTATGATTTATGAATATTATATAAACTCACCTATTAAAAATCAACTATTTTTATATTTCAGGGTAATCTTTACTTTGATGTAATGACTTCCATTAAGAATTTGAAAACCGCCTAGACAGCATGAGAAACTGCGATCCACAGCTTAGAAAGCTATTGCTCTATTTCGATTCTGCATAATTTCACAACATGGAGCAAATGAAGATTTTCATAACACAAACAGTACAACAATAATGACTAATGCTATTATAGACGAAATAGTTCTTACATGATTCCAGCGTGTCCACTGACTTAAGTATTGTGACCAGTATTCCATGTTTTCATTAGATTGTAAACGATTGTTCATCGGAACATTGAAAAAAATAGTAACCATAAACGCACCTAAAAAGTAGATAGCAAAACTAATGATTATCCAACTATTAAACAACAATGGTTGAACTACCATTAACAAGAGGCTGATCATGATCACAATAAAAGGACTTAAGAAAATGGTTAAAAACAATGGGTTTTGTATAGCATTATTAATGTTCACCATCACTTTACGCGCTTCAGTCAATGGATAATCCCGTAAAACATTCATAATTGTGTTGGAAAATACAAAGAATAAACCTGCTTGGATGGCCACACTAACTGTATAGATAATCAAAAGCCAATCCATCATTGCCAAACTCCTTGCCAGATTGGACAGGTGAAACATTTATCTTTATAAACCCGTCTGCCTAATTTACCTATTCCCTCTAGCCAAAAAACTGATATACTCATAAATTCCCTCCATTTATTTGTTTGTACAAGCCATTTTTTTGAAAAATATACCTTTAGTAAGATATATTTTTTTCTAATGCATCTGATGTTTGGCGTATGTCTACTGATAATTGATCAGCAACTTCTTTTCCTAATATATCATTATATTTATTTCGAAGCTCATCCCATATTTGATAAATATCATCAATCATTTTTTCTCCTTTGTTGGTTAAATGCAAGTGAGCTGATCGGCCTTTCACTTCTTTTGAAATGAAATCTTTCTTTATTAAACTTTCAATAAGCCTTGTTATGGTCGATGGCTGAAGATGCAAAGCCTCCCCCATCTCCTTTTGGCTCACTCCCGTTTTTTCAGAGAGTATCATCATAAAAAATGCTCCATTGGGAGAAAGTCCCATTTTAGAAAATGTATCCTCGGCCATTTTTGTTAACAGCCTGTTTAACCTGCTTGTTGTAAAATATAAACATTCATTTAAATAATGCTCCATCTTATTTACCACCTCTATATTTGCTTGTGCAACTAAATGATAGGTCATCTATTAACTAATGTCAAGCTGTGAATTTTGTGTCCAGTTCCAAGTATTTAGTTCAACTTTTTATGGTTTCATTTTTGCTTTCATCAATCATTATCTAATCATTTGGAAGGCCTCCTTTCTATTCTCTTTTAAAAAGAGTCTTACGAATGGATAGCATTGTGATAAATCTAAAAAAAGATATGATTAACATTCGTTTATTTCAGCCAAAAGTGGGAAAAGTATTCAATGTAAGAAAAGACAGGGAGGTTTTCTTTAATGGCACACGAACAACACCAACAAGTCATAAACGCTTTACAAGATTGTATTATCGTATGTAACCATTGTTATGACGCATGTCTTAAAGAAGAAAATATGCAGATGATGGCTGAATGTATCCGTTTGGACAGAGAATGTGCAGAAATCTGTTCTTATCTGGCACAAGCTTTATGCAGAGATACTCCTTTTGCGTCGGAACTAGCCGCTGCTTGTGCTACTATTTGTGAAGCGTGTGGAAATGAATGCAACAAGCATGAGCATGAACATTGTAAAAAATGTGCAAAAGCCTGTTTTCAATGTGCAGAGGCATGTAAAAGTATTGCTTAAAGAAGAGTTATTTAAAAAAGTTGCTCGACAAGTCATTCATCTTGTTTAGAGCAACTTTTTCTTTTAGTTATTCTATCTTAGAGTACTACGAGTTGGTTCCTTTATCACTATTCATGTGACGCCACCATAAAATTCTTCTTCCAATGGAAATCCTTATTTATTCCATTGATCACTCGAACGCTACAAAATAGAAACATTCTTTTTGAGTCGTAAAAAATCTAACAATATATCTGGGTTAGGATCACAAGCCTGTTTATTCCTTATTGATCAAAACCAGTAAAAATTTTTTTGGGTATGTAGAATATATCTCGAACCTCATTGCAACCATTTCGATATGGTGACGATAGTACCGTCTCCAAGATTGGATTGAATATCAAATTCATCCATCAAACGTTTTACTCCAGGAAGACCGGCGCCGAGACCTCCAGAAGTCGTATAACCATCCTGTAAGACCAATCTTATATCGCTAATTCCCGGTCCGGAGTCAGCTGCCATCATCATTATTCCTTTTCGATCACGTGTATCGATGATGTCAAAAGAAATTTCTCCTTTTCCCGCATACAAGTAAATATTGCGGGCTAATTCGGAAATAGCTGTGGTTATACGTGCCTGATCAACGGTATGGAAACCCAGCTGTTTTGCTAATTCCCGACTTACTTGCCTGGCACGGACGATGTCCAATTCCTTGTGAATGGGTACTCTCACATTGGATGAAGTCTTCATCATCATCTATTCCCCCCCAGTTTTTGATATCATTTTAAATGTCTTGCTTCCAATAAAGTGCGTTTAGTAAATGCTGGAGACTCATACTTCATTCCATCAGCGTTATAGAAAATGGAGATCAAATACCAGGTAAAAATTTTTCCTTGCCGTTTCATCAATTAAAAAAAGCCGAAAAGGATTCATTTTCCTTTTCGGCTTATGTCTTAGCGCTAATGTCTAGACATTCCCACCATTATTATTTTTTAGGTTTAAGTATTGTAAACTACCACATTAATTCAGACATCCTTTTCCATTTTATATCAGGGAGAAATCTGGAGTAATGTGCTCGTTTATTCATTTAATTTCCGATTTGAAAAAACTTTGTAAAATTATTTCAGATACTATTCCAGAAAAAATGCCCCTTTTAAGAGGCATTTCCTGATGTGATATCTATGTATTCTATACGAACTTTGTAAACCTCGAATACACGTAAATTAAATGCTACATCTTCATCTAATATCACATACCACTCTTGATCTTCTTTTCCTAAATATGCTTTGAAATAATGCTTTTGAATACGTAATTCAAAAGCCATTCCTTCAAATGTTTCATAGTCTTGCTGGCCAATCCAGATCTTCCATCCCTGTAAATCAAATATCATGATTCCTTGCCGCATCATAGGCCACTTTCCTCTGTTGCCATACGAACAATCTCTTCATCAATTTGTTGTTTTTTTAACTGCGCTCCATACAGAAGACAATTTGAAGCTAATGTGTTAATGATGCGTGGCCATCCTTGCGAACGTAAAGCGATAGCTTCTAAACCTGTCTCTGTAAAAATCGGCATCTTTGCCCCTGCCAGTTTTAACTGATGCTCCATATAAGCAGTAACGTCTTCTTTATTCAATGGCTGGAATTGGTATCTCATAATAATTCGTTGAGCCAACGGGCGATGGTGATTCAAATGGAGCCGCGTTTTCAAATGCGGCAGACCAGCTAGTATCAGAATAAATGGATTCGACGAATCCATTTGGAAATTGAAAAGAATAGCTAAGTCCTGTAAAAAAGCATCTTTTGCCATATGCATTTCATCTAAAATAAATATGGGCGTTATTTTACGCTCCTGCTCCATCCGTTCAATTCCTTGTTGAATCTGACGAAATAAATCTACTTTACGAAACTTAGGTTCTTCTCCTAGTCCGTATGCTAGCCCCCGGTAGAAATCCATCACCCCTCCGGTGGACAACGGAAAATAGACGACATGGTATAAGGCTGGGTTAAGTGAATTCTTAAAGGCTCGTAAGGTGTACGTCTTCCCAGCACCAGGGTCACCTATCAACAACCCAATTCCTTTAGACTTTTGTAAATACCCAAGACCATTCATTGCCTCTTGATAACTCGTCGATTGGAAGGCATTTGTTGCTGTTGCTTCCTTGGTAAAGGCTTCCTTTGCTAAGGAATAGTATGTTTTATACATGATCCTTTCCCTCCTCCTGCCTTGCTTCAGAGAGAGAAAACGGCGATGGTCCACGTTTGATATGGGCGTTATCGTGGATGGTGACCGCTCTGGCTTCAGCTGCCTTTTTTCCGTCCTCAAATACATAAACATGTTGTTCATCCATACGAACTTCAATTCGCTGACCAATATATTCCGAAGGAACTTCATATAACTGCTTGTCCAATGTAATCGTTCCATCTTGCTTTACTTTTCTCTCTACCCGTCTTAAAAAGATGGTTTCTAAAATAGAGAGGTCCTCTAAAAAGCTGATTCGATCTAGCTGCGATTGGAATACTTCATGTGGCGTTTTTCCTTCTAAGGAAGCGTGTACTCTCCGATGATAATCCTCTTCGAGCCAACACCAGAATCTCTCATTTAATTCCTCCAAAGAGGTAGCTGGATTGGTTTGAAGTAGTGGATAAAAACGCGTTTGTATCGTCTTAAATAACCTTTCTATTTTCCCTTTGCTTTTAGGATCGTAGGGTTGCGTATGAGCTAAGGTAATTCCTAATTGGGCACATGCATACTGTAGCGTTTCTGACCGATAGATCTTTCCATTATCTGCATAAATGATGTTTGGCTTTCCTCTGCGTATGAATGCCTCTTTGGTCACTTCTCTTAAACCATCAAATTTCTCAGAAGAGAAAAATTGTCCATACGGTACCAATCTCGAACAATCATCAATATAAGCAATAAGAAACGTTTTCTTCATTTTTCCATTAACCGGGACATAAGGGCCGTGTGATAAATCTGCCTGCCATAGTACATTGACTTTATCATGCGCAAAGCGTTTTCGTTCTTTCTCTGGATGATAATGAATATAATTCCTTCCTGCCATCTTGTGTTTTTTTAGTAATCGGTTTATAGTAGAGTAAGAGATTTGATTTTTGTTGATTTCTCCATTTCCTATTAGTTGTTCGTAGAAAACACTAACAGGCATATGGAGAAATTTTTTTCGTGTTTCTAGTATATGATCTTTGTCATCCGGAGATAATCTTCTGGCGCCCCCTCGATCAGAACGCCTTTTAGGCTTTAATGCATCAAATCCATTCCTTCGGTAATGCAGATGCCATTCTTGCATTGTCTTGGCTGCAACCTTTCGTTCCCCATAATAAGGAATCGTATGCATTTTCCCTTCCATTTCTTTCAAATAATCCTTTGGCTTTACTTGTCCATTCAAAAGTGGGGCAATCAATCCATAACGAAATAAAGCAATTTCTTCCCGTGTTTTTTCATTCATGAACTTTTCCTCCTTTTTATAGAAGGATAACCGGTTATCCATTGCTTTTATTCTACTTTGTCCTTCCCATCAGTGCTAGGAAAAGTCTATGTGGGATGAATAGTATTCTTTTTTGGTGGTAAATATGGTAGAATTAATTTGCCCATAAAATAGGATGATAAATGACCCCAGCTCCTTCGGAAGAAGGAGGTTGATTCGCCAAAATCTTGGATCATTGTCACGTATTTTTGGGCTTCTTTTTTTATATCCTTCGTGAAACCCAATTGATATCCTGCGTCTGTAAAAAAGCTATGGGTCCAATGGATGCTTTCATAAAAACGTTTCAGATGTTGTTCTAATTGCTGGCGACTTCCTTTTACTTTCTCTCCCTTAAGCACACTGCTTAATCTTTCCATCATGGTATCCAATGTATGTTGAAAATAGGGAATTAAGAAACTCGGTAAAATAGAGATCGTTACTTGACAAACCAAACACCTGAAACGACATATAGGAATGTGTAGTTCCTCTTCCTGGTTTATTCCGTATCTCCAATAATAACCATGTCTGTGCAAGTTTCCATAAGCAATTGCTTGGCAATTTGGGCACCATTTAAATAACGGAAAGTTATTCTTTTTTCCTTTCTTCTCATATTCTTCTATCCCAATTCCAAAGTCGTGTAAAAAAATCATTAAAAAACTCCCCCTTATAATATGCAAAAAATTTAGCATATTACTTCAGGAAAGTACAGTAATTATCCTGGAGGAGTTTGAACAAGATAACCCTATTTGAGAGGAAATAAAGTGATGCTTTACATAAGTATGAATACAACAAAACCTATGTCGTTTTTAAAATCCCAGTCTACAAATAAATCTTGTATTTCTTGTTGCAGCACAGATTCCAAAAACGTTCTATCAATCAAACTTTTTTCCAACTTTCGTTTTGACAATCTGAGTTGATTTTCAAAACCAGATTGAATAAGCTCTTGTTCAATCAAAACAAAAATATCCTCTCGTCTGGAAATTAATGTGCGAGCATTGAGCATAAAGGAAGTAAGCTTCCTAGGAAATTTTTGTGCTTTTTGCGTAAATCGGTTAATTTCTTCATGAATTTGTTGTTTTGCCGGATAGTTAATATAGTCCTCGGTTGTCGTATCGAATTCAGAATCCAATTCCGCAAAAATAATGCCATTTTCATTCTCTATCGACCAATCATAATAGATTTTATCCACTACCACTCCTGCATGTGAAGAAATGATGGATTGTATATGAGGCGTTAATTCTTTCATTAACATATCTCGTGTTTCCTGAAATTTCAATTCACTTTCCTGTTTCAGGATAACCTTTTCCATCGGTGCCAGAAACTTGCGCAAATAAATAGTAATGTACGGTTTTGATAGGGATACAAAAATTGATTCCGGTCCTTTTCCGAAATTAGTTCGAAATAACTTGCCGATTGCACTAGATATTCCGGATTCGACTGTTTTTTCCACGTGGTATCTCCTTTAGTAAGATTTTGTAATGAACGTGCTAAATAGGATAATGGCTCGATTGTTATGGCGTAGATTTTGAAAAAAATTAAGGACCGTACATTATTTTACAATCCCTTTCCCTATTATACTCTTAATTTTAGATTTTGAAAATCGATATTAGAAAAAATCTGAATTTTCATTAAAAACAACGCTTTATATCTATACAGAGGTGAAAACTTTGCTGCCCGCATGCCTACTAATCTATGTCGACTGTCCAATAGGAGAACAATGGTCCCTTTTCACCAAAAAGCGGATCAGCATCTGGTAAAGGAACATGTTTGATATTTTCTATTTGTTCCGATCGATTGGATTCATTTCCATAGCAGAAATCATAACTTTTCCCATTTGGATAAGCCCCTATCACTGCAAAATCAACACTGCTTTCCAGTAATTTATGACCAAATCCGGCCGGAAGAATAACGACATCTCCTTGTTCTACCTGCACTTTGTCTCCCCGCTCTCCGCCAAGCTGCAGTAAGGCAGTTCCATTTGTTACAACAAGCACCTCGTGTGTGTTGCTATGAAAATGATGAAAAGGAGCCACGGTTCCCTGCCATGCCCCCAGCCAATTGTTGTGTGTCAAAATATGTTTTGGATCATCCTCAGAAGTCAAGACCTTCTTATACAACAATAATGGATAGCTCGGATGATTAGGGATAAAGCCATCATTCTCGTATAGAAAGGATTTCATCTCCATATTTTCAGCTTTTTTCATTTTTTTTGCCTCCCTTTTGTCCACTTAACCCTTAATTCATCTAACATCCACTATTTTATGAAAACATCGATCCTTTATTAGACAGCCTGTCCGTCAGCAATATACTATAGATTATAATAAAAAAATCTTTCACAGGCAATAAAAGGGATAATTAGCATCTATTCATGAAGAGCAGGACATTCATTTTTTTAATGACTTAGGAGCTTATTTACATTTTATTTAACACTTAGCCCATACTAATCAAAAAGGGGGTATTTTCATGAGTGTAAATAAAGGGAAAAAGAAGAAAAGCAAAGAAGAACTAAATGCTATGAAAGGTGACAAAGAAAGACACCGTAGAAATCGTTCTTAGCCATCATGGTCAGTGTTGAAAATCGGAAAACCTCGAGCATTTTGATTGATGTTTAGTTGAACCACTCATCTTTCACCTGCTCGAAGTTGCCTTTTAAAAGATATCTCCCTAGAATCAAGAATTCCAAGATTTATCTCATGCCTTTCTTTATTTTTCTTCTTTTTTATATTATAATCTTAATTGATAATGATTATTGATTTCAATTAAACCATCTTTATTAAAAAACAAAATGGAAACACTGGGGGAATTTTTGATGCAAAGGCAACAAGAAAAAATTCATAATTATCAAGTAAACGTCGTCTTACCCACAAATTATGATTCTGAAAAGGCATATCGCACCATTTATATGCATGATGGTGGAAATGCAGCAACATAGGCCATGAATTACGTGGACCACCTTATCATTACGGAACAAATCGAACCAGCGATTTTGGTTGGTATTGAACCGATTGATCGAAATAATGATTACACACCATGGGAGAGCCCTTCCCTTTTACCAAATCAACCAAACCTGGGTGGACAAGCAAAAGAATATTTGCACGTACTTGTTCATGAAATCAAGCCAGTTATTGATTCAAACTATGCAACAAACGCTGCACCGAGTCATACCGCAATTGCTGGCTGCTCATTTGGAGGTCTTGTCTCTATCTTTGCCTCTTATTATTACCCAAAGGTATTTCATGACTATATTATTTTATCCGCCTCATTCTGGTATGATGGTTTGCTACCATATTTGCGAGGAGATCTAGTAACTCGTTCGGGAAGAAGCTTCCAAAAACCAATTATCAACCGAAAAAATCATCGAATGTACCTATATGTTGGTGAAATAGAAGGAATTTATCGAGATAGTGCTCAAAAACACATGGTGGAATATACGAAAAAAGCGTATGCTGAACTAAAGAAGGAAGGTTTCTCCGATTCAAATTTACTGTTTGAAACGCATCCGGAAGGTACACATGATGTATATTTCTTTAGTCCACATTTCATCCGTGCACTTCGATGGCTTTATGGTGATAAAAAAAAACGGATCGACTAATTTTGACTAATTATTTTATTCTAAGTTTAAAAAGGAATCCAAAGTAAATAGAGTTATTTTGGATTCCCTGGTTTATCTTTTCTTTCCGAAATATTACCCTGTACAAATTCTTTTAACAAATCGAATGATTCATATGAGAAATGGTTGCTGTACTCTAGTAAAGGTGAAAGCTTAGGGTCGTGTCTCACCACAAAAGTCACGTATCATATTAAATGATCACCTTGTTCATCATAAAAGAGATGATTATACATCTGTCATTATCAAAATAAATCATCCAACCAAAACAACTCATCCAAATGATGAATACCTGCAGGCAACGATGAGTGTATCATATGTTGTACAACCAATGAAGTTACATTGGCTGTTATCAACGCCTCGTTGTTTTCATACCATACTTGATGTGCTTCATTAATCTGGTTATTTTCTTTGTTGACTGCTTCCACTTTTATAGCACAGATATCCGAACCTGACGAAAAAAACTGCCATCCTTGGATGATTTTAACCAAGACTCGCCTTGCCCAGCTATATCGGAGAAACGAGGTTATGTTTAAATAGTGAAGTCCTGCCAACAGTCGATTTACCCATTCTATATCAAATGTAAGGTAAGTGTTCACCTCACTATAAGGCATCTGTCGCTGAAGAGTATGCTGATCGGAAAAGTTAAATAAATAACTACTTCTCGTACCCAAGCGATTAAAATAAGTAGTTTTTTTGCCAGAAAAATTCTGGACGGTTTGCGTGCTACCGTTCTTTTTAATACGGTAAGATTGGTTCATTTGCTCTAGCAACCATTGAACAGCCCCATCACCGTGCTGCTCTCCTAAACCTAATAGAATTGTAATATCTAATTTATCCACGATTTTCATGCTTTCTTTAAGTTGCTTTGCTAATAAATTAGAGAGACCGGGAGCAAAACCGACGCTAAGTATAACAGTAGACTGCTGCACCAATGGTTTGAGTAATTCTATTTGTTCAAGAAATGCAAAACTAGCCGTTATATCTATATAATGTATACCATGTTTCAAGCAATATTGAACCACCCTTGTGTTTGTTTGGTCTATACACATGATAACTAGGTTCGCCTGCAGGAGGGACTCATAATTTGCTTCATTTTCAATGTCCACCTCTACAGGGAAAGCACGTTCACCTAATTGTTGGCTGAATGTACAAGCCTTAGCCAAGCACCTGCCAGCAATTAAAATTTGTAAGTCTGTAGATTGGATTAGCTGCTTTGCAATATTTCCACCTACTTTCCCGTAACCACCGATAATCATAACCGATTCTACCATCCTTTTCTCTCCTTTTTTGCCACATAGGCTTCCAGCGCATAACTTTTGAAATAAGGAAGAACCGTTTCGAAGCCATTGGCATTTAAGGCCTGCAACAGTAGTGAAGCAGATAGTGGATGTGTGGTCTTATCAAATGACTCCTCAAATTTTTTACAATCAGAAGCTGAAACATTGTATAATTGCATATGTTGAAGCCAATATGGAAGGGTGTTATCTTTCTCTTCTTCCACAATCGCTGATATGAAAAGAATTCCTCCCGCTTTTACTCTTTGGCTGATTTGATTTATAACTGCTGCTTTTTCTTCCTTTAAGAAATGTAACATTAAATGACAAGTAACCATATCATATTCTTTTTCACTAGAAAGTTTGTCTATGGTTATTTGTTGCCAATCTATTTTTAATGACCTATTATTCATTCTTTGCTTAGCAAGTTCCAACATTCTTCGGGAAGGGTCTAAAGCGGTATAAGTTGCTTGTGGATACTGTTCTCCCAGAACATGTAATTCCTGACCTCCTCCAGCACCTACAATCAAGATATCCTGAGGTATGAAATGAGTCTTCATAATTGCCAGCATTTGTTCATATATAAGATCATACCCAGGAATTTTACTGCGAATGGTTTGTTGATAATATTCCACTTCAGGTCTTTCCCAATTTTTATTAGTCATTTATTTTCCTCCTTACCACACAGGCTGACATATTTTACTTTCTCTTTTTGTATTTGCAGTCCCCACGCTAGAAAGTAAGTATACACTAGTAATAAAAAGAAATATCCGCTTCATTTTTTATTTTCCTCCTGTTATAATTAGCATTGAAAATCATTATCAATTATAAACTTTTAGCACTTATATACTATCCCATAAACAAGGGGGAAGCCAAAATTGCTCTATTCTATGAACTATTGGAATGAAAAATCAGATTATTTTTGGGATAAATATAAAGATTCTTATCTTTATCGTGAACAAATGATTCTCCTATTACAGAAACAGATTTCTTTTGATGCATACTGTTGTACCGTCGTCAATCCGACCACGCTAACTACGGTGGGAGCGATAACAGAATGCTCTCTTGAGTCCATTCACCAAGATATATTAGCAGCTGAATACGATAAAGAGGATGTACATCTATATCAAGATTTAGTGGAAAGCAATGTTAAATCGGCTAGGTTAAGTGATACCTTTGGTAAACAGAAAAGCAGACGTTTCACGGACATATTAAGTCCACGTCAAATTTCAGATGAGCTGCGTGTCACATTAATGGATAAAGGAAAATGTTTTGGCTTTTTAACGCTATTTAAAAAAGAGGAGAAAAGCTATTTTACAGATCAGGAAGTATTATTACTAGAAGGTCTATCCCTAATAATGGGTAAAGCATTAAGGGATTACTTTTATATTGAGTTAGAAAAGCATTCTAAATCTAGCTATATGGGCTCTGGGGTCATAATACTAGATCAATATTTAACATTACAGTCAACCAATGAAGCAGGAAAGCAATACATCACCTTATTGCAGGAATTTGAACGTTCAAAGAATCTCCATCGACTTCCTAAACCTCTTCAAGCTATATGCGCGAAGCTATCAGCACAGGATGAAAAAAGTTTTTCTGTATTCATCCCGCTAGCAGACAAAATAGTACTTGTAGCATCCGCTTCCTTCTTGCGCTCCGGAGCTTCACACAAAACAATGATCGCTATTACAATAGATAAAGCTTCTCCTAAAGAAATGTTTGGACATCTTATGGAGACTTATGCTTTAACTGCTCGGGAGAAGCAAGTTGTGACAAGCTGTATACAAGGTGCCAGTACCAAAGAAATAGCTAATCAGTTTAAGATTTCTTATTATACCGTTCAAGATCATTTAAAAGGTATATTTTACAAAGTAGGGGTCCAGACAAGAAATGAATTGGTTTGGAAGCTGTTTGCGAACCACCCATAAACTATAAAAGGAAAAAATTGTCTGATCCTTGTGAATCTTTGAAATAATCCCATCAAAAAATCCTCCCTTCTTCTATCGGAAGGGGGGATTTTCATGAACAATGATGAGCTATTAAGTGAAAGAAACTATGCTGGATGGTGCTGTACAAAGACTTCAAATGTAGCTAATTCAGATCCAAGTATCGGACTATTCTCTTTTCCTTGCTTTTCTTGTGAGGCATGTGCTTCTCTTGTTTCTCTGCTTTTTTTCCAAACCTCGAAGGAAGCGTAATCTTCCCAGGTTGTACAAACCTGCAGCTCATCATATTCTTCTGTATTTTCTTTTATCAGAACCTCCATCAAAACAAATCCATTAAAGGTGTGCACTGCTTTCGCTTTTTGAAACCGTTCAGCCACTTCCTTTACTTTTCCTTTTTCAATACGTAAGGTATTCACTACTTTCATCATTTGCAACGACCTCCTTTGATTTGGATAATAATCCTTGTATATATTTTAATACGGGTTCTGTTTGTTTTCCAGCCATCTCATCTTATCTCCAATGAACACCGCATGAAATTCCACTTTGTCCAACGACTGTTATTGAACGATAGCACCCTTCAGGAATCTTTCATGAATGCCACTACCTTCCTCTGAAAATCGGCTAATTCCATACGTTTTACTTCATACGCCATCACTCCATTATCCTCTAGAAGAGTATTCAAAAAGAACATACAAAAATAGGAGGATTTCTGTTCGGGCCGAAATTCCAGATCGAAAATAGCAAAGATTTTTCCCAGCATGACATCATACTCGCCTTTTACATATCGATCATAATACACATTATTATCATGCACATCTAACTCATTCCAGATAAATTTAAAGAAATCATAAAAGAAGATATACTCTCCTGAAGCGTCCCAGTCGATATACCACAATTGTTTATCATCTGTGCTCTCTTTCTTCAAAAGAAGATTATCCGTCCATAAATCGCCGTGAAGTCTCATAAAAGGAAAGGATACCTCAAATAAACAAGGATCGATGAGATGAATAATATCCTCGAATTCTTTACGGTGAGTCGTATTGGGACTAAGCCTTATCAAATCATTGATCGATCGGTAGTTCATCATCGCCTCACGATAAATGTAGTTGAAATAATGGGTGTAATCATTGTATATGGTTTCTAATAGGAAGGCGTCATCCTGGTCTTTTTTGTTCTCAAATGTAACTAATTTCTCTACCAATATATAGTTTTTATCATCACGGCAGATCCACGCAGGTATTCGAAAAAAACGTGAGAAATAATCATAATTACTGATTTTCCTTACGTAATTATCTTGACTACAGCATAAGGTAAGTACTTCCGAATCAGAGAATATTTTGACATCTCCATTGCTGCAAAACCACAGCATATTTCCTGCAAAGTGTGCAGGTGTTTGCTGAGGTATACTTACGCGATTATCAAGTACTTCTACATTTAATCCTGCCAAAATCGGGCTATTACGTTTGGATGCTTTGAAAATCACACGGAATTGATCGTCCGCAGTGTATCGCCCACTCTCTAGATACTGACGGAACTCCGACGTCCTAGCTTTTATTTCTTTGGCATAGTTCATTTGCATAAAATCAAGTCTCCTTATCTAGTTTGGGTGCCGACACTCTCTTTTTCTATTCTATCATTAGTTGCATCCTTTTTTTACTAGATTTTTTATTCTCTATATAGTAAAATAATTAATAGAACATTCGTTCGGAAAAAGGGATTATATTAGTTTTTATCATCTAACCACAATAAAGTTTGACTATTTCATCTAACTTTTGATATATTAGATCATATAATCGAATTTATTTATTTTGGTTAAGGAAGGAGTTATTTCTACATGTCCCAACAAGTTTCCGTCTTTATCATGGATGTCAGTAACTCATCAGTAGAACATATCGGGAATGAAATCAGTGAATACCTAGCACAAATAAGAGGTAGCCTAACTGAATGGACACAATATACGGTAGAGACAAGAGTGAGTCATCGGGCTGGCGATGAACTGGTCGTTGTTTGCAAAGGCTATGCCACCGCATATGTACTTGCTTTCTATATTAGCCGTATTTGGAAATTCACTGACCACCGGCCTTATTTCGGTCTTTCATTTGGTGATATTGAAACGGATGTGGGCACCTTAAACTTGGAAACCTGGATTCATCCATTAATGAAACAAGCAAGACAGGCCAATGATTACCTGAAAAATCAAGCGAATAGAAATCTTTTTCGCTTTGCATTACCTCGTTCACAAGCAGAACAGGGATATACTGTCTATCACGAACAGTTTGAGTCGTTGATCAACACCAGTTTAACACTAAAGCAAGAGCATTTGAACGGACAAACTGACGTTCAATCGCTTGTCTGTTCGCTTTATCTGATACTCGGTCAGCAAAATAAAGTCAGCCAATATCTGGGACGGACAACCGCTACTATTTCCCATCATATCAAACAGGGTAAAACACAGGTTATTTTACAAGCATTTGATGATATGGTAAAGGTGCTCGGTTCATTAGAAGAAACAGATAAGACATTTTTAATGGATAAGCTGCAAAGTAATATGAAACAACAGATCCGCCATCACTTAGACGCTTATTTGCCGAAAGAAGGGAGTTCAACATGACAATTCTATTGCTGCTTCTTGCCCATTTCATCGCTGACTTTTGGCTGCAATCCGACCAAATGGTAAAGCATAAAATCAAATATTTAAAAAAACACATGATCCATCACTTGCTGACAACAGGGATCGCACTGGTTTTTATCTGGGGCTATTCCTATGAGTTTCAACATGTGTTCCGTTATTTTATCTTGCCTCTCGCCTTTATTAACGTCACACATCTGCTGATTGATTGGTTAAAAATAAAACTAGTAAACGCCAATAAAATTAGCAATCTGACCAGCCTGGGATATTTCTTGTTAGATCAAGCATTACATGTATTGATGATACTCATTGCTGGCATTCTATTCTTCCAAATGCAGACATCAGAAATGGCAGCAAGTTTAGCAGACTTGTATGGAGAGGCTCGCTTAAACTTATTCGATGCCACGTTATTGCTGCTCATCATTTATATATTAGCCACTAGTGTCAGCGGTCATATCGTCAAGTATATCATTGGTTCCTTTCCGTCAGAACTTGCCAATTTTGCCGGAGCATTGACGTTACGAAATCAAATGAACCATGCAGCAGGAACAAACGAACCTCAGACAGAAAATAATTTTACCGAGGAATACCATTATTATACCTACTCCGCCCCGCTGCGCTCGCATGGAAAATGGATTGGCTATATCGAGAGATTGCTAGTGATTCTCTTAACGGCCATTGGAGCCTATGAATCGATTGCCTTCATTATTGCAGCCAAGTCGATTGCTCGCTTTAAACAGTTAGATGATCGCAACTGGGCAGAATATTTCTTGTTAGGTACCCTCTCGTCTATTTTGCTTGGTTTAGTGCTTGGACTCGTGGTGCAAAAGATGATTTTGTAAGAGATTTCGAGTCACAGCTACATGGTCAGGCAAGGGACCTCTTCCCTTGCCTGACAACATGATATAATTCCCTCTCATGAAATGTTTCCTATTACGATCTTCCTTTCTCCTCTTTACTTTTAAAGTTTCTTTAGATAAACTTATTTTCAACAGAGAAACTAACAAGCTAATTATCTACCCCATTCCACCCATATATATCCTGCATGGAAACAAGTACATTATTTTTTTAGCTAATGAAGTAAGGAGGGATAAAAATGGTTTTGTTTATTCAATGTATGGTTGTCTCTCTCTTATTCTCTCTCGCTATCCTGGTGCAACTAATTAAAAATGATTCCGTGAAAAACTTGTACAATTACCCGCCCAACATACAAAAACGAGTAAAATCAATGAAAGAGTATGAAGGGCGAATTCCAAGCGGAAATGATAAACTAACATTCAAGTTAATGGGTGCTGTTGTATTTGTTCTTGTTGGTGTGCTGCTAGTCTGGACAGCGGAGGTAGATGGTTTTCTAGAGGCGTTTATTCATATGTTCCTTTTATTTACTGTGGTCAATCTCTATGATTTGATAGTGATTGACTGGTTGCTATTTCGTTATGTGAAAAGATTCCGCATTCCTGGAACAGAAGATATGGTGAAAGACTATCATAATTACTGGTTTCATTTTGTAGCCTTTTTGAAAGGAATCGTAATAGGACTTGTCATAGCAGTGGTGGTTGCTGGTGTATATAGCTTACTGTTTTCAATAGTGTGATTTTTTGTGTAAGAATGTTCATTCAGACAGAGGATATAAAAGCTACTCCTATTGATGTGTACGTTCCTCCTACATGAGATAAGCACGCTGTTCGCCTAGTATAACACGAGAACATTGTTGGTTGAATATGGTCCTTGTTAGTTTATTACATCTATCCATTCCTACCCCGACGCTTGATCGTAGCGTATAGTCAATTGATTTCCGTTGGTGGTGATCGATTGACCAATATCTTTTTCCTCCATCTGATTGATAAATGTCTCCATTGATTCAGTGATATCCTCTGGTTCAGCTGATGTTTGTGACGAACTTAGATAAACATCCTGCTCTCCTTCCCAGGTAAAAAAACGAACAACATGGTCTGTCACCCATTCTTCTGTTCCTATCCCTAAAACCTCTTCCACATCAGCACCAGAACTGCCTCGAATAACCATGCTAATGGACTGATCCTTCAGCTGCTTGCCTATTATACCCAACTTCGTCTCATAAAAATGATAGGAATAGGTGATTTCCCCTAATGCAAAATAGCGGTACTCGATGACCAACGATTGCTGATCATAGGGCGAGTCAATTTTCGTATAATGATAATCCATCATCCAAATCGTCAAACTATAAATCAAAATAAACCCAGCAAACAGGAACAGACCAATGATTGAGCCTATTTTCGAAAACTTGGAGCGAAAAGCAAGCACTGCAATAACAATAACATTGATTATCAAAGGAATAATATAACCTGTTGGCTTTAAAAAAAGAAAATAATAATCACTATAATGCATGATGACAAGGCTTATATCTATTATTCCTAATATAATGAGTGTCCCTTTTGCTTTTGTCATATTATTCTCCATTCTGATTATTTTCCTGGTTTCTTGTATTCCTTCGTCCTTTAAGTCATGTGAGATCCAATTTTAAATTCTACTATAATAAGTAACGATTGAGCAATAACATATATCCCTTTGCTGTCTGTATATGATCCCATCAATAATATTCGTTTACTTCGCTCTTAATACCCGCAATCCATTAAGAATAACCAGAATGGTACTTCCCTCATGACCGATCACACCTAGCGGCATATTGATCATCTGCAGAAAATTACTGGTAATCAAAACAGCTATAACGGATAAGGAAAAGGCAATGTTTTGTTTTATGATGGTATTCATTTTTTTAGAAACACGAATGGCATGAACCATTTTTGCTAGATTATTTTTCATCAGGACGATATTTGCAGTCTCCAATGCAATATCACTGCCAGTCCCCATCGCAACACCAATGTTGGCAGTAGCTAAGGCTGGAGCATCGTTTATACCGTCTCCTATCATGACCGACTGCTGGTTTTGCTGGCGCAGTTGTTTTAAGTGTTTCACCTTATCTGCGGGTAAACAATTGGCATGAAATTCATCGATTCCCGCTTCTTTGGCAATATTTTCTGCGGTGGCTTGATTATCTCCCGTCAGCATAATCGTCCGCAGTCCCAAACTTTGAAGTTCTTGGATGGCTTCCACTGCGTCCTGCCGAAGGGTGTCTTTTAATAAAAAGACAGCGATCACCTTTGTATCTTTTTTCACAAAGATTTCCGTCATTGCTTGTTGATGTGTCGAAAAATGCTGCATGAGCTGAGCCGCCTCTTGTTTTCCGATCATTTCTGCATTACCAATCATCCAATGGCTATGGTCTGCTTGTGCAGATAACCCCCTGCCATTATGATGTTCCACTGTTACAGATAACTCCTCTTGGCTGCTGCGTTTCGGCCCTGCCCATTTTTTCATGGCAGCAGCTAGCGGATGAATCGATTCATTTTCTATCGCATAAATGGCATTTGCTACATCATCCACCTCTTGATTAGGATCAATATAATAATCCACTACTGCTGGTTCACCTTTCGTCAATGTCCCTGTTTTATCAAAAGCAATCGCGTCTAATTTCGCTAAAGCTTCGACATAGACGCCTCCTTTAAACAGAACTCCCTGGCGTGCCCCATTAGAGATAGCGGATAGTGTTGCCGGCATAATCGATGCTACTAACGCACATGGAGAGGCGACGACTAATAGAATCATGGCACGGTAAATCGTATCTGTCCAAGACCAGCCAAATATAAAATGAGGAAGAAACATCATCATTGCTACGGTGATCAACACGATATTGACATATAATCCTTCAAATTTTTCAATAAATTGCTGGGAAGGAGAACGTTCTTCGTGTGCATGTTGCACCAATTCGATAATTTTTTGGAACATGGTTTCTGTTGGCAATGTATTTATTTCAATTTGCAGACTGCCACCGAGATTAACGGTCCCAGCAAAAACCTCGTCACTTATCGTCTTGGAAATAGGTATAGACTCTCCAGATAAGGCACTTTCATCTACCGTCGTATCTCCTTTACTGATCACGCCGTCAGCAGGAATTCGCTCTCCTGATTTTACCGTAATCAATTCGCCTGGTTTTAATTGATCAATGGCTACTACCTCACCACTAAGCAAGGTGGCTGTTTCTGGCTGCAGCTTCATCAGGCTTTGTAATTCATTCTTATTTTTATTTTCCGTATAACTTTCCAAAGCACCAGATAAAGAAAAGATAAAAATCAAAATAGCCCCTTCTGCCCAAAAACCGATCGAGGCCGCTCCAATGGCAGCAATAATCATCAGCAGTTCCACATTTAAACGTTTGGTCTTATATGTTTCAGTAATCCCTTCCTTCGCTTTAGCAAACCCACCGATGAGAAAAGCGGCAATTAATAATGTAATCCATGAACCGTGACTAAGATAGTCGGATAATATCCAGGCTGTAAAAATAAGTATTCCGCTTATGGCCGCAGCGATAATTTCACCATGTAGTTTGAGGTAAGATAAGCCACCATTTAATGTTGTCATTTTGTAGTCCCCCTTTAACCGATAATCATCTTTGATAGTGATTATCACTTTCATTTATTTATAATAAATATCAATTTATAAATATTATAAATAGTATATCATATTTTCTACTGTTTGTTTATTATAATTATGACAAATTCATGTTTTTTAGGGATAACAGAGAAAATAGCATTATTAACATGGGAACTTGGTTTAGGAGAACACAAAAAGACAAACAAAAAAGATACCAATCTAGAAAAAGTTGGTATCTTTTTTAACTGCCACGTCTGTTACTTTTCATCGTTGGCCTGATAGACATCAAACAATCATTTTCACACCAAAGCCCATCAATAGCACTCCAGTACATTTTTGAAAAAACTTTTGGAATACGGGTTTCTTGAACCATTTTTTCATCACATCCAAGAAATAGACCAGAATAAAAAACCAGCCGGCTGCTATCAATGTAAGAATGAAACCTAGTATTATCAATTGTTGATTTGTATTCCCATTTACATGGATAAACTGCGGCATGAAAGTAACATATACCAAAACCGTTTTCGGATTCAATACATTACTCACTGCCCCCTGAAAAAACGAATCTTTTACATAAGCATGGGTAGATTTTTTGTTGTGATCCGGCACGCTATCCATGGAAAAAGTACTTTTCGTAAAAAAAGCCCGGAGTCCTAAATAAATCAGATATGCGGCCCCTAGATACTTAATAACATGGAACAGAAAGACAGATCGGGCAATAACAACAGCCAAACCGAATACCGCAATCATCGTCCAAAAAATTAGCCCTGAAGCTATCCCCAGCGTGGTATAATAGCCAGCCTTGGAGCCATGAGCCATCGTGTTTTTCATCACCAATACCGTATCTGTGCCAGGTAGCATCGACATCATCAGCGCCATCAACATATATGCTGCTAAATGGTCCATCCGCTCTCCCCCTTCCTACTATCTTAATAAAGCAAGACTGCCAGTTAATTGATTGATCTTTTTTCTCTTCGCCATATATACCTAGACCATAGTACAGGTAATCTGTTTTATCCATTGCCTGAAGCTTCTTTATGTATTCGTCATACGTTGGATAGCTTTGGACCGCATTGGAAAAATCAACAACCGTTAGATTCGTAAATTCCTCTATCAGCAATTTGATGGAAGCTCGGCGTTTTCTGTCAAGGTGTTTTGACAATGCCTGCATGCTTTACACCAGACTGATCACGGATAGGTTAGCTCACAATTTCAGGTGCATCTAGAATAGCTGCTGTATTCACGATCAATCCTAACGGAAGATTTCCATCCATAACAAGTACCGTTTTCATTTTCTTCATTTACTAGATCTCTCCTTTGCTTCAAACGTCTTCATATATTGTTTAGGTGTCAATCCAATCATACTTTTGAAACATTTGGTCAGATGACTCTGATCACTAAATCCCGTTGCATAAGCTGTTTCAATTGGCTTAATGCCTTGTTCTAACCGTTTTTTTGCATGGTTCACCCTATTGGTTTGCAAATAACTGTACGGAGATATTCCTTTGTTTCTAGTGAAAGATCTCAATAAATGATATTTGCTCCATCCTATTAAATCACTTAACTCTTGTAATGAAATTTTCTGGTTATAATGCACATCCATATAATCACTTATTTCTTGAATTTGATGAGAAGACTCCGGAACTGTGGTCGGAATAGGCATGTCCGAGTTTGTTTTCATTAGTTCTTCTATTACATATAAAAATAATTCTTCTTTTTCAAATGCATCCTCTCCCTGCCCTATTTTCAAATGTAATTCCTTCAAATTAGATACCACTTCACTTTGATAAAGCACATTAGCTTGAAAATGCGGTAAATTATCTTCACCATTTATATCAAAAACGGCCTTTTTCATTGTTTCTATCTTGATATTGATACAACGATAATCTAATGTTTTTCCATCGATTTGCTCACAACTATGGGTATCGTATGGATTAAAAATAAGTACATCTCCTGCGTTAATAATAAATTCTTTTCCTTGGCAGATAAGATGCCGCTCTCCTTCCTCCATAAAACCAATCACATAATAATCATGAAAGTGTGCTAGGAACTTTTGCGTGATCCCTTTAAATCGATAGGCTTCTAAATTCAAATCAGGGTCCAAGTAAATCGTTCGAGTTGTATCTGACATCCCTTGCTCTCCTCTCAACCTGCTTTATCTTTTTCTAAGATAACAAGTATTCTTTGTGGTTTCTTGTATGATATTGCGATTGGATATAAAAAAGGCATTACTTCATCACGAAAGTAATGCCTTTTTCCTCATCATTACTTGTTCATTCCTCGTTTTTGCTCAAAGTATTCCGTTTGAAGCAATCCCATATGAATGATATCATGCCATTCGCCATTTCTAAACAGGCTTTGTCTACTGGTTCCTTCTGGTTGAAAACCAATTTTCGTATACAAATGAATGGCTCGATCATTAAACGAAAATACTTTAAGGGAAACGCGATGAAGATTCATTTCATAGAAAACGTAATCTAACAGTAACCGCAATGCTTCTGAACCATAGCCTTTGCCCCAATATTCCTTTTCCCCGATATCTATAATACATTCCGCATTTCTATTCTCATAATCGATATGGATTAAAGATACAATACCGATGGGGATTTCGTCTTCTTTTTCCATCATGATATAACTTTTGGCTGAAGTGGATCCCAAGATAACTTGATCGACAAATTTCTGCGTTGCTGCCATCGGATAAACATCTATGGATGGATTGGTCGTGTACATCACTTCCATGTCGTTTCTCCATTTGTGATACACCGTTACATCACCCTCTGTCATCTTTCTCAGCTGCACTCTGGATGATTCAAACAACAATAGCCTCACTCCTTGTTCACAGATTTCGGATTAACTACTATTTCTAAAGTAAAAAGCAAAACCTCTAATTGTTCCTTTACTTTTGTTTGGTCATACCCAAGATGATACGTATCTAACATTAAACCGTTGATAAAAGATATCAAATACCGCGCAATGGAGCGTGTAGATTGTTGAGGATTTAATTCGCCTTTTCGTTTTCCTTCATCTAATACAGTTGCTATAGCCTCCGTTATTCGATTGTAACGTTCCGAAATATAAGGGGAATTATCTTTATTCTTTGCATCATTAGATGACAGAAAGAACTCTGCTCTTGCTTGAAGCAATGTTTGATCAATGTGCTCTATGTAGGATCGCTGTTCATCAAGCCAGCTTTTTAATTGTTGCCATACGGACTCCCCTGCTGCAGACACAAAAGCTGGCATATCTTTTTCGTCATCATAGCGCAATACTTCGAGAAAAACGTGTTCCCTATTATCAAAGTAACTATACAATGCCCCTCTTGAGATGCCAGCTTTATTCATAATATCCTGCATCGATGTGTGAATAAAACCCTGCTCGATAAACACCTGCTTCGCTATCTCTACCAGTTCCTTTTTTCTTTCCCTTTTATATTCGGCACTAACTTTTGGCGCCATAAAACCACCTCCAATTTGAATGATATAAAACTATACAGTGTTGTCGTTTTATGGTATCCATTATAAACGACACTAGTGTATAGTTTCAAGAAAGACGCACTTGAAAAAATCGTCATCACAAAAAAACTCCCCACAAAAGTGAGGAGAAAACCATGATATTCATGTTGTCATTTGATATTCAAAGTTTTGGGTCTTATTTTGGATGACATGTACCAACATCGTACCCGGCTGTATCTTCCAAGGCTTTGTCTAAAGCCTGCCAAGTCATTAACGCACAATTATGCCTTGCTTTTAAAGCGTGAACTCCTTGCAGCGATAAGCTGTCACCCAATTCTTCATTACCTGATGCTTTAGCATGACGAATTAAATCTTCCATTTTATCTCTTAGTATAGCAATCTCTTTTAATGATTTATTTTCGATCAATTCGGTCATCATGGACGCAGAAGCCATACTAATACTGCATCCTTCACCAAGAAAAGCAGCTTTTCTTACTTTATCCGAATCCACATCTAAAAATAAAGACATCACATCACCGCACGTCGGATTCTTATAATGTACTTTTACGATATTTTCTCCTTCTAATTCCTCAAAATTTCTCTTATATTTATAGTGATCCATAATCACTTTGCGATATATGTTATCAAGCATTGTAAGCTCCCCCCTCTTATTAGAAAAACACGGAAAAGATTGGACGTTATCCCTTTTCACTGTCTCCTTTATGGTGGGTGATGTCCTGATAGCTCTTATCACTATCGTATCTGATATTTGTTTTCTAGTAATACGAATGTTCTGTCACTTCGATACTCTACGTACTCTTTCTTTATCTTTCGAGATTTCTGCATAAATCCCTTCCACACGTTCCAAACTTTGGTCGCCAAAGGTATGGCTCACTTTTTTTGTGTAATCTTCATTGATAAGAAGAGACTGAATAAAGGGTGTCGTATCTTTTGGTTGCAGATCCTTGTACCATGTCCCTTTCGGATAGTCGATCACCACACACTTATCAAGACATCTACCATTGCACTTTGTCCGTGTTGTATGAATAATATCATCTAGATCACGATCTGTAATTTCTTTTCGAATGGCTTGTGTTAGTTCCTCAGCCCCCTTCTTATTACAAGTGCTCCCATTACAAATAAGGAGGTGATGCTCCATATTATTTAAATCCCATGTTGTCATTATCATTTACCCCCAAACATTATAAAAATGACTGCTTAGCCTATTATTTCTCCTTCTTCTTTTATTATTTTCCTATTTCTTTTGCATTTCTAATCATTGAAAACACACTTACCTAGTGATAGGTTTCCAGGAAAGCAGCGCACCATAGAATGATTGTTCATATTAACAGCGTAGTTTTTCCTGCCCCTAGGTAACCAGTCAAAATGGTAACAGGTATTTTTTTAGATTGTAGAAAGCTCATCTTTTTTCCCTCACTTCTATAAATTTTATTGTTTTCTTTCCTTTTATGAAACGTTGTTGCTGTGTTTTCAAAGAAATGAACACGATTATCCGAATGTGTTCAAGAATGGATAAATCCTTCTTTGTTTCTTCCCATTTTTCTAACTCCATGCATGAAATAGCTGAAAAGATAATCCGTTGAGATCCTAACTCAGACCATGAAGGCTGTGATACCTCCATGTTTCTTCTGTTTGTGTGTTGATTACTGCCAAGTTTCCTCTTCCTTTCTCCGTACACTACAGTTACGGTTGAAACCATCATAATCTACAGACATTCATTAAATCGTAATTATTACGATTCGAAATCATTATATTAAACTTCAGCAGTAAAAGTCAACCATTATTTGGTATCTTTTATTAAAGGAATTGTGAAGCAAATGGAGAAAATGCCAGATGCTAAACAGCAAGCATAATCCAGCTAACACTAGCGTCCGAATCAAACTACAGCAAACAACAGACAGCATTCATATTACCATACAGGATGATGGAATTGGCATGAGTCAAGAAACTGTCGACCGTTTATTTGATCGCTATTTCCGGGGAACTAATTCTGCCGAGGGTAATGCGGGAACTGGCCTGGGAATGGCCATTGCCAAACAAATTATCTTGGCTCATCATGGAGATATTACGATCAAAAGCAAGCCAAATATCGGAACAGAGTGTCGTATTGTTTTACCACGCTGATCTCTTTGAATCATAAGGAAAACCGGACAAAAAACAGTCCGGTTCTTTATCATGGAAATGACATTGAATACTCCGTTACCCCTCCCTTCGCTTATTCATACGGTAACGGGAGGCAAAGTAAATCCCCAGCAAAAGAAGTGTTGGGATATTTTGAGCAATTAGCATATACGTTTTCATACCGAAGGACATATCAGCAAAGATATCTGATTGTAAAAACATATATAGGAAGTAGCCCAAAGATACTAGCGGGAAAAGAAGCCCCATTAATCGATTCTTTCTAGTCGATAAGAAAAATTGAACCCCTAAAATAACCATCCCGCCAACAAAAATAAGCAGTAACTCGAATAGACTCAAATGCATACAGCATCACCCCCCTCTTATGACATCATTTATTGAACTATCTTGTAATAAACCCGAGCCGTTATCCGGTAAACAATCACATAAGCAATCAAGAAAACCAAAAAAGCGAGAAGCAGACCAACGGGAAATAAATTCACTTGATTGATCATCACTAGAATCATCAATTTTCTCATCAGAAGATAAAGTGCTAAAATATGGATTCCTGTTACGATCACAGGTAAGAAAAACACAGTCAAAATCTGAGATTTGATTGCTTTTTTAATTTCTGATTGATTCAGACCAATTTTTTGTAAGATGGAAAAGCGCTCTTGATCATCATACGCCTCCGATGTCTGTTTATAGTAAATAATCAGTACCGTCATTAACAACAGTAAGATCGCTAAATTCAAGACGATAAACAACACACCACTTCGGAGAGCTTGTAGATCACTCGCTGCTTCTGTTCTGGTATCTACGACAACAATGTCCATACCTGCTTGTTCCATGTTAGATCGCAGCTGGTCGCCAAATGCTATTTCTTGTTGCTCATTGATCCCTTGTTCTAAATGGATTTGTGTAGACACATTCGTGCCCGCAGCATATTCCTCCAATATTTCTTGTTGCTGCTGGTCAATTTGTCGAAGAACAGCTACATTTTCGACAATGATATAATAGGTAGCCCCAATGGCACTTGTCGTTTCACTGCCCATTGAGAACTCTTCCATATTTCCCATGACATTGGCAGTAAATTGATAATCCATCAGTGAAAGAGTTTCGTTTGGATATTCATCATTCGTCCCATGTATATACACTTCATTTTCATCAAGCGATATATGATCGCCTGTTAACTGATTGTAATTATCCTGATCCGTGAAATATAAACCGACTGTACGCTGATTCCCTAACATCGAATAAGCATCTTTGGTGACTTCAAAACCATCGTCTGTAGCTATCGTCTGAAAAGTAAGATAGAGATTAGTGGATGACCCGGTAACTGTTTGATTCGTTTCCGTAGCGGTTTGATCAATGAGTTCATTGAGATCTGCTTTTATTTCTTCCCCCGTGTCCGCTACATCTTCTGATAACCTTACCTCTGAAATGACATTGCCAGAATATTGTGAATCGCCATCCCCCTCCGATATAATATATAAGGAAACAGCAATCGAAAGTAATAAAATAACACCCACAGATAAAACCGTAATGTTTCCAAGCCCTACCGCATTCTTTTTCATCCGATAGATCATACCGGAAACCGGAATAAAATGGTTGGTCTGATAATAATAATTTTTATTGTTTTTTAAGATTTTGAGTACGGCAATACTTCCCGTCGTAAATAAGAGGTAAGTACCTGCAATAATTACGACTGCTGCTAGCAAGACATAAGGCATGCCTTGAATGGGAGATTGTAAGGTTAACGCAATATAATATCCCCAACCCGTTAGTAGTACACCGAGAATGGAAAGAAAAATTTTGGTTTTCGGCTCTTTTTCTCCAACATTTCCGCTTTTCAGCAGATCTATCGGATGAGCTAAGCGAATTTGATAGACATTCCCCATTAAAATCATTAGAAAAATGATGGTAAAGAAGCTTAGTGTCCATATAACGGCTCCAGAAGAAAATTCAAATCCAAGCGCTACATTCGCCCCCATCATTTGGCGAATCAATAGTACGCATACTTTATTCAGGATTGTGCCGGCAATTAACCCTACGATCATACTGCATACACCAATATAAAATGTTTCGTAAGCAAGCATTTTCGTGATATGCTTTTTATCCATACCCAAAATGTTGTAGACGCCAAATTCCCTTTTCCTATCTTTCATTAAAAAACTATTCATATAAAAAAGAAAAATAGTGGAAAAGATAAGCAAGACAAAATATCCCATGGACAAAATAGTTTGTAAGTTAGCTCCGCCTGGAATATCCGCAAGTCCCGGGTTGGTGGATAATGCCTGGATAATATACGTCATCATGATCGTACTAATACAAGAAATGATAAAAGGTAAATACATTTTGCTATTTTTGCGAATACTGTCTGCCGCCATTTTCAAATAAAAGCCATTACGCATTGCTATCCTCCCCCGTAGCTAACATTGTTAACGTATGAGAGATTTTTTGGAACATTTCCTCATTTGATGTCTCCCCTTTATACAACTCATGAAATACATTGCCGTCTTTGATAAACAATACTCGTTTGGCATGGCTGGCAGCTCGAATGCTATGAGTTACCATGAGAATCGTCTGACCTTCCGCATTAATTTGTTCGAATTGTTCCAATAAGTCATCAGAAGATTTTGAATCCAGTGCACCAGTTGGCTCATCTGCCAAGATTAATTCCGGATTCGCAATTAATGCTCTGGCAACAGCTGCTCTTTGCTTCTGACCGCCAGATATCTCATAGGGAAATTTGGCTAAGATATTCTCAATACCAAGTTTCTTTGCTATCGGCATTAGTTTTTGTTCCATTTCTTTATGCTTTTTTCCAGCTAGCACCAAGGGAACAAAGATATTATCTTGAATGGAAAACGTATCTAACAGGTTAAAATCCTGAAAGACAAATCCCAAATGATTACGCCGAAATGCAGAAATTTCGTTTTCGGGTATGTGCACCATATTTTTTCGATTTAATATTACATTGCCTCGTGTTGGTTTATCCAATGCCGCAAGAATATTTAATAGCGTTGTTTTACCAGAACCCGATTCACCCATAATAGCGATATAATCCCCGGAATCAACGCTGAATGAAACATCAGATAATGCCTCTACTTGATTCCCTCCAAATCTTGTTGTATAAACTTTTCCTAAATGTTGAACTTGTAACAGTGTCATACTAGTCTCCTTTCTTTGAGCAACTATCTTGTTGCTACTTATACGATAGCAAAAAAGAGAAATGCCATTCTACCGTTCGATCTGACATTTCTCCTTTGTTTCTAACGTTTTTGTTAGATAGCTATTCGATTGTTATTTGCCCAGGATCAAACAGAATGGAAACCTTCGTACCTTTATCCACTTCTGATTCTATTTCGATCTTATGCCCGAGTTTCGCTAGAATTTGCTTGGAAAGATGAAGTCCAATACCACTGGCACTTTTATGCTGGCGGCCGGTAAAACCGGTGAAATTCTTTTCGCCTACACGCGGTATATCTTCTGGACGAATCCCGATGCCAGTATCCTCTATCACTATTGCATGTTCTTCCCAATAAATTGAAATAACTCCTTTATTGGTGTATTTCAAGGCATTAGATAATAGTTGTTCTAATACAAAGCCCAACCATTTTGAATCCGTGATCACACGTTGATCTACCCCATCATAACGGACAGGCAGTCTTTTTCGAATAAAGAGGGAGGCATACTTCTTGAGTGTGTCTCGAATCATTGTATCCAAGTCTATCTTATGGAACTGATAATCAGTAGATGAACTGCCTAACCGTACATACTGTAGGAGGAGTTCCACATATTGTTCCACTTTGAATAACTGATCCCTCATTTCAGCAGAAACTTCCCTGTCTTCTTCTTGGAGAATTAAATGAAGCGCGGAAATTGGTACCTTTATTTGGTGTACCCACATCGTAAAATAGTCTAATATTTCCTGTTCGTTTTGCGCTTTCGTATGTTCAAGCTGAGAAAGTGCAGTCGTTAATTCTTTTAGTATTGCCTGGTAGTCAGCCTCTATTACGTTTTCCGGCTTCGGTAATTGCTCTATATCCAGATGTGGTTGTCTAGGGAGAACTTCCAATTCCTTATGTTTCGTGTAATAGTTATAGAAATGGAAACACCCCGCAATCATTCCAATAAAGCCACACACCACCAGCCATAACATAGAACGTTCCATCGGCAGTTGATATAAAAAGCTGGTGAGAACATGGATTAAACCAAACAATAGCCATAAACCAATCGGTCGTTTATAATCATTTATATAGGTTAATAAGATTTTCATGTTAACTCTCAATGATATACCCTTCCCCTTTTTTTGTCGTAATATAATGCTCCAACCCCATGTGATGCAATTTCTTTCTCAATCGATTGATATTGGTATATAATGCGCTATCATCGACAAAACTGTCAGACTCCCACAGAGCCATCATTAACGCATCCCGTTTGATAATTTTCCCTCTATTTTCTAATAGTTTTTGAAATATTTTTGCTTCATTCTTGGTTAATTCTTCTGTTTTATCCGCAAAGGAAATCGTAAAATTATTCACATTAAAAATTAACCCTTGATGTTCCATTAAATGACTATCTCCACTAAAGTCATATGTCCGGCGGAGAATCGCTTGAATCTTTGCCATCAACACCTCCAAATCAAATGGTTTAGTAATGTAGTCATCCGCTCCCATTTCAACCGCCCTGACAATGTTCAAATTATCTACAGCGGAAGAAATGAAAATAATCGGTACTTTGGATACCTTGCGTATTTCGCCACACCAGTAATAGCCATTGAAAAAAGGAAGCGAAATATCCATAAGTACTAGTTGCGGATCTAAGGCAATGAATTCGGAGAGGACATGCTGAAAATCCTCTGTCACCGTACCTTCGTATCCCCATTTTTCTACATGTTCTTTCATCTTTTGAGCAATGACGGAATCATCTTCTACGATAAATAGTTTCATTTTATCAACCTTTTTTATTATGATTGTACAGAGTTTATCCTACTATTGCATCTAATATGATGCTTTTTAACAGGGTGCACGTAAAGAATAAGCTCGGGCCTTCACAACAAATCTTCTTATGATATCATTAGGCAGCGTGCTACTTTGATCGATACTGCGTTGGACAGGAATGTTGCGGTTTGTTAGAATTATATTTGATTTAATCGATCTATCTTGATGGAATGGTTAAGAAACGTAAATAGATTACTTCACAGACGGAGGGAAAGGAGTGTTCTAGTCATGAAGAAAAAAATACTGCTATTTTTATCGATGGGCTATGGATACTCTACTGCTGTTTTCTTTTAGATTTCAACAAATTGGTGGAGTCTGTCTTCTTTCAGCAGAAATAATAATAAGTGAGGTAAATACTATGCAAAAAATTACGAGAAGCAATCCAACCTTTATGCCTAAACCGGTAGGTAACTACAGCCATGTTACAAGGGTACCCAAAGGTGCTGGTTTGGTCGTGACATCAGGTCAGGTCGGAATAGATGAAGAGGCTCATATTCCCTCCCATTTAAACGAACAGGTGAGCTATACGTTTGTCAACATGAGTAAGGTGCTGGCCTCCGAAGGTTTGACGGAGGACAACGTAATAAAAGTGAACATTTGGGCAACCGAGGAAATAGACTGGGATCATTTTTACACCGAATGGGATAAGCTATTCGAAACAGCCTACCCTTCCATGACCGTTGCCTATATTACTGCATTAGGATGGCCTGAATTGAAAATAGAAATCGAGCTTTGGTGTGCAGACGTTTCATAAACTAGTGTGAGGTCCATTACTATCATTACATTGTAACCAATCGTTAACGTCATCAGATTCATCATAAAAATTGAGTATATTATTTACAAACAAGCACCCAAAACTAGCGATTTATAAACACTCGTTTTGGGTGCTTGTTATCGTATTCCTTTACTTAAAAAGTTTCAGCTGTGATTTTGGAGTTTTCAAAGAGCTCCAACTACGGGATGAGGAATATACAATTCTTCCAAATATGCTAACTCCTCCGGTGTTAACTGAATGTCCAGCGCAGCTACAGAACTTTCAATATGACTTTCTTTTTGAGCGCCAATGATAGGAGAAACCACCTGATCCTGATGAAGAAGCCACGCTAAGGCAATTTTATCTCTAGTCGTTTGGTGCCTATTTGCAAGCTCCTTTACGCGTTCTACGATCCCAGAATCTGATTCCATCATTGCATCATACTTGGATTGCTGAACCTCATCTGTTTCAGAGCGGAAGGTCGTGTCTGACCAGTCACGAGTTAATCGACCAGAAGCAAGCGGGCTATAAGGCGTTAATGCTATTTTTTCATCCTGGCAGAAAGGAATCATTTCTCGTTCTTCTTCCCGATAGATCAAATTATAATGGTTTTGCATCGATGCAAATTTTGTCCATCCATTACGCTCCGCCACTCGTTGCGCTTTTTGAAACTGCCAAGCATACATGGCGCTAGCCCCAATATAGCGTGCCTTTCCTGATTTCACTACGTCATGAAGAGCTTCCATCGTTTCTTCAATTGGTGTATCATAATCCCAACGATGAGTAATATACAGATCGACATAATCTGTTCCCAATCGTTCTAAACTATGATCTATCTCTGTCATAATGGCTTTTCGGGATAAACCTCTGCTATTCGGTTGATTAGGACGCATCGACATGTAAACCTTGGTTGCAAGAACGATATCGTCTCGTTTGGCATAATCTTTCAACGCCCGACCAAGAATTTTTTCGCTTTCTCCCATGGAATAAATATTAGCTGTATCAAAGAAATTAATGCCTAAATCAATTGCTTTCTTAATGACAGGGCGACTCTTTTCCTCATTTAACACCCATTTATGAATCCATTTATCAGGGTCTCCAAACCCCATTGCTCCTAAACAGATACGTGATACATCTAAACCGGTATTTCCGAACTTTACATATTCCATTACATATCCTCCTCCAAATGTAGAATTGTTATTTGCAATATTCTATTAATAAATAATACTATTAAAAGATACATTAGAAGTCCAATAAAGAAATCATATATTAACGCATGACTTGGTTAAGAACAAGCACCTGACACTGGGAAGTTCTTAATCAAAGCCCCACAGTTGACTGCTGTCACCATCTAATGAAAGGTCCAAGAGTGATCACCTACACCAACACTTTTCTTAAGCATTGCATTGTGCGACTCTCCTTACTATTTCTCCTTCAAATCATCCGTCATTGTTCATTTATCTTGTACTCTAATTTGCTTTCTAATCTATCTATTTTTTTCTTCACTTCTTCGTACCCTTTTCCTCTAATAATCGCTGTTGCCAAGTAGCTTGATTCAAAATCTTCAGGAGGCAGGACCACTTCCTCATTGATTTGTCTTACAGGAATAATCAAGATAACATCCTCATCTTCCATGACATCATCCAAGCCACGTATATCTGTAACAACACCTTCCTGATCAGCTAATACTTCATAATGACATACACTATGGGTGCTGATTGTATCAAAGTCTGGCCAGCTGTCTTTAATACTTTCCCCAACTGCAACCTTAATAATGAACTCTAAATAAGAAATACCTGAAGCATTCTCCATAACATGAGAAGCAATGAACCCACCAGCCGGTCGAGCTGCCACTTCAATCAATTTGAAGCCATCTGTAGTCACCCTGCCTTCCAAATGAAAAGAACAATGGTTAAATCCCAGTGTTTTCACAACCGTTTCCGCGCTTTTCTTTATCTCGTTAACGGTCGCCTCATCCTTCTCAGATGGGAAAATCTCCATATAGTCTAAAGAATATTCTTCCGAAACTAAATTATCAGCCACCCCGGTAATATATACGTTATGATCCTGCACCACGCCATCAACAGATACTTCGGCGCCATCCAAATACTCTTCGTAAATATATTCATTAGGGTAGTAGGTATAAATTTTATCGTCATCCGGAGAAGTGGAGTTAATCATTACTTCATACGCTTCATGAATATCCGTATCGGCCTCAATTTTAAAAATCCCTTTACTTCCCGCTGCCCCGACTGGTTTAAAAATTCCTGGTGTACCAATTTCATCAACCGCTTGCTTCCAATCATCCAACGACAAGACTCGCTTGAATTTTGGACAAATCCCTTCCACCTCTCTTAATGCATCTCGCATGAAATATTTATTTCTTGCCCTTTTAGCTGCTTCTGTACTAATGGTAGGCAGCCTTAATTCAGCCCCAATCTTTGCTACTAGTTCCACATCTTTTTCCGACCAAGTTAGTACACCGGCCACTGCATGTTTTTTCGCATAGATAACACTTGCTTTAACCGAAGCTTTCATGTCATACGTGTTAACTAAGATTAAATCATCAATCAGTCCTTCATCTAATCCTGGATCAACATCTGCCAGTAAAGCGATTCTATACCCCATTTTTTTTGCCGTATAAATAGGTTTCAACCGCTCTACTTTGTAATTTCGAATATTTACATACAATAAAGTCTTCAATATAAATCCTCCCTATAAAATGAATGGTCAATATCTTCCTTTGAATCATTCCATGACTATTAGAAACGTTGTGTAAAATATCGGTACTACCACTTGATAATAAAGTTTACCGATTAGAGTGAACTCTAGGTCAAGTGATTCGTATATAAAATGTTAGCTAAGGCTTTCTAGTTGACATAGAGTGCACTCTATCCTTTATATTAAAAAGAAATAAAGGAAAAAGGAGTTTTTCAAAATGAAGAAACCTTATATCTTTTGCCATATGATTGTGTCCATTGACGGAAAAATTGATGGAACACATAAGGCATTACCGGAAAGAAAGTCAAGTGCTGATTTCTTTTATAATGTTGCCTTTGGAGAAGACTCACACTATGATATGCAAGCTTGGCTTTCTGGACGTACCACAACAGACGAGGCCTTTACTAAATATAAAGAACCTGATGTAGACAAGAGCGCCGCTCCTGTACCAGAGGGTGATTTCATCGTTGAAACAGATTTACCAAAATATTATGTTTCCGTAGATCCATCTGGAAAGCTTGCTTGGGACAATAATACGTTAAAGTATCGAGACACGAAAGCGCATGTCATTGAGGTACTAACAGAAAAAGCAAGTAATGAATACAAAGCGATGTTGCGAAAGTTAAATATTTCTTATGTTATTGCAGGAAAGGACGCACTCGATTACGAAGTTCTCATGGAAAAGCTAAGTGATTTATTCCATATTGAAACCTTGATGCTTGGTGGCGGTGCTGTGCTTAACTGGTCTTTTGTACAAGCTGGATTATGTGATGAAGTGAGTGTTGTTATGGCCCCGTTTGCTGATGGTTCTGCTTCCGCTGCCTCTCTATTTGAAACAAAAGAGGGATTGTCAACGGATACCCCTGTTTCGTTTGACTTAGATCATGTGGAAAGTAAGGAAGATGGCACGGTTTGGTTACGTTATAAAGTAAAAAATTAATCCTGTTATATCCAATAGTCTGTCACTATGCTTTCTGTATCTTCGGATTCAGAAAGCATTTTTGACATACGTATACGGATGCAGGAAATGAAAGGAGTCTTTAACCAATGAAAATATTAATTTTAGGAGCTGCAGGACAAATTGGCCGCATGCTGACGGAAAGACTGTTGGCTGAAACAGACCATCAACTGATTCTATATGCACGTAATGCTGTTCGGCGCTTGCATATCCAGGAACCCTACAGAGAGAAAATTGTCTCAGGAGATTTCGAGGATACAGCGACTTTGGCACAAGCCATGCAAGATGTTGATTTGGTTTTCTTGAATGATATGACTTATCCAGAACCAACTCAAAACATTATAGAAGTAATGAAACAGGAGAAGAAATCCTGGATTATTTGCGCAAGTGTGCTAGGTATTTACGATGAAGTAGTAGGTGAATTTGGTAAATGGAATGTTCGAATGGTTGGTCAAAGGGCTGTTAATCGTCATAAAGAATCTGCTAGAATAGTGGAAACTTCAGGACTGCATTATACGCTCTTAAGACTAACCTGGTTATACAATCAAAAAGGAAACGAAAACTATGAAATTTCTCAAAAGGGGGAACCCTTTACCGGTGCACAAGTGACGCGCGAAGCCGTTGTGCGATTGATTATGGATATTCTTTCGGACCCGGAAAAATATCGAAACAACAGTTTAGGTGTAGTGGAACCAAATACTAATTGGTCCAAACCTTCTTTTTATTAAGTGTAGAAGTGATTGAAATCATTCATTTTGATCCCTGCTATGTTGAACGATTCTTGTAAGTGTCTGCTTACTTATCCAGCGGGCACTTTTTTTATAATGAAGCTTCATCCTACCATTCGCAAAAAAAGAAAGCACCCAACCTACATACATTCTATAGATCGACTGCTTGTTGTGTTAAATTCCTCCATCTTTCTCTTCGGCTTAATAGGTCCACACTTTCGCTTGCAATTGTTGTACACCAAATTCCAATGCCTCGTCTAAGTCTTCTATATAAATATCTAAATGGCCATTTGTAATCGCACTCCCCCGGTCTTCACACACATACGTTTCATTTAACTCGGGAATATGTATCTTCGTACCAAAAGAAAGAGATGACGGGCACGCAATGGTCCTTCCTTCTTCTACCACTTCACCAGACGCTGTGATACCATAAGCGGGATCACCGGGTTCTTTTCCTGTAGATTCGGGTCCAGCCGTATAAGCTGTAACGGTAAAAGGTGTTCCCGTTTCATCTGGGATGTTTAATGTTTGCCCGGGTACAATAGAAGCAGTATCTGCTATAGATGAATTGGCGGCAATGATTGTATTTACATCTACTTGATAGTCCTGCGCAATACGGTATACCGTATCTCCTGATTGTACTTCATAATGCTTCTCGGCCGCTACTGTCCCTGCGAAGAGTACGAACCCGACCAACGTAAGGATGATTAAAGAAGTATACTTGATAATAACGCCTCCCTCTCTATTATGTAATTACTATCTACCCTACTTTTAAATTTGTAAACTTCTATTCTATTTACTTGATTAACGATCATGCAAATCATGTACCGCATGACTAAATTGTGTTTTTTAATACATCATCCATATAGAAAGGTTTTATTCATCTGTTCGAATAGATGGCGGCTATTTATAATAAAACGATAAAAGAAGCAACGAAATGTGGATGCCCCTTTTATCGTTATTATTCCGTTCTACGTTACCAAGCAATCCGAAACCATTCTAGTTGATCTCCATCAGGGCTACTGTTCGTCGTCTTCCACTATATAAGGACGCATCATATCATAATCTTCATGTTCTAAAATATGACAGTGCCAGACGAATTCCCCGCTATATGGTGCAAACTTTGCAATGACTCTGGTAATATTGGCGGCAGGAACCTCCAATGTATCTTTCCACCCGCGCTGATTGGCGGCTGGTGCTTTAGGTGGGCCTGTAAAGGTGATGTGACCGTCTGCATTATATCGTTCAAGGTCAAATGGCTGATGATCCAATATTTGAAATTGTATTAGATGGATGTGAATCGGATGAGAAAAATTGGTGGTATTGGTAAAAGCCCAAACCTCCGTTGCCCCTAGCTTTGGTTTTTCGGTAACGGGATCATGCCAATGCTTATTGTTTAGCAGCAATAAAGGGCGACCAAATTGGTCTGATGACCCCACTAATTTTAAATAGCGAATGGTAGAAATATTATTTTGTTTTAACGAAGGAATAGTAGATAGATCTGCAGGCAAGAGACTTTGATCTTTATTTTTTAATCCCTTTGTAACACGAAATTGCATGATATGACTGGTGTCATCTTTTGGATCTGCGTCTTGCCCTAAGTTATTTTTCAACAAAATGGACCTGCCCCCTGCTTGCGAGAAATCAATAATGACATCGATTCGTTCGGCGGGATGAAAATGGATTTCTTCCATCCCTACCGCATTTCTGAGTAATCCCCCATCAGAGCCAATTTGCTGGAGGCCTATATTGGGATCAAGCTGTAGTCGATAAGACCTTGTATTGGAAGCATTCAACATTCGAAAACGATATTTTCTAGGTTCCACCTCCAAGTATGGCCATACCTTTCCATTCACTAATATCGTATCACCATTGAAGGCGGGTAGAATAGATGGGTTGGGCAAACTTGCTGCTGCTCCATCAGGCTGTGATGGGTAAAATAACGACCCATCTTCCTGAAAGCTTTTGTCTGTAATCATAAGAGGAACCTCATATTCACCGCTTGGCAGGTTTAATTCTTTCTCTTGCTTATCTCGAAGAATATACATTCCAGCTAGCCCTGCATACACATTCAATCGTGTAATGCCCATCGCATGATCATGGTACCATAAGAGGCTGCTGCGCTGATGATTCGGATACGTGAACGTTTTTCTGGAAAAATTAGGCCCTATTTCGCGAAAACCATTGGTGTACCATGCTTCTGGATGACCATCACTGTCTGGTTTAGTTTCTATTCCATGTAAATGTACGACCGTGCGTACAGCAGGAAGCTGGTTGAGTCCATGAATGGATACATCGACCGGCAGAAGATGTTTATTTGGCAATTGATTAAGCCAGGTGACGTGAACAGGTTCATCACGATTTGCTTCTATTATCGGCCCAGGAAATTGTCCGTTATATCCCCATAAAGAGGTAGCTGGTAAATCACGATGCAACTTACTCTTGAATGGCTTCATCGTCATCTCATAATGAACGCCGTCCTTCGTTTTTTTCATCGGTTGGAGACGCTTCATTCTTGGAAGTGGATCGACATATTTTTCTAGTTGATAACGCATTTGTATGCACCCCATTTCTTTCCTTAACATAGTAAATGTAACTACAGGCCAAAGGGGAAAGGCAAATGTACGGTATCAACTAAATTCCTTATTGCGTTTGTCCAATCAAAACCAGAAAGATATTCCTGACCGTTCGGTGAACTAAGTATCCGATCGTTGAAATAGGTTATGAAAAAACGAAGATTGATAAAGAGCGAACAAACCAAGTAAGTTTCCGATTCCGAGCACTTCTATCGCTCCAAGCCAATGTAAGGAAGTATTAGCCGAATAAGTTAAAGTGGCGATCAAGTGATGGGCACCCAATAAGCCACCTCATACAGTCGCCAAAAAAGCAAGTATTTGAGCATATTGGATGTTTTTTAAATCTGTGTCACCATAGTAGCCAGGCCCACTCCAATATCCCATAAAGCAATTTCTCTTTTGGACCCGTTAATAGGTAAGCCTCCTATTACGCATTTGATGGATGAGTATAAGAGCCGGAAACTAATAAGGCGTTGTCTTTTGAACACACAAAAACAAAACGTATAAAAGGCTCATTCGTCTAGTCGATAACTAATTTCCTTAAGTTTTAGCAATCGAAAAGAAATCTAGACATTCACTATTTGCTATACTTAGAATGGACCAACTCTAGAAGGGAGTGAATATGATGCGTAATAGAAGAACAGATTCTGCTTCCAGAGTCATTCATTCATCTATCCAAACTATTTATCAGGCCTTTCTAAATCCGGAGGCGCTGATCTCATGGCTTCCTCCACAGGGTATGACAGGTACTATCGGCAAGTTTGATCCTGTAGAGGGAGGATTTTTCAACATAACTCTTACTTATGAAGAGGCTACCTCTATACATGGTAAGTCATCGGAAAACACAGATGCCATACAAGGTAAGTTTTTAGAACTAGTTCCGAATAAACGGATTGTGCAAGCGATCCTATTTGCTTCGGATGATCCAGCCTTTTCAGGTGAAATGATCCAAAGCTGGGTATTGGAACCTGTTTCAAATGGTACAAAAGTTACGGTTGTTTGTGAGAATGTACCGGAAGGAGTGACAAAGGAAGACCATGATGTTGGTTTAAACTCCACATTAGAAAACCTTGCAACCTTTACAGAATGATCAACTTGCTCTTTTATTCATACCAAACAAAAAGCATCTATCCATCATAGATGCTTTCCATATCTTATAACTTTTCATTGGCTCTGCCTTTTAACCACGTCATTCCGGCAAAAAATAGCATATACACTAATACCATCAGTCCGATGCAACATAGTTTGATTGGTAAACTGAATCACTCAGAGACCGCCCCACTTAGAGAGAGAATGACGAATCGTCTGATTGCAAATAGGCCAAAGCTTTTTCAACGAAATCCTGTTGCTGCCTAATAGTGGCGAACATATGATCAAAAACCAATTGTACCATAGGAGGAATCGCACCTTCCGTGGCTTCACGCTTTTCCTCCCATCCCATTTGAACACTTGTATATTCTTTTTCCAAATGGATTTGTTGTTGTTCCAATGCTTGTCGCGCTTCTTCAACAGGTAACTTATCAAAAAAAGAGATGCCTGCATATAAAGACGACGGATAGGAGATAGAAGGATTGGTTAATGCATCACGAATCAACTCTTGAAGGTGCTCTTTACCCTTTTCTGTGATTCGATAGGTGAATTTTTGCCGGTGACCTGTTTGCTCCACCCGGTCTATCATAATATAGCCGTCTTTCTCTAATTTTTTAAGTGCATGATAAATCGAACCAATGAGTACACCGCCCCACCTTTCTGCGTCAGTCATTCGCAATGCCTGTTGAATATCATAACCAGACATTGGCTTTATGTCCAACATGCAGAGAACCAGCAACCTTGTCATCAACATCACATCCTTTACTTAATGTTGAGTATTATATAATGAATATATGTAGAAGTCAAAAAATGCTCTTTTTTTGTTGCGATTTGGTTTGGGATAAAAGCACAAAAACGTGTGACAAACAAGTCTTTGCTCGCTTTATTTCCTGATAGTACCTCGTTTGAAAATAAGACACCCTCACTTATGTAGGTGAAACATTATCTTATGCTCCATGAGTCCGGCGTTAGTTCTTCTATCGCAGGAACATTTCGCATCGTTTTACTAAATCGCCAAATCACACCTACGCTAAACATCCATATACCTCCTACAAGAATAATGAACACACTTGATGTAATAGCTCCTATAGCGCCGCCAAGCAAAGCGCCTATCGGTGCAATACCTGCAGATATACCTAATACCGCTGCCATCACACGACCTAATTTATCTTCCGAGATAGAAGACTGAATAATCACTTGTGACGTGACATTTATAATCCCTGCTGGAAGCCAAGCTAAACCAAACAATATAATAGACATCCAAGGAGTAGTAATGAAGGCAAGGATAATCATGCAAATTCCTTTTAGAGCTATGATTATCGTATATAATCTCCCGACTCGAACTTTCTGAAGTTGGAAGACGGATACAAGTCCTGCACCTGCAATCATTCCGATCCCCGCTGCAGACAAAAAGAATCCATAGTAGGAAGCTCCGCCTTGTGCAGCACTAAATGCAGGAAGAATGGCAAACATTGCAGAGCCTGCCAAATTTACAAATAGAACACCTCCGAGCAGCCACATAAAAAATGGATGCAAGAGCGTTTGTATGCCTTCCTTTAATTGAATGTAATAGCCTGAGACCAGCTCTTTTATCGTCTTCTTTTGAGAATCTGACGTTCTAGAAAGTGATGTAAAAGGAAAACGAAGAGCTAAAAACATAAGTCCCGATAATATAAACATAAAACTGTTAATATACAAGATGGTAACAGCTCCGATCAAGACCAGCAGTAAACCAGCAATGGCATCAAAGAGCGCCTCCGTTCCTTGATACGCAACCGCAAAAAGGGAATTTCCTTTTGTTAGCTGGTCTTTCTTTAGAATTTTTGGCAGGAGCGATAATTGAGCTGGGTACAGAAATTGATTGCATAAAGCAATCATCGGCATGATGATGAGCACGGCCGTAATCGTTAAAAATCCAAACAGATCCGCCATAGGAATGACAAGCAGAAGTAATACTTGTAACATTTGCGTATAAACCAACAATTTTTTTATGTGGAATTGATCGATCACAGGGCCAAGTATCACTTGCAAAAGTGCAGGTGCCTGGGTGAGAAAAAGTGCCAGCCCTGTATAAAAACTAGAACCACCTAATTCATACACTAGCCACATGGCGGCAACTGCATACAAGCTGCTGCCGATATTGGAAAGACACCGCCCTATTAACAGGACAACAAAATTAAAGTTACTCCATATTCTATTGCGATTATTCTTTTCCTTCAAAATAACACTCCTTCGTCACATGCAAATGATCATAGCTGCATTAAATTGCTGATGATGGCAAGAATACCAATACCGATACATAGGATCCAGGTTGTTTTCAAGTGTTTTTTGGATGATTTTTTCAAGCAGAATATCATACCTAAGACAATCAGCACCATACCTATTATCATACTAAATATTGTAAGCTGAGGAGCGATCACGCCTAAAGCATTGTCTATATTGTTTTCGATTTTTTCTTCCATGGTTATCCGGCCTCCATTTGATTAATTTTCTTTGCTAACATGCCGACTACAAAGACTCCACCTAAGATGGCCAAGATCATAGCGAGAATAATCGGTGTGTCTGATGTGCTTAAGGTCCCAGCGACGATATTGCAAAAAATAGAGCTAAGCAGAATAGCAGAAATAATAGTTGTCGGAACCGATCGCTGGATGAATCCAATCCCCATGGCAATGATACTTAAGCTTGCAGCAGCAATGGCCAGCACAATGGTAGTTTTTATGGCTTTGGTGATAAAGGCAACTGTCATCCTTTCATCGACTATTGGAGAGATCGTTTCACTTAATCCAAAAATACTGAAAATAAGGATACTGCTAATCAGCATCGTTATCATGGTAAATAACGAAATAACCAGCACCTTGGAAAAGAATACCTTTCCTCTTTTGACAGGGTACGAAAAAAGACGTATCACTCGTTTTCCTGTATATTCGTCAATCACGAAACGTGTATACATAACGGATGCTAATATACAAAAGACTGTCATATGGATGACACCAAATAAAGAGATAATGTTTTGGTAACCAACAAACAAGTGTAAATCGGCATCATTGGGATCAAATTGCGGTACATAAGCAAATAGATAAATAAAAGCCAGCATCACCATAGTAAGAACCAAAGCCGCAATGAGGTAGGTGTTTATATGATGTTTTCTTAATTCCAGTTTCATTAAAGCAACCATGTTACTTACCCCCACTCATTAAATCAAAAAAATATGGTTCTAAGCCATTGGGAAATTGTTGTTGGATAGAAGATAAAGGAACTTCCTCGATGATCTGACCATCGACAATCACACCAATTTCATCGGCTACCTGCTCCATTTCACTTAATATATGACTGGATATCAGGATGGTCATCTGTTCGTTGATAACAAGATCCAAAAAGAGCTCTCGCATTTCTCGAATACCTACCGGATCCAGCCCGTTTACTGGTTCGTCTAAGATCAACAATCTGGGCTGGTGAATAATGGCCCTTGCAATTGCTAAGCGCTGCCGCATACCTAGTGAAAATTCCGAAACAGGCTGAGCTCCTGTATGAGGGAGTCCAACTTTGGATAAAACAGAAGCGATATCCCCATGATCCTTTGCCATATAAGCTAGATGTATCTTGAGATTTTCTGTTGCGGATAAGTGCTCATAAAATAATGGTGTTTCAATTAATGTACCAATCTTCGCTAAAATCGAATGGCGCTGCGAGCTAACCTCTTTCCCTAAAACATATACTTCACCCATGGTTGGCGTCAGTAACCCGGACAAGAGCTTGAATACCGTCGTCTTCCCTGCTCCGTTTGCCCCCAAAAAGCCATAGATGGTACCTTCTGTCACATGCATATCACACTGCTTGATCACTTCCTTTCCAGAAAAGGTTTTTGTCAGATTTTCTACCTCTACCACGTACGATTTACTCAATGTTCATTCCTCCTCTAATATAACGTTTGCAATCTATATATTACGACATACGCCGCTGCCAATAACTTCATCATGTACTGTAAAAATGGTAACCGCCTTTCTATCTTTTCGCGTCTCCTTGAAATATCGAACAATTACTGTATTTTCAACCATTACCTGTGCTGCGCATTATTTTTTAAATAAACGAATCACTTCCTATACTATAAAAATACCAACCGGTCGGTTTTATTTAGTATAGACGTTCCCGTTTTGCTTGTCAACTTCTAATAGAGCATGAAAAAACCTAACTGATTAAAAACAGTTAGGTTTAGATACGTGATGACCATACTATCCATTTTTTCAGGACCACCCTTATCACATTCCATTTTATACAGAACGCTGATAACGGTAAAAAGCATAAGTAGCTAAACCAAGGGCAACAACTGTGAAAATAATTAAATATCCGACAGGAATCCAGATACTACCATTAATACTCATCGTTAATGCTCCTCGACTTGCTTCGATTGCCCAATTTACTGGGTTGAAACCAGCTAAGGTTTGTACCCAGTTTGGCACCAGCTGTAAAGGCATAAACAAGCCTGAGATAAATAAGAGAGGCATCGTCGAAAAAGCGACAATAGAGGTTAATCCTTCTTCTTGGCGAATGATAATAGCAAACGCGATGGATAATGCGCCAAAGGAAACGCCAAGTAAGACACTACATAAAAGAAGGATGGCAATGCCGCTGAGACCTCCTTCAAAACGAGCGCCCATAACAAATGCCAGACCAATCATCATACTTGCTTGCACCATCAACGTGACAACATGTTGGGAAAGGAAACCAATGATAATGGATGAACGGTGAATCGGCGTAACAAGAAAACGCTGCAGTACTCCTTGTCTATAATCAGAAAGGATACCCATGCCAGCATAACTTCCTGCCGTCAGCGTACTCATCACTACAATCCCCGGACTAAGAAAATCAATATAAGCATCTGCTTCAAATCCTGGAAGCTGTACAACGTTGGTAAATATCGAACTGAACAAAAGCATATAAAGAATTGGCTGTATAAGATTGATGGCGATAATAAATGGGGAACGAGCAATTTGCCGCAGATTGCGCATCATCATATACCAAGAATCTATCATTATATTCATCTTGGGTTATACCTCCTCATTTTCAGCAAATATTCGCCCGGTATGACGTAAATACACATCATCTAGCGATGGACGAGAAATAGTTGCTGACTGTACTTCTATATTTGCTGATTTAATAGCATTGATCAATGTGGGTAGTTGTTCCGCACCGCGATTCGTACGAACATATAAGGTGGATGCCTCAACGATTATTTCATCTAGGCCCGAAATATCTTGTAAAATCGTTGTCGCTCGTGACTCTGTTATTGTCTCTGTTATCTCCATATGTACGACGTCACCATTTAATTCTGCTTTTAACTCTCCCGCTGTTCCTTGTTTGACAACCTTCCCCTGATCGATAATGGCCATGCGGTTACAGAGTTGATCCGCTTCTTCCAAATAATGCGTGGTTAACAACACTGTTAAACCTTCTTCCTCAGCTAAGTGATGAATCATCTTCCATAGGGACGTGCGTGCTTCTGGATCTAGTCCAGTCGTTGGTTCATCGAGAAACAATAGTTGTGGACGATGAATCAGTCCCATAGCCAAATCCAGTTTGCGCTGCATACCACCCGAATAGGTCTTTGTCAGGCGATCCGCAGCCTCTATCAAATTAAATTGTGTCAATAATTGTCCAACCCTTTCACGCAATCTGAGCCCTCTTAATCCATATAAACGTCCTTGCAGCATCAGATTTTCACGACCTGTACTCTCTCCATCTACTCCAGATTGTTGAGCTACGTATCCAAATAGATGGCGAGCCTTTTTGGGATACTGGGTAGCATCGATATTATAAAGCCGAATCTTTCCTTGACTTGGCCGTGATAATGTGGTCATTATTTTTACTGCAGTCGATTTTCCCGCACCATTTGGGCCTATTAATCCAAAAATCTCCCCTCGGTTAATAGAGAAAGTCAAACCATTAAGAGCAAGGACATCTGGATTATACCTTTTCGTCAGTGCTTGCACTTCTATTGCCAAGCTTTTATCGGAAGCAATGTGGTACTTCTTTTTATATTGATTTTGCGCCGTTTTCTTCACTTGATCGTCTCCCCCCACTCCTTGAACTCGTCATTATGATTACCCTTTTCGCTCATTCATGATACGAACAGCTCGTTCCATAAACGTCACTACCTCTTCATCCATGGGATATAATTCAACCTCTCCGGAATGATTTCGGATTACATCCCACATCTTTTCTTGTAACTGATGATTATCCCCAAACATCGCATGAACTTTATTCATCCACTGTTCCGCTAATCTTTGTGCCTTTTCCGACCCAGGGTGTTCGTGTGAAATGGCACGTACATTACGAATAATACAAGCCCATTCCTGAATATCGTCTTTATCTCTTTCTACTTGTAATTGCATAATCATCTCTTGTTCTTGTTCACTTAGATATTTCTGATATAGTTGGTTAACGGCATCTTGATCGCGTTGAAACAAGTGAATAATGTCGAAGATAAGGGGCCATTTAAGCTCATCTTCCATTTGAACAGAGTGCAGCACTCCCCTTAACGCTTGTTCTAGTGCCTGTAACTGCCTCTGTTGCTGCTTCACCATCTCCAACTGTTGTTCCAGTGATTGCTCCCACGTTGCTGCTGGATTATCCAAGTTTTCTTTGATTAGTTCCAGCGAAAAACCCATATATTTCAAGGCTAATATTTGCTGTAACCGTAATACATCCTGGTCATCGTATAGACGATGGCCTCCCTCCGTTGCAGAAGATGGCTGAAGTAATTGGACCTCGTCATAGTAATCCAGTGTACGAACGGTCACACCGGTTTTTTTGGATAATTGGCCGATGGAATACATAACATCTGCTCCTTTCCGTTTATCTTGCAATTTAAGTATAAAACATCACGTCACGTGTGATTCAAGGGAAAATTCTATACCTGCTGCTGTACTTTCTTGAAAAAAAGCAACATCCCATTTTGAAGGTGTTCACCTCAGCAAAAATCATCAAATAGCCAGGCACTATTCCGATTATCTCCCCTCTACACCTCATGAAAATCTACTTTTACCGTTTTGCCTTGCCCGCCATAAAGCGATAAGATGAAAACAAATTTATGCTAACGAAAGGATGTGGTATACTAATGTTAACCGCAGTAAAAGAAGATACCCATGATTATCGCTCGACACCTCCGGATTATGATGGCCTATGGAAAAACATTATTCAAGAACTGTTTCAAGCATTTATGGCCTTTTTTGCGCCCGATTTGTATCCGGACATTGATTTTGACAAAGGCATCGACTTTGAAGGTACAGAGCTTCTCCCGCATATTTTGAGACAGGCAAAAGGGAAAAGATATACGGATAAGCTAGCCAAAGTAACACTAAAAAACGGGGAAAATCAATACGTCCATATCCATATTGAAGTGCAGGCAGTTGGGAATAAAAAATTTGCCCGACGCATGTTTCAATATTTTTACCGCATCTACGAAAACCATACAGAACCGATTTATGCCATCGCACTGTTAACGGATGCCAGCGAAGCAAACTATGAAGATCAGTTTCATGATGCCTTTTATGGCACGGAAATCACGTATCGTTACAACACCTATCACTTTTACGGGAAAGACGAAGAAGAACTGAAACAATCGCCGAACCCCTTCGCATTAGTGGTGCTTGCCGGTATCTATGCCAGTAAAAAAATCAAAATAAAAGATGAACACAAAAAGAGTAAGGAACAAAAGAAGCAAGAACGCGAGGAAACCAAGTTTGATCATAAGAAGATACTGGTCGACCTAGCCTACGAAAAATATCGGCATCATCCCATGTATCTTTCTGCCTTATTGTATTTTATTGATTATATCATGAAGCTACCAGACGAATTACAGGAACAATTTTACGAATCATTACCCATCATCCAAAACGAGAAGGAGGGCAAAAACATTATGGGAATGGAAAAATTAAGAGACACCCCGACGTTTGGCCGATTGATTAGAGAGATTGAAGAAGCAGCTACAAAACAAGGATTGGAACGTGGGATGGAGCAAGGCATGGAACAAGGCATGGAGCAAGGCATGGAACGTGGGATGGAACAAGGGATGGAGCGCGGGAGAGAAGTAGGACGAGAAGAAGGCAAAATGGAAGGCATCGAAGAAGCGGAACGTAATGTTGCCAAAAAGCTGATAGGTCGGGACTATTCAGATGAAGAAATATTGGAATTAACCAGTCTGGAATTGGAAGAAATAATGAAGCTTCGGAAATCACTTGAGCATTAATGTCAAAACAAGTAAGTTTACTATTATGACGTAAGAGCAGGCTGAAGATATTGCCTTTACTGGCATTACGATGAAGATTATTCTTGTTCATTATATCAATGTTAAACTTTAACAGAACCATTAAAAAGAACCAGGAGAAATCCCGGTTCTTGCGCCTTACGTAATAGATCATAGTGAAAGTGGTTATTGATTCCCTTTTTTAACCCATTCTGCTGTAGTAATGGTACGCTGTGCTTGATGTTTAACAGCTTCCTCTACTTTTTCCACCATTTTTCCATCTTGACCAACGGTAACACTTGTACCATAAGGATTACCACCAGCTGCAAATAAAGCCTGATCGGAATAACCTGGAGGGACAATAATAGCTCCCCAATGCATCATACTCGTGTAAAGAGATAAAATGGTTGCTTCTTGACCGCCATGAGGGTTTTGCGCTGATGACATGGCACTTACTACTTTATTAATTGTTTTTCCTTCTCCCCAAATACCGCCTTGAATATCCAAGAATTGCTTCATTTGAGAAGGCATATTTCCAAAACGTGTAGGAACACTGAAAATGATGGCATCTGCCCACTCAATATCTGCTGAAGAAGCTACTGGAACATCCTTTGTTGCTTCCACTGTTGCTTTCCATACCGGATTTCCCTCAATTACGGATTCTGGAGCTAATTCCTCCACTTTTAATAATCTTGCTTCCGCACCATTAGCTTCAGCTGCTTCCACTGCCCATTTCGCCATTTGATAGTTTGTACCACCCATACTATAATAAATAACTGCTACTTTTGCATTTGACATATTTTCCATCTCCCTTGATTCATTTGACCTTCCAAATAGTTTATTTAAAAACCCCATCTTTATCCCCCTTTTAGAGGTTGTTCAAAAATCCAACAAAATGAACGCACCGAGTCTCTGTGTTGTCAAACAAGGAACTTCTTGGTCCTTTTTATCAAATTTTTTGAATACGAACTTTTAATAAAATGCGTCCGGCAACACCGTCTTTTTGAAGCTTTACCTATTATTTGTCAAAAACGTTTATTTATCCTTTCCAATAGTCCGGTTATTTAAATCAGCTAGATTCAGCCTTAAGTTTTTGAAAATAACATACTTTATTTATTATGAATTAATATATTTTGAATTCGAGATAATTGGATAAAAAAATCACCATCGTTGTGCGTAATAACCCAACTTTTTTAACTGTTCAATCATTCCTTTCTTTTCTTCTGTATCTAAACCTGCACATATTTCCTTTATGGCCGATTGATGCTTTGGAAAGACTTGATCCATCCATGCTGTTCCTTCCGCTGTTATGGCTGCATAAGTGATGCGTCGGTCGTCCGGGCATGGTTTTCTTTTTAACAACCTTTTCTTTTCTAATTTATCGACTACATACGTGATACTACTGCTAGCAATCAATACCTTTTGACTGATTTTCTGAATAGGCTGTTCACCTTTATGATAAATGAGCTCAAGAACACCAAATTCGGTTGGGTTTAACCCTAAAGATCTTATTTTTTCTTCTGCCCGTTTTTGAAGTGCATCTAGCGCTCGGTTCAAGACAACAAATAACTTCAAAGATAATTCTTCTTCTTGTGCGATTTTTTCGTTTTCAATCATTTTTATCCTTCTCTCTAAATATCTTGAATTCATATATCTTTAACTCGAGATAAATTATATATCGACTATCTATTTTTGTCAACCATTTGATTTAACATAAAATGTCGCGAGATGTTTAGACTTACTCCCATTATGCCATCAATCTTTTCGTTCCTTCGATTGTTCTTTGCACATCATGCATATTGAAACAAGCCTCATTCATAACCATAGAATGTAGATCATTTTTTTACGAGGAGGTAGCAATGAACGATAATAAAGAGAGAAATATTCCCAATTCTCAAAAAGCAAAAGAAAACAAGCAATTGGATCACTCCGCTCCATTTTTTGCACAAACGATTGGCAAGAATGGTCCTATCCTGGAGCAAGATAACATATTGCATGAAAAGTTGGAAACGTTTGTTCACGAAAAAATTGTGGAGCGCCCTTTACATGTAAAAGGATTTGGTGCCTTTGGCTATTTTGAAACATTGCATGACATGAGTGAATATACCAAACTGCCTTTTCTTCAACAGGCTGGGCAAACCGTTCCTGTTGCTGTTCGTTTTTCACTCGGGGCTAGCAATAAAGGTACACCAGATACCTCACGAAACATTCGTGGATTTTCAACCAAATTTTATACAGACGACGGAATCTTTGATTTGATTTGCAACCATATCCCGGTCTTTTTGTTACGTGATCCAATGCGTTTTCCAGAAAGTATCGCAGCATTATCACCATCACCGCGGAACAATTTAATGGACCCAAATCTGCTTTGGAAATTTGTCGCCCGTAATCCCGAATCTATTCATTTTATCGTCCGTCTTTATTCTGATCACGGTACGGTTAAAAGCTTGCGGCGAATTCCCGGTCACAGTGTCAGTACGTATGTATGGCGAAATTTGGAAGGGAAACGTCACTACATTAAATACCTGTGGATGCCATTTGACGGTGTCGAATACATCACAAGTGAGGAAGCCGAAAAAATTGCAGCAATCAATCCTGATTACGCCGGTGAAGATCTCTTCCAAACGATTGCAAGTGGGAAGTCCGTGCAATACGGTTTATACGTGCAGGTGATGGATCCGCGGGAGGCAGAACAACTTCTATTCAACCCGCTTGACGACACCAAGGTGTGGGATGAAAAGAAGTACCCCTTACATCCTGTCGGAAAAATGGTACTGAACCGCAATCCAGAAAACTATATGGAGCAAGTCGAGAAGATTGCCTTCTCTCCATCGAACTTATTGGATGGGGCAGAGTTGTCGGATGATAAGATTCTACAAGGACGAGCGAATGTATACTGGGATTCACAGCGTTATCGTATCGGCCCAGGATTCCGTAAGGTGCCGGTGAATGCGCAAAAGTATTGGCGCCCAAGCGATTTACAGACTAGTGGTGAAGGCAGATATGTGGAAGGTAAACTCGTGCGCGCGGACATCGCAAAACAAGATGATTTTTCACAAGCAGGGGATTTCTATCAATCGTTATCACAAGTAGGAAAATCCCATCTTATCTCCAATCTTGTCACGGCATTGAGTGGAGTACAGCGTAATTTACAGGTCAAGGTGCTCGAATACCTTTCGCTTGCTTCTCAGGATCTCGGTGAACATGTCTCGGAAGGCTTGCAAGGATGAAAATTACTACTGAAGCGCAGATCTAGGGCTGAAAACGAAGGATGGGAGGAACAAAATTTAGTTTGTCGCCGTTTGGTAACGACTTTGGTGTACTTACCTATGCCATCCAACTGGCATTACGAATTGGGATACAAGAAAACAACAGCTATCTATTAGAGCTGTTGTTTTCTCAACTGCATTTCGCTTTCTCATTGTTTGCTAGTCTCTTTAGAAGACGTTGTATCATTTCGCTGCATCATACTCCACTTACTACCAAATAAGTGCATGCTTTTTTCTAGCTTTTTGATGATTTCATCTGCTCTTTCATAAATAATACCCCTTAAATCATGCACTTGCCGCATCAATTTCTCCAGCCATGCCTCATGCTTATCGAGCCTTTCATGCAGTTTAGTAAACGCTTCTTCTCGTTGTTTTGTTTGATGATAGATTTCATCCAGTTTATTCTGCTGTTTTTCTGCATTATTTTTGTTCTCTCGTTCGATTTTTTCAAGCTTAGCCTGCATTAATATTTGATTATCCTTGAAGTCTTTCGCTTCTTGTTTTGCCATTTCTTGTGTGGCAAGAACATCGAGCCATTGTTTGTTTTTAGCTTCGGCATGGTCATCCAGCAAATCTAAGCGATGAACTATTTTTTCTTGCAGCTGTTGGTTATGCTTTTTATTTTTGTCTATCTCTTTTAAGCTTTTCTCCATACGTTTCAACTGCTGTTTTTTTGCGTACACTTCTCGCTGGAGACCTCGTAACAATTCTGCAGACTCTCGCTGCATTTCCAACTGCTTTCGCTCTTGTTCACTAGCATGTTTATACGTAAATATTTCCTGATTGGACGAAGCGCCTTGTATCTTTTCCGCATAAATAGGCTTTTGCTGATTCAGATACACCATTTTCATCACCTCTAACATCAGCTTATGCACAGAGGGACAAAAGTTTACGACAAAGGAGGATCAAAAACCTCATTTCCCATCGCTTTACCTCTTAGCAGGATAGATTGTACTTTCCGTTCGAGCTTTAAATGCCTCGACAAACGATTGTGGTGAAGATTTAATAATATAAGAATAGACCCCTTGAAGTGTGTGTAGATAAAGCAAACCTCTGTCTCCAGAAAAACGATAGGACATATCCAGAACGTTCTCGATGGGAAATTCCCGATATTTAGTAACAATCTTGTCTGGATAAAGGTATAAATAACGCTGTTCTTCTACATCCTTTTGTTCTAATGAACGAACCTGACGAACAATTTTTACGTATGGTTGTTGCGCAATAATTTGCATAGCTCCCTCCCGTTGATTCACGAGGTCCATCTCCCTAAATGTTATAGTGAGATGGACGGATAGTTACTTTATGGTAACATAACCCGCCATCGTTACGCATCTTATACTAATTTAAATTTTGAGAACGGCCTACCTTTTAAACCTCGTTATTTCTGTTATCATACCAATTAAGAGGATTCATCCATTCAATATTTCTTATTTCCTCTAGGGTACAACTAGTTACCCGGCCATCTTTTAAACATAGATATATCTGATTTTCAGCGTACCCAGCAACTTTGCACTCTACATCTTTATAATAATTGCCATCTCGAATCGTGTTAGCTTGAATCAAAACAGGTGATTTCGTTGCAAAAGCTTGCTGCAATACCATGGCTACTTCCTCTTCTGTCATCATTTCTTTCGCTTTCACTTCTAGCTTGTTTTTCTCTTTCTTTAGCGCCTCTGAGTGATCGGACAGCATCATGCCGAGCCACTTCACAATACCTCTGTCTCTATAGCCCAATTGTTCCGGAGTGATGCGTGTGATCGATGTCGGTTCCATATTCACTCTTCCTTTCCAGATCTGTGACCTCCAAGTAAGGTAGCCCGATATTTGGCCATCCCCCCTTCTGATAAACTGGAAGCATGTAACAAAGACGTATAGCCATACTTTTCTCTAACAGAATCGATAGCTTTATCCAGTTCTTCCCTTTCCATCGTTTCTTCGGCTGGTTCGAACAAATTGAGTTGCAATGATTGTTTCGGACGAACCTTCCCAAAGGTGACATTAATCACTCTTACAGGGATATGTTCCTGATAATATTTATGAAAAATTTGCAGCATGTACGCTTTCAATTTCTTGGATGAATCAGTGGCGTTGATCTTCATTTGATGATTAAAACCACTTTGTAGGCTGTTTCTTGAATATCCAATCGATAGTTTTACTACAGCGGTCGTCAACTTGTGCTTTCTGAGTCTTGCTGCATTCTCGTCTGTCATCTCCCGAATCACCACTTCTATGTTATGCTTCACCAGATAATCACTGTTGAGTATCTGATTTTTGCTGAAGGATGTACTTTGGAGTGTATACTTGTCGGATAACAACGTTCGATCGATACCATGAGCGTGAAAAAAGAGTTGTTCTCCAATGACACCGAATCTGGCCTTTAATCGATCGATACTATATTGGGACAAATCATAAATATTTTGAATACCCATCCGATTCAAGCTGGCCGCTGTTCTCGCCCCTATCCCCCAAAAATCTTGTAGTGCTTCTATTTTCCACACGGTATTTGGTACATCTTCATAATGCCATTCTCCAATAAAATCATTCATTCTATCATGTTTGGCCTGATGATCAAGAGCCAATTTTGCTAACAACGGATTATCACCTATTCCTACTGTCAATACTAACCCTAATTCTCGCTTTACATCATCTTGAATTTTCTTGGCGATATTGAACGTACTGCCGAATAACTTATGTGATTTCGTTACATCGAGAAGTGATTCGTCTATCGAATAAACCAGCAGATCCTCTTCGGGAATATAGCGTTTAAAGATACGCATAATGGCTAAATTTCTTTCCAGATACAAGGCCATTCGCGGCTCTACTATTTGAATATTCGCTTGTTTAGGGATTTCATATATTCGAGTACCTGTTTTCACACCATATTCTTGTTTGATTAAAGGGGATGATGCTAAAACTAATCCTCCTTGATTAGCTGGTTTGGAGACCACGGCAATTCGGGCATGCAAAGGGTCCTCCCCTCTTTCAGCTGCTTCAACACTTGCAAAGAATGATTTGACATCAATGCATAAAATATCCCTGCGTGGCTCTTTTGTATAATCCATCATGATCATCCGTGACATTGTACTCTCTCCTAATACGAATAAGTGTTTGTGTTTTTATTATACGAACAAATATTCTTGTAGTCAAGTGACGTAAGGCTGCAAACACATGCCAATATGTGGATAGATTGGAAGCAGTTCATTATCATCGCGTAAATAAGCATGCTGATAAGATCATCTTTACAGAAAGTAGTTTTCTATGATTAAGAAGAGTCAGACCAAAACCTGCTTGATTCTCTACAAGTTTATCAACAGAAGTATTATTATTCTCTTATGCTAATAAAGCAAGACTAACCAGGATATTTAGCATCTGTTGCCCCCTCTTAGCTTCTTTGATCTTCTGGCATCTTAAGCGGCTGCTCTACAGATCGTGTTAGCACAATGATCAAAAAAGAGACTGATGAATGATCAGCCTCTTTCGTCTGTTTTTCTTATGCTTGTTGTAATATTCTCTCGGTTGCCTTCCTTGCACCGGAAATATTTCTAGAAATCGGACCAAGTTCCAGTTCCGCCAATGGCCCTGCCACATAAAGCCCATTTTTCCATTCAAGGGAAGCTGGAACAATCGGAAATCCACACGGTGCACATGGCAACTGCAATTGTTTTATCACGGAGTCCAGCCAGTTTTTCCCCGGTCTTTCAATGGCTGCACCAGTAGCTAACAAGATAGAACTTGCTTTTAATCTCTCACCATTTTCCAACCAAAGTTGCCATTGTTCTGCCTCTTCCTGTACCCCTTGAATACTGCCCGTGTATATACAAAGATTCCCTAACGTTTCCTGTTTTCTCAATTTGATTAATAAATCTTTGGTGATCGAGCCTTTATTTCTTGCCTTTTGTATAACTGTTCGTCTTTCTTTATAGCTGGTTAGCTTTTCAAATTTATTGAGATATTTAGGTCCCAACCAGCCTGGGTCACTATCAAAATGGTGAATGCGGAGCGGATGGCGTTTGATCATGGTAACCGAGTTGATTGTTTCTTTTTGGGTAAGGGCATATACCAGATGTGCAGCCGTCATTCCACCGCCCACCACTACAACATCCCCTGTTTCTGGAAGGTTATGCTGCATTTCAAAGATGTGACTAATGGAGCTGGTTCCTTTATATTCCTCTGCCCATACTGGATAATGCGGGATGTGATTTACACCAACAGCTAGTATCACCTGTTCACTAAAGAAACAATGACCATCCGATACACAAACCTTCCAGCCCTGTTCTGTCCACGTGAGTCCATTTACTTCTCCTTGCAGCCAGCATTCCATTACTCCAGTTTTGTTAAATAAATCTAAACTATGCTGATTGAACATATCTAAACGCGGTCTTTTGTACTGACCTTTAAAGGCAGCCGCATAGTCATGTGCCGTTGCATATTTCTTTAAACTGTAGGGATTTTTATCTAAATGATGAACCAAAGGGGAACGTAAATATTCCATTCCAATCTTATCCGTAATGGTTATCCACCTTGCTAATGGTTGTTGATGCGGATCAATGATTAATAGATCTTCTTTCTCCACCTTTTTCTCTTCAAGCAGCCGGGAAGCTATGCAACTCCCTTGCATCCCCCCGCCAATGATGATCCATTTAAACATATATATACCTTCTTTCACTTGTAAAAAACGTAATCATTACGATTTACTTTATCATGAAATAGGAAGAAGTACAATGTTTTTGTGGTATATGTCTGTCATTCCCTTAGGTATGAGATGTTGGCACCTATTTTCTTTAACTAGACTCACAAAGGGAGAAGCAAGTTAAAAACCTATGGAATGATAAGAAGGAATATTACCGACGGCATCCGCCTCTTTAACAGCATGGACGATGGCTGATTCAACCACCCTCGTTGCCAGCATTCCGACCAAATCAACTGGTGCATCAACTCTGCTGCTCGACATCGCAAACAAGGTGTCACCATCCATCGCTGTATGGGCAGGTTGAATCGTGCGTGCTATACCGTTATGGGCAAGCTGGGCTATTTTATTTGTTTGTGATTTGGTTAACTTAGCATTGGTCATGACGACGCCGATAGTGGTATTTTTGCCAGAATTGTCTCTATTCGCCACTGTACCGTCCTGTTCGAATTGGGCTGTCAGGCAATCATTCGTGTTTAATAACTGCTTTTTCTCTCGATCATAGAGACCAGCTATTTGGGTATGAGTGGCAGGGTCAAAAATATCACCGATAGCATTTACGGCGACAACGGCTGCTAGTTGCACTTCCCCTACTTGAAGTCCAGCATACCCTATGCCTGATTTCATCAGATAATCTTCACCAAGCAATTTACCCACTGTGGCACCAGTACCTGCCCCGACATTACCACCGCTCACTTCAAATGAGTTTTCCCAAGCGTTTAAAGCCGCTTGATACCCTAATGCTTGATCCGGACGAATACGAGCATCTCCCACACCAAGGTCAAATAAAATAGCACCTGGTACAATCGGAACCTTAGCCGCTCCAGTATCCATACCAATTTGTTTTTCTTCTAGAAAGCGCATGATTCCAGAGCCTGCCTCCAACCCAAAAGCACTCCCACCAGCAAGAAATACAGCATGGACTTGTTCCACGGTATTCGTTGGTTGCAAGAGATCTGTTTCCCTTGTGCCTGGAGCGCCACCCCTTACATCTACGCCTGCAACAGCACCTTCCGGACAAATCACCGTCGTACAGCCGGTTAATGCTTGTTCATTGGTCGCATGGCCTATTTTAAAATCAACTAACCCTGCATAAGAAAGCCTTTTCACATTCATCTACCCTTTCTCTTTTTGCTAGCTTTTTAACTATGATATCATGTAAATAGAGGTGATTAAAATGAAATATGTGCGTATACACGTTAGAGGAAGAGTGCAGGGTGTAGGATTTCGTTTTTTTACCCAGCAACTAGCCATGGAACATCACGTGTTCGGCTGGGTAAGGAATGAGGATGATGGCAGTGTCTTAATCGAGGCAACGGCTGATGATCAAGATATGAAAAACTTTATTACCCAAATCAAACAAGGCCCTTCACGATTTGCCAAGGTGCAAGAGGCAGATGTGACTAAACTTAAAGGCGATCCTGGGTTTACATCGTTTGGTATTAAAGGTTAAGCCAAAGAGAATCAGCTCTTTGGCTTTACGCTTATTTCAAATAAAAACCCGCTATTTGATCAGCTTGATCTACCGTCACCTCGAAGGTAATTTCTTCACCTGAGAATAGTCCTGCATAGCTCTGCACATAAAAACCATTTACTTGTTGCGATTGTTGGTATTCATAATCAATAAAATCACCATATTGTTCCTTAAGCTGCTGCCATAACTGCTGCAATTCAGTAGAACCTAATTCAGCGCTCACTTCCGCGCTTAAATTCTCTGCTGCCGCGTCAAATTCTTCATGGACAAAGGATGATAGAAAAGAATCAGCAGCCATTGTTACCTCACTTGGTACGTCTTCGTTTTGATCTGCTGAAGCTATCTCTTCATTTGTTTGCTCTTCCTCTTCATCTGATGATAATATGACTGTATCATCGTCATCATTACATGCCACAAGCGTAAATAACCCTATGCATAATACCCAAATGATTTTTTTCATGCTTTACCCTCCTTGTTGAAATACCCACTCGGCTATGTCGGAAATAACTTGTTCATCTACATGATCTGGAATGGTGTACTCTTGAACAGTTCCTTGCTGTTCTCCCTGTGATTCGATAAAGAAATGATTTAATTCAGGATAACTTTTTAACGTAGCTAATGAGTGATTGTGCATCAGCTCCTGCCATTCGGAGAAATCGTGCTCCATACTAACTTGAAAATCCGCTTCACCTTGTAAAATCAATAGAGGTTTGTCTGATTCTAATGCGATTTGTCCTGCGTCATATTGTGCCATTTCTTTTAAATAATAACCGCTTACTCCATAAATTTCCTGTTGAGCAGCTGCTTCATCCGACACATCCAGCATACTAGAAGCAAGTTCTTTTTGTTTTTCTATTTCCTTAACATATTGTGCTTTTTCTTCTTCATCCATGTCTGATGGGATAGCTGCTAACTGTTGGTCCGAAATGATTTCCCAAAAGAATCGTGGAGAACCTGCCAGTATTACTAGACCTTCCGTTTCTGCCTGCTGACCGATGCGCGGGGCTAGCATGCCACCGAGTGAATGCCCGATAATGTATACTCGATCGATTCGTTCATCCTCTTGTAACAACTTTGCTGCCTCCACTGCGTCATCTATCGTTTCTTCCTGGACCGTAAGCTTATTCCCCACGTCTTCCATCAACTCTTCTCCGTATTGATAGGTACGCTTGTGATAACGCAGAACAGCTATTCCTTGCTCTGCTAGGCCGTAAGCTATATTTTGGAATGGTTGATAAGCATAGATGGCCTCATTCATATCAGAGGGCCCAGAACCATGCACCAACACTACACCAGGAATCGGACTTTCTGCATCTGTCTTTGTCGGCATAGTTATCCTACCAGACAATTCATACGCCTTCCCTTGGTTAAGGACGATTTCTTCCTCGGTTACATCTTCCGGAGGCTGACTCTTCTCCACCTCTTGTGTATTCGCTTGTATGTATATTCCTTGCAGCTTTTCATCTTCATTCCACGTTAATCTGATATGTACTGACGTCTCTTCAAATCTTGCTTCTGTTTCTATGATCGTATAATCCTGTTGCGTAGTTGCATTCAGTTCACCTAATTCGATAAAGTTGTCTCCTTTATTTGTTTCCCAACTATGTTGTAAGTCAGCCGCAGTTGATTGCTCCTGAAGTGTCTCTGCATAATAATCCTCCACTAGCGTTTGATAGGAACCATCTGCAAGTAAAGAAAGCAAATCACGAGATTTTGTCTCGACATCTTCTTCTGACTGATTTGCGCAACTCACTAACACCACTAAGGCGGTGACGATCCATAATCTTTTCATCATGCGTATTGCCCCCTAAAAAATCTCTCATCCATCTATACGAACTATACGAAAAAAACGAGCAAATAGTTTCAATATTTTATCTACCAGACCCAACTGATGACAGCCCCATCTTCATTATGTCTAGCAAAAAGGTTATAATAATAAATAAAAACGACTGCACCTTCTGAAGAATATGTGCAGTCGTCTTTATGAATGTTTCTTTTCGAAGCATATTGAAAAATCTTACTTTTCTTCAAAAAATTTGCGGTTCAGTGCAATATATTCGTGTTCCTCATCCGGTACCTCGTCTTCCATATAGATTGCTTCAACGGGGCATACCGCTTCACATGCACCGCAATCAATACAGATATCCGGATCGATATAAAACATATCTTTGCCTTCCTCTATACAATCAACAGGGCAAACTTCTACACATTCGCCTGATTTTTCAGCCTCACAAGGTGAAGTAATAATAAATGCCATGACTGTCCCTCCTTTACACTAACTCTCTATGTAGCTTGACATATGTTTATCTTATCATATTTTCGTAAAAACGAATACCATTATAGCTCAATTTGTCGAGTTTGCAAGTTATTTAGTCATAACTTTTGGTATCGTCCCATATTCTTTCTGTAATAAACTCTCCACCGATGCGTTGGATTAGGAAAATGTCAGGATTTGTTAATGTTTTCCATTCTTGAAAACCAAAATCAACACGAAACTTTCTTAACATCAGTGCCAGTAAATTACCGTGGGTGACGATCGCAATATTCTCGCTCGTTTCATCTTGGATACAAGTGTTTAAGACTGCTACTCCACGATCATATGCTTCTGTGGATGATTCTCCACCAGGTAATTTAAAGTGTGAATTTTGAAAAGATTCCTCTAGTATATCCATCCAGTCATCTACCGGCTCTTCACTTAGGATACGTTCTTTTAACCGGTCATCTATCTCAATATCCACATGCTGTTTCTCCGCAAAGGGTTTAATACTTTCCTGGGCACGTAAATAAGGGCTGGAAATAATACGATCTATTTGGAAACTCATATTTTCCAACTTCCACGATAATGCATGGGCTTGTTTAATACCATTCTTCGATAACGGGGAATCACTATGCTGCCCTGGTGCATGGCAATGTCGAATTAATAGAATTCTTTTCATTTCATCAGCTCCTATGGAGAATCTATTACTAAAAATATGTTTTATTACTTAATTTTCCCTTTATTTTCTTTGAATAAACATTAGGCATCCGCAAAATAATCTTTTTTGAAGCCAGCCATGCGATTGGTATTATCTATGATAAAATAAAATTCATCCGTTTCATTTTTGACTTCATATAAATTACCTACTGTTAATACCGAATCCACTTTATATTTTTTTGCGTTAGTGTGTATACATTTTACTTTTTTCAAGGTCTCATTGTTTTCCCAACCATGGTGAATCATCTATTATCCCTCCCCACCTTTATCATAAACATATATTTGGCTGATTACAAGAGCTTTTTCATTTTAGTTTACATAATAATATTATTGACTACTATGTTGTGTGAACACCTTTTTCAACACAAAAGGAAGAATCAAACTGATAAACAACATCCTAATTAATTGTAAGGAACCAACAATGGCAGGATCTGCGTTTACTTCATGGGCCGTTATTGCCATTTCTACTAGCCCTCCAGGTGCTAAACTAAGCATTGCCGTAGCAAACGTCAGACTGGACCAAAGAGATAATAAATAACCGAATAAGGCAGATATAGCAATGAGCGCTGTCGAAAATAAAAAGAATAAAAAAGAATAGCGGCCAATAGTTTTAAAATCAGAAAAAGAAATCGATAATCCTAAATGAATGCCAATAGACAGTTGAGCCACATGGTATATTTCAATCGGCACATCACTGACAGGAATGGATATAATTCGTAAAATAGCAATGATAAACATCGGTATCAATACAAACGGAGCAGGCATTTTAAAACGAACGAGATACGCCAAACCAAATAAGGCAATAAATAGAGCAATCGTCCAACCATTTAGCGGAATCACCTCTTCAGAAGAAATACCTCCGCTTTGCTCAGGAGTAAACAAAAACATCACTAACATAGGTACTAACATCAACACACTCATTAAACGAATGGTATGGAAAATCGCAACCATACCGGTATTCGCCTTGACCGAATCACTAATTTCCAACATAACGGACAAACCGCCAGGAACACTTCCTAGTATACCTGTCGTGCGGTCAATTTCTGCATATTGAGCCATCCATTCTCCACTTTTAATACAGATGAAAACAAGAATGACGGTCATTAATAAAAAAGGAATAAAGTACGGCAAGACTTGTGCTAATGTGTCCTCGGTGAAATTGGTCCCGATTTGGGCCCCCGTAATCAGAAAGCTCCACTGTAAAAGCGACTTTGATTGATGTAAGGAAGGTTTGATAAAGGAATTTAATGTAAATATAGCGATTAAGGGACCCAAGATCCATGGCAGTGGTATATGTAAAATGTAAAACAACCCAGTACCCAATAAACCAACGGTATACATCATTATAAGATAACCAATTTGCAAAGGCATAAACATCCTCTTTCATATTTCTGGAAACATATTTTATTGTCTGAGGGTCTCCAACCACATCCCCCGGATCATGTTATAATATCAATCGTTTTCATTTACAGTAATGGATGTTGCCCATCAGCAAACTGCACTGATGGACAACTCTATTTTCTATAGAATTTATTCAAAGATGGTTCGGTATGCTTCCAGTCCATTCTCTTCTAATTCATCTTTAGGGATAAATCGCAAGGCTGCTGAGTTGATACAATATCGCATACCACCTTGATCAATAGGACCGTCGTCAAAGATGTGTCCCAGATGGGAATTAGCCTCATCACTTCTGACCTCAATCCTTCTCATTCCATGGGAAGTATCCATTTTTTCATTTAAAGCGTTTCGATTCAATGGTTTGGTGAAGCTTGGCCAACCACATCCAGCATCATATTGATTAGTGGTGGAAAATAAAGGTTCGCCACTCACAATATCGACATAAATTCCTTGCTGATTATTATTCCAATATTCATTATCGAACGGGCGTTCCGTCCCGTTTTCTTGTGTCACATGGTATTGTATGGGTGTTAATTTTTCTTTTAACTCCGCTTTATTTGGCGTTTTAGACCAATTTCGTTTGATAAAATCTTCCCTGCCGGACCCTTTTTTATACATTTTATAGTGAAATCTTTGTTTTTTATAATAATCTTGATGCTTTTCTTCAGCGGGATAAAAGGTCTTAGCCGGTAGGACATCTGTTGCTATAGATTGATTAAACTTCCCGCTTTCCTCCAGTTCCTGTTTGGACGCCTCAGCTAGTTTTTTCTGGCGATCATTGGTATAGAAAATCGCTGTTTTATAGGATTCACCTCGATCATGGAACTGTCCTCCTGCATCAGTAGGATCTATTTGTTTCCAAAAAAGCGATAGTAGTTTCTCATAAGGAAAAACCGTTGGATCAAATGTAATCTCGACTGCTTCTCGATGGCCTGTTGTGTTCGTACAGACTTCTTCATAAGTTGGATTTGGTTTATCCCCACCCGTATATCCAGAAATCACTTGTTTAATACCTGGCTGTTGGTCAAAAGGTTCTACCATACACCAAAAACAACCACCGGCAAAAATTGCTTTTTCTATTGCTTGATCTGTCATGAAAAAAGCCTCCTATATCGATACATTCTTACTAATTATTCTGCTATTTACCTGCAAAAAATGCAAGTGGTCTGTTTGTTGGTTACTTATTTAGAAGAAAAGTTTCGGTTGGGATTCGCGTGACGTCTGCTCTTCTGGCTCCGCCCATTCCCCCTTTTCTGCGTCCTCTGCAATTGGAATAACTTCTTCCGCAGTTTCGGCTGTTACTTCCGCCTCTTCTTCTTCCTCACTATTAATGTCACTTAATGCCTTCATCATATTGATTAATTTCGGTGCATTCTTAACCATTGGTCCATATTCTTTAATGAGTGGCGTAGCCTGTTGGGCAACCTTCATTACTTGCTGCACATTTGACAAGGTATTGGTTAGACCGGAACCGGTTGAGGCAGCACCGCTCGCTATATTGGCTGGCAATTGTGCTGCGCCGGCAGCACCTCGCGACGGTAAAAATCGTTGCAGCAAACCTTGGAGACCTCTTGGATTAGCTGCTTGATTCGGTACAAACGAGCTGGGACCTTGGTTCGGAAAGGGCGACATAAAGGATGATGGAGGCGGCATCTGTTGCTGCTGAAAGAATGGAGGTTGATTAGGTGGTCGAAACATAGACATTCTCCTTCCATACACTAGTTGCTATATAGTATATGTTCCCACCTGCAAAAAGTTATAGGTCATTAGCCAAGAGAGGAAATAATCTCTCTTGACTTCGATTATTTCCTGGGCAAGCGCAGGAACTGACATATAATTGTTATTTATTGTTAGATCATGTCATATCATGCCGTCAATCGATCCGAAAAGCTGCGGAGGACCCAGATGGTGAGGTTTCAATCACTAATTTTGCCTTGATTTCTTCTTTTAACTGAGCTACGTGAGAGATAACACCAATGGTTCGATGATCCTGCTGTAAATCTTTAAGACATTTAATCGCTTGCTCCAGTGATACCTCATCCAATGTTCCAAAACCTTCGTCAATAAACAGCGTGTCTAACTGCACCCCGCCCGCATGTGCTTGTACAATATCAGCCATACCTAAAGCCAAACTTAAAGCCGTCTTAAAACCTTCTCCACCGGACAATGTTTTCACAGATCTTTGTTTACCGGTGTAATGATCAAGTACTTCTAAATCTAACCCACTTTGAGCTCCACGTTTAGCCAAGGATTCGCTGCGCAATAACTGAAAACGATGATCCGTCATTTGGCTCAGGCGCAAATTGGCTTGTAAGACAATTTCATCTAAAAAGGTAGCCAAAACAAATCGTTCCAATGATAAACGAGCGCTATTATCACCTCGCGCCAAATCAGCTAATTCCCCAACATGCAAGTATTCTTTTTCCAGTTCCTTTTTTTCTTTGGTTAATTGATTGGTTTGTCCAATCGTTTCTTGCAGTTGCTGCAACTGTTGTTTCCTATGCTGCAAACGCTCATTTGCCAATTCTTTTTCTGCTGACACTTGTTGAATTTCCTTGTCTGCCTTAGCTAAATCTGGTTTTTGCTTTTGAGCAATCTGTTTATCAAGTTCTTGCATCTGGTGTTGGACAAGATCCTTCTGTTTATTATGTCTATTTATCACTTCTTCTAACCGAACTTTTTCCTGCGAAGATCGAAGCGCCTCCTGATAATCGGCCTGTTTTTTGAATCCATATTCTAGTAAGGTTTGGTGAAACTGTTGCTTTGCCGCCTCCGCCTTCTCTTGCAGCTGACGATCATATTTCACCGCTTCATGATAGGCGCTCTCTTTTTTGTTTTTATCGGTCAAGGCAGTTTCCAATTCTAATTGTATGTTCTCCCAAGCTTGTATTTGTTGGGTTACCTCTTTCTCAAGCGAGGCCACCTTGTCTTGGAAGGCTTGGTCTGAATCAATGTGCTCTGGCATTTGCTGCTGCAGCTGCTTATACTCAGCAGCATATTGATGATACTCTTGCTGAGTAGCTTGATGTTTCTGTTCTATGTTCATCTGTTGCTGCTTATACTCATCATACCGGTCTACTTCTTGTTGATTAGCAGATAGTCTTGTAGTGATCGTTTCTTGTTCTGCCATCAGCCGTTTATGTTCATCATTTAGTTGTTGGCGCTTTTCTTCCAGTTGTTGTTCATGCTGTTGTATGTCATCTAGTGAACGATCAGTAACCGGCCATTCTAATTGATCAGCCATGTGTTGTCTTTGCTGTTGATTATTTTTAAGTGATTGTTCTACCTGAAGTACTGCTAGTTCCGCTTGATTGGTTTCTTGCTGTATATCTCTCAGGCGCTGTTTGGCTTGTTCCAGCTCATCTTGCAACACCAAGGCGTCTGTTGGTTCCGCTGGAGATGGGTGTGTAGTGGAACCACAAACTGGGCATGCCTCCCCACTGGTCAGTGTCGTCGCTAAATAACTGGATAGTTGTTCTTGCTGCTGTATTTCAATATGATGGCATGTTTCCTCTTGCTGTTTTTGCTTGCTTTGCAGTTCCTTTACACGCTGACTTTCTTTCTGAACCTGTTCCCCCAATTCCTGTCGTTCTCGTTCTTTCTGTACAAATTCTGCTACCATTTGAATGACTTGCTTATATTTTTCTTGTTGTTGAAACAGTTCAAACGTTCGCTCTTTGATGAATTGTAATTCATCTTTATCCTGATAAATCTTTTTTCTTAATTGATCGAGTTTTTCCAGCCGTTCTCCCCATTCGGCGCTATCCTTCTCCTCCTGATCCAGTTTAACTTTACTTGTTTGGAGCTTCTCTTGCAAACGATGAAACCGGTCCATTTGTGACAGAAGTTCTTGTTGTTTCTTCAACTCAAATTGGAGATCTGTCCGTTCCTGTTCTCGATCTTTCTCTACCACATAACGACGCTTGACATCCTGGTAGTTCTCCTCCGATTGTTGATACTGCTGTGTTAAGGTCTGCAACTGCTTGTACTGTATCTGTCGCTCTTCTTCTCTTTCCTTAGCTTGTTGTTCCAGCGGATAGACCTGATCAGCGATCTTGGCAAGTTCCAACTCCTCCCGATGTTTATTCACGGTTGGCTGAGCTGAAATAAGTTCCGCTTGTTGCTGTTGCAATTGTTCATATTGTTGAAAAACTTCAAGCAGCTGTTTCATCTGATAATATGCCTCTTGTAATCGTTGCAATTTCTCAGCTAGCTCTGTCTGAATGTGCTCTTCCTGTTGTTTCTGCTCTGTCAATTGACGCAGACGGTCCTCCAATTGGTCTGTAACGTCCGCAGGCAACGCTTGATCTATCCACTCGGATGGCAGCTTAGCGATTGCTTGCTGATATTTCCAATCCAGCTTAGCAATCTCATCGCTTAATTTGCTGGCCTTTTCCTTGAACGCCTCGGTCATCTGTTGATAAAAATGCGTCCGAAATATCTTCTGCAAAATTTCTTCTCGTTCTCGGCTATTTTCCGAAATCAGTTTTCTGAATTCACCTTGGGGGATCATAATCATTTTCTTAAATTGTTCGTAATCCAGACCGATCATCGACTCTATCGCCTCATTGACGTCCTTAATCTTAGAGCTTTGCAATACCCACTCACCGAGCGCGTTACATTGATATAAACTGGCGGCTGCCACTTCCTCCGTATAGCCCTCACCACGCGCCTTAAGCTTCTGTTGCTTTGGACTTCTGGTAACGCAATATAAGGAGTCATGAAGCTGGAAGGTAAATTGCACAAACGTTGGCTCCCCTACTTCAGCAAAGTGACTGCGAAAGGCTTCTTGATCTCGATCCATTCCACTCGCCTTGCCATATAGGCTATAACAAATCGCATCAAAAATCGTTGTCTTTCCTGCTCCAGTTGGACCAGTGATTAAAAAGATAGGTTCTTCCCCTAGTTTCGAAAAATCGATGACCTGTTTATTTCGATAGGGCCCAAATGCCGTTAGTTCCAATTTTATCGCTCGCATATTACTTCTCCCTTTCTGCTTGCATAACCTGATCTATCGCTTCCTTTACGTAAGGCTCCCGTTCTTTCGGCAGGTCTTCCCCTTTCATTTCTTTATAGAAAGCGGCAAACAATTGCTCATGCGTCATTTGCTGTTTTTCTTTGATGGATTCGATCTCTTTTAAAGATTGATGGATGAAATACTGCTTTCGTTCCAATCGTAAAATATTAGGGAATAATCGCCGCAGCTTGGTAACTGGATCGATGATAGCTCCATCATCCAGAAGGCGAATCTGTAAATAATCTTCACTAGGAGGTTCTGAATTACCAGTCAATAACTCCTCAAAATAACCTTCAACAATACGTAAATCCCTAACAGGCTTAATAGGTATGGTGCTTAGCTCGATCGTATCGGTGCTTTCTACGATGGTCACCGATTTTTGATGATTGGCTTCGGAAAAAGAATATTTCATGGGAGAACCGCTGTAACGAACCGTATCCCGCTTGATTTTCTGCGGCTGGTGAAGATGCCCAAGTGCCACATAATCAAAGGCATCAAAGAGAGAGACGTCGATATAGGGGCTGCCGCCAATCATGGTGAGTCGTTCTTCCGATTCCGATTCCATTCCTCCGGCAATAAAGGCATGGGCAACAAGCACATGCTTCGATTCTGGGTTCATTTGTTTTTTTATTTCTTGAATAATACGTTCCATAGCCTGCTGATGTGTCTGGATATCTGACTCCTGAAAATAGTGTTTTACTTGCTCAGGCTCTACATATGGAACAAGGTGGAAGGTCACATCTTGTCCATCCTGTGTAAAGGTCACCGGCTGAAAAATATCTGCCATTGTGGTTGCTAGATACAATTGGTTAGCATGAAATAAGCTAGCACCGAACCCTAACCGATCAGGGCTGTCGTGATTACCTGAAATCGCCATAATCGGAATATGTAATTCTGTAGTAATCGTTGTAAAAAAGGCATTCAATAACTCCACCGCTTCTCGCGGGGGCACAGCGCGATCATACAAATCGCCTGCAATGATAATGATATCTGGCTTTTGTTCTTTAATAATAGCTAGTAATTGCTGCATCATTTCCGCTTGATCATTAGTCATATGTAATCCATGTACAATCTTGCCTAAGTGCCAATCCGCCGTATGTAATATCTTCATTACGTTCCCAGCCTTTCTCCTCTAATCTTACTTATCATTATACACGAACAAATGATCGCTGTCAGCAAATTGCCTTAAAAATAATATTATTTTTCATTACTGCACATCCTCATTAAAGTTTGTTACTTTTTCAAATCATACAACTGTCTATTGAACTATCGACAAGATGAATAAGCCAATCATCCTCGTCCGTATTAGGTGGATTATTTTTTCTGTTTTATAGACTAAAAACATTATTTTACATCATTAACAACGGGAAGTCGGAAACTAATTATCGTTCCTTTATCCGGACTGCTATCAATCATCAAACCTTCTCCCATATATTGAAATAATCTTTTTTCCGTATTTAATAATCCCACTCCATGTTTCCTTTTCTCACTACGCCATTTTTCTTTTACCTCTTTTTGGAATCCAACACCGTTGTCTTTTATTCTCATTTCACATTTTCCTTTGCTATAAACTGCCTGAATAGTAACTTCTCCACCTTGCTGGCGTTTCAATATGCCATGTTTGATCGCATTTTCTACTAATGTCTGAACCGTAAGTGGTGGAATTAAAATGCCCTCTGTTTTTACGTCAATTTGTTTATTCACTTTGATTTTATCTCCAAAACGAGCTTGTTCAATACCAAGATAGGCGTCAACTAATTTCAATTCTTGTTTCAATGAAACCAATTCATCCATATTTTGAAAGGCAAAGCTAGATTGCATAAAATAATTAAAATGATCTAATAATTCCGTCATTTTTTCTTTATCAACTACCATTAAACTTAGAATAGACGTAAGAGTATTAAAAATAAAATGTGGATTAACTTGTGCTCTTAACCATGCAGCTTCCATACTTAATCGATCGGAGATAGCTTCTTTTAGGTCTGTAAGTACCTGTACTCTTGCCCGTAATTCTAATGGTTCAATAGGTTTCACAACATAATCATTAGCTCCCGCTTTAAAACCTGCCTCTAAATCTTCTGCTCGTGCTCTAGCAGTAAGTAAAAGGATTGGCAGTTCTGATAAATTGTGTTTTATTCTTATTTTTCTTGTTAGTTCAAATCCTGATATGCCTGGCATCATCACATCACTTATTACTAAATCAAATCGTTGGTTATTGATATAATGCCATGCTTCCTCCCCATTATTAGCAAAAGTAATTTCATACCGATGTTGATCTAATATTTTAGATACCACAGTTAAATTGATCTTTTCATCATCTACGAGTAATAACTTAAAGTGCTTCTGATTACTAGCAGCAGGTGATGCATCTTCCAACCCTTCTGGCATAATGATTTCTGTTGTAGGAATTTCTAAATTCTCTAGGTTCTCCCTTTTTCCTTGATATAAATCAAGTGTAAAACGAAATGTGGTGCCTTTTCCTAACTCTGATTCTACATCAATCGTACCACCTTGTAATTCAATCAGTTCCTTCGTAATTGCTAAGCCAATCCCTGTTCCGGAATGATAGGCATTATATTCTGTAATGATTTGTTCATATGGTAAAAAGATTTTTTCTATCTTATCGGCTTCAATACCTTCTCCTGAGTCAATAACTTCTATCACTGCCATATCATTTGCTACATGTGATCGAACCATAATGGTACCTTCATCAGTAAATTTAATGGCATTATGTAAAAGATTCAATAATATTTGATTCAAACGATTTTCGTCCGCATCTAATAAAGGAAAGGATGGATCAACCCGATTTATAATTTGTAATGGTTTCCCTTCCACTACATGCGTTAACATATCCAAAACCATCTTCATTTGCACATGAAGATCAACAGACTTTTTATCCAATCGTAAGTGATGTTCCTTTAATTGGGACAGATCAATTAAATCATTAATGAGCATCGACATTCTTCTTCCTACCTGTATTAATAAGAGAAGGTCATCACGATCTTTATTGGTGATTTTATTTGCTGGGTTATCCAACACATATTGCGCGATATGCATCATACTATGTAATGGATTTCGCATTTCATGGGAGGTATTAGCTAAAAAGTCATCTCTGCTTTTATTTGCTAACTGCAATTTGGTATTCTTTTCTTCTACATCCCTTACATGTTTCAAAAACATGCAAATCCAGAATAACTCAAATAGAAACAAAGCAATGAAGAGGTCAAAAGGGTAAAAATTCATTATCATATTTTTTTCATGCTTTAATGTAGACCATATAATACTATTTAATACGGCGATAGCAGCTAGTATCAGTAACAATGTATTCGGTTCTCCAGCTAAATTCGCTTTAACAATCTGCGTAATAACTATAGAAAGACAACTAAAATACACGATACCAAGTAAGAATTGATATTCCCAAATAATAGAAATAGGTAATAGGATAATCAGTAAACCATATAGCAGATACATCGTTGTAACCATTCGATAAATCAACGCAGGGAAATAGCCTGGCAAAAAATATTCTATAAATTTCAATAAAGAGGTTGCAATGGAAATATGTATTAAGAATATTATTTTTGATCGTATAGTAGCATCGATAAAAAGCGATAATAAAGGGGCTCCATCTGGGTCAAACAAAATCATGAGAGAAGCACTCATCATCAACAAACCGAAATATAATGCTAATTTCGTTTTATATTGCATACAAAATAAGAGAACAGCTGCAATGAAAAGAAGTAGCATAAAAATCAAAACGATTCCCTTCCACAGCATATTCATTTGATAGGTATGCTGAATATCTGCTGTGAAACCAAATAAGAGTGGTTGTATACCAAAATTAGATACTCTGCCATCATCACTTGCCTGCACTACGATATCCAAATCAGGTGAATGCACCTGAAACATAATATAGTACGGCAAAGTATTTGCTACAAAGCTTTCTCGAAGCATAGATGGATTCCCTGATTTCCCTATCAGTTCTCCATTAATATATATATGATTAGCCGAGGGGATCCTTGGTATATAAATCGCTAACGGTTGATCCACAAAACTTTCATCAAGGCTAGCTTGCATGCGAAAGGTGCCTGAGGAGAATGCTTGATTATCTATATAGGAAAACCACTGATCCGGGAATACGGTATATTTTTTATTTTGAAATGCTGCTCCATCCTCTACTTTCTCTGGATCAATTATTTGTTCAGGATAAAATTCCCACTCTCCTTCAAGTTGAAAAATCTCTGACTTTTCCGCGTTTTGCTCTTGAATGTGTCCATGACCTTCTTGAATTAAAACTGGACTGGACTCTCCTGTCTCAACAAAAGCAAACCATAGAAGTCGTAGGCCAGTGAGAAATAATAGGAATAGCAGAATAATCATTACCTTTTTTTAGCTATTAGTTTACTATAGATTCAAATTATTCTTCTTGATATAAGAAGAATCGAGAACTGTCGAAGGGATTGCGATAATTGTTAGGAGGGAGCATTATTTTTCCTAGCACATTAAAAACGTTCAACATGATTACTTGGAATTTCTTATTACTTTACATAATCCATCTTATTGGTACTCTGATTCATTCAAGGTCAAATCGTCCCAAATCCTATTATATCAATGGTTTTATGCTTTTTTATCTTTTAAAAAAAGCCATGAGCATTCCCGCTCAAGGCCTTTCTTGTTCCTCGTATTCATTCCATAATTGATCAAAAGTTGCTACGGCAGATGGAAACGGAGCATGCCACTCCATAAATTCGCTAATCTCATGATAATCTTTCGAATGTTTAGGAAAACCTGATTCATAGAACATCCAATCTGCTAGCTTACGTGCATCATCCAGCTGTTTATTACCGCGATAGCGCATCATAAAATGATAAAAAGACTTCATGATCATTCACCTTCCTTCATAAACGCTTGCCGCTGCCTCTCTTTTCTGCGATAGATCATGCGGGAGAGCATAATACTGATTTCATATAAAACGATAAGTGGTATGGCAACAACAATTTGTGTGATAAACTCTGGCGGTGAAATCATCGTTCCGATAATAATCAAGATAAAATAGGCATACTTTCGCGTTTTGCTTAAGAATTTTGGCGTTACCATGCCTAAACTAGTCAAAAACATCGTAATAACAGGTATTTCAAAAAAGATCGCAAACGGAAAGACTACTCGAAACATAAAGCGAAAATATCTCTCTACCGTAAATACCGTATCAAACATACCATCATTAAGTGATAATACAAATGGCAAGATTAACTGAATAAAGATAAAATAACCAAACACCAAACCGCCAAGAAACAAAAGAAAGATAACGGGAATATACCAAACCGTTGTCCGTTGTTCATGTCTCGTTAATCCTGGTTTCACAAACAGCCAAATTTGCACACATAGAAATGGCAACGTGATGGTACAGGCAACCAAAAAAGCAATCATAATGATAATCCAGAGCATTTCTTCTGGCGCCATTAAGTGTAAGTTAATATCTATATCTTGTAAAAAGAATGCACGAATATGGCTCTCGAAATAAAAACCGACAATAAAAAAAACGATAAAGACAACGGCAGTCCATAACAGCCGGTTTCGCAATTCTGCAAAATGGTCTAAGTACCCCATTTCTTTTTCCGTTGATGTTGCATTATCTTGCGTCATGGGCAACGTTCCTTCCTACATATAAAGCTGTTCCATTTATTAAAACAAACGCTTTGTCTTTCTATCCCACAAAAAAGAACTGTCACTTACGAACGTGTTGACAGCCCTTCTCGCTCTACTTATGTTCTGAATTGTTTTTATCCTCACGAAGTAAATCATTAGTTGCCTTTTTGAACTCTCGTAAGGAACTGCCGACCGCTTTGCCTATTTCCGGGAGTTTCGATGGTCCGAAAATGATTAAGGCAACAATAAGGATTAAAAATAAACCTGGAAAGCCAATGTTTGATAACATCCGATCTTCACCTCGATTAATGGCTTATCATTTATTTTCTTTTTGATCTTGTTGATCGTCCGTCAAATCACGTGCTGATTTCTTGAATTCACGCAACGTTTCACCAGTAGCTTTACCAATCTCTGGTAGTTTCTTTGGACCAAAGATCACTAAAGCAATGACTAAAATCAAAATCAATCCGGGAATACCAATTGATGATAGCATGACAGCTACTCCCCTTTTGTATAGAATTTCATTACCTCTTATCTTAACATGATTTTATCTGCTTGTCTGTAATAACACAACATTTATTGCGACTTTTTTCGATCATACTGGATAAAATAATAGTCATAGGGGTTCTTTTCGTCCTTGATCCCTTTTTCTTTGGAGGTGATCTCCCATTTACTTTCATCAAATGTTGGGAAAAAGGTATCCCCTTCAAATTCCTCTTCAATCAAAGTCATATAGATACGATCGGCAAATGCTAATGCTTTTCGATACACTTCTTGACCACCAATCACAAACCATTCCTTCGTTGGATCTTGCGCCTCCAGTGCCTGAATATCATCTATCGAATGAATGACATCGTAACCATCAGGCTGGTCCACTTCTTTTGTCGTCAATAAAATATTATGGCGCTTAGGTAAGGGAGCATTCATGGACTCAAACGTCTTTCTTCCCATGATCACCGTTTGTCCCAATGTTTTGTCTTTGAAAAATTTCAAATCTTTCGGTAAATGCCAGGGCAGCTGTTGATCCTTGCCAATTACCCTATTTTTACTCATTGCAAATAATAATGAAATCATTGTTTACCTCCTATACGGCAATGGGTGCCTTAATTGCTGGATGTGGATCGTATCCTTCTAATTGGATATCCTCGATTTCCATATCAAAGATGGATTTGTGTTGGTTGATCACCACATTTGGCAGCGAACGTGGTTCACGTTCTAATTGCTGCTGAACTTGTTCTTGATGGTTGGCATAAATATGAGCATCACCAAGTGTATGAACAAACTCTCCTGGCTCCAAGCCGCATTCCTGTGCGATCATCATCGTTAACAAGGCGTAGCTGGCAATATTAAAGGGTACTCCCAAAAAAGTATCAGCGCTTCGTTGATATAATTGACAGCTTAACTTGCCATCTGCTACGTAAAACTGAAACATGGTATGACAAGGTGGTAACGCCATCGATGGCAAGTCTTCTGGATTCCAGGCAGATACAATATGCCTTCTGGAGTAAGGAGAATGCTTGATCGATTCGATAACCTCTTTTAATTGATCAATCGTTTCCCCTCTGCTTGTCTGCCAAGCGCGCCACTGTTTGCCATATACCGATCCCAGCTCACCGTATTGTTTGGCAAAATCATCATCTGCCAGGATTTTTTCCTTAAAAAGGGTCATTTGTTCCTCGTACACCTTTTTAAACGAGGGATCAGCAAGGGATCGATTTCCAAAGTCAGTCATATCCGGCCCGTGGTAGTCGCTGCTTTCTATCCAATTTTTAAAGGCCCATTCATTCCAGATATTATTATTGTGCTGTAATAAATAGCGAATATTCGTATCTCCCTTAATAAACCAAAGTAATTCACTAACTATTAAACGGAATGGAACTTTCTTGGTCGTTAATAAGGGAAAGCCTTCCGCTAAATCAAAGCGCATTTGGTGGCCAAAAATCGATAGTGTCCCCGTCTTGGTACGATCCTCTCTTCTCATGCCTTCTGTTAATATTTTCTGACAAAGATTTATGTATTGTTGCTCGTTCGTAGACATCTTTTACTCTTCCTCCCTCAATTTATTTTGATTTCCTTAAAATATCGCTGTTTTTCTATCTTTTTCTACCACATTTGGTGAAGCTATCTGGTTAAGGTGAAGGAAAGTATACGCCCGGGGGGTTAAGTATGGAAATAATAAGTAGCCCCTCACGAACTTAGCATCCATATTTATGAAAACTAAGTAAAATATACCGTATGATTGCACCTTTGGATCTCCACATTCAACATGGCGGTGGATCCTCCCATGTTTCTCGGCGTCGTGCGCGTAGATTCCTTTGTTCAACCTTACCATGTGTGGATGCCGGATATGCTTTCTAAGTGGGTCTATGCCCTAACGGAGTAGATACCGACCGGCTAATCCGTGCTTCAGATGTCATCGAATTTAAACAAATAGACAGCGTATTTTCTGTTGTATCACGCCACATTCCTGTATATCATGCATTATTTGGTTTTGGTGGAGGCATAGCCTGTTATACAAGCTATCCTACATTCGCCTGTATCAAGCATTCACGCGTTTCTGTCTGCAATCTGTCTCATCAAGCTACTTTCTGCAGGGATCTCAATGAAGGGATATCCCTCATCATGCGTTCTCCATCGAATGCACAGTTGCGCGTACCCATGACATAAAAGATCTTGATAAGCTTTCGGCCAAGTGCTACGAACGATTCTTTGCCTGTCAGTGGATGGTCCGGGCGATTTCTATAATAATGATGCAGCTGTTTGAAACCTTCGTTATTAGCTGATAAAGGGCGTGCGGCAAGGTACAATATAGATCTTAATCGACGGCGACCACGTTTCGTAATCGTTGTTTGACCCTTGAATTTGCCCGATTGGTTCAGCTGCAGATTAAGTCCCGCTAATTTAATGATTTGGCGTGGATCTTGATAATTGGATAAATCTCCTACTTCAGCGAAAAACCCGGCAACGGTCATGACACCAACCCCTTTTATCGCGATCATTTGACGGGCACCGGGCACCTGGAGAACAAGTTCTTCCAATCGTGCTTCATGAGCCTCGATACGTCCCTTTATAGCTACATATTGATCGATTAAATAGCTGATTTCCTCTCGTGCCATGGTCAGTCCAACGGTCATACCTACACTCGTTTCAGCCGCATGTTTCAGGGATCGAGCTTGCTTGATTCCAACGCCACGCTTCGCCGCTTCTTTGATTTCCGCCAGTAAAGCCTCTTCCGAACAGGAGGCGATATCAACGGGAAGATAACCTTTTTTCAAGAAATGGATCGGTGTTTTCTTCGTCCAGTCTTTAAAAACAGTTGTAAACTCCGGGAAATAGCGATCTAGCGCATTCTGTACCTGCGCTTTTATAGATGTCAAATCTTTCTCCATTATGTCATGGAGTTTCATCCCTTCCCGCAATTCAGCATAAAGACCTTCCAGTAAAATCGGTTCATGAAAGCGTCCTGCCCGCACTACCTGTGCTATTACTTTCGCATCTTTTGTATCGTTTTTCGTTGGCGAGTCATCATCCAACTCTTTGGTGCGTTTGACTTTCGTTGGGTTAACAACCACAGCGTGCAACCCTTGTGCCTTTAAATGATAAGCCAGGTTGAGCCAGTAATGTCCTGTTGGTTCCATCCCAAACATAAAATGGGGGCGCTGTTGTTGCTCAGCAAGATGCTCTGCCCAATCCAACAATGATTGAAAACCTGTTAGACTATTTTCAAACACCAATCGTTTAGCCAGGTCGCGTCCACGATCATCTATGGCACGCGCGACATGTTTGTCCTTGGCCACGTCTATTCCGATAATAAGTGTCTTGTCTGTGATTTGCTCTAAGCGATTATTTTGTGTAGAATCCATGGTAGGAGTCCTCCTTGGTATCTAATTTCGAGGTCATCGCGATGACACTCTCTATCGTACCAAGAGGGCTCTATTTTTGTACAATCGATTCTAGCCCCACTTACCTTCATATTTTTTTATATACAGGAATGCTTTCTCTAAATACATGTTCCAAGTGTTTGAACACACACTATAAAGTATTACAAAAAAGTAACAAAATCATTAACTACACATATTCTATTTATTTTAACATAAATTTGCCCTAAGTAAGTAATTTTTTAAGGGGTGATTTGTGTTGTTACAAGATCAACTATCACTCGTAGTGAAACACTCTGTTGCCTACAGCTTTGCCTTTAGCCAGCCATTTGCGTTCTATGTGGATGCCTACCCATTCATGCAGAACCAGCTATTAGAACAAACAAAGGAGTTACACTATGGTGTGCAACATCAAGCCGTGCGCATCCTGCAGCACAAATTGAAGAAATTAAATTACTACGAAGATACCATAGACGGAGAATATGGTCTATTGACGGAATATGCCGTCAAAAAATTTCAGGATGAACAAGTGCTTCCCTCTAATGGTAAAGCAGATGAGGATACCGTTCAAGCTATTTTAGAAAAAGAAGAATCCTATTACCATAATATCTTGAGGTCAAATGAGCTGGAGTTCGAGCAAGGAGAACAAAGCAAACAAATTAAAGAGGTTCAGGAAGCTCTTTTTTATTTGGGTTATTATCAAGCAGAATTGGATGGAATCTATGGTCCGCTATCTGAGCAGGCGGTTACGGCATATAAACAAGATAGCGGTCAAGAAATTCTTCACGTGGAAAAAGTCGAGCCAGAACCCGAACCAGAGCTAGAGCCACCACAAGAATCTGTGGAGACAGCAGAGACGGTTGCTGCAAACGAGGAAGCGCAAGGGAATACGGACACACAGATAGAAGAGGAAACCCTACCAGAGACAGAGGAAAATAGCTCATCCGAAGAAGAACCACCAGCTGAAGCAGAAACAATGGTAGAAGTCGAAAGTGCCCCGCCTGCCGATGCCGTCGCTATTGCGAAACAATATATCGGGATACCATATGTATGGGGCGGGACGTCAACCGATGGATTTGATTGCAGCGGCTATTTACAATATGTCTACCAACAGCTTGATATTAGCCTGCCAAGAACGGTTAGTGAAATGTGGAACGCCACCAGCCAAGTAGAAAAACCATCCGTAGGAGACATTGTCTTTTTTGAGACCTATCAATCCGGCCCCTCCCATGCTGGTATTTATGTTGGGAATGGCCAGTTTATCCACGCCGGTTCTTCGAATGGTGTGCAGATCAGCGAATTAAGTAACAGCTATTGGACAGAACGATACTTAGGTGCCAAAAGAGTAGAAGCACTATAATGGCATGTTCCAAAAATCCAACTAACAGGTCCCGTCGGTTAGAACCGCGATATCCTGTTAAACATATAGCTGAACTCGCGACGATAATTGCCATGTCCGTGCAATGATAAAGTTCAAGGCGGCGTAGTTCCCCCTTGAACAGCCTCTATCATAAGTCAAAAAGATCCATCTGCTTTGGATGGAGTCCCTGATATTGAATACCTAGCAAGTCAATGAATTGTTTGGCATTATCAGCAGCATCTCCACCGGAATTATTGTTAAATAGAATGGTTATATCTTTTGTCTGCTGCTGTAATTGCCGAATGTGCTCGACCCACTCCATTAACTCCTGTTCGTTATAGCGATATAAAAAACGAACCTCCCGCCAATTCTCCTGTCCATGATTATTCCAACCGTGTATATTTCGCCCGTGAAAGCGAATGAGTACATGGTCATTGGTTGTCGCCAACACCAATGGAACAGATCCTTCTCCCGCTTGTGGTTCATCGCAAATCACATGAGTAACGCCCAGCGTCTGTAGAAATGTAATGGTCTGCTCTCGTGACTCCTCAGTAAACCATGTTTGATTGCGAAATTCAATCGCAAGGGGGATTTCCCCCATCCATTCCTTTAGTTTTTTTATTTTTTGAATATTATTGGCCTTTAGATTAAACCACGGCGGAAACTGAAACAACACAGCTTTTAATTTATTGGCCTGTCTTACGGGGACAATCGATTGTTTGAATTCTTCCACCAATTGTTTCATTTCTTTATTCGTACGGGGTTTTCGATCATGACCAGTTAAGTTTTGCGTCGCTTTAATTACAAAACGAAAGGCCTCTGGTGTTTCTTCCACCCATTTTTGATAATTAGTGGTTGGTTGTACAGCATAAAAGGAACTATCTACTTCTACGACGGGAAAATGGGCACTGTATGTATATAGTTTGCTTTGTCTTTCTTCAGGTGTGAGATACAAAGAGTGATGATCTCCCCACCCTGTTAAGCCAACGGATATGGACATATTATTCACCTCCGATTATTGTCTATATCTAACATGGATAGGATAATATTAGTCATTATGTTCTGCTTAGAAACGATCCAACTCTAAAAATACAACGTCAACTAAGCAGGAATTGTTTCCATTTTACCACTTGTTATCCCCATCTTACATCAAAACTTCTTCGTTATATCAATGATTTGTTCTTTTTTAGTCCGAATCATTGGAGCTTCAAAAGTCATTAAGAAAAAGATTAGCGAAACCTGCCTATAAATATAGATCATACATTGATTTCACTTATTCTCACTCTCATAAAAAAATAAAAAATGATTGCAGATATAGTACTTTTGGTTTAAACTAGAAGTATAGAGAAAACACAATGTATAGGTTCCTTCATATACTGTAACACTGATTCTAAAGGTGGTGTTGTATAGTGGGAAACAATGAGGAGGAAAAAAAGATGAATGCATTAGTCCACAGAAGTGGTAGCCAAAAAATGTCCTCAGTATCCTCAAATAAATTGAAAAAAATATCGATCAAGCCAAAAGTGAAAGATGGAAAATTATTGCTTAGTAGAAAAAAATCAGATCACCGTTACATTGTAGAGGACGATTAGGGATAATTGTTTGAACTAGGAGACATCTTCTATATAGAAGTTGCTTATGATGACGATCCAACACAATCAAAGAGAAGACCAGCAATTATTATAAGCGAAGATAAAGAAGATTTAAAAATACTAATTACTACTACTAGCAAAGAACGTAACCATCCGTTCCATAGGCATGATTATTATAAAATACCGATTCACAATTGGAGAAAATCCGGATTAACGGAGCCTTCTTGGTGCAGAGGGAAAGTTTTATTAGAATTGTCATTATCAGAACTTAAAGATACCGTTCAAGACGATGATTATATAGGAAAATTGGTCGAAGTTGATTTCATCTACATTCAAGATGAATTGAGCAGACTACATGACGCATGATTTATATGCATTTTTTTCGTGTCAGAACGGTCAACCATCCATAGTTGACCGTTCTGACTCATTTACAATTTCACCTTATCAGCAAAGAAACCCATTCCGCGCTTAAACGCAGCCAATCCATAGAGCATCGAACTCCAGTCAATCAACGTAACCTTCTCTGGGTACCAGCGCGTACCTTCATCCAAATGCCAAAATGAATAACGGTGCAAGCCAAATCGATAAGCCGAACGTAAACCAGGATCGACATGGTCTTTATTATATGGTATATGCTGCTCGTACACGGCAAACAAATCATAAACACCTGCAGGGTATACCGGTAAAAAACCAGCTACAATATAAGCCGAGGCGATATCACCTGGTGCATTGTTTATTTTATCGGCATGATAACCGCCATGTAAGCCATCATTAGAACCTGCGCCATATCCCCAAACATAAGAAGGAACGTCAGACAGCTCTTTCCATTTCAATCGATCGGCAAGGCAGGCATTCTCAAAATAATGACGATAGACGTCACTCGTTGCATACTCAGGTACCAAATAAAAAGGAAATTGATGCACGAACGAAGAAAGAAATGTAGTCGCCCCTCCGTTTGTATCAGTTAGCACTGGAATATCACGATAAGACGTGTGCGGTAAATCTTTTATCTTTTCTTCACTAAAATGGTGCCATAACGCCTGAATATTCTCATCATCTGGTTGAGCCAACAAGGCCAAGTAGGCAGCAAGCACATATTCATTAAAGGCGGGCAGTGGTAATTTTCCTTGCCCTTCTTCCACCACCATATGAATCGATCCGGTAGCAAGATCAGCAACAATCACCGACCAATCGATCTCGTGGAGCAATTCAAGCGCCAGTTGTTTGATAGCTGGAACAGATGCCTCAAAGTAGTTACCTGCAAACAACGCTCCGGCGACTAATAGTGACGTGTCAATCGTAGAAAACTCGGAACGGATATTTTCACCTGTTTCCATATCGACAAAATGGGCATAGAAACCAGTTTGTGCATCGCGAGCTACCTGGCATCCTTTTCGTTTTCCTAAAACTGTCTGTAGTGTACTAAGCGCTTTCGTCGCAGCCTGAGGATCCCATTCCTCTTGATCGGCTATACAAAGACTGATTAAACCGACACCTGTTGCTGCAATCGAACAACGGTGATCAGGATTCTGACCAAACGTCATATAGCTATCCGCATACAACCCTGTTTCTGGATGACGAGAAGCGTTGATTAGCTGAAAGGCATCCTGATATTGCTGGTCGACAAATGCTTGAACCTGTTTTGGTAAGTGACGATAATACGCAGTTGTTTCTTCCATACCTGATTTACCCCTTTATTCATGTCTAATTTTTGTAAGATTCATTTTTTTATAACGAACGCATTCACTCTTTGTTGGAGTGAATGCGCGTTTTTCTAATGTCTGCTAAGCAGGCGATTGGCTGCTTCGTGTCTGCCTTGTTTTTGCAGCTTTTCGACATAGGAATGAAGATTTCCTCTTGTATGATAAGGGCCACCTTCTTGAATAACGCTCCACATAGGATCTGTTGGCGAATCAGAGATTGCCATTTGCTCTGCTACCCACTCATCCAACAGGCGCAATCCTTTTGCTACAATTTCTGGCCTTTGATCGACTAGATTATTCGTTTCATGCGGATCTTCCTCGACGTTAAAAAGCATGAGGTTAGGGAAATCCTTTAAACCGTCGTGATAGGTACGAATCAAGATCCATTGGTCAAAACGCACACTACGTTGGCAGCTCCAAGCTGCTTGACTCACTACTAAATAGGGGCGACCTGCCGAGTCTCCCGTTGTAATAGCAGGCAAAAAGCTTTTACCGTCTCTTCTTTCACTAGATTCCATGCCAACAAACTCGGTTAATGTTGGTCCTAAATCGATTTGATAGTGAAAATCTTCATCGACATATCCCTTTTTAAAGGATGGTCCACTGATAATTAATGGGATACGACTCGTGATATGATCAGCCGTTTGATGATCTCCATATACATTCAGCTCTCCTTGATTCTCCCCGTGGTCTGCCGAAAGAATAATGATCGTTTCTTCTAGCATGCCATTCTCTTCCAAGGTATCTAATAAAAGACCGATATGGTCATCGACGTGTTTGATGGCTGTATCATACCCATCAATCCAACGTTTAAAATCTTCCGGATGGCGGATTTCATCTGGTAAGTTTGGCCATTGATCCCCTCTAGGTAATTCTCTGGCACTCATTGGTCCAAAACTGTCTCGTTGTTGTTGGATAATCTCCTCTGTTAACCACTCTGGAGCAGGGTCGTCTTTGAAAGGATTACCATAGTCTTCCGGGGTGCGATATGGTGTATGTGGATCCCAAAAATTGAGATACAAAAACCAGTCATCTTTCTCCACCCCTGTACTTTGAAGCCAATTGACTGCCTGCTTGGATACGTCTCCTGCCGTCTCTCCAGCATGCTTCCCAGTATCATGCATTTCAAGAAATCCTTCCAATACATTCCATTTCGCATGGCGCCCTGGGAATGGACTAATCATGGCGGTATGATGACCTTTAAAACGCAAATCTTCTACCCACGCCTGATAAGGTGTATGGTGATGATTAAATGGTCGATCACTCCCGATTGGCCGGGTATCTGCGTCTAACCCACCGTGATTAATAGAGCCAGTATGAATACCAAATCGAGAACTAAATAGGGCATTCCTGGACGGTGCACATGGTGCGTCTGAGGCATAGTAATTGGTAAATCGCACCCCGTTTGCAGCAATCCGATCGATATTTGGGGAGGTGTTCCGATGATACCCATAAGCTCCCAAATGATCTGGTCTTAATGAATCTACATCAATATACAAAATCTTCATTTTTCTCTTCACCCTTCCTTTGGATAATTCATTTCTTGTACTATCCTATTTATTGTGAACTTCTTAAAACAAATTATATGATATTCATGTTATAATCACCATAAACAAAATCAATATATTTGTATAATTCATCGATTAAATCATAGGAGTGTTCAAAAATGATACAAGTCGAAGGCATCTATCATGACATCGCCCCTCATTGGCATACAGGGAAAGCACGTGGTTTGTATACCATCGTTTTTGTCACAGAGGGAGAAGTCCATTATATTATCAATGACGAACAAATTATATTAACAGCAGGTGATTTTCTTTGGATTCCAGACGATGTTTATCGTTCTTGGAAAAGTGCGCCTAGTATCAATCATACGAAATATACGTTGCTATGTGAGATCGAGCAGGAAGAACTCCCCTTTCCACAAAAGGGGCAATTCTTTTCCTATCGCCCAAGAAACATGGCCTATTATGAACAGCGACTTTCTTTTTTATATGTGCAATGGCTAGGCAAACGCGCTTATTATCAACAGTTATCGCAACAGTTAATCAGAGAATTATTATTTTTCATTGCCCAAGAACGGTTTGAACAAAATGCTTCTCCTGCTAAAGAAGTGGTTGTACGTAAAATGCAAAACCATCTGCTATATCATTTCCGCAGCCATGTCACTATTGAAGAACTCTCAGAACTGGTCGACGTCACGCCCAATTATGTGACGGTTTTATTTAAAGAGGTCATGGGAATGACGCCGATCCAGTATCTGCACCAAACAAGGATTAATGCGGCCCATAACCTGCTGACCACAACGAATATGTCTGTTAAGGAGGTAGCAGAATATCTAGGCTACTGTGATCAATCTTATTTTAACCGCATGTTTAAAAAGTGGATGGGAATAGCACCATCCCATGCAAGACGCTCTACTCATCCGAAAACGTAACAATGAAGTCATCGTCCACTTTGGCATGTTTTTTAGATAAAAGATAGTGTGTGTTGCCTTCGGTATGCACATCATAATCTTCACTAGGAAGAACAGAACGCTCGGTTTCTAATACGATAATATCTTGGGGCTGTGTCAGCCGAAACACTAGCTGCTGCTCCCCTATCTTACTAATCTCAGCTGTTGCATACTTTATCTTGATATTGCCTAGTTCGATATTGATCGGCAGCATCACACCTTCTTTTGCTTGTATCGATAACGTTCGCCCATCAAACAGTTTTTCTCCTTCATACTTGATATGAATCTCTTTATCAAAACCGTCTAAATTCAGAAGATGTAGAAAGGTTTCCTGCTGCTTATTGCTGGTGGAAGTCATAAAGATACCGTGTTCTGCGCCATCATGCGTTAACTTCGCTTTTGCTCCTAAACGTTCCAATGCCTGCGTAAACAAGGGCAAATCACATACATAAGGTGTTGCCATAATAATTGCTTTGCCTGCACCTGCCTGACATTCAAACCCACAAATATCATCACTGCCGTATACACGAAATAGAGGTTCTACTTCTCGATCAAACGTAAATGCTTGTGCCTTAGGAACGCGAATTTCTGCTTGTTCTCTCGCCCATCCATCTCCATAAACAGATAAGGCGAAATCTTGACTGGCATGATGCATCGTTTTGTGTTGCACACCAAGTGCCTTTGCCAATAACTCACAGCTATTCCCTTCCATATCATAACGTGGCACTTCGCCGTACAACAGGATGGAGCCGCCTTGTTGCAGAAAGAGCACTAACTTTTCTTGAATGGCAAGTGACATATAGCTTGCCGATGGTAACGCAAGCACAGGTGTCGTTGTTACTTCTAGCGGCTTATGTTGCATATCGGTAGCACCAAAACGGTAACCGGCAAGCAACATAGCTCTCGCCATATTCTCCCAAGCTGCATGGGCCCGGTGTTCTTGCAGGTTCTGATACATCGATCTCATTTGGAAACTATCTGGATAACAAGATTCCGTCATATAATAGTCGGGAATAAAGGCAAAGCTTACGTCGTCGCGTTCTTCTTTCGTGGCTGCGAGTTTATCGGAAACCGCTCTAATCGCTCCGATCGATCGTGCCATTCGCGGAAACGTATAATTCAATTTTCCTTCTGGACTAATTGGTGCAGCGAATCCATGTCGTTCACCGGTGTGAGCAATACGATCATTTCCATCATGTTTCTTGTTTTGGAAGCGATAGTTTCTCCCACCTGTCATCAAGTAATAATTAAGCAGCCGATTCCCTTGCGCCACACACATTCTGGCCTTAAAATCAGTGGCAGAGGGATCAACACGTCCACTAAAGTTGTTGCCAAAATTGCCATCGCCACAATTAAATTCAACCGAAGTTAGCGGCTGTTCTTCCCGATGTACGGCATCCATAAAGGCATTAATCAAATACAAATCTTGAAAGGTTTCCATATTCAAATCGCCAAAATAGATATCAGATCCTGATAAATAGCCTTCCGTTTGTGTATAGGATTCGTATAATTGACTAATGCCAATGGGAAAGGTAAAGGCCCTTCCCCCGCCCATACCGTGTATATTGACAACAAATGGGATATCCTTTACCCCGTAGGTTTCTGCATATTTCCTTAACTCCGCAACATAGCGAGCAAAACGATGGCGCATATAATATCCCAGATCATGATGCAAACTAGCTTGATAGGATTGCTCAGGCGAACGGATAGCCTGATAGTTGGGGCCCTCCTTGTCTAGGGTAAAGGGATAACGCGTCTTTAATTCCTCTCTGTCATAGGTTGTATGCAACCACTCGATCAAATGATCGATATTGTTATCTGTCAAATCCGGGGAATTACTGACCCACGACAACATGCCTACCTCATTATCCAGCTGCAAAGCAATAATATTTCCACCATTTGGCTGAATCCGCGGTGCAGCAACCTTCATAACCTGTTCATACCATTTTTTTGTATACTTCAAAAAGGCAGGTGCTGTATAATCTAACGTTTTTGCTAATGTCTTCTTCTCATCCCATGTAACCGGGACGATTTCTGGATGCTTTTCAATCAACCAATCTGGAATACCCTCATTACGCATTTCTGCCATAATAAAAGGACCAGGTCGTAAGAAAAAATACAAATCATTGGCCGCACACAGATCGATAAATCCTTGCAAATCTAATTCCGGTCTGGTCGTACCGGTTAAGTCGACCACCCCTTCTACTTCTTCATGACAAATCCACGGTACATAACTAGCAACGGCATTACAACCAGCCTTTTTTAACTTATCCAAACGATCTTGCCATTCGGAGCGATCTAAGCGGAAATAATGCACTTCTCCGCTCATAATGATCTCGGCTTTGCCATCAATCAGGATCTGTTTCTCTTTGACTTCTATCATGTTCCCACTTCCTTTCTATTATTATTCTTCCGTTAAATCGATGCGCTCCATCCCTTGTTGGACATACGAATTCTGCATAAACCATTTCCAAACCAATGCACTGCGATAGTTTTCGATCATCAACAAGGTGATCCCTTTATTAATACCAATCACATCAGAGGCGAACCATGCCGGGTTGACATCAAGATTATAGGCGTCATAAAACCCATACTCTCCCCATAGCTCCGAAATCGTAGCATAGTGTTCTAGCGCTTCCACGGAGGCCTCAGGAGTGAAGACAATCGAGCCTGCCGCTCCAGAAGGTGGAATCGTTCCATCGGTAAAATGAGCACTATTATCGCCTCCAGACGGACTAGAGCCATACTCTCCTTTGTAACCGTCCGGACCATCACTGGCTGTTAATCCCCAGGCAGTTGGACCAAATGTCTGAAACTGCTCGGCATGATCGATGGAGAAAGAACGACTTGCCTTTGAGGCCTCGATCGAATTAGCAAACCAATCCACCCCTTCTTGATCCAGGAGCCCCCTAAAATCAAACCACGCATGCGAAAACTGATGCGTAAAAATGGAGCCAAACCAAGAATGAATAAATGGTTCCCCATCCCCATATGCCTTTTGTTCACGTGTAAAGTCGTAAAACATCTCTGGATTCGTAGGATGCGTAGGAGAACCAGCTCCTAATACATAAAGAATGAGCTGTTCTGCATAAAAATCCCATGCTCCGGAAAAGCCCTCCTCAGGCGAATAAGACATGTAAAACTGATTGGTGTTCGGATTACGATACCATTCCCAATCCACTCGCTTATAGATATCTTCTGCTTTTTCACTTATATCCCCACCGAAATACTCACCCGCCGTTAACGCACCACTGACTAGCAAAGCGGTATCAATAATGGAAACTTCACTGTTGCCTGCTCTGGTGGCATCCTCCATATTTAAAAAGTGATAAAACACACCATTTACGTGATCTGCCCGCTGTAACAAAGTATCCAATGTTCCATTCACCCTATCTATCGCCTCTTCTTTACTGATCCAACCCCTTTCTACCGCAATAGGAATAGCGGTTAAACCAAAACCAGTAGAAGCTACACTTGATAAATCTGGATTACTGGGAGCCCGGTCTCTAATCAGACCATAGCCCTTGCTTTGTTTGTTGTTATTTACTTCTTCCCAAAAAAACGTAAAACTAAGCTCACTTTCTTGCTCTAGGATATCTGGCAGTGTTTTTTCCGTTTGCTGCTGTTCTGTTGGGGCCGATACCGAACAACTACTGATCAGCATACTCATCATACCTAGTGACAGAGCCATAACGATGAAGCGTTTTGTAACTAACAACAGCATTGCATTGCTCCTTTCATGTTTCTATTCGTAAGTAACCACTATGGTAAATAAAGCAAGACTTATCAGGATGTTTAGAGTCCGTTGTTTTCCATACTCTTTATCGATTAACGCTTTTACAGCAGGAAAACTTACGGACACTTAACGCGGTGGTAAAGCGAGACTTCGTTCTGTGGGGCTGCTTTTTGCCCCTGAACGATAGCGAGACTTATCAGGATGTTTAGAGTCCGTTGTTTTCCATACTCTTTATCGATTAACGCTTTTACAGCAGGAAAACTTACGGACACTTAACGCGGTGGTAAATAGCAATCGTATTTTCTTCTTCCTGTAAATAGGCTTCCAATGTTTCTTCTGGAATAATAAATCCACCTTCTCGATAGCGATTGTGAACGTTTGACAGATGGTCTATCTTTTGCTGATTGATCTCTATTCTGTTTTCCTGGGCTCCTAAATGATAGATGAACGCTATTTTTTTTCCGTATAATTCAAAGTGAAAAATTAAACCGTTTAATCGTTCCTCTAAGACGGGATCTATGACAAGCTGCCTGTGCTCGATACGAATACCGAGACAATGGGAAATCAGCTGATTGATATAAATCCCTGGACCGCTAGAATAAATACGCCAGCCGCCTTTCACTTTCTTCTCCCCATGCCTTAATTGATCAAAATCGGCTTGTGCCTCATAACGCGTGTGAAAAGCTCCATCCGAACTGCTAAAATAGCTGTTACTTTGCCGACGTTCTGCATTAGGTACTTGTGTTTGAATTTGTATCGGATTAATCACTTGCAGGCCATTCCACACTTCTTCTTTTTTACCTAATTTGGCCATTGCCTCTACATAGCGAATGTGGGCATGAACATATTGCAAGCCTATCTCCCGGCCAAAATTAGCCGCTTGTTCTGCCCGTTTAAAGTGTCTGCTTATCCCTCCCATATAGAAAGCAGGGCGATTCATAAGACGCACACCATCAGGAAATGACAAATAGGTTTTGATTAATTGATAGTGGGCTTCTACCTCTTCTTTGCTGAATAATTCACTAATCATACTGCGCTGCATTGGTAATAAACGATAATCAATCGATGTGCTTTGATCTTGCGGATGCAGCATTGGTTTCGGTTGATCTGGTTCCTCCAAATAGAGGAAACCTGGTATAACCTGTGTCGTTAACATGTATTTTCGGAAATCACCAGCAACCCCTTGAGCTAACATTTCTAGTTGCTGAGCTCTTTTTGGATACACTTCTCGGAGAATAGTTGCCAGCTTACTAAAGGATTGGTAGGTTAAAGCAACCGTCCAACTGCTCACCATATTTTGTTTTAATTGGGCATTAGCTGGTTGCAGTGTATCGTCCCAGTCCCCGTCACCATAGGATGAGAGGAAAGTGTCATGTAAAAAATGATCTTGTATATACTGTATCTGCTTCTCCATATGTTCCCAGATGGTTGCTTGTTTATCTGTCGGTTGGAAGCCTTCATCTCTACAAGTGTAAGGTACACGCTCTTCCAGCAGTCCAAAATCCTCCGTAGCCGCTAGATAATCCCCAACAACCTTTAATGGCCAAACAATAATATCACCATGACTTTCCCCAGCCTGAATCGTATAATAGTTATCAAACATAAACCACTGTGGCCAATTACCATCCTCGTGAAATTGGTGCTGGTAAACGGTTTTAATAATCTCTCTAACCGTTGCAAAGTTCTGTGTGGCCATAAAGTATTCGAAAGGACCTTGACATACATCCCTCGTTCCCCAAGCCGCACCACTATACTGTTCCAAGCCATGTGGAGAAGAAAAATGCACCAGCATATTATGGGTATACCACCAGGCAGTCGCATTCATTTTATTTAATTCTTCGGTCATACCCGCTTGCGTTGTTAATTGAAACTGATTCATGATTTGCTGGTAATACGCACGATAACGCTCTGTTTCCGTTTGCCAATCGGCTGCTCGTTCGGATGACTGTTCTCCTTTTAAACTACCTTGGATCGTTAATTGCCAGGCATTTGTTGGTTCTAGTTGATAGATTTGAACCGTTTCCGGCTGAAACGAATGATGTGTAGCCAGTCTCGTTGAATCCAGCCATTGATATCCTGTACCGTTTAATTGAAGACGATAGTTTAATTGCGGGTAAACCTCCGCATTCATTGCTTGCCTATCTGCAGTTATCGTCACGATGTTTTCTTCTTGTTTGACCTGATAAGGAACTTCTCCTTCATTGGCGTGCATAACCAATTGATTGGTGACTAGATAACGGTAATTTCTTCCACTTTGAGTTTCCATGGTTAATACCACTTCTGCATGATCAACGCTGGTGTAGTTAGTGATGATAAACATTTCCTCTTTTGTTTTATAAAACCAACGCGCATAGTTAAAGCCCATTTCGAATAGGGATGGCAGCGTCAATAAGCAAAATTCCCCGTCCAACTCTACATAAATCCTTTGGCCAGATATTTTCTGGATGTTTAATGGATTTCTTGCATTCGATAATAATTTATTAAAACTAGAATTACCAATCACTAATTGGGCATTAAAGATGCCATACATCCAAGAAGTAGTACACATGGTATCCTCTTTGATGCGATGATTATTTCCAGACATTATCATGTGACCATGCGGCCGTTCAACCAGTAATTCTTTTTCTTTTAGGACGACATGTTCATACGTATCGGTAAAAAAAGATAGCAATTGAGCATCTTCCCGCTCCTCTTGATGACGTTTGGGAAAGCGTTGTTCGATCTCTTGCGTTGTCATCGGTATCGTCTGAACAGGTGCACCGATATCCGCTTGTTTGCTAACAGCTGGCAACTGATGGGAAGTAGATAGATCTTCTTTTGCATACTTATTCCATACTTCCCAGATACGGTTTTGAAACGCTAATTTCATAACGGCCTCTGGATGGTCTTCTTCAAATAAACCATAAAAAACAAATTGTGCTTCTTCTTGTAATCGGACTTTTTCTGATTGCAAAGCGACATAAGCAAATTCATATTGATATACATCATTAGCTAGATTTGCTTGTGAGAGTGCTTCCGGCTGATTGGTTTCCTTATAACGTTTACCAAAAAATTGAAAGCCGTCTGTTGAAAAGCCCACCGTTTTGGTAAGACTTCCTTGCTGTAAATAAGGATGACCAGTCGATTGGGTTTGATTTTGGCGAGAACAGACAACATAACCGCTCTCTTCCTCTTCAAAAATGTGATGATCAATATATTGGGAAACATAGGCCTCATTATTGAGAACGGCACCCTTATCCGCCAAACCGACATCCTGCCCATAAATTAGATCAACTTCTTGTCCATTCCCATTCAGCTTGACATCCCAAAACCAGATATTTTCGTCTGTCAGTATAAAGCTTACCTGATAGGTAATTCCTTCGACACTTCCTGTCCAGCGAACCAGATTTGTTCCATAACTAACCGACGGATTCGCCTCTATTCCTAATAAGGGATAGAACGTCATCGAGTCTTCTTTATGAATGCGTAAATAAAGCTGATTTAAAGATCCATCAATGGGATTTCCTCGCAACTGATTAAGTAGCACCGATTGATTGGTTATTTCGTAAATATCTCCACTGTTTAAAAAAGAAAAATTAAGTTGATTTACTGCAACATGCACCATACTAGATTCCGTTTGAATCATATAATCCCTCCTAAATTATTCTGCAAGTTTAAACGTTTCAAAGGGTGGCGAGAGGAATAAACGATATTCCTCTATTCACCAGTGATACCAGACCTATCCACCCCTTCAATAAACCATTTTTGTGTAAAGATGTAGACGACTAATAGTGGTAAAATCGATAGCATCGTTCCCGCCATACTAATCCCTTCATTGATATCATTGGAACTCGTTTCCGTGCTGCTCATTTCATTAAAGGTATCACTAAATTTCTCTAGTTCAACCGGCAATGTCGTTAAACTGTTACCAAAGTATAAACTGGCCAAAGCCGTCTCATTCCAATACCATACAAAAGAAAAGAGAAAGGAAATGATAATTGCCGGCACAGCCATAGGAATAGCAATGGTCAAAAACACCCGAAAATTCCCTGCCCCATCCAGATGAGCTGCCTCTTCCAACGCTTGAGGCATCATACGAAAAAATTGATAGAAAATCAGGATAAAAATGGTGCTGTTTAGCCCTTGCCCAAAAGCTGCCGGTAACAAAAAGGAAAAAATACTGCCGATTAAATCTAATTCATTGAAGAACACATATCTTGGTATCATCAATACTTGCGGTGGAATAATAAACGTAATCAACACAATCACAAAGAAGATTCGTTTAAAAGGAAAATCAAATCTGGCAAAACCATAGCCAATGATCGCAGCAATAACGGTCTGTGCCACAGCAGGAATCACCGTTACATATAATGTTTGAGCCAACGTCGGCCAAAAATCTAACACTTGAAAAGCGGTAAGGTAATTATCGAAATAAAAGGCTGTTGGTATCCAGCTGATCAATGGATTTAATAAATCTTCCAATGACTTCAAGCTATAGGAACCCATATAGATGAGCGGATACAAATAAACAAATCCGATACCGATTAACAGTAAATAGACAGATAGCTTCAACAAAAAACCATGATTACCTTGCGCACCTAAGAAAAAACTCCGGACTTTCCCTAATGAATAATACGTTTGCCGCTTGTCTTGTTTATTTCGTTTTGCTAGGGACATCCAATCCCTCCTTTTAGCGATAATTTTTCCTTCCTTGTATCATGAGAATTCCTGCTCCAACAGCAAGGACAATCGTAATTACGACAAAATAAATCCAAGAAAGTGCCGATGCATAACCAAAGCCGGTTGATACCTCGAACATATGATTTTGAATATGTTCTACTACCGGATTAAGTGCAAAGATGGAATAGGTGACAATCGTATAAATTAAGTTCACTAGAATCATCGGGAATAGAGATGGCAATGTCACCATCCAAAAACATTCCCAGTTGGAGGCCCCATCAATTTTGGCAGCCTCATATACTTGTCGATCCATCTTTTGTAGTGCTGCCAAAAAGATGAGTATCTGCACCCCTGAATACCATAAGATGATCACCAGGTTATCCATTAAATAAGTCAAAATCGTTTGCAGTGTACCCTCTGTATTCGTCAATACCGCAGCAAAGATCGCATAATCTTCTATCGCAGGAATCGATGTAACCTCCTGATCCATCAAATCCGTAATAACGGGGCCACTGGCAATAATAACAGGTAAGAAGAACACCATTCGGAAAAACGTTCGAAACCGAATCGGCTGATTTAACAGTAAGGCAATAATCAAGGCAAATACGATAATAATCGGTGTCGAGATCACTAATTCTCGTAAAAATCGTAACAAAATTTGGGTGAATTCTAGATCTGCGCTAAGGGCAGATGCATAATTCTCCCATTGGATATTTGTGGTGACAATCCCACTTGGTGTAATCTTTACTTGCTGGAAACTTAAAAACAACGAATAAATAAACGGAAAAGCTGTGAAAACCAAAAACCCCACAATCCACGGCAGAATAAAAGTATAACCAATTAGACTTTTTTTGTTTTTTAAGGATAGCTGTTTCACGAAGGATCGCCTCCTTCTACCACTTGATAACCTTTCGCTTCTACCGTCACACCACGAATGTCTTTTGCTTGATTCGTATAATTCACATAGATCGATATGCCATTGGTATACTGCACCTCAACAACACCTGTTTCGTGAACGATATGTTTGTTAATGGCTTCTCCTGCCACCGGCTCTAGTGATTGCTTCATCGTGTTATACTGGTTGACTATCTTCTCCTCCCAATCGGAAAATTGGGATGTATACAGATCACTAGAAGGTGTGTGCATTAATTCATGAGACGGCTCTGACGTTAAATAAAAGGATGGATAAGCACCGTATTCGATCATTCTTAATAACTCATCCTCTGGATTATATTGAAAGTTAGCAAAAGATGCATAATAAGGGACATCTCCCTTTAACACAATCTGTAAGAATGGCACGGTATCCGTTACAAATTGATAGTTAGATGAATACATCGGAACATCTAAATAACGATCCATGACAGGAAACATATAATCATTCGGTGTGTACAAAGCGATCGATTCCATCGTATCCTTTAATTGCGAGAAGATGTCTTGATACAGCGGAATAGACGCGGAACGGATCGTGTTAGAATTAAAATCTGAGAATAAGGTGTTCCCAGTTGTGTCAATGGCTAACTGATGCATTTGATGGTCTTGATATTGTTCACGGTCCGCTGCCATCATTTCCTCTGTTTTTACCGGATTTAAATAGTAATATTCTCTTTGCTGATTGCCAAAGATAGGTTCGGCATTGATTTTACGAGCAATGTCCGTGCTCCCCGAAAAATCCCCTGCCCCTTCATAAGCCTTCGTATAATCCGTATAATAATAAAGTGGGATACCTTGTTCCTCCATTTGTTGATTCATCTCTTCGAAATCAGAAGAGCTGCCTAGCTTATCTTCCAGCGGGAATTTTTGAGGCAGTGCGCCCGTCAATCCACCTTCCGACCATCCACGGTATACAAGATGCATATCTGTCACGTCTTGTTGCTGCAAGCGATTGACCATTTGTGGCAATTCGTTTATGCTGGTCATCACTTGGACAGAATCCCAAATCAAACCGCTTTTCACTTCACCACCCAAAAACTCTAGACGTACATCAACGGTATCTTCTACTTCTGGCAAACGTTCTTGTTCTTGCAAATCATTTTTGTAAGACTTGGCCATGCCGGTATAATTCGCCTCATCGTTACTTAAAAATGTTATTTTTTCTTGAATATCAAACCCATTCATTTCTTGCTGAAATACGTTATAACCATTCATACTTTGACTAGTCGGTTGATAATATTGATAACGATAGTTATATTCCGCCGTAATCCAATGAAAATCAGTCGACACCCCCGAAGGATATGCCAATATCTCTGCAAAGCTCTGCCCTTCTTCAATCACCCCGACATAGGCATCCTGATTAGCAGCATGGGTTACGCCATAAACAGGGACGGTAATTTGCTGGGCTTCTCTAGTACGGCTCTCTTCCTCACTCGTCACTGTTCTAGTAAACCCTACATCTTCACCGTATATCGCCGCTTGATAAGGAGCAGATGAAGCTAATTGTTGTTCCGAAAAACGCATTAGTGCGCCACTTCCATCTGGAATAAAGAGGTAGCCGCTCTCATTAGCCGTTCCTTCCTCCGCACCAAGAAATGGGTAGACTCTCATTTTTGTTAATAGATTGTCGCCCTCTTCGATCGCTTCTTGTGGTACCCGAAATTCCAGAGAATCTTCGGTTAAACGGACTTCTAACGCAATACCGATATCCGCTTCTTCCATGTCTACTCTTGCATTGAACCCATCTTCCACTAGCTCAAGCTCAACGTTTGAATCATTAGATAAAATACTTTCACTGGATTCATCGCCTCCCTCATCCATGTAACTGATAGTTAGCGCAGAGTGTGCCATACTCAACCATGTATCATTTAGATTGTACTCTTGCGTACGATCCACACCCGAGTTCCAAATATGACCCGTTTGTTTATTTTCGATTTGCAGAGCAAGGGAGGCTTCTTCTACATATAAGGCTAGCTGATCATTCTCCGTCACCAGTTCATATCCTTCCAGTAACCGATTTTCCTCTAATGCCCCATCTTCTTGTTCTGGCTGGGTGTATTGATTCGATTGGTACCGCAGCATATCATTCGATCGCTGTTCTTCGATCTCTTCTACTTCTTCTGTTGCAGCATCTTCGGTGGTTCCATGCACAAGCAATTGAACGGGGAAGACAAGGACCATGACAAGCATCAACCATTTCCATTTCTTAAACACGTAGAATCACCTCCTGTATAATCGAACGTACAAAGTCATAAACTTGATCAAACAATACATACAACACAAAGAAAATTAACACCGTTAAAAACATACCAAACAATGTAAGCAATATATTTCGCACTGTTCCCCAGAATGAATAATCGTGAATTTCTTTTATGGTCATAAACAATAGGATGACACACCACGCTATGATAACCTGAAAAGAAAGTGTATAAATAAAGGCTTCATTATAAGTGAGCACATTGGAGACCAGTGTGATCGGAATAACAAATAATAGAAACGGCGCTAAGGAATAGATCGTACCATTGTATACATCCCTAAACCTGCCTTCTCCTTCTGTAATCGTACTAACTAAGTAATTGATCACAATAAACAAGATCAATGGAAGCACGATTTTACCCATTTCAAAGAAAATATTTATTTCTTCCAGGGCTTGATCACTGAACAAAAACCCAGTCCAATAAATCATCAGAATGTATTCGACAAGTAACACCATATACAGAATCGAAGCCGATAAAATCGATACTTTCTCATACTCTTTCAAGTAATACAGACTATCAAGCGGCTTCCTGATAAAATTTTTCACATAAAGCACTTCATTCAGCAAATTAAATCGTTGTTGCCATTTGGAACGGAGTCGTCGTAACGGTTGTAATAGGTTACGTTTCTTATCTAATATGCGGATCACAAATCGCAAAACAAGTAACGTGAATAATACGATAAATACCGTCGCTAAGTTATCCTCCATCCATTGATAACGAACCTCCCAAAAAGCCGTAGAATATCCATCTTTATCATTGGCTAAGGTGAATTCCGTTAATGCTTCATCAAATGATTGCTGTTTATATAAAGCCTCCCCCTTGGCAGAATGGGCTAACCCAAAGGAGGAATTTAGGCTTAGAATCTCATCCCAATATGTTTCACTTTCAACATAGTAGCCATCTTCAAACAAGGATAAGCCTTGATGAAGAATTGTCGTAAATTCCGTAGGTTCATAAACTTGAATAACACCCAACTCTTGATCAGTAACATAGACGCGACCCACACTATCCACTTCAATACTAGTCGGCTGCACCATTAAGCCTAAACGATTGGTTTCCTCTGTACTGCCACCAAACGAAAAGAGAAAGTTACCGGAGCTGTCAAATTCATAGATCACCCCGTCATTACCAACAGCGTAAATATTTCCAATGCCACCAACCGCAACATCGAGCAGATTCGTCTCCTCTGTGATGTCTGGAGGCAGGATGTTATCTCCTGCAATATTTAATTTGCGAATCGCTTCCCAAGCCGTTCCTGACGTTATCGTATAGGTTAGCCCTTGATCATCGATCGCTATATTTTGTGCTGCAGGAGGTTCACGTAAAAATAAATTTGCTCGCTGTCTTTGTGTGGTAATAAAGCTTTCTAGTGCTCCACTGAAGGTCGGCTCCAGCGTATTTGCACCGTAATACCCAAGAAAACTTCCATCCTGACTTAGTTGAATAATGCCGTTAGTGGCACTTTCACCAATAATATAGATATTTCCCCGTTGATCAATGGATACCTTTTGTGGTTTGTATGGAGCAGACCGTCCAAATAACGGGGATTCAGGCCGGGCATATTCTTGCAGCAGTTCACCTGATTCACTAAACTTAAAGACAATTTCCTGTCCATAATCGGCTACATAAACGTTATTGTTTTGGTCAGCGGTCACACCCATTGGTTGTTGTAATGTTTCGCTGCCGTATTCCTGAATCAAGTTACCTTCTACATCAAACTTCTTAACCGTTTGTGTACCAGAATCAGCAACAATCACTTCATCCTCTGCACTAATGTAAATATCTTCAGGATTAATGATTTCCGCTCCTTTGGCAAATAAACCAATCGGTACATAGGCCGTCTGCGTCTCAATAATGTTCCCATCAGCTGTCAGTGTTTCTGTTTTATAGGGCACAGAAACGGAAGCAGAGGAATAAACGGGAAACATGAGTAAAAACCAAACAATCGAAAGTAAAATGGTTACATTTTTTTTCATCCCCGTTCCTCCTTACTTAATCCCTGAATGAGCCATCGTGTTCATGACTTTACTCTGCATAAAAATAAAAATAAGCAGGTTTGGTATAAACATGATTAACGCGGCAGCCGCTGCCATCCCTTGACCAGCAACCGTATTTCCTCCCGTGTCCACTGCTAAGGTAGACATATAGAAGGCAAACGTCTTTAAATTCTCATCATCTACAAATAAAGTCGACGTTTCCGCATTATTCCAAACGGCTTGGAATGATAGAATAGCTATCGTAGCTATGGCAGGCTTGACAAGTGGTACAATAATTTTCCTGAAAATTTGAAAGTCATTGGCCCCGTCAATTTTAGCCGCTTCGATTAATTCATCGGGAATTTGATCAATAAACTGTTTGACCAAAAATAGTCCTACTGGCATTGCTAATAAAGGGAAAATATGAGCAACAAACGTATCTAATAGACTAATTTCATCCATCAACAGGTAACGTGGAATCGTTACTGCGGCAGGAACAAACATTAATGCCAATGTGTTAATCTCAAACAACGTTTTCTTCCCTTTAAAATGTTTCTTCGATAACGCAAACCCAGCCATTGTACTGATGATCACGGTAAAAAATACCACAATAGCCGTAACCGTAATACTATTAAACAAGTATCGTGACATGGGTACGCCCGTTTCATTTGAATTATTGACTAGATCCTGAAAGTTCTGAAAGGTTGGCTTTTGGACAAAGAACCTAGGTGGATAAGCAAATAATTCATCAATCGGCTTTAAGGCATGCGAGAATATATATACAATGGGTAACAACATCAAGATACTAATCGGTATCAAAATGGCATAGAATTTTAACTGACTTCGGTGAAAACGATCTGGATTAATTTTTGACCCATGAAATGATGCCATACTTCTTCTCCTCCTATCTTTTAGTCCTTTTCGCCAAATAATTTCATCGCAATCTTCGAAAATCCATATATAAACAATAGTAGTAAAACGGATAATGCCGCCGCATAACCCATTTCATATCGAATGAAACCAAAGTCTTCTAAGTGATTCACAATTAACTGTCCAGCATATTGCGGGGTCGGGTTTTGACCAGATAACTCCACACCAATCGCACCTGCTTGAAACGTGGTAACAACTGCCATTACGGCACCAAACAGCATCTGTGGCTTCATTGATGGAATCGTGATGTAGATAATCTCTTGAAAGCGGTTCTTAATCCCATCGATATAGGCTGCTTCATAAATCTCTTGATCAATGTTTAAAACCCCTGATAACATCGCAAGAAACCCTACACCCATACTGCCCCAAAGAGTGACTACGATCATAATAACCATTAAATACTCCGGGGATTGGAGGAATTGTATCGGCTGATTAATAAATCCCATCGAAATTAAAAGACTATTTAAATAACCTGCTTCATCTCCACTAAAAATAATCTTCCATACTACTGCCATCGCAATCCCTGCTGTCATCGATGGAGAATATAAGATAAGCGCTAAAATCGTTCGTGGTACCTTGGAAACCTGCGCCAGCATCCATGCCAGCAAAAACGCCATAATATATCCACCAGGTCCGACAATCAATGCAAAAATGAGTGTGTTAGGCAAAACAAACTGCATGAAAGTATTATCTTGCGTCAGAATATTGACATAGTTGTCTAACCCAATAAAGCTGGGACTCTCAATCGCATTGAAATAGGTAAAGGATAACCCAATCGCTATCGTCACCGGTATAATAATAAAGGTAGTAAACAAAATGACATAAGGCGCCAAAAAAATCGTCGTACTCACCTGATTATTCTTCATCTTCTTCCAGCCACCTTTCTACTTTCTCAATAGTTGGTACTGGATATGGCTCAACCTCTTTTCCATTTTGCATATAGCCAAACTCTTCCATTTTCCTCCGCATTTCTCGATTGATTAAAATCACACTGTCATCGACGGAAGCCCTTACGTTGTCTCCATCAAATACCGATCGGTTCCATGCATTGCTGATCTCCCGTTCGACCATGTATGCATATGGTGTTTTCGGTACCTCATGTAAATACTCCCATTGTTCCAAAATGACATCTTTGTGCTCTTCGGGCAATGGAGATTCCTTAAATGCTTCCAAATTGGCCGTATTCCACATATATTCTGGTCCATATAAGGTTTGCAAGGTAGATCCATATTCCACCTGTGTTTCTGTAGACATCCACCATTTCAGTAACTCCCAAGCTTCCTCTGTTTGATCACTTCCATTAAAAATCATGCCAGCTTGACCTGATCCTGCCGCCCAACGTTCTACTTCGCCCTCTTCATTTTCAATGCCGGGATGTGGAGTAATATCCCACCACCCAGAGATTTCAGGCGCTGCGGTTGTCAGTTCGACATACGTTCCAAATGGAGCAATACCAATGGGCAGCGTAGCATAGCGAAAATGGTTATAAAATCTTGGCACTTGTAATGGCATACTATAAATAGTACTTAAATCAGACATAAACTGAATCCCTTCCAAGGCATTATCCTCATCAATCGTTGATCCAAAACCGTTCTCTTGAAAAATATCGCCTCCAAACTGATAAATAAACGGAGATGTCGTTTGAAATGCCTTGAAGGCGGATTCCTCAGCTAACGGTGTATAATAATTCAAGCCATACCTTTGTAATTCTGGCAGAATTTCTGTTACATCATCCCACGTATTAGGGATAGGTAAATTCAATTCATCCATAATATCTTTCCGATAAAATTGAACGAAGAAATCTTGTGTTTCCGGTAAGGCATATACACTGTCCTCAACAATCATTGGTAAAAACGCACCAGGTGAAAACTGTTTACCAACCGAAGCAAAATCATCAAATTGGCGTAAGTCTACAGCAGATCCACGAATAGCTAGTTCATAAGGGATCCAATTACTAACACCAATAGCCAAATCGGGCTGTGTATCAGCAGCACTTGCTAACACCAATTTTTGTTCATCCGGCATTAACGAGAACTTCACTTCGATTCCTGTCTCTGGAGTAAAGTTTTGATCAGCCATATTTTGTAACACTTCCACATATTGGCGCGGTCGGTTTACCCACACCTCTAAGGTATCATCTGCTACATCAGAGGTTGCTAAATTTTCTTCTGTAAAAGAGCGGAAAAAGCTATATACAGCATCCTGTACCTTCACCCACCAACTTGCTTCTACAGCAGGTAACTCTTCTTCACCATGTACATACATCTGATCGAGAAGTAATGGTTGACTTTGTAGTTCTGATCGAATATCACCTAAAAATTGTGCCACCGAGTTCGATCCTGTCGATAGTTCCGTTAGTCGATTAGGTATTTCATCTGGTTTATTGGCAAGCGTCGTTAATTTATCAATGGCTATTTTTAATGAAGAGATTTCCGTTGTTTCCTCCCCTCCATTTAAGGAGTGCAAGTGTTCCATCTCTTCTTCTAGACGCTCCGTCCATGCCATTAATTCCTCATCAATACCAGGTAAGTACTCATCAATCTCCCAATCTCTTTCTCCTTCCTGGTTGCCAGTCAGCTTACGAATAGATAGCGAGAGTTCTTCGATTTCTTGCATCACTTCGTCTATGGTAAAAAGTGCTTGTGCATGAGGGTATGCATTTGCCTGTAGAGTAATCTTGTTTGTCCCCTCTTCTAAATAAAACAAGTACGGTTCTCCGTCTGGGTTGCTTAAGGTTTCTTGATACCAGCTTTTGCTGTATGGAAACGAGTAAGCTTCCATCTCTTCAAAAGGTACTTCATCATTGATTAATAACGTTCGGTAAACAGGAGAACTGGATTCCTTTTCTTGTAAGGCCTTGAAAGAGAGCTGATATAACCCAGCGTTCTCCACCTCTATATCCCAGCTGACTGCTTGACCTGGTGTATCCCATGACTCGCCACCTAATGTATTCAGGTGAAGCATATCATTATCGTAAGGATGAACAGATGGATCTGAAGTAGAAACTGGGCGTATATAGGAATTATTCTTCTCCAGCAGTTGCTCTGATTCATGTATGATCATCTCTTCTTGTATAGTAGCTTCTTGATGCATTTCACGATATTCTTCATACGTTCTATCTAATTGGAAAGAGCTTATTTCTACGTTTCCAATCAGCATTTCCCCGCGTAAGTTATTTAAGGTGATCGTATTTTCCCCTTCTTCCAAATGAAAGCGCAGAGGACCCTTGTATAAATATTGTGAGTCTTCTATCTTCATCTGCTTCCAATCTGGTACCTTTACCTGCTCAGGAATCATCTCGTTTCCGGAACGATCCGTTTCAAACTGATCCGTTTGGTTTTGCCAAAAGGTTGGAAACACGATCCGTCTGCTTTCTTCGTATTGGTATTCACCATTAACCTGGATGGCACCCTCTACTGGGATAATCGAATCTCCTTGAGGTGAATAATCGATCGAAAGCTCATATAATCCTGCTTCCTCTACTTCTACTTCTAACGTTGCAGCATTCTGATTATGCCAATAGAATACGCTATCCCCGTATTCATTACTTTCTTCAGCAGGCAATATATTTTCTCCGCCATCGATAAAAGCAGACGGAGGGATGGATTGCTCATAAGGAGCAATCCGATCCAATCCTGCTTCTTGCCATTCGTTGAGTTTATTATAATAATGTGGTTCTTCTATTTGTGCTTCATTGGCCTCCTCTGCTTGCACAGATAGAACAGGAAGAACCAGAAACATTATTATCGATACAACCACTAACTTACATTTCATGTTGTTACCTCCTCAACTTTACCCAATAACTTAATTTTCTAATGCTTCAAGGGCTTCTTGATATTTTTCGTTAGCTAATTCATTCACCTGCTGTGCATAATTCTCATAATTAATTTCTCCAGTTACGGCATTGTCGATCAACGTACCAATAGAAGCATTTGCCTCATCGCCTATTTCCACACCAGTAGATGCCTCCCAACGAGCCTGGCCATAACCTGGTGTTGTTTTAAATGGTTCTACTACGGCGTCATCGATATTCTCAAAGGCTTGTTCTAACCCAGGTACGTCCAAGCCATCAAAGAAGGAATCGAGCACTTCCTGGTCGGTCGTTAATGGTAAGCGATCAATCGTTACACCATCCACTTCTTCTGCAATCTCTAAGCGTTTTAAATAGCCATCTTTACCGAATCCCATCCATTTTGCCAATAAATAAGCTTCTTCCGGATGTTCCGTGGAACTGGACATACCATAATAATCGTGCGTGAGTAAGTCTCTTTCACCTGGAATCCCAATAAAATCCCAGTCAAAATCAGCATTTTCTGTTAAACCACTAATTGCCCAAGTACCATCCCATCTAATGCCGATACCTTGGTTAAACCAAACCTCATTGGCATCCTCTCCGTTGAAATTCGTCTTTTGATCATCTGTTAGAGATTGATACACATAACCATTACTGTTCAGTGACTGTGCGAAGTCAAGACCAGCGATAAATTCATTACTATCCAAATGGAATCCATCTTCGTTATAGGTATACCATCCTAAATCCTCATTTGCTGCTGCTGGGTACCAATCAATGATCGAAAATGTCTCATTTAAGCCAATAACCCCTTGGTTCACATTCGTTACATTTCGAACGGCCTCATTAAAACTATCTAAATCCATACCGAGCTCTGGGACATTCAGATTAGCGTTTTCAAATAGTTCTTTATTCACATAGTAGCCGAGCAGATGCTGAGAAGCTGGAATGGCATAAATTTGGTCATTCATGGTAATGGTTTCTATCACAGAGTCCGGCAATGTTTCAAACTCTTCATCTTCTTCCAGATACGGCTTTACATCCATCATCCAATCATTGGCTATTCCAGTCGGTATATTGGTAATGGAAAATACATCTGGCATGGCATTTGCACTTGCTGCAGCCGCTAGTGATTCCTGCCAAGGATCACCAAATGATTCATCAATTTCTACTTTAATATTAGGGTGTTCTTCCATAAAGGCTTCTAGCATTAAGCGGTTAATGTTTTGATCTCCCTCCGTACCGAAGGACCAGCTTGCCATTTTCAATACAACTTGATCCCCATTTTCACTGGAATCTTCGCCTTCACCTGCGTCACTGGCTTCCTCATCATTACTACAAGCGATAAGAATCATGATTAACAGTCCAAACAATAAAACGGAAACTAGCTTTTTCATCACCTAACACTCCTTATTTTGAATTTTTAAACCAAGCATTTTGTTTTGAATTGAAACGTTTCAATGAATTGCCAAATAAAAAGGATGATGGGCTCATCTCTATTTCACTATTTTATGAATCCGCTTTCACAATCGGCACATCATATCACCCTTAAAAGCCAAGCTATCAATATATTAAGGGTGATACAAATACAATCAGGTACTTTGGCGCACAACAAGTTCAATGGGAATCGTTGTTGGCTGTTGCCTCTCTTCTTTATTGATCATTTGAAACAATGTTCTAGCCGATATCTCCCCCCATTCCTTCTGTTGGACACGTATGGTGGATAACGCTGGCTGAAAATGCTTTGCCAATTCAATATCATCAAAGCCAACCATGGCAATATCCTCTGGCACCTTAAAACCTTCTTGCTGCAGCGCTTTAATCGCACCCATGGCCATCTCATCGTTCGCAGATACAAAGGCAGTTGGGTAATCTTTTCGATCTTTCAAATAGGCCTTCATGCTTAACAATCCACTTACTTCGGTGAAATCTGCCCTTATGATATCCTGCCTGTCGAATGGTAGTTGATGTCTTTGCAGTGCTTCTCCAAAACCCTCTAAACGCTTTTCACCATCGAACGATTCCTTTGATCCTGCAATAAATCCAATACGCTGGTGACCATTCTCTACTAAATGATCAATGGCATGATTGATTCCTTTTTTATTTGGCAGCAGTATTTGTTCAATGTGAGGATGATCAATTTCACGATCAAGCACTACAAATGGATATTTCTCGGTAGCCAATACCTGCAACAAATCATCGGGAATATGATAATTCAAAATAATCGCTCCGCCAACGTAACGCTCTTTCAACAATCGATGCATATCTGACGAGGCACAAACCACCATCTCATAGCCATTCCTCTCTACCTCGTTCTGAATCCCTTCCAGCATTTCATTAAAAAAAGGACCCTTGAAACCGCTGAGAAATAAACCAATAATGTCACTTTTATTCTTTTTTAAATTCTTGGCGTTTCCATTAGGGTGATAACCTAATTCATTTGCCACCTGCAATACTTTATCTCTTGTACCTTTGGAAATTAAGTTACTTCCATTAATAGCATAAGATACCGTTGATACACTGACATTCGCCTCTCTCGCCACATCTTTTAGCGTAGTCACAGGCTTTCCACTTCTCCCATCTAAAACAAAAAATATTCATTGAAACGTTTGAACTGATTATAAACGATTCTGTAATCGTTTTCAAGTGTTTTGTGAAATTTTTTCTACTCAGGGATATTACTTTCACTTTCTCCTATGAAACAACTCTATATAAATTGAACTTATAAATGTAACAAAACGTGTGACAAACAAGTCTTTGCTCGCATTATTTCCTGATAATAACTAGTTTGATCCATTCGTGTGAATAACCATTCACACGCCTTTCAGTTCTGCTGCGTAAATGGATCAAGAGCACATACCAGATTATATAGATAGGTGAGAAAACTTTCATTAGATAGGAAAGAAGAATGTCAGAAATTGAACAACAGGAACATCTGTTTATTCCAACTATTCAAAGACAAATGTAAGTGGTTACTCCCTTATAAATAAAGGATTTTTTGTCGATTCCCCCCTTGACGTCATTGGAAAAATAAGCTATAGTGTTTACAAGCAAAGAAGATGTTTGGGTTCATTATGATCAGGTAGCTTCTACAAGGAGTAAAGGGAATGATGATCCTATACTTCTGTAGTTGCTACCTTTTTCATTATCCACCATCTTGTTTGTATTACCACGTTATTTGCGTGAAAGCTTTTAGGAGGAACGTAACATGGAAAACGGTACAGTAAAATGGTTCAACGCAGAAAAAGGCTACGGCTTTATTCAATTGGAAGAAGGAAATGATGTATTTGTACACTATTCCGCCATCCAAGAAGAAGGTTTCAAAACGCTAGAAGAAGGTCAGGAAGTATCATTTGAAATCATTGAAGGCGAACGCGGTCCACAAGCTGCTAATGTTGAAAAAAAATAATAGATCATATAAAAAGGCGGTGCGGATGCATCGCCTTTTTCTTGGTTGGTTTTGGGGTAATTATTCACTTAAGGAGTACTTCTTATCGGTCCCCTGCCACCTAAATTAGTTATGTCCTAATACGTTGTAACCGTATTAATATAATTCGTATAATCATGATATTTGTAATATACATATTGAATTTTCTCTGTAAACACTACTCTATGACCATCCGTTTCACTTTTACCATAGTACCGTTCTTTCCACCAGGCTTTGGGAATAGACTGACTTACATAAAAACCAGCAATTGCTGTCACAATACCTGTTGTTAAACCTATAAAAGAAGCTAAAATACCAGCAACCAATGCAATAGATTCTACAGTAAGGCTTGTAGAGTTATTAACCGTTCTATCATAAGTGAATCCACTTGAAGCACTAGGTGAAACCGCTCCCAAATCAAAAGCATCCTCTGAAGCAGATTTACTAATCAGCTTGTCCATTTCTAATAACTCACGTTCAGATTCTACGTACTCTTCCGTTTCTTTCTCAGCAAAATTCACCTCACCAGTCTGTAAATTTTCATACTTCACTTTATTTTCATTAATCTGAGTAACTTTATAGGCATCATTCCCATTTTCGTCTTTGGTGATATAAAAGTCTTCTTTTTGAACAAGTTGAGTCTCATTCGTTCTTATCAAAGAAATCTCGCAGAAAGTCTTTTTTAATAATATATTTAAAAAAGAACAAAATTACTACAACTCCGGCGGGCATTAAAGAGAATACCCACAGTGGATGATCTGGAGCTTCTCCTGGAGGTGCTTTTGTTAAAAAATAATACAGAACGATAGAATAAATAATGGACAATGTAGTAGCGGTCATGTTAAGTTTTTTCTCTTTTATAATCTCACTCTCCTTTCCAAAAATAGTAGGATAAGGAACCAATGAGAATTTAGTAAGTTCATAGTAACATATATTAGTATAAAAACAACCCCCCTTACCGATATTTGTATATTAATTTACAAATATGGACTCCCCCACTGTTTGTCTATCGTAACAAAACTTCTCTTTGGAAATTCGGAAAATAGGTTTGTTTTTGTAAGCGCTATAATAAAACACGATCATTTGCAGGAATAAAAGCAATATGGTACTTTAATATACAAGTTGAATCCTTCCAAACACCATGCAAGCTGGACGTCATGCGAAACACGAATAGAAACAAGGGAGAAATAGTATATGATAGAGGTTTATACAGACGCTGCCACCAGGGGCAATCCCGGTCCAAGTGGTATTGGTATTTATATGAAACAAGGGAACCGTCAATGGGAGGAGTATGTTTTTATTGGTGAACAAACCAACCACGAGGCGGAATTTATTGCATTGATTAAGGGGTTGCAGCTATGTCAGGAGCACTTTCCTGATGAGATTATTTCTTGCCGCACCGACTCCAAGGTGGTTGCCGATGCATATGAAAAGAATTATGCCAAGAATAAACCTTTTCAATCTTATCTAGAGCAAATCAATCATATTGCCGCCAGCTTTTCTTATGTATTTGTAAAATGGATTCCTGAAAAACAGAATAAACGAGCGGATCTTTTGGCGCGGAAGGCATTAAATCAACAGGGATCATGAAGTAATCAAGCCATTTTGCTGCAGTAAGGCAATGGCTTGATCTTCATGTGCCACTTGATGCTGATTAAACAGTTCCAATAAACTGATATAGAAGCTTCGGTCAAAGGTTAATTGCAGCTGTAAAGTAAAGCGGATGGCTAACTGGACATGTTCTACAGAGGAATCCGTGTATTTATGACCAAAATAGATAAAGTTTACTTCATCGTCTGTTAGCTTAAAGCCTTTAGACCATAAATGCTCTAAAAAGTAGGCCAGCCTCTCACTATCTCTCATGTTAACCCTCCCCCTTTTCTAGAAAATTCACTATATTGAAAAGGCCATTTATCGTTTCCTTTGACCAAAGTATTGGTAATAATCAGTTCTGATAAAAGCATTAAACAGCTTTCGTTTCTTGGATGCCTCTTTGCCGAAGAGCTGTTCAAAGTTTTCGTTTGCCGTTAAGATATAGATATTCCAGGACGGATAATCACGCAATGTCTCCCCGAGTCTTCGATAGGTCTCTTCCACTTGTTTTCTATCCCCTATTCGTTCCCCGTATGGCGGATTACTGACAATATAACCGCCTTCTGCTTTGGAATGAAAATCCGCTGCCTGCATCTGTTTCCAATCAATCAAGTCAGCCAGTCCAGCCTCTAGTGCATTCTCGCGAGCTATTTCAGGCATCCGCGGATCTAAATCCGAACCATAAATCGCTAACGGACGATCATATTCCGCGACATCTTCCGCTTCCTCCAGCGCCTCTTCCCAATAGTTAGACGGAACAAATCCCCATTCCTCTGCCGCAAAGGAACGATTAAAACCGGGGGCAATGTTCTGTCCAATCAAGGCAGCCTCAATGGGAATCGTGCCTGAACCACAGAATAGATCATAAAATGGGGCATCTGCACGCCAATTGGTCAGTTTGACTAAGGCAGCGGCTAATGTTTCCTTTAAAGGAGCCTCTCCTTGGTGAAGACGATAACCTCGTTTATGTAATCCCGCACCAGATGTGTCTAATGTCAAGCTTACCTCATCTTTTAACAGCGCTACTTCGATTTTGTGAAGTGGCCCTGTCTCTGGAAGCCAGTTAGCCACCCCGTGCTTTTGTTTTAATTTCTCGACAATCGCCTTTTTCACAATCGCTTGACAGTCTGGCACACTGTATAAAGTAGATTTATGTGATTTTCCTGTGACAGGAAACATCCCCTCTTCAGGGATATACTGATCCCATGGCAGCGCCTTCGTCTGTTCAAAGAGCTCATCATAGCTATATGCTTTGAACTCCCCCACTAATAATTTGACTCGGTCTGCTGTTCTAAGCCATAAATTACAGCGCGCAATCGCCTTTACATCCGCTTCAAATCGTACTTTTCCATTTTCTACGGTTACCTCATGATACCCTAAGTCGCGCACCTCTTTTGCAACGATAGCCTCTAAACCCATTGCTGCAGTAGCAATCAAGGTTACCTTATTCTTCATTATGTCATTCCTTTCAGCATATATTACGAGCGATACATATAAGAATAAAACCCCTTTTTAACATGTAAAAAGGGGTTTCGTTACTATAGACAAGGACCAAATGAATATGTCATAAGCCATGTTCTGTCCTTTTGTGTACTACAAGCGGTGGTCAGCCTCGTACAAAAGGCGTAATCATCTGTCTACAAGCAAAAGCTTGTCCTTCGTTCGGTTGAATTCCCTACTAAAAGATGCCCCTACCAATATTTGGGTTGCTCACTCGAGGGGTTTACCTCGTTCCACCTAAATCGTTTCCTCTTTAGCTACGTCACTGTGGCACTTTCAAGGTATTCACACCCTATCCAGTCGGACGTAGGTGTTTTCCCTGCCGTTAACCATGAAAGCATGGTTACCTTGACTTATGATTTCGTCAAGCACGAACACTACAGGCATCTCAGCCTGTGTGAGCATGGACTTTCCTCTACATATCCTCTAAGGGATGTGCAGCGATTACTTCCACATTCATTCATTAAAGCCTCTACCATTTTACCATGAATCGCACAATAGTCAATGGAAAAACAGCCCAAACGTCTACTCCTCAAACTTTTTGCCAAACACTTCTTTTTCCAAGTTCGATAATCGTTTTAATACATCATAATTGACTTGATGATTGGATGTAGACGGACGTAACCTCGTTTGTTCAGTGCTTTTCTTCATGCGGTCATTCTCTTGCTGTAGTCGAGCTATTTCATCTTGAAAGAATTCATAATCTTGAATAATCGTGTCTAAAAATTCATCGACTTCCTCTTGATTGTAACCTCTCATGGAAGTTTTAAATGTCTTTTCCAAAATTTCTTTGCCATTCAGTTGATTTGCCATTCTCTCCACCTCATTTAATCAGTCCATTTTCGTTTGTAAGCAAGTCACACTACCCAAGATGAACCGGCTGCCTATTCAAAAAAAGTCTTGTTGTTCTCGTACCACTTCTTCTAAATCCTCTGGTGTAATGTACATCAACAAGTACTGCCTTTGATCAACTGCAACCTTGATCTTGTCCAACAAAAAGTGCACACTTCCAGGATGTTCCTCATCCACTAGCAATAAGGCCCCTTCTGTCTTATCAATCAGCCAGCGGTCTTTATTGATGAGTTGATATGCTGCTTGATAGGTTTCGTTATATAAAGGCTGAAAATGGTCCGCCTTTTCCGTTATTTTCAAATATTTTTCTTGATAAATGTCCGGCCATCTAGATTCATATTCTAAAAAAGGAGGAAATATGCCTAATTTAATGGGATACATTTGCTTTAAGTCCAGAATAACTTCTGCTGCCCATAATTCCACTCCCATTTGACCCGTCATAATCACCCATTCGAGTCCTTCTTCCAATAAAGCAATTAACCGCTGTTTTAATGCTAACTTCACGTAAGGGATACGCGGATCATTCTCATTACGAATTTGGAGTTCATGGGGCTTATTACCTGAAATTGTAATAATTTTCACTTTATGACCCTGCCTTTACCTCGTTCGCTGCGTCCGTGAGTCTCCCTGTATAAACAAATACAGCTAAAACAACAGGAACTTTATATCCTGCTATGTCTTACTTTACCTTAGTATAAAACAAATAACAAATATATTCTAGTCTTACTGTCAGACAAACTTTTTTGCCGCCTTCGCTGCGAATGATCTGATCCATATCACAGATCCTATTTTCCCCATGCAAAAAAACCTGTCATAACGTCTGATTATGACAGGTTTGCACACGCAGGACTTCCTGATTCAAGGAGCTAGCAACCGCAGGAACCGTTCCCGTTTGGATTCATGGATTGGTTCTGGTTCATCGGATTCATGGAGTTGTTCATTGGGCCCATTTGCTGCGGCATCATGCCACCACCATTTACATTCACCGAATTAACCGTGTTTTGGTTAGAGGTAGTATGTGGATAATAGTGTGCATTCTTTACTAAATGATGATTTACTACATTGGTATGGGATGGGTGAATATGGTTAACAAGGCTCTCGCTACAGGTATGAACCTCATTACACTTGGTTGGATGAACAATGGTTTTCGTAGGCATTCCACAACCCATGTTAGGTCGACAATGTCTCATTATAAGTCACCTCACTATTTATTATTCCATACTAGCGTATGTCATGCGTGAGAGATTGTCTAAGACACTTACCTATGCAGAGCTAATTTTTTTATTGTTTGAGATCCTGCTTCAATAATTCCATCACGTACAAAACCGATTGATGTAATTCCATATACCGTGATTTTGGGGTATCGATATAATAACTATGCAGCAACAACAGCTTCATGTTTTCCTCTGTAGAGTCGACTTGCTGCGGATGAACACGCACTTCACGGTCCTGTACGAAAGGAACAGCCTCTTGATACCATTGATCAATTAAGGTAAAGATGGGGTCCGTTTCTTCCTTTACTAGTGAAAAAAAGTCAGGATCTCGTCTATTGTCCGGGCGCTCATGCGTCAAATATCGTTGTTGCAATTGGAGCAAAATCTCTTCCAGTGATTCTATATAGGTTAGCAGCATAAATAATGAACCGCCTTTCTGCCTCATTACTATATAAATTGAATGAAATAATTTCTCATGGATCTGTATAGCTGCTCTTGAACCATTCGTGTGAGTGGATCAAACAAAGTATTATCAGGACATCAAGCGAGCAAAGACTTGCTTATCACACGTTTTTATACGTTCAATTTATATATACACCCTAACATGTTTTACGAAAGAATGCCATTACGCCCCCTCTTTTATCGGCACATATACTTCCTGCTCCTCTGATTCTGGCCATGTTTCTTCTATTTGTTCATATAAATGAATTAATCGTTCTAATTTCTGCTGGCACACTTCTTTTCGATACATCGTGGAATACATATCCATCTCTTCATTCCTCCTCGTTTTTATCGCTTACCTAACCTATTCGATAAAAAAAATAATACTCCTCTAGCACTGACAAAACTAGAACTTACCTGACAGAAAATGCAGTGATGATGTATGTTTCACCTAAAATTCGTCAAACTAATACCAAAAGGAGGTTTTTCCAAAATGAAAGAAAAGAAACAGCGAAAAAACGACAAAAATCGAGATCGTACCATTCCAACGCAAAATGATAAAAAAATCAATGGACCCAACCGTCCTTCTACTTAGATGAAGGAAAAACCGGGCAAACCGCGCCCGGTTCTTTATGACAATATACGTTGAACGTGTAACAAAAACGCGTAATAAGCAAGTCTTTGCTCACATAATTGTCTGATAATACCTCGTTTAATCCATGTTCGTTTCAGGTCAACATCATTCCAAGTCCTATTATACCAAGGATTCTATTCTTTCTTTACTTAGAACAACTACTGTCATGGTCCGTTCATGACGGTCGCTTCTTTTCCTTCCGAATACCCCCGAATTTTGTGTATTTTTTGCGAATGTATAAAGGTCTGGCACCTTGTAATAGCAAGCGTTTTTAATACTTATTCATTGAAGATTTTCGCTACATAGCGTATGATAAATCTAGCCAACTTTTAGTTTGAAAGTTGGGTGTGTTGATGATATGTAGGAGGGAAAAACATGCAATATCCAAATGGAAGGAGATCATCAGCCAAATTTAATCATTCAACCAATAAACAAACGGTTTACAGTAATCGTGGCATGACACTAGAAGACGATATTAATGAAACGAACCAGCACTATCTAGCAAACAATACAGCGATTATCCATAAAAAGCCTACACCTGTTCAAATTGTTCATGTGGATTATCCAAAAAGAAGTGCAGCGGTTATCAAAGAGGCCTATTTTAAACAAGCCTCTACCACTGACTACAACGGCGTTTATAAAGGCAGACATATTGATTTTGAAGCGAAAGAAACGAAAAACAAACATTCTTTTCCTTTAAACAATATTCATCAACATCAAATTGATCACATGAAACAAGTCGTAGCACATCAAGGAATTTGCTTTGTTATTATTCGATTTCATGCTACTCAGGAAACCTTTTTATTCCCAGCGGAAAGCTTGTTTATCTACTGGGAAAACCAATTTTCCGGAGGCAGAAAATCAATTCGTTATGAAACTTTGAAAAAGGAAGGGCATATAATCCCTGTTCGATATCAAGCAAAGGTGGACTACCTCTCTGTTATTGACAGTCATTATATGAAGAACGGAGGAAAAGCTTATGGCGGAACAAGGCCAGAGTAGGACAGCAAGACGAAAACAACAAAAAGATCAGAAAAAGCAAAATAAGCCATTGTGGCGAAAAATAGCAAGATACGCCCTTATTGCCATTCTATTAATTGGACTAGGTGTGGGTGTGTTATTCTCTTATTACATTATCACGGCGCCGAAACTAGACGCCTCGATATTATCCGACCCAACTACAAGTAACTTATATGATATAAATGGTGATATTTTTGCCAAAATTGGCGCCGAGAAACGCACAAAGATTTCATATGATGATGTGCCTACGGTGTTAGAGGATGCCATCCTGGCGACAGAAGACATCCGCTTCAAGGATCACATTGGGATTGACTTCCGACGAATCGGCGGAGCAGTCCTTGCCAATGTGCGGGATGGGTTTGGCGCGCAAGGTGCCAGTACGATTACCCAACAAGTGGTAAAGGGATATTTTTTATCGAATGACAAGAAATTGAAACGAAAGGTGCAAGAACAATGGCTTGCCCTTCGCTTGGATGCCCAGTACTCCAAAGAAGAAATCTTTGAGATGTATGTCAACAAAATTTATTATGGCGCTGGTGCGCATGGTGTGGCGATGGCAGCAGAGATTTATTTCGGCAAAACGGACTTAAGTGAATTAACCTTGGCGGAGGCAGCGATTTTAGCTGGCTTACCTCAAAGGCCATCTGCTTATGACCCGTTTGTCAATCCAGAGCTGACCAAAGAACGCATGAACACCGTATTAAACTATATGGTACTTCATAATAGAATTTCTGAAGAAGAGGCCGATGAAGCGCGAAACGTCAACATCGAAGATCTATTGGTAGATAAAAAACCTGACTTTGTCAAATATGAATCATTTATTCAACAAGTACGCGATGAAGTACAAGAAAAAACGGGTGCCGATATTTATGAAGATGGCTTAGAAGTACAGACCACCCTTGATCCAAGGGCACAAGAACATGTCGAATCCCTATTAAATAGTGATGAGACATTTGGCGGAGATGATGAGTTACAAGCAGGTCTAGTCGTGACAGATACCAAAATGGGTGCCATTCGTGCAATTGGCGGTGGTAGAAACCGTGAAAATGATGGCTGGAACTATGCCATCGATGGAGATGGTCGTCAAGGTGGATCAGCCATGAAGCCGATTATGGCCTATGGACCTGCCATCGAATATTTACAATGGTCGACCTATCAGCAGCTTAATGATGATAAGCCTTATTCCGTAGCAGGGACAGATTCGGAGATTAGAAACTGGAACCGACAATATCAAGGCTGGATGAGTGCTCGTTACGCCTTAGAATGGTCCTTAAACGTACCAGCAGTCAAGACCTATGATGAGGTTGATCATGGTGATGTCACGGAATTTGCTAATAATTTAGGGCTTGATTTCGAAGACATTTCTGTTCGCGATGTTATTGGAGGAACTGGTAATGGGGTGACTCCACTACAAATGGCTGGTGCGTACGGGGCATTTGGTAACGAAGGAATTTACCATGAACCTTATTCTGTAACCAGTATTACGTATCCGGATGAAAGCACCGAAGAACTGCAATCCGAAGAAGAAATCGCGATGTCGGATTATACGGCATATATGGTTACCGATATGTTAAAAACCGTTGTCGAAAGTGGTACAGGAACGGCGGCCAATATTTCCGGTTTACCGGTAGCAGGTAAAACAGGAACCACCAACTTACAAGACGAACCTGGAAGCCCAGATTCATGGTTTGTTGGCTATACAACGAACTATACCGTTTCTGTTTGGACAGGATATGACGAACGGAAGGCTATTGAAGACACCAATATAGCGAAATATTTATTTAAGGATACGATGACATTCTTATCCGAAAATATTGAAACACAAGACTTTAGCCGCCCCGACTCCGTTGTGGAAGTCGAGGTAGAAGATGGCTCTAACCCAGCCAAACGGCCAAGTAGCTATACGCCTAGCTCACAAATAGTAACCGAGCTTTTCGTTAAAGGAACCGAGCCAGATTCTGGTGCTATTTCCGAGAAGTTTGACGAGCTTGATCCTGTCTCTGGTTTAAGTGCAGAGTACTCCGAAGAAGAGGATAAAATCACTGCCAGCTGGGATCATGATGACAGTGATGTGGAATTCAGGGTTTCTGCTGGAACTGATGGAGACGTCGAAGAACTAACCACCACATCGAACAATCAAGTGGAAATCTCCAATGTAGAAAGAGGAGAAACTTATACCATTGAGGTCATTGCACAAAATGATGAAATGGAAAGTGAAGCAGCTACCACAACGGTGACGGTGGAGGATGAGGAGACAGAGGAATTACCTGCTGTCAGTCAATTACAGCAATCCTTTAATCCGGATAATCGCTCTGCTATGATTAGCTGGCAGTATGATCATGAAGAAGCCGTTGAATTTGAGGTTAGCGTGCAGCAAGGTGGGGAAAATGTAGATGAATTCACAACAAGTCAGCAATCCGTGAATATTACACAGTTGGAATTGAATACAACCTACACCATCCATGTGACGCCTGTATTAGATAATACGAGAGGTCCTTCTGCCAGCGTACAGGTCGCAACTGATGCCCCTGAGGAGGAAGAACCTGAGGAAGGCAATGAAGAAGAGCCTACTCCACCTGACGAAGGCGACGAAAGTCCTCCGGAAGAGGATAATTCCGGCGGTGATAATTCAGGTGAAGGAAATGGCGGAGAGAATAACGGTGATGACCAAGGTGAGCAAGAAGGCGATAACCAACAGCAAGAACAAGAGAATAATGACAATTCTGAGGATGAGCAAGAAAACACTGGAGATGGAGAGCAAGAGCAGCAAGGAAACGTAGTTGATGAATCCTCAGAAGAATAAGCAAAAAGCAAGATGGACTTTAGCATCCATCTTGCTTTTTTTCTAAAGATAAGAAAGCATAAAATCCTTGGTATAGTAGGACTTGGAATGATTTTGACCTTGAATGAACGAGAGTACCGATAAGATGGATGATGTAAAGTATCTAGTTCCATTATTCCATGTGGTAAAGTTGATTGTTTGTCAGTGCTAGGAAATGCTCCGGAAATAGGTTCCGCTTTCCGCGAGCTTGGCTCAGCCTCCTCGTCAGCAAAGATCGCTTCCTGCGGGGTCTTCACACTGCGCTATTCTCGCAGGAGTCTCCACCTATTTCCTCCGCTGGGGAGTAGTACTACAATCAAATGACTGTTAGAATGTAGAATTCTAGACACCATTATCATGCTAAATAAACTTGTTGAGAGCATGATTCGATCTTACATTATGGTTTTTATAAATGAAAGAACCATTTTGTAGCGTCATCCATACGCAGTCGAAATATCATTTGAGGATTTTTTTGTTTTGCTACAACACTGTCTAGGTACCTAGAACCCCTCATTCTTGCAGTGACAACCATTGTTGTACTTTTACCTAGCGGAGGGAATATGCGGAGACTCCTATGGGACCAGGACGAGCTGAAGATCCACTAAAAAGTGCTCTTCTTTTTAGTTAGCTGAAGCCGGCCCCATGGAAAGCGTAGCATATTCCCGCAGCGCTTGCTTTGCACAGATAAAACGATCAAACTTACCACTCCAGAAAGTGGTCTACTTTACATAATCATTTTATCGGCAATTCAGTGGCTACATTGAGTGGTCGGTATAGGACCGGGCGAATTATGCCCGGTTTTTCTGAGGGTTAAATCATTTATACAATAGCCGAAAGTAAAGCTCATTTTCAGATCAACAATCGTTCTAAGTGATTTTTTGTTATTAACTATGAGCCTCCTGTTTCTTCATGCGCTTTTTACCTTCTCGGCATAGCTCCAATAAAGGACAGACCTCACATTGCGGGCTTTTTGCTTTACAATGGTACCTGCCGAAGAAAATCAAGCGATGATGCGTATTGCTCCACTCTTCTTTTGGTATTTTTCGCATCAAGGTCTTTTCCACTTCTAAGACACTATCTTTCCAGCGACATATCCCCAAACGCTTGGACACCCTTTCGACATGAGTATCCACTGCAATAGCTGGTTCTCCAAATGCAACCGAGGCAACCACGTTCGCTGTTTTCCGACCAACACCAGCCAGTCCCTCCAATTCTGCCTTTGTATGAGGTACCACGCCATCATGATCATCTATTAATGTCTGACATAACTTACGAATATTTTTCGACTTATTTCGATATAAACCAATCGAACGAATATCTTGCTGCAATTCCTCAATGGAAACGGCAAGATAATCCTCTGGTGATTTATATTTTTGAAAAAGGGTTCTCGTCACCTTATTTACAAGCGCATCGGTACATTGGGCAGATAACACAACGGCTATCAGTAATTCAAACGGGTTATCATGTAATAATTCGCATTTGGCATCTGGATACATGTCTTCTATGCGATCCAATACGATCTCTATTTCTTTTTTTGTCAGCATGGTAATCCCCCCTTCTATTCCTCCAGCCAATTATAATACAGAGATTTATCATAACGGGTATCTGTTTGTTTCGTTTGTTTCGTTCCTATGTTTTGATGGAATTCCTTGCTGGATTGCTGCGCTTGTTGTGGTGATTGGATACCTTTCTTCTTCCACTCCATTAAGATCCGGTCAATATATTTGAAATTAACCTTCCCCATTAATACCGCTTCCCTTAAGGCAGCATAAATAAGCGAGATTTCATGGTGATCCTCATCCAGCCAATTATTAATCATCTCAATTTCAAAGGGAGATAAAGCTCGACCAAATTCTTGTTCAAATTTCTGGAATACTTCTCCAACTTTCTCGTGAAGCGATTCAACTGGCTGCTCCTTCTCATGGTATAATCGTTCCCATAAAGGATCTAAAGAGTAATATTCATTAATCATATCATTGCTTCTATTCTCTTCTATCTGGAGTAAATTTTGTTGAATGAGTTGACGTAATAAATGGGAACATTGATTACTGGATATCGATAAATGCTCGGCAATACCCTCGGGTGTTGGAAATGGGTTTCCCTCCCGCTGAGCTAAATAAATCTGCAAAATAATGGCCAACTGCATTTCATTAATGGACAATAATGCATAGTGCCTAATCAACTCGGCGGGAACGTTGATTTGATCCTGTATGACTTTTTGTAAGTGTTCATTCATGTTGATCCTCCTCGTATGCTTGATGTTGATTAGTTAAGAAGAGTATTTGGCTGTATCGTTGATCTTGTAGCTATGAGCAACGGAACAATGCTTCCTCTCAAACGATTTCTTACGATGAGAAGCTTTGTTTAAGGTAGTCTACTTTCCTGCGTAGTGAGTTTGATCGTTTTACCTGTGCGGCGGGAATATACTGCACTTTCCGCGAGGGTGGCTTCAGATAACTAAAAAGAAACACGGTGAGAGAACATTCTGTGCTCGAATCGTTTGTTGACTTATGCCTCGCGGGTAAAAGCACAACCATTTCCAGAGCGTTTCCTCGCACTGACAAGCAATCCGATTTACTACATGGAATAGATGGACTAGTTACTTAACATCATCCACCATCGACAGCTTTACTCAAAGCACCATTTTATGTTTTGTAGTGTCCGTATGATTTCCAACTAAAGCTACTGAAATAGCGTAATCCTTTGCGAGTTGGGGCAAAGGATTACACTTGGTTAAGGATATAGTCGATTGAGTAGTCTAGGAAATGGAATGGTTTCTCTGACGTGTTCTACGCCGCTAATCCAGGCAACCGTCCGTTCCAGACCTAGTCCAAAGCCGGCATGCGGTACACTGCCATACTTACGTAACTCTAAATACCACTCATAAGCGTCACCTGATAATTGGTGCTCCTGATAACGCTGTTCCATTAAATCCAAATCATCGATTCTCGCCGATCCTCCGATAATTTCGCCATAACCCTCTGGGGCAATTAAATCGGCACACAACACAACATCTTCTCGTTCGGGATCTGGTTTCATATAGAACGCCTTAATGGACTTCGGATAATGGGTGATAAATACGGGTTGATCATAACTTTCGGCAATCGCAGTTTCATGCGGTGCACCAAAGTCTTCCCCCCATTCAATATCGGTAAAACCTTTTTCTTTTAAAAATTCAACGGCTTCATCATAGCTGATTCGCGGAAAAGGAGCCTTGATTTTCTCTAAGGCAGCTGTATCCCTTTCTAAAGTGAGCAGCTCTAGCTGACAATTAGCTAGCACGGATTCTGCAATATATTGTACATACTGCTCTTGAATAACCAGACTCTCCTCATGAGTTACAAACGCCATTTCCGGTTCAATCATCCAAAACTCAATCAGGTGTCTTCTTGTTTTGGATTTTTCTGCACGGAAAGTTGGACCAAATGAAAAAACACGATTGAAAGCCATAGCGGCTGCTTCCATATATAACTGGCCACTTTGCGACAAATATGCCTCTTCCTCAAAATATTGCGTATGAAAGAGTTCGGTGGTACCTTCTGCGGCAGCGCCTGTTAAAATAGGCGGATCAATCTTGGTAAAGCCTTCCCTTTGGAAAAACTGATAGGTTGCTTGGATGATTTGATCCCTTATTTTCATAATGGCATGCTGTTTCTTGGAACGAAGCCACAAATGGCGATGATCCATTAAAAATTCCGTACCATGATCCTTTGGTGTAATCGGATAGTCGACCGCTTCATGAATCAGCTCTAAATGGCGGACCTGCAGTTCGTAACCAAATGGCGAGCGTGAATCCTCAACCACGGTACCCGTTACGTACAAAGAAGACTCCTGTGTCAGCGATTTAGCTAACTGAAATATCTCTTCTGATACAGCGGACTTGACCACTACACCTTGAATAAAACCGGTGCCATCCCGCAGCTGCAGAAAGGCAATCTTACCACTGGAGCGCTTGTTATTTAACCAAGCACCGATGGTTACTTCTTGGTCTACATAAGCAGACACACGATTAATTGTCGTTTTCATGTTCTTTCCTCCACTTACTGATGATTCTCTACAAAACGTTTGATACGCTTCGCTGCTTCTTCTAATTGCTCTAAAGAAATGGCATAGGATAGCCGTACATTTTCTGGTGCACCAAATCCTGATCCAGGTACTAGCGCCACTTTCTCTTCTTCTAACAACGCCGTCACCCATGCATCTACAGAATCAAAACCATTTTGTTTTACCGCCTTTTGTACGTTAGGAAATAGATAAAAGGCACCCTTTGGTTTGACACATTCAACACCTGGAATGGCCACCAGCCACTCATACAATTTCTCTAATCGTTCACTAAAGGCTTGACGCATTTCTTCAACCGGTGCTTGTGAACCAGTGTAAGCCGCCTCAGCCGCTACCTGTGAAATGGAAGTAGGATTAGAGGTAGAATGAGAAGCTAAGTTCGACATTGCTTTAATAATCTGTTGATTACCAATTGCATAACCAATACGCCAGCCGGTCATGGAATGGGATTTAGATACTCCGTTAATGATAATGGTTTTATCTTTTAGAGCACTTGATAGCTCGGCAATAGACACATGTTTTGTCGATGTATAGATCAGTTTTTCATAAATTTCATCCGATACAATAAAGATATCATGACGCAGACACACCTCACCTAAGGCAGCCAGTTCTTCTTTTTCATACATGACACCAGTTGGATTGCTTGGGGAGTTAATAATAACGGCTTTTGTTTTTTCCGTAATCGCCTGTTCTAATTGTTCTGGTGTCAGTTTAAAATCATTTTCTTCTTCTGCTTCGACAAAGACCGGATTCCCTTCTGCCAATTTGACCTGTTCTGGATAACTAACCCAGTAAGGCGCAGGAACAATCACTTCATCGCCTTTATTTAACAATACTTGAAACAAGGTGTATAATGCATGCTTAGCACCCATCGTTACAATGATTTGATCTAATCCATAGTCCAGACCTTGATCTGCTTTTATCTTGGTTTGAATGGCTTGTTTTAACCCAACCGTTCCCCCAGCAGGAGTGTACTTAGTGAAGCCCTCGTCCATCGCCTGTTTGGCCGCCTCTATAATCGGAGCGGGGGTATTAAAATCAGGTTCACCTGCACCTAAGCCGATCACGTCATGTCCAGCCTGCTTCAACTCCTTTGCCTTTGCAGTAATCGCTAGGGTTGATGAGGGGGTTAATGTTTGTACTCTGTTTGCTAATTGCATACTTTTCATTCACCTTTCTTTATTTAATTAAATGTAGGATCTAAGGTTAATCGATTGTAGCTCTTGTCTTCCAATACGACATTCTCATAAACTAGTTGTTGGGATGGATTAAAGAACTTAATTTCGAGTATTGGTGTTTCCTCGTCAATCCCAATCGTGTCACCTAAATATTCACAGCCGTCACAACGATCGGACCATTCTGACAATAAGGTATCTTTCGAATGAAACGGTTCCTTATCGAAGCTTTGGAATTGCCAGTCTTCTTCCTCCGGCCGATGCATAAATACGAACTGTTCGGTTCCTTCTTCGTTACTACCGTCTATTACATAATAGACATAATCGCCATGATAACGTTCAACGGAATCAATCTCTGCTATATCGGTATTCTCTATTGCCAATTCCTCGATATCGCTCGGATCCCCTTCTGTTTTATTTTCCAATGTGTCTTGATAAAGCGAATAAAGATAAATAAAACAACCAATGATTATCAAAAGCACGATCACAAAAACCAACCAAAATTTATTGAATTCGATAGATGCTGAAAATTGCCTTCTCATGATTTTCCTCACTTAATGTTAGTCCAAATGTTAAATTATCTTGCTTTAATGTGCGATTTAAGCTGTCAACCAGCTTATACAAATCATCAGAATAGTGTACCTCAACGGTAGATAATGTCGTTTTAGTAGATCGATTGATTTTTCTCCACCTCCAAGCAACCCTTTCTGATTTTGCATTACTACACAGATGAATTACGGGCCGCATCCGTGGTTAGGATGAGCTTGCTTTGAATAACAGGACAGGAGCAGACGACGAGTACCGAACTCGTCGCTCTACACACCATCTCAGCAAATGAATCTTTTTCCTTTATCCCATAATACCTCTTTCCTTATTTTGATGGACTTTCAGCAATTTTTCAACTAATAACAACAGTTTTAGCAGAAAAAATTTGATTTTATTCTCTTAAGCATTGACCGCGCTATTCCCTGTTAATATTTCATAATCCCGGCCAGTCAAACGGACATAAACGGAGCCTGTTTGCTGTAAAAAATAAACATCGATCCAGGTAGCACTTAATCGTTCCACTAAGGCATCACTTATTTCTTCCGTTTGACTAGGAAATATCACACATAAATAGGGATCCAACCTTGCTAATAATTGCTCTGACGGCGAATTAACACTGCCAAAGTCTGCAATTTTGATCATATCCACATCCTGTACCAATTGCAGCAGTCTTTTTTCCATCATTTCCCCATGATGGTTTAAAAACAAGATGGTTTCTTTTTCATAGTGGAGGAGAAATGAAATATTTCCTTCCTCCGATTGATCAAATGCCTCCATATTTAAGTTATCCCAAATAGCGTAGTTTTGAGACAGGTTCCATTTTTCCACCTTTTGTGAATCGATACGAGCTGTTTCAAAGGAGATGGGCACTACTATTTTTTTCACTTGATAATGATCGATGAGGTAGTCTAGGTTACCAGTATACGCCTCATCAGGATTTGTAATAATAACCCAGTCCAACGTATCAATATTTAAACGGCTTAACATTTGATAAAGTTGTTTTTGACTACGCTCTGACGCCGTATTAATCAGGACATTTTCTCCTTTAGCATTCGTTAACAAGCTGGCTTCTCCATCTGGTAAATTCATAAATAGCATATCCATCTCACCTTCATCGAGCTTAGGGATCGATGGTATGGAAACCGCATTGGCCCCCATCAACAAGAAAACAAGGATAAATAATCCATATATTTGGTATTTCATTGTGGGACCTACCTTCTACAGAATATGATGAAGCTCCAAGCATTTTATGTCCCATATAAGAAGCAGCATAACATAACTCATTTGGAGCGTTCTCTATCCGTTAGGTTTTCACAATGACGTATTATTATCCTTCCCTACTAATTCGTTCAATCAATTCTTCGATCGGTTCGTAAAAGACTGGAATATCTGGTACCGAATCAATAAATGATTGGCCATAACGTTTGGTGATTAACCGATCATCGAATACCAACACACTCCCCTTATCCGTATGTTTACGGATCAACCTGCCGAATCCTTGTTTAAATTGAAGAACAGCCTGTGGTAAAGATAATTCCCGAAAAGGATTTTTCCCCCTCGATTTTAGATAAGCTGATTTCGCTTGAAAAATCGGATCTTGCGGGGATTGAAAAGGTAATTTCACAATAACTAGGCAAGACAAGTCATCTCCTGGAATATCCACGCCTTGCCAATAGGCATTCGTTCCCAACAAGATCGATTGATCAAACCCTTGAAACTGCTTGATCAAACGATTCCTGCTTCCGGTTGTAAGACCTTGACCGAGCAGCAAATAATCTTGAAGCTCTTCCACTTCCTTCAGTATATAATAACTTTTTTTCAACATATCATAAGACGTGAATAATACCAATAATCGCCCCTTGCTTTGTACGGCAATCGAGACGATGGCTTCATTAATCGCATACAGAAAAGCCTCGTTTTTCGGATATTGAAACGCCGGTAAATTATTGGGAATCAATAATTGTACGTTTCGTTTATAGTCAAAATACGGATCCATCACATATTCTTTGACCTGGCTGGAGATAAGACCGAGTTTTGCTTTCATATAGCTAAAGGATCGATTCATGGTCAAGGTAGCACTGATTAAAATGACGGATTCTTTTTGAGAAAATAAATAATCTTGGAGCTCTTCTTGCACAGAAAAAGGCTCTTGTTGGATATAAACGGCATTCTCGGCTCCCTGAGGGTCAATTTCCAGCCAAGTGATCGATTCATTGGTTTCTTGAAGCAGTAATTGACGGATTACCTCTTTATATGCCGTCAGTTGCTGCTGTGTTTCTTCATCAAAAAACGGAACCAATTGGTCAAGCAGTAACATCACCCGTTTGGTGGCATCTTGATAGTCGATTCGAGCCTGATTGTCCCATACGGCTTTGAGTCTGCCTATATCAGATACCATACGCCCTTGTTTATTTTTTGCTTGCACATACTGAAATAACTGTCTAAAAAAGAGATCCAATTCGTATTTGCACGTCTCAATTGATTCGCTTAACCATATATCTTGCAATGTTTGTTTTTCTAATGGATGGAAAAAAGCAGTTATTTCTACATAGCTAACCGATGCTCCCAGATAATTGGCGGCTACTTCTTCCAGTTGATGTGCTTCATCCACCACTAATTTCTGGTATGACGGCAGGATGTCGTATTCAGATAACATATCAATGGCCAGCAAGGCGTGATTAGTAATGATAACAGACGCCTGATCAGCTTGTGCCAGCGTTCTCTCATAGAAACAATAACCTTGCCAAGCAGGCTGTAATCTCTGGTGTTGGCTCACTAATTGGTATAACGCGGGTTGTTTATGCAAAGAGAATTGCAATTCATCGATATCGCCTGTCGACGTTTCCGTTAACCATACCAATATCATGGCCTTAAACATGCGATCTTGATAGGAAGATCGGCTCTTGTCTTGGTAAAATTGTTCAAAATTCTGTAAGCTCAAGTAATGATTCTTTCCCTTAATGATCGCCGCACGAACCGGAATTCCAAGCTTTTTCATATCCTGTTCCAACAGCTGTGACTGGAGATTGGTATTATTTGTGCTAACAACTACTCGATGATGAAAAGACAGGGCTTCATAGATCATTGGAATTAAATACGCAATCGTCTTCCCTAATCCTGTTTCAGCCTCGATTAAAGCATGCTGATTCATGCGAAAATGATCAAAAACAATATTACTAATTTCTGCTTGCCCTGGCCGCTCTTCATAATCCGAGTTGGTCTCGGCTAAATAACGGTAACAGTCTTCTGCAAAAGCGGCGAAATCTTCCGTGATCACCTGTTCCTTTGGTGTGGTTTGTGCCATCTTCTTCATGGAAAAGCCTCGATATGTTTCCATATCAGATCTGTCTGCATATTGATCGATCTCTTGATGGATGATCTGCCAGTCCGAACGAAAACCAGACGACAGGGATAGAATTTGTTGTATCACGTTTTGCGGTAGGTGCTGAAATTTATTTTTTAAAAGAAGTAACAGATCAGCTGTCACCAGGGCATCTGATAAAGCACGATGCGGATTATTGTGAGTAATTTGCAAATACTCGGCCAATTCATTCAGCTTATAGCTTGGTGCCTGTGGCAATAGAATTCGCGCTAATTCCACTGTATCGATCACGTACGGGGTTCGCTTCTGCTTTCCCGCCCGAATAAGCTCGCCATTTAAAAAGGATAAATCAAACGGAGCATTGTGAGCCACAAATACCGCCCCTTCCAGTAAAGGCTCCACTGTCTCGATGATATCCTCAAAAATAGGCTGGTCAACGACGTCCTGATCTTCAATTGAGGTAAGCTGGGAAATAAACGCTGGAATTGGTTTTTCAGGATTTATTAACTGCATATATTGCTGGGTAATTTGGTCGTTTTCAATTACCACTATCGCTATTTCAATCATGCGGTCACCTTTTGGGACGGATTGTCCCGTTGTTTCCACATCCACTACAACATATTTCTGCAAAGGATCATCTCCGCTTCTTGATTATGTACTATACTCCATATTACCAGAAAAACGATTCCGTTTTGCTTTCTGATAAGGATAGGGATCTCCATGGAGACCAAACAACAGGTCGCTTCCCTGTAAACACATGACGAAAGAAACTCTTATCAGCACAGGATAAGAGTTTCTACAGACGTGTGAGAGGCGGTTCTTGCTGTAACATTTGTTCTACTTGATTCTTTTCATCTAGTATCGCCACTTTAGGCTGGAAATCCGCCAATTCTTCTTCTGCAACCATCGCATAGGCCACCACAATAATGACATCATGAGGCTGAACCTTTCGTGCAGCCGCACCATTCAAACAGAATACTCGGCTTCCTCTTTCCCCCGCAATCACATATGTTTCAAAGCGTTCGCCATTATTATTATTAACAATCTGCACCTTCTCATGTGGCAAAATATCGACATGTTCCATAATTTCTTGATCAATCGTAATACTGCCAACATAATCCAAATTAGCTTCCGTCACTCTCGCTCGATGAATCTTAGACTTCATCATCGTTCGTAACATGATGATTCCCCCTAAAAAATAACATCTGGTATCTGACCACGTTCATCCATAATGATATTATCAATCAGCCTTGCTTGCTTAAATTGAACGGCTGCGGCGATAATGACTTGACCTTGAACCATTTCCAATGGCTGCAAGGATGGATAGGATAATATTTCGACATAATCAATGATACCATTTGTTTTTTGATGGATTCTTGTTTTCACTTCCTCTATTATCATAGCAGGATTTCGGTTGCCGTCAACCATTAGTTGCCTTCCCTTTTGCAAGGATAGATAGATCTCTTTTGCTTCCTGTCTTTCTTGTTCGCTTAAATAGACATTTCGGCTGCTTTTCGCTAATCCATCTGTTTCTCTAACGGTAGGAACTCCCACCATTGTCGTTTCGTAGTTTAAGTCTGTTACTAAAGCGTCGACAATGGCCGCTTGCTGGGCATCTTTCAAACCAAAATAGGCGAAATCGGCCTTGGTGAGATGAAATAACTTCGATAAAACAGTCACAACACCATCAAAATGACCCGGTCGAGACTTACCGCAAAGCACATCTGTCCGTTTTTCCACATGTAATCGAATGGTGGGTTCAGCTGGATACATCTCGTTTATCGTCGGCATAAATAAGTAATCTACCCCATGTTGCTTTGCCAGTAATAAATCGTGAACTTCATCTCTTGGATATTTATCAAAGTCTTCATTTGGTCCAAACTGCAAAGGATTGACAAAAATACTAGCGATCACGAAATCAGTATCTTGTTTGGCATTATCGATTAATGTTGTATGTCCTTCATGGAGATAACCCATCGTTGGCACAAAACCTATCGTCTGTTGTCTAGCTTTGATTTGTTCGGTTACTTGTCTTATTTCTGCTACGGTTCGTATTACCTGTGTCATCATTAATCCTCCAACAGTAATTCTTCGATCAGCTGCGGATCCATTTGAAAAGAGCTGGACGCATCTGGAAATGTGCCTGCTTTTACCTCTTGTTGATAGTGCTGCAAGGCGGACTGAATATCGTTACCCGTCTCATGATACACCTTAACAAATGACGGTTTAAAATCTGTACCATACTGTAAGATATCATGATAGACTAATACCTGACCATCACAATCCTTTCCTGCACCTATACCAATAGTTGGGATCGTCAGCTGTTCAGAAATATATCGCGCCAGCTGTTCTGGGACACACTCTAATACAACTGCAAATGCACCGTTTTCTTCCAGTTTAAGGGAGTCTGCAATTAACTGTTTGGCTGTTTCTTTATCTTTTCCTTGGACTCGGTAACCACCCAGAGTATGCACTGACTGAGGTGTTAACCCTATATGTCCTACCACTGGGACCCCTGCTTCTGTCAATTTTTTAATAGTGGTTAATGTATCCGCAGCTGCACCTTCCAATTTCACTGCCTGTGCCTTTGTCTGCTGGATAAGCTGTTGGGCATTCTCCATTGCCTTTTCAACTGACAGATGATAAGACATAAATGGCATATCAATAACGGTAAATGTATCCGTTGCTCCCCGAGTTACTGCTTTCCCATGGTGAATCATATCATTCATGGTAACATTGATGGTGGAGCTATAACCTAATACAACCATCCCTAAGGAATCTCCTACTAACAGCATGTCCATCCCCGCTTGTTCCGCTAGTTTGGCATTGGGATAATCATAAGCGGTCACCATCGAGATTTTTTCCCCTTTTTCCTTCATTTGTTGGAACGTCATCGTATTTTTCATCTTTTTCACTCCTCACCAGTCTATTTCGGCGCTATAAATCATACGTTGTTTGCCATTCTCTGTCTTAACAAGCAATGCCCCATCATGATTAATCCCTTCGATTTGGGCCTCGAATACATCATGATGCTGCTTAATTGTAAGGGTTTGATTCAATCTATAGGCATGTTGCAGCCATTTCTGCTTCACCTCATCAAAGCCGTTATTTAAATAACGCTGATAGGCATATTCAAAATCCTTCAAGATGGCTTGTATGATCGTTGAACGATTCCAATACTGCTTAGTTTCCATCTGTAAAGAGGTGGATCTGTCCTGGAGTCTCTCTGGAAAATCCTCACTTGTTTGATTCACATTAATGCCAAAACCGATGACTAAATAGTTGATTGCTTCTAACTCTGCTTGCATTTCGGTCAGAATACCACAGATTTTCTTGCCATTTATAAATAAATCGTTTGGCCATTTGATTTCGATACGTTGATCTGTCAGCCGTTCCAAGGTTTCTACCAAGGTGACCGCAACAAACAGGGTCATCTGTGAGGCTTGATATGGGGGTATATTGGGCCGCAGCAACAGGCTTAGCCAGATTCCACCATGATTGTTGGATTCCCATACCCGTTCCATCCTGCCTCTACCGGCCTGTTGGAAATTAGTCAAGACGACGGTTCCATGGGGGTAATCCTTGCGTGCCAACTCATGAGCCAAATCCTGTGTCGATGGCATTTCCTCTTGAAAGATGATGGTTTGACCAAGCCAATCAGTCTCAAGTCCCCATTGAACTGTATGATCATTCAACGCAGTCGGTCTGGCTAATAAACGATATCCCTTCCGTGGCACCGATTCAAATTGATAACCGGCCTTTTTTAACTCATTAATATGCTTCCAAACAGCCGTCCTGGAAATGTTTAATTGATCAGAGATAGCCTGTCCTGAAATATAATCATCGGCATGATTAGCCAATATGGTTATTAATTGCTGTCGCTTATTAATTGCCATGCTTTAACCACTCTCTTATTGTATCATAATCATTCACTATTTCTTGTAGCACGATCGCTTTCTCTAATACCTCTAATTGCTCTCGCAGCCAAGCACCACGTGGTCGATTCGGGAAAAATTGCTGTAAATCCTTTCCGTCTACTGCCATCTCTTGTCTGATCTTAATCGGCAATTGCTCTTGATAAGAGGCAATATCTTTAGCAGTTAAATCAGAAAAACCTAATCTAGTTAATAATTGTAAAAAATCATCCATTAATGCGTTCGGTAATTGATAAACCGTCCATTCGATCGGTTCATGCTGAAACGACTGATAAAGGTGCACCAATAGTTTGCTATCCTTTTTGACTTGATTGGATAATTTCCATTCCCGCACCCAATCGGTAACAGAAGAATTGGGACAAGCAATATCCATATAGGCAATCCAATTGGCCCATCCAGTAAAAGGCTGATCCACTGTCGCAAATAAACGGTGCAAAGGCTGGTTATCAGTGAATACCGGCAAGTAACGGAGTAAACCTGATTGAAGAAGCCCTTCTTTTGCGTGAGAAAAGTAATCGCCTGTCATCATCTTCTCCCACTCTATCGCCAACCGTTCTACCGCAATGTGCCGTATAAGATGGGCATGTGCTCGCATAGCAGTCATGGTATTCTCCGCAATCGCAAATCCCAGTTGCGCCTGAAAACGTATCGCACGCATCATACGCAGCGGATCCTCTTGAAAGCGATCGGCTGGATTGCCTACCGTACGAACGAGACGTCGCTGCATATCGGTCTGCCCACCAAAGGGATCAATAATCGTTTGAAAACGGTCCATCGCAATGGCATTGATCGTAAAATCTCGTCTACTTAAATCGGTTTGCAATTCCGTGACAAATCGCACCTGATCCGGCCGACGAAAATCACTATAACCAGACTCCGTTCGAAAAGTGGTTAGCTCAAACGAGAGACCATGATGCCTAACAAGCACCGTACCGTGTTGTATACCGGTTGGCACCACCTTAGGAAATAATGCCTGTACCTCTTCTGGCTTTGCGTCGGTTGCGATATCCATATCACCAATCTTGCGATGCAGCAAGGTATCCCTTACTGCTCCGCCAACGATATAACCTGCAAAACCTGCCTGCTCCAGTCTTTCGATAATTTCTTCTGCTCGTTTAAAAAGTTCCTTACACATCATCTTCACCAAGCACACGTTGATAGATGGTTTCATATTCCTGACAAACCTTTTCCGAGGAGAAGGTTTCTTTGACTCGCTGCTTCGCTTTCTCTGAAAATTGCAGCCATTTATCATCATCTTGTAGCAGTTCGATTGCTCGACTGGCAACCGCTCTGATATCACCCATCTCTTCGATATAACCATTTACCCCATCTTCTATCACCTCAGGAATACCTCCTACATTGGTACCAATACATGGGACACCACAAGCCATTGCCTCCAATAACACTAAGCCAAAACTTTCCTTCTCTGATAAAAGTAATTTCAAATCGGCCACCGATAAAAGCTCAGGTATATTCTTTTGCTTTCCTAAAAAATGAACGACATGTTCAAGGTTAAGTTCACGCACAAGCTCATGCATTCTGGCATTTTCTGGTCCATCACCAATTAGTAATAGTCGAGATGGCACCTGATCATAAATCAGCGCAAATGCCTTGATGACATCCTCCATTCTCTTGACCTTACGAAAGTTAGAAATATGAACCAGCACCTTTTCATCAGCAGGTATCTGATATTCTTCTTTCCAGTTCGTATCACGTGGATAGTAATCTTCTTCATTAATGAAGTTATACACCACATCTATCGGTCGCTTGATTGCTAACATTTCCTTGGTCTGCCGAACCAAACTTTCTGAGACTGCGGTAACAGCGTCTGATTGTTCAATACCAAATTGAATCATCTTCTTCAAGCTTAAATCAATGCCTAATACGGTAATATCTGTACCGTGTAAGGTCGTTACAATCTTAACCGGATGTTCCGCCATCTGTTTAGCTAAGATGGCACAAATCGCATGTGGTACGGCATAATGGGCGTGAATAATATCCAGCTGTTCGGTATCAATGACCTCTGCTACCTTAGTTGCCAGCGCTAAATCATAAGGCGGATATTGAAAAACAGGATAATGATTCATTTCCACCTCATGAAAATAGACATTCTGATAATACGAATCCAGCCGATATGGCACACTAGAGGTAATAAAATGAATCTCATATCCTTTTCTAGCTAGCATTTTCCCTAGTTCCGTGGCGATAATGCCAGAACCTCCCACTGAGGGATAACAAATAATACCTATTTTTAACATATTTAAACCTACCTAGCCTATTATTTTGATTCTTTAAGATTACGCCAGTCAAAGAACCCCGCATCGAGGGCACGAATCAATACCTCTGCTCCTCCAGTATTAGTAACTAATGGTATCTGATAAACATCACACAAACGCATCAATGCACTGATATCCGGCTCATGCGGCTGTGCTGTCAATGGATCGCGAAAGAAAATCACCAAATCCATTTCGTTGTTAGCAATCCTTGCCCCGATTTGCTGATCGCCGCCTAATGGCCCCGACTGAAAACGATGAATCGCTAACCCTGTCGCTTCTTGAATCTTGGTACCTGTTGTACCTGTCGCAAAAAGGGTATGCTTTTCTAATATATGGCTGTATGCAATCGTAAAATTCACCATATCTGTTTTTTTCTTATCATGGGCAATCAATGCTATATTCATGTTAATCGCTCCTACTCCATTATATTTTCTAAGCCATATACCAAAATATCTAATGTCATCACTTGATCAATAGCTAATTTAACCCCTGTCATGAAAGATTTCCGGTCAAAAGAATCATGCTTAATTGTTAAGTTTTCCCCAGCGGAACCAAATACTACTTCTTGATGAGCCACAAGTCCTGGCAGACGCATACTGTGTATTCTCATTCCATCAAACTCTGCACCACGTGCACCCGGGATCGTCTCCTTCTCATTCGGATGCCCTTGTTTTTTCGCTTGTCTTTCTTCTTGGATCAGTTGTGCCGTTTTTACAGCCGTACCGGAAGGGGCATCCAGCTTGTTATCATGATGTTTCTCAATGATTTCTACATCCGGAAAATATTTTGCCGCCCATTTGGCAAATTGCATCATCAATACGGCACCTAATGCAAAGTTCGGTGCTATGATCACACCGACCCCTTCTTCTTCCGCCAAATCCGTTAGTTCGGTTAATTGCTCATCTGTGAAACCGGTCGTACCTACTACAGGGCGAACCCCATATTGAATAGCCGTTTTCGTATGTAAATAACCAAATTCAGGTGTCGTCAAGTCAACCAATACATCGGCTTCTACTGCTTGTAGACACGTAGTAATATCGGTGTAAATCGTGGCATCCAGATTAGGCAGTTCTTCAAATGAACGGATCTCTCTACCCTCGTATTTATGATCCAAACATGCCACTAGCTCTAAGTCAGCTTCCCTTTCTATCATCCGTAAGGCTTCACTTCCCATTTTACCTCGCGGACCTGCTACAATTACTTTTATTTTACTCATGCTTATCCTCCTGTTTGTCTATCTTTGTCCATCGCTCTTTATCCCTTGACTCTATTTTAGTCATCGTTTTCTCAAAGGCTTCGGTTAAACTGATTTGCTGTGAATTGGCGAAACAAATCATCACAAATAACAAATCACCCAACTCTGCTTCCATCGAGTTATCGGCCTCATCTATCTTCTTAGGCTTTTCTCCATATTGATGATTCACCTCTCGCGCCAGTTCACCAATCTCCTCAGTAAAACGTGCCAGCATACTTAACGGGGAGAAATACCCCTCTTTAAATTGGGAAATATAATCATCCACTCGCTGTTGCATCGCTTCCATGTTCTCTTTATTATACATTTAATCGCCTCCATTGACAAAATAAAAAGACAGATGTAAGACTACATCTGTCTTTTATCATATGGAATGTTCACCCTGTTTTGCAAGCGAAGAAGCTCCTTCATTTACATCTGTCGAACACGGCTCCTCTTCCAAGCAACATAGGAAAAACTAACCAGATAAGCACTAACAAGGGTGAAAATAAGCCATTTGGTTTGGGAAGCGTTCGTCTGTTTGATGGTTAAAGCATGCCATTGTTTCATTTGTCCAAAGACGGCTTGGAATTGCTCATGATCCATTATGGTTTGCTGCTTCTTTAGCCTTGTTACGACATCTTGATAGTTTTGGTACTGCGTATCTGTTAATTGCAGCTGTATGACAGGTGCTAGCAATTCTGTTTGATCAACAAGCCTTTCGATTTCTGCTGGATGTATTTCTTCTTGTTGCAACAATTGCTGTGTCTTTCGCTCAAATGCTTGCTGGTGTCTCAGCCATAATGGGGCATACCCATGCTCCAAGCTATCTGAAAGCACCACTAATTTTTGTATAGTTAACTGTTTTTCCTGATGACTAACGCTTTCATCTTCCAATATATTTATACTGTCCTGCAGCTGTTCTTGCCAAATAACAGGTTGATCCGCTACTGTTGGTAAAGCATAGAGCAAATCAAGGGCTACATCATATTCTTTCTCGTTTATTAATCGTTCCACTTCATTTACATCAACAGCGCTTGCCTTAACGGTCGTGACAGCAATTAAAACAACTCCTATTGCGAATAAAAAGGTAAGCACGGACTTCACGATTATCCCTTCTCCCCATTATCCTTTATTAAATGGTATGAGAGAATAGCTATAATTGTGCTTAATGATCCTTAGGCATCCACAAGTTCGTTTCTTTTGACTACCTGATGATAGGCCACAAGTAAAACCATCACAGACAACCAGAAAGTAAAGTAACCAATATGTTCCTGATAGCTCGTCAAACTGTAATAAATCGGCATCATACCATAGACATAGTCAATGATCTCGTTATGTAGTAACCAAATACCTGCAATGGTTAAATGTTTTAATTTAAAGGTATATAACGGTGCAAACAAAACAGCTTGCAAGGCCATTGCTCCATGTGAAGCGATCAACATATAACTTTGCCAGCTGATACTTCCTTCTATATAAAGGGTGAGTAAATTCATAATAACGGCCCAAATACCATATTTAATTAACGTCGTATACGCTAATGCCTCTATCGTTGGGGCTTTTTTACCCAGCAGCAGAACCAAAAGAAAGATGGTAAAAAACAAACTGGCCGTTGGACTGTCAGGTACAAAAGCCAGAAAAATAGCTGGTGTTTGCTGCAATTGGCTATTGTACCAGTAATATCCGTAAATGGTGCCTATTAGATTAATGAAAAATAATAGGGCGATCGTGATCGGATGGAATAGCAATTTCCTAATCATCTAATGGACTCCTTCTCTTCATTGGTTAACCCGGCGCGATCATTCAACAGCCCGCTTATATTCAGACTTAGATAATCGTATAGAAAACTTGGTAATAAGATGGCTGGTTATTTAAAAGAAACAGCCAAATATTTAGCTATCGTTAAAAACCCTCGCTCATTTTGGTTTGAGCGAGGGTACAGGATTATTCTTCTTCTGCTGCTTGTTCATTAACAGAGACGATGAATTCAGCTAGCTGCTGCAATTCTTCCTCTGAACCGTCAAATTGATCAGCTGGCATTGTTCCGATACCATTCACAGCAATGTCTTTTACTTCATCAACCGTATGCTCTGAACCAATTAATGCTGGAGCTGAACCAGTACCAGCCAAATCGTCACCATGGCAGTTTACACAACTGTTGGCTTGATATACCTCAAAACCAGGATCCGATTCATCAATTTCAACAGATGGCTGATCGTCTGGCCATACCGGTTGATTATTCTCTGCTTTTTCTTCCCAATTAACATGGGCAGCTGCTTCATATGTTAACCAAAATACAGCGATGAAAGCAAATATCATTAAACCTGTGGTGATCGGGCGCTTATGCGGACGACGTTCTTTCCCTTTATCAAGGAAAGGAGCCAAAAACAACGCACCGAAAGCTAAACCAGGCATAACAATAGCGCCAAGTACAAAGAACGACGCACTGGCAAATTTATATTTTAGTAATTGATATAAAAATAGGAAATACCAGTCCGGCAACGGCAGATAAGCCGTATCTGTTGGATCTGCCACTTTCTCAAGTGGAGCCGGATGCGCAACTACCAAACATAAAAAGCCAACCAGAAATACAGCTCCTGCTAACCACTCGGTTAATAGAAAGTTCGGCCAAAAAGCTTCCGTCCTGCCAGGATATTCTGAATAATCTTTTGGAATAAACTTCTTTTTATCGGCTGTGACCCGGGAATCACCGACAAACTTCATCCCTTTACCTCGTTTCAAAGCTATCCCTCCTTTATCTGCTTATTCTATAGTGGACCTGAAATACCTTGTTTTCTAATCATTATAAAGTGGATACCCATTAACACAAACAAAGCTGCCGGTAAGAAAAATACATGGATGGCAAAAAATCTTGCCAATGTTTGTGCACCTATAATACTTGGATCTCCATTTAGCAACGTCTTCGCCATTTCCCCAATAAATGGGACCCCTTCCGCAATCTCAAGCGTTACGACTGTTGCGAAATAAGCCTTGTTATCCCACGGTAACAAGTAACCGGTTAAACCTAAAGCAAGCATAACAAAGAAAATTAATACCCCAACCATCCAGTTAAGCTCACGTGGTTTTTTGTAGGCACCTTGAAAGAAAACACGTAAAGTATGTAAAAATAACATGACGATTACTACACTAGCTCCCCAATGGTGCATTCCTCTAACGATTTGACCATGCGCCACTTCTGTTTGCAAATAATACACAGAACGCCAAGCATTTTCAATATCCGGAACATAATACATCGTCAAAAACATACCAGACAGGATTTGAATAACGGTGACAAAAAACGTTAAACCGCCAAAACAATAAACAAACGCTGAAAAGTGATGGGCTGGATTAACATGTTCTGGCACTTCATGATCTGCAATATCTCGCCATAAAGGAGTTATGTCTACTCGCTCATCTATCCAATCATAAATCTTCTGTAGCATCTATTAAGCTCCTCCTTTCTACACTGGATCCTCATCTTGAGTTTGTACTGGATTCTCTGTTACGTCCCCAAGATACAAAGTTCCTTCTCTTACTTCCATTTCAAATAAGTCTAAAGCAGCATCAGGTGGCGTATCGGGAACGTTTAGACCGTTCTTGTAATAACGACCGCCATGGCATGGACAATAAAATTCTTCAGGAAAATCTTCACTACCATTCCAACTGACCGCACACCCCAAGTGTTTACACGTTGGTGATAAAGCAACAATCTCATCATTGCCGTCCATATAGACCCAAGCACTCTTGGTGGTATCTGATGTATACCATGCATCCACTTGTTCAAACGTCCAGTCGAAACGTTGCGGCTCCTCGGTAATCTCTGAAACATCGACTACTGCTTGCATATCGGTGCCTCCCGAAGCTTCTAATACTGGATCAATAGCAAATCTTACCATTGGTGCTAGCATTCCTGCTGCCATAAATCCCCCTACACCAGTTAACGTATAATTTAAAAATTGGCGACGGGAAACTTGTTGCTTTTTCTCAGACATTATTTACCCCCCTCTACAACATATTCCGACTTTACGGATTTTCATTATCATCTCTTATATATTACTAGGACATTACTATGATAGCGCAAACTGACGCTATGGTCAATAAAATCTATCTTTTTATCAATTTTTTATGTAGGAAAATGTCTTCAGCACTTGGTCATCTGAACAGGTCATTAAACATTCCAATAACTCCCGATTAATTCACTGATTTGACTTACTTGTTCCCCTACCCATTTCTTCGTGTAATCCGATTGGAAATCTTCTATGGATGTACTCGTAATCCATATTAAATTTCCATTTAACAAACGTTCATGTTTTTTCCAATTAACGTCGTGTGTAAGAAAAAATATATGTTGAAAATGTTCGTTGGACAACATGCTTGTCCAATCATTTAAACGCTCGATTTCTTGCTGATAGTCTGTATTATAGATATAAGTATAACTCGGAGTTAACAGTATTCTTCCCATAAATTGGCGTTCTAATTCATCGGAAATAATTTGTAACGTTTTCGTTTGATCCGCTAATTTAGCTGACTCTGATTCCGTCAGCAATTGAATGGGATCTAAAGGGATTAACAGCGTATCAATATATGGTTTTGATTGAAAAAAAAGGTGTATATCCTTCCTGTTCCATTGCATCTATTGTCCCCCCAATCTTGTTGCAGCTAATGAGTTTGTTCAGATCATTAGAAATAAATGACGCAACGAATGGCTGTGTTAACTTGTCTTTTCAATACCTATGATGTATAAACCTTGTAAAAGAGATTTTGCGGCAAGTGGACTGTTGCCAAACGTTTTTGTTACCTTTATAAGGTCAACATATATAGAAGAGATTAAAAAGAGTTGAAGTGGGGACAAGTTACTCCCCACTCGTAACTATTTGTTTTGTATTAATCGCTTTTGATAAGGTATTAATCGGAACATAAAACAAAACCCTTCAGCATTACATTTTTAAGCCCGTAACTATTCTTAATCCTTTTGGTATGACATACCTAATTTATTCAACTGATCTGTATAGTATAGAAATAATTGCTGGTCTCTCTCGTCCAAGGCATCGTTTATTTGCTGAAGTAATTTAACCCTTTGATATTCATAGATAGAATAATCCAGCCACTTCTCCATCACCTTTTTGTCGCTCCCAGTAAGAAAATAATCATCAGGGATAAAAGGATTATCTTCCAGTACTTTCATATAAGGAATACAACGTTTGACATTTTTAAAATTCAGTTGAATATACATCGGTTCTGTTGCATGTAAGCGAATATCATGGAATGATTTATCGGCATCGGTGGTTACAATATGTTTTTTGTAAAAACGAAAGGCAATCTCATTGGAACAATGTGTAGAAATAATCATGGCTCTTGGACAAAAACGTGCTTCTAATACAAAGTGAACCTGTTGTAATAACTCCTCATGGTTCAATAAGTAATTGAGTATCCAAACACTTTCCCGCTTTTTCAACTGATAATGACGCAGAAACCATTCAATAAAATCCTTTTTATCTTCTGTTTGCACCGAAGTTTCCAATTTATTATTCCCCTCCATTTTTATCGCTATGTAACTGTTTGTAAGACCCCCACTTCCAGAAAGAGGCAATACTCCTGTTTGTGTGGAGACTTAAAAGCCAGTAACGACCCGATTGGTTCAACTAACATTCAGTGCGGCACTGTAATGAAGTTTCCCTTTTATAAGAGAGTATCGCCATGTTGTTCTTTTAATCGTTCTAGATTTTGGGCAATATCGAAGTCCGAAGGTTCCAACTGTAAATACTCTTCAAAAACTTGAATAGCTTGATGAATATTGCCTTCTTCCACTAGGAAATAACCATAATCCTTTAAGAAATCCGTATCTTTATTTAATTTATTATATGCACTTTGATAGGCATTTAATGCCTCTTTAAACGCTTCTTCCTCATTATAAGCTTGTGCAAGTTCCCATGCGAAAATGCCATCCAGTTCTTCGACTTCCATTTCTATGGTTAATAATGTAATAATTTCTTGATAATCCTCTTGCGTTTTAAAGACTTCTATCAAGAAAAGCAATGCCTCTTGATATTCATTGTCAATCGATATAGCACGTTTCACCTGTGTGATAGCTTCATGATATTCTCCGGCCTTTAAGCAGATTTGTCCTGCTGTAAGACGCATTTCCTTATTGAGTGGATCCATTTCTACGCCTGTGATCGCCGTTTGATAGGCTTCATCCATCAGACCTTCCTGTTCATATGCCCTGGCGAGATACAAATAAACAGATGGATATTCTACTTCACCTTTCAATAAGTTTTCCCATGTTTTAATCGCAATTTCATACCGTTCTGATTTATAGGCCATAAAACCATAACGAAACAGTATATCAGGATCTTCTGTATCTAACGTTTGATAGTAGGCTAAAGATGTCTCAAATTCACCGTTTAACGCGTAAGCCTCTGCTAAACGGCTATCAATGTTTACATTAGCAAACTCTTGTGTCAGCTTACGCACATTTTCATAATAGACAATAGACTTGTGATATTCTCCTGCTGAGAAGAGTAATTCTCCTAAGGCAAAATCGATAATCGGCTCATCGGGTGCCATGTTTTTTGCCGCTAGCAATTTTTGTTCTGCTACTTCAAACAGTCCTTGCACCTGATAGAGATCGGCTAACTGGACTAATGCCTGCAAATAATTAGGGTTATCTTCTGTGATTTCATTTAAGAGGGTTATAGCTTGCTCATCTTGTTCGTTATCGGTCATAATATCTGCTAACATAATCTTTGCCTCGCCATTTTCCGGCTCAATGGCTAAAATTTCTTGCAGTACCTCTTCTGCTAGGTCATGATTTCCTAGGTCGACAAAAATTTGCGTAATTTCTAATTGCGTATTTACATCCGCCGTTTTTGCAGTATCCATAAGTAGCGTTAGTGCTTGCTCCACCTCGCCCCGCTGAATCATCTCTACTGACTGTTCAATGATATCCAATGGCTTCCACCTTTCCTTTACGTCTCATACTATAATGTAATTTTATCGAATTCGTGACAAACGAGCAACTCGAAGGACTTGATATTCTTTTGTTATTTTAAAACCGGACAAAACTCGCCTGTTCCTTTATTACTATATAAGTTGAACGTATAAATGTAACTAAAACGTGTGACTGGCAAGTCTTTGCTCGCATGATTTCCTGATAATACTTCGTTTGATCCATCATACCGCCTAAATGGATCAAGAGCATCTATCCGATATCAATGAGAAATTATTTCATTCCACTTATATCATAAGAAAATGCTGACTACCGATTCGTCCCAGGTCAAATCATTCCAAGTCCTATTATATCAAGGATTATAAACTGTCTTATCCGATTATTTCCACAGCACTTATTAGTGCAGACACACAATCCATTTTACTATATAGAATGAATCCGCTACTTTACATCATTCACTTTATTGGTACTATATTCAAAGGTGTTGTTATGGGCAACACGAAAAGCACCATGTTGAATAGCAGTTCCAACATGGTGTTTATTCGTTTTATTCCGCCAATAGTTTCTCTAAGTCTTCAAAAAAAGTTGGATAAGAAATAGCGATACATTTATCATCATGTAATGCAATCGGCTCTTCCGTTAAGAGAGAAGCGATGGCGATCATCATACCGATACGGTGGTCACCAAACGATTTGGTAACCCCGCCGTGAAGTGGTGTTTTTCCTTGGATGATCATGCCATCCTCTGTTGCCGTTATGTTTGCTCCTAACTGAGTTAAGGTACTTACAACCGCTGCGATTCGATCAGTCTCTTTAAAACGCAACTCGGCTGCATCCTTAATAATCGTCTCCCCTTGCGCCTGTGTGGCAAGTAAGGCGATAATCGGGATTTCATCTATAATACTCGGAATAATGTCTCCTTCAATAACCGCATGATTCAAGGAAGAAGATTGGACGTGGATATCGCCGATCGGTTCTCCACCAATAACTTTTGTTTTGGTCATTTCAATGGAAACCCCCATCATGTTTAATACATCCACAATTCCCGTACGAGTCGGATTCAACCCTACATTTTCTACCGTTAGACTGCTATTAGGTACGATAGCTGCGGCGACTAAGAAAAAAGCGGCAGAGGAAATATCTCCTGGCACTTCGATATCACAAGCGTGCAGTGATTTATTTCCCTCAATCGAAACCTTGGTACCGTCAACCCTCACATCCGCTCCAAATGCCTGCAGCATGTTTTCCGTATGGTCACGAGTTTTCGTTTCTTCTTCAACGGTTGTTACCCCATTTGTCAACAAACCTGCTAACAAAACTCCAGATTTAATCTGGGCGCTTTTGACAGGTGGATGAAAATGAATGGGATGCAATTGCTGACCACGCACCGACATCGGCAGCAGCCTGCCATTCTCTCGCCCATCGATAATGGCTCCCATCTCACGCAATGGATTCGCAATTCGGTCCATCGGTCTTTTAGATAAAGATTCATCACCATATAAGGTAAAGTGAAAAGGAAGTCCAGCAAGAACCCCTAATAAAAGCCTTGCTGTTGTTCCAGAATTCCCAAGATTAATCGGTTGAGATGGCTCTTTCAAGCCGGAAACGCCTTGTGACTGGATCCTCACGGTATTATTCTCACGCTCAATGGATACTCCCATCCCTTGGAATGCAGCAATCGTGGATAAGCAATCTTCACCTGCCAGAAAGTTTGTAACAGTTGTCGTACCTTCGGCAAGTGATCCAAACATAATCGCTCGGTGCGAAATCGATTTATCTCCTGGAACAGCTATAGAACCTGCTAATCTCTTTTGCTCATATGATAATAGCTTTTGTGACAAGGTCCACCTCTCCTATTCTTCGATCACTGTGTCATAGTTATGCTTTTTGAGAATGGCATAGCTTAACTCTTGATCATTCTTATTTTGAAAACTAATACGTAACATCCCGGTAATTCCTTCTCTAATCTCAAGGATTTCAATATTATTAATGCTGATATCATGGTCTGCTAATAGTTCGATTACCTGCAGTAAAGCACCTGGCTGGTCCAGGATACCGACATAAATATCATAATAAGACAAAATGGCGCCACGCTGCTTCTTATCAAGCCCATCCCGATACTCCTTCGCATCTTCCAAGTATGCCTGTATTTGTGATTTTTCTCCCGTATCAATCAGCTGTTTCAACCCTTCCATTTCCTCGATCCAGTCAGAAAGCAGACGACTCATTTTGGTACGGTTTTGAAAAAAGATCTCTCGCCACATCAATGGATTGCTTGAAGCAATTCTCGTAATATCACGAAAACCACCGGCTGCAAGTTTTGGGATATATGGATGTGTTTTTTGCCAATTTCTCGCTTGATGCACCAAGGAAGAAGCGATTAAATGTGGAAAATGAGAAATTACGCTGGTCATTTCATCATGCTCTTCAGGCTCCAGTACAATGAATTTGGCTTTTGTTGGCGCCAATAATGCCTTTAATTTTTGGATATCGTCTGGTGTACTGCTTTCTGTCGGCGATAATACATAAATGGCATTCTCAAACAGATATTTTTTGGCAGCTTGTACACCCTTTTTGTGTGAACCTGCCATTGGATGACCACCAATAAAGGCTACTTGGTTGGTGGTAAGCTGACCAGCTGCTTCCATAACAGGGCCTTTTACCGATCCGACGTCTGATACGATCAAATGATGGTCCAACTCCATTTCATTTAATTCTTTAATTAACTCGACGGTGACGGACACTGGGGCGGCCAGAATACAGATATCTGCTGTCTTCACTGCCTCGCCAAAATCCTGATAGCTTTCCTCAATCATTTGATGCAGCAACGCATACTGTAACGTGGTCTGATTGGAATCATAGCCAATCAATTTGATATCTGCTGTTTCCTTTATATTCAAAGCAAGTGAGCCGCCAATTAATCCGAGACCCGCTATTAAAACCGTTTGTTTCACGATGATTCTCCTTCTATATCTTTAGTAAAGAATGCCTCGCATAATCGCTTGAACTCTTACATACATAAGCAAAGCTGCATACCCTGTTATAAAATAACCCGCTCTGATCAAGTCTTTATAGAGGATGATTGGATTATCTCAAAAAAGGATATGCAAAAGTTAAGCTGACGTTTAGAGTAACCCAGGGGGCTAGTTAGGCCGTATGCAGGGCCAAGAACTGTTTGATATGCTGGGCAAGTTCTTTCATTTGTTCTTCCGTTCCAATCGTTATCCGTACCCCATTTGGATGACCTAACGCCTCACCAGACCGGACAATAAAACCATTCTCTAGTAAATACTCCGTCAATGCATCACCACTCGTCGGTAATTTCACAAACAAGAAATTAGCTTCGGAGTCATAATAGCTCAAACCAAGCTCTTCACACGCCTCCATAAAGGCTTGCTTATTAACAAGATTCTTTTCATAGGTGTACGATAAAAATGCCTCATCGTCTAACGCCTCCACCGCTGCTGCCTGAGAAAGTGAGGTAGTATTAAATGGTCCTCGCGCTATATTCAACAACGTGGCTACTTTCTTAGATGCTACTCCATAACCTACCCGTAGATTGGCTAACCCATAAGCCTTAGAGAAAGTGTGTAGTACGACCAGGTTCTTATACCGATCCAGCAGTTGAATACTCTGTGGATTTTTGGAGGCCTCAATATATTCATAATAAGCTTCATCCAATACAACCATCACTTCTTCCGGACAGTTGTCTAAAAAGTGCACAAGATTGTCACGGCTAATCAAGGAGCCCGTTGGATTATTAGGAGAACATAGCCAAACCACTCTTGTTTGACTATTAATCTGGTTTAACATCGTTTTTAAATCGTGATAACCGTCTATTAAAGGTACTTCGATCACTTCTGCACCTTGAATAATCGCATTATGGCGATATTGAGGGAAGGTTGGTGTCGCCATGATCGTATTAGTGCCTTTTTCTAAATACGTACGGCAAATAAAGTCGATCACTTCATCCGATCCACAGCCAAATATAATCTGTTCTTCCTCAACCTCTAAATAATTGGCTAATTTTTTTCGCAAACCTGTAGCATTTCCATCAGGGTATTTCTCGAGATGATCGAGCAGATTTGGTATCAACTGTTTCACCTTTTCCGAGTAGCCAAAAGGATTTTCATTGGAAGCTAGTTTGACAATATGGTTGAGTCCATACGCTTGCTTCACTTCTTCTATTTGTTTTCCTGGTGTATATGGTGCCATCGATTGAAAGACTTTCTTGGCTTGCATCGTAGACACTCCTTCCTTATCTCTTAATCTTTATTTGCCTTGTAAATCCGGTCTTAATTTAACAGCCTCATGTAAATAAATATGCTCTACTTCTTGTTGATCCTGTGATGTATTGACTGTCATCATGACACGAATACATGCTGCTAAGCTTCCTGGCACATTTATTTCAGGCATACACATAACCGGAACAAACTTCCATCCGTCGATTAAGCGTAGCGCCTTGGCAGGGAATGCGGCATTTAAATCTGACGTCACGGAAATAAGGACAGAGGCAATGGCTTCAGGCTCTACCTTATTGACTTCTGACATCTTCTCAAGCAATTTCTTTGTTTCTTGAATAATCTCTTCTGCTTCGTTGTGCTGTACCGTTGTCGCTCCTCTAATTCCTCGTATCATCATCCATCCAACTCTCTTATGAATTTTTCCAATAGCCCCAATAGCTGTTCATCTGCGATATTTTTTACATAAGGATGGCCAATTTCTTGCAATAAGACCATTTGTACCGTTGCATTTTCTGATTTTTTATCTTTTTTCATCCGTTGCAGTAATCGCTCTGGTGATAAAGGACCGACATGTATTGGATAGTGGTTATCCGCCATCCATTTAGCAAAAGCATGACTTGACAGATCGATATCTGATTGTGCTTCACTTAACAACAAGGCAAATTGCATACCGATAGCAACCGCTTCTCCGTGCGTAATCGCCCCATAGCCTAGTTCGGATTCAATGGCATGACCCAAAGTGTGGCCAAAATTCAGATGTTTTCGCACATTAGCTTCTTTCTCGTCTGCCTCGACTATATCGGCTTTGATGGCAATCCCTTTCTGCAAATGATCAGCCAATCGCTCTTCTTCTATTGGCTGGGTTAAATCTGTATGCAGGACATCGTCTAATAACGAGGCATCACCAATAAAACCATGCTTAATCACTTCTGCATAACCAGAGCGTACTTCACTAGCTGGTAAACTGGTTAACGTGTCTGTATCATACAACACCGCTTGCGGAGGATAAAAATTCCCAATCAAATTCTTTCCTTCGGGGTGATTGATGGCTACTTTTCCACCAACACTGCTATCATGGGCCAGGATTGTTGTCGGCACTTGAATAAAGTCAATACCTCGCATATAAGTAGCCGCTGCAAATCCAGCGAGATCACCAATCATTCCACCGCCTAAAGCAACGATTAATGACTTGCGATCCAATTGGTGTTCAATAGCGTCCGTCAATAACTGATAATATTGTTCGATACTTTTGGATGCTTCTCCTGAAGGAACCACACTTACAAAAACTTCTGCTGATTTAGTAAGTTCTGTGACAAGGGCTTTACCGTATAAAGGATATACTACGGAATCCGTGATCACTAAAATGCTATGATAATGATCTGGCAAATATTCTGTCATTCGAGAGAGTACACCCGGACCCACATAGACATCATATTGATTCGTACTTGTTTGAATGGTCTGCTTGTGCATTAAAAACACCTGACTTCTTCTCGGTACTGGTCAATTGCCTCTTTTAATTTAGGGAATTGATCATGCGGGAACTGTTCAAGCACAGCTTTAGCCACTTCAATGGCCACCACATGTTCCATCACTACGGCAGCTGCCGGTACTGCACAGGAATCGGAGCGCTCAATACTGGCATTAAAGGGCTCTTTAGATTCAATGTCCACACTTTGAAGAGGTTTATATAGTGTCGGAATAGGTTTCATTACCCCTTTGACAACAATTGGCATACCTGAGGTCATTCCCCCCTCAAAACCGCCTAAACGATTCGTTCTTCGATAATATCCACGCTCTTCTGACCAGAGAATCTCATCGTGGACTTCACTGCCATTCTTTCGTGCAGCTTCAAAACCTAAGCCAAATTCTACTCCTTTAAAGGCATTAATACTCTGCACCGCACCAGCAATGCGCCCATCTAATTTACGGTCATAGTGAACATAAGAACCAAGCCCAGCCGGAAGACCTTCGACGGTTACTTCACAAACCCCTCCGATAGAATCTCCGTCCTTTTTGGCTTGATCAATGGCATCCATCATTTGCTGACCAACAGTATCATCAAGACAGCGTACAGGAGACTCTTCTGAGATACGAATTTTGTCTGCGATCGGTAAATCTTTCTCTGCCGCTTGAATGCCTGCGATTTCTTTCACATAGCCAACAATCTCAATATCCAATTGTTTAAGTAATGTTTTGGCAACAGCACCTGCAGCAACACGGGCTGTTGTTTCCCTTGCTGACGAACGCTCTAAGATATTTCGCATATCCCGGTGGCCGTATTTAATCGCCCCGTTCAAGTCGGCATGTCCTGGACGTGGTCGCGTCACCACGCGTCGAATCTTCTGATCCTCGTCTACTGGATCTTCTCCCATTACATCAATCCAGTGCTTAAAGTCGTCATTAGGTACGACAAGGGCAATTGGCGAGCCCAATGTATAACCATGACGCACACCACCTACTATGTCTACTAAATCCTTCTCAATCTGCATTCGTTTACCTCGACCATGTCCTTTTTGACGACGAAGTAATGACTCATTAATATTATCTGGTGTCAATGGCATTTTCGCAGGTATGCCTTCAATAATTGTTGTTTGTTGTTTTCCATGTGATTCACCTGCTGTTAAGTAACGCATGGTTATCCCCCCTGAAAGATTATGTTTAATTGTGATCTTATTGCTCACGAAGACAGGTTTGTAGAGCTAAGCACGTACCTGTTGATTGACTAATCGTATGAACATTTACTAACCATATACGAGTCAGGCTTGTTTTTCATAAAAAAAGGTATCTAATACACGAAAGCCATATTGTTCTGGAGAAAAAATTTGCTCCGTGCTACCAACAAAAAAGACGCCATCCTTTGCCAAAGCTTGACTAAAACGGTTATAAATCGTTTGCTTGGCCTCTTCGGTAAAATAAATCAGTACATTACGACAAACAATAATATCCACATTCATTGGGTACTTATCCGCCAATAAATTATGCTGTTTAAAGGTAACAGTCCTTTTTATCTTCTCATCTACTTTGAAGGTTGGACCTTCCTGATGGAAATACTTCTTTTTGATAGGATCAGACACTTCTTGCAAGGCTCGTTCCTTGTATATACCTTGCTTAGCACGCGCTAAGACATTAGGATCAATATCTGTTGCGATGATTTCAATATTGTGCGATCCCCAAATCTGACTAGCTATAATGGCTAATGTATAAGGCTCTTCACCGGTAGAACATGCCGCACTCCAGATTTTGATTTTATTCCGCTTTTGTTTAAAGACTGGCAGCACATTTCTTTCCAGAACCTTCCAACGAGAAGGGTTTCGATAAAATTCAGAAACATTAATTGTTACCTTATCTAAGAATTCCTGTAATAGTTGTTGATCCTTATTAATCGCGTGAAAGTAAGAGAGAAATGAATCGAAGCCTCGTTTTTGGCATAAGGATGTTAAACGTCTTTTCATTTGCGCCTCTTTATAGAGTGATAAATCAAGGCCCGTTTTCTTATAAATCTTATGGATGAATTGCTGATAATCCGACATCGTTTTTTCTCCCCGCTCTTTATTTAGGACAACCAAGCGTCGGTGCTTTTCGTATAATGCTGGACTTCTTCGTTGGTGAAAAAGAGATTAATTTCTCTTTCTGCACTTTCCGGCGAGTCCGAACCATGAATGATATTGCGGTGTGTCACAACACCAAAATCCCCTCTAATGGTACCTGGATGCGCTTCTTGAGGATTTGTTTTCCCCATCATTTGTCTAGCTGTTGCGATGATATTCTCGCCTTCCCACACCATCGCAAATACAGGCCCAGAGGTAATAAAACTGATTAAATCATGGAAGAATGATTTCCCCTCATGTTCTGCATAATGCTGTTTTGCCAATTCTTCAGAAATAGTCATCAATTTCGCAGCTGCTAATGTGTATCCTTTTTGTTCAAATCGAGAGACTGCTTCCCCGATCAAACCTCGTTGTACGGCGTCTGGTTTCATCATCACAAATGTTTTTTCCATGTTTATCACCTCGTTAGATTTTTCGATTACCTATATAATGCGCAATATTAGCCAATGCTTCCTTCGCCTGATTATTGGGTAAATCAGCCAAAGAATCATAGGCCTTTTGTAAATATGTATGACTTAATGCTTGTGCCCTGGTGATTGCGTCAGAATTTGCTATGCTGGATGTGATTGGCTTCAACTGTGCAATCTCCAACTGCTTGCTATCTCGAAAAGCCGATTGTAATTCTTGTAACATGTGATCATCTTCCATGGCATACAGTACTGGTAACGTAATATTTCCTTGGAATAAATCACTGCCGGCTGGCTTACCTAACTGTTTCTCGGAAGCTGTAAAATCCAGTATATCATCCGTGATCTGATAGGACATCCCCATATAATAGCCATAATTATATAAGGCTTGTTCTGTTTTTTCGTTCGTACCTGCCACAATAGCACCAATCCGACAACTAGAGGAAATCAACAGTGCCGTTTTTCGTTTAATGCGCCGCAAATAGGTACGCAAGTTTTGCCTAAGATTATATTTATCCTTAATCTGCTCAATTTCACCAACCGTCAGCTCCATCATCGTTTTGGATAAGACTTGATGTGCTCTGGGCTGATCGATTTCTGTAAATTGTTGTAAAGCAGTAGAAAAAATAAAATCTCCCGTCAGCATGGCAATCTGATTATCCCATTTCGCTTTCACGGTAGGTTTTCCCCTCCTGATGTTGGAATCATCTATCACATCATCGTGAACAAGCGAAGCCATATGTATTAATTCTAGTGAACAAGCCGCCTTTTTGACCTGTTCAAACGGGGAATTACCAAACTTGGAAGCAAGTATTAAAAAAACAGGGCGCAATCTTTTCCCACCGGCCTTCAGTAATTGTGTAGAGGCGTCGTGCAAGAGTGGCTGTTCTGCATATACCATTTTTTCTAATGCCTCTTCAATGAGAGTTAGATCTTTTTTTATAAAAGCGTATGTTTTCGCTAGCTTCATTGACTGCCCTACTTTCCATTCTCAACTTGTTTTTCCCCGACGTGCATGGCGACTGTGCCACCCGTGTAGCCTTTAAAACGCACATTCACAAAACCTGCCTCTTCAAATAGGCGTTTTAATTCTTCCCTGCCAGGAAAATCTTTGGCCGATTCATGCAGCCATACATATTCTTTGTAGCTTTTGGCAAAAATGCGACCGAAAAACGGCATAATATGTTCAAAATAAAAATAATACCCCCGTCTAAATAGGCCATTTTTAGGCTGAGATGTTTCTAAACAAACCGCTTGTCCTCCTGGTTTCACTACTCGCTGCATTTCTTGTAATGCTCGGCGATAGTCTGGCAAGTTTCGCAATCCAAAGCCAATCGTCACATAATCAAAGGAGTTGTCCTCAAATGGTAATTTCATTGCATTTCCGTGCATAAACGTCAGATTGCGCTTATCCGTCTCTGTTAGCCTTTGTTCTGCGACGGATAACATATTTTCACTGAAATCCAATCCTATTACCTCTCCATCGCCTCCAATAGCGTCCGCTAAGGCAAAAGACCAGTCTCCCGTTCCACAGCATAGGTCCAAAGCTTTTGATCCCTTCCTGACGCTTATACGCTTCATCACATCCTTGCGCCACTTCTTATGACGGCTCAACGAGATAATCGTATTCATGGAGTCATAATTATGATAAATCTTTTCAAATACTTGATGTACCTTTTCTTCTTTTGATTGTTTTGTCATGTTATGCAATCCTCTTTTTTTATACGTTGTTTCCATAGTTATTTCGGAATGATTTGTCGCATCTAGCCTTGACGGTCACCACACACCCATTTGTTTTTGATCGAAGTTTTCAAAGCTAAAGTTGTCTGTCCCTAGCTTTGGCACAACGGGATATTCATTATCATGCACCTTCTGTTCGACAAGTTTCCATAAGTTTGTATGTGCTTGTAATAACTGTTGCTTTAACTGCTCCAGTGATTTTACTGTGCGGATTTGACGCAACATTAATCGCTGTAAGAACGTTGGTAATCCATCTTTCAGCTGCTGTATTTCATATTCCATTCTTTTTAGTAAAATCCAATCTGTTAGGTATGACATACATGCTGATTGATCGACAAAACTCGCCACTTTATCCATTAACTTTGTTTCAATCGATTGATATTCTGTTAAAAAAGAGACAACATCCTCATGTTCCCTGTAGTAGGTTGTTAACTTCCGCTGCGTCATTTCACTAATCGCATCCGCAAGCAGGCGAATAAAGGCAAGATTACTTTGTTTCGAGAGAAGGTGATAATAAATACCGGAATAATAATCACCAGCCAATACCGTTAACTGCTGTTCTTTTTGATTGCTTTCATCAAAATCGTGTGTAATATTATCGTGTGTGTCCAAAGCAATCTGTACAAGCATGGTAGCATGGACTAAATCGACATGATTATCCCTGTCTCGAGTTAACTCGTGCAATACCATTATCTTATGTTTGTCAAGCGCTGGTTCCGCAAGTCGCTCGCGGAGATACGGCTGGTCTACGGACGTTGCTATTAAATTCGTGTAAAAATCTATTGTTTTCTTATCTGTCATCAAGCTCACCGCAATTCCTCAAGATCCTTTTCTATAATAACATAGTATAACATAAGTTTGCAGAATACTGGAGGGATAAATATGGGGGATTAATTACGTATGAAATGCTTACGAACTGGTGCCTAGCTATGGTAGTTTTCTGCGTGGCCGGAGATTCCTTTGACTATAACTTTCAAAAAATAAAAAAGGGTGCCAGAAGCACCCTTTTTTTCGCCCGTATGTAATACCATAAATTATTTTACGGTATCTTTAAGGGCTTTACCTGGTTTAAATGCAGGCACTTTGCTTGCAGGGATTTCAATTTCATCGCCTGTTTGTGGGTTACGACCCTTACGGGCAGCACGCTCACGTACTTCAAAGTTACCAAAACCAATTAGTTGAACTTTGTCACCATCTTTAAGTGAATCCATGATAGATTCAAAAACCGCATCTACAGCTTTTGTAGCGTCTTTTTTGGAAAGTTCGCTTTTTTCAGCTACTGCATTGATTAGATCTGTCTTGTTCATGATATTCACCTCCTCCCAATAAAGCTATAAACTCCTCGATGAAGAAAGCATTTCTATAGCTAATTGTCACCATATGAATGATGACAAGGCTTATAATAACTGAGAATGAAAGATAATTCAACAAATATCCGTTTAAAAATCGATATTTCTCTCATCTCGCTATAAGCTAATTTGAATATTAACACATGTATTCGCGCTATGCAAGTGTTTACAAACATTGTTATCATCCTATTCTCCAAAAATTTCTTGTCTACCGATTTCCTTTTGCTATTTTTAAAGAAAATTTTTTCTTTTTGTAACAATGATGTCGTTGATCTATAGATTAGGTCTGGCATCATTATTGCCATCTTTCTCTTAGATATACCTATTTGTTATTACACATGTGTTTCTTTATATAAGCGCACGTTCAAAAAGCCTGATGAAAAGGATCAAGAAGTTCAAGGCGGTGCAGTTTTGAGTACCGGAACGTATGCTTTTCATACGTGAGGAACGGACTCACGCAGGATGTGTTGACTTCAGCGTTGCCTACAGGACGTGGGTGGTCTTAGTAGAAGTTCCTATATCGCCAACGCAGAAATTCGCTGCCTCATTTTTATTGGGCTTTTTGAACAACCTCTATAATAAACAGATTCTAAGTCGAAAGTATGGAATGAGCAAAATAAATTACCCCCCGTTTCTAACAGGGAGTTAAAAAACATCAGAAAACAGGTTATCCTATTTTTAAATAGATAAATGGAAACGAATATTAAAAACTATCACTTGATAAAAACACTGCGTCTTCCAAGAATTTTTTTAAGTTTATTCCCTCGTATTTACTCTTCGTAACGATCATGATAATTCCACCATTCATATGTTTGGCTTTGAACAACCCCTGGTGGTGAATCCTCCCACAGTTCTTGTCTGCCAAACGGAGTGATATCCAGATAACTCCAATTGCTCCCCAAATATTCTACGCCTCGTGCCCAAGTGGAATAGGTATGATATATTTGATTATTTTCCAATAGAAAAACACTGTACCCATGTGTTTCACCAGTTTCTGTTGTTGCACCGAAGTCCTGATTAAAATCAGTTGCATAAGAAGAGTACCATGGAATCTTCCAGCCCATACGTTCCTTGAAAGGTATTATTTTTTCCATTGGCGCCCTTGATATTAGGACTAATTTTGTATTACGCGCCTCTAAATGAGCAGGATGCCCCATATTATCAACCATCATCGAACAGCCATCACAGCCTTCTTCCCAATTTGGATCAAACATAAAGTGGTACACAATGAGCTGCTTATGACCTGCAAATAAATCGTATAGCCTTATTTCTTTGTTATTCCCTTGAAAGATATAATTCTTTGTTACTTCAACCATTGGCAGACGGCGCCTCTTGGCGTTCAGTTTATCTCGAATCCTAGTAAATGCTTTTTCTTCTTCCAGAAAAGCTTGATGGGATGCATGCCATTCATCTTTTGAAACAATTTTACGGCTAGATGTTTCCTTTGTGTTTACGATCCCATTTGTTTTTGTGTTAATGGAGCAACAGCTTTCATTCGATTTATTATTCATATATTTCAATCTCCTTTTCATCATCGTTTTTCTCATTTTTATTATCTCATTTTTAAAAGAGCCATATTTCTTATCGATTGCGGTAATGTGAAGTTGTTGCTAAAAATAGCAGTAAATTGATCCAAATAGATGCTTTTGGTAATTACTTGAATAAACCTGTATCTGATAGTCAAACTCAGATACTACTGTTTTAAATATACTTTTTTATCAGATAACCAGAAATTATAAAACCCTTGCTAATATAGGATCTGAAACGATTTTGATCATGAGTTCATCGGATCCGATAAGACGGATGATGTTAAGTAACTTTTTATTCTGTTGCCTTCTTATATTTGAAACATAGGATACAAACAGATTACAAAACTACTTTACATAATCTCTTCCACCTTGTATTGGTACCTCGATTAATTTAAGTTAAAGTGACGTTGCAGCGGAGAGGACATGTTCTTTTTGCGCATAAAAAAACGACGGATGAGTATTTTTCCTCCTCCGTCGTTTTAATAAACTTTGAGTTGTTGGCGTCCTAAGCTTTTTTACAAAATAATAGCAATAAGACCACCAGATCCCTCATTAATAATCCGCTCCAATGTCTCTTTCAGCTTAAAGCGAGCATTTTCCGGCATAAGTGATATTTTCGCTTGGATACCCTCTCTGACAATGGAGCTTAATGACCTGCCAAAGATATCAGACTGCCATATAGATAGTGGGTCTTCTTCAAAATCTTGCATCAAATAACGAACAAGTTCTTCACTCTGTTTCTCTGTCCCGATAATCGGGGCAAATTCTGATTCTACATCAACCTTGATCATATGGATCGATGGTGCAACAGCCTTTAGACGTACACCAAATCGGGAACCTTGACGAATGATTTCGGGCTCTTCTAACGCCATATCCGTTAAAGCTGGGGCAGCCACACCATAACCAGTTTGTCTCACCATATTCAAAGCATCCGACACTTGGTCATATTGACGTTTGGCATTGGTAAACTCTTGCATAAGTTCTAACAAATGATCTTTTCCTCTAATTTCTTCTCCTACAATTTCTTTTAACACCTGGTCGTACAATTCATTTGGTGCATGGAGGTCAATATCTGCTATTCCTTCTCCCATCTCAATTCCAACCAAAGAAGCTTGCTGGATATATTCATATTGGTCGAAGTGACCGATGACTTGGTCGACATCTCTGAGTCTTTTGATATCCTTAATCGTGTCCTCAATTGCTGTCTGATAATTTTGTCGTAGCCAATGCGACTCGTCCAGAACCAGTACCCAACTAGGCATATTAACATTTACCTCCAGCACTGGAAACTCATATAATACTTCCCGCAATACATTGTTAATATCGTGTTCTGTCATGCTCTCCACACTCATTGACAGGACCGGTATATCATGTTTTTCTACTAATTCTTGCCTCAGTAACTCTGTTTCCTGATTGAAAGGTTGTACCGAATTAATAACCATGATAAAAGGTTTTCCAACTTCTTTTAACTCCGTAACGATCCGTTCCTCTGCCTCCACATATTCGGAGCGAGGTATTTCACCTATTGTTCCGTCGGTGGTTACGACAATTCCCATTGTGGAATGTTCCTGAATCACCTTACGCGTCCCAATTTCGGCCGCATCATGAAACGGAATTGGCTCTTCATACCAAGGGGTGTGAATCATTCTAGGACCATTCTCATCCTCGAAACCTTGTGCACCGTTAACTGTGTAGCCTACACAATCAACGAGCCTTACATTAACCTCTAACCCTTCTTCTACTTGAAGTGCCACCGCCTGATTGGGTACAAATTTGGGTTCTGTGGTCATAATGGTTTTGCCAGCTGCACTTTGCGGCAGTTCGTCCTGAGCTCGTAGACGATCGCTTTCATCTGCCATATTAGGTAAAACCATTTTCTCCATAAATTTCTTAATAAAAGTTGACTTTCCTGTCCGAACTGCACCTACGATTCCTAAATAAATATCGCCGTTGGTTCTTTTTGAAATATCCTTGAAGATATCTACCCTTTCCAAATGATCCCCTCCCGATCAATTCGACCTCATCATATCCTTGACAATCTAAGTATATGATGTTGTCCTACTAATTTATGCTAATCTTTATTGCCAAATGGAGAAGCTTTAGCTATAGACAACTTATGTAAGCCTAAGCTCTATTATGACTATAAAAATAGCAAAATTTCGTTTATCTCCATGTGAGTGTCCGTAAACCCTTCATTTCCCGGTTAAAAATAGAGAAGAATGCCAAGTGGCTCTTCCACTAATGGCATTCTTCTCTTAAATACAACTACATATCTTCTTGTCAGGATATCACAAGCATACTTGCACTTGCTTTTTCAGATTACCATCCTTCTTCTAATTCAGGAGCAAATATCGGTTCTCCATCTTCAATGGTAAATGGAATGCTGTAAGCTGGTACAACTGGATGATTTTCGATTAGAATGGGACGGATGTCATCCCCATTTGTATAATCATGATCGTTGGCTTGTAATGCCTCATATAATTCGATGCGATAATCTATCAGTAAATTTCCTTCTGTAGTAATATAAACAGGTAACTTATTATCTGAGTATGGACTGGTTACTTGTGGCTCTCCTTCTAGATTCAGCTCGTCTATATTTAGTTTATAAATGTTATCTGCTACTTGTTCACCAAATGGGGGGTAAATATGTTCATCTCGGTATATTCTTAGGCGTTGTTCCAGTTCCCTCATCTCGCTTGTTATACGTAAGTCAAGCACCTTGACCGTTGGGTTTTCCTCCACATCCACCAACACGTACTGATAACTTCCGCCATTTTCAAAAGCAGTTCCTGGAAGTGTTTCGATCAGCCCTTGCTGCTTCAATAAATTAAAATCTATTAGATATTTTTGATATAGTGGTGTTTCTTCCTCTTTGGTGACAATGGGAAGTAATCCATTATTCTGCGTTTGATATTGATCGATTGCTTGCTGAACCACTTGCAACTGCGCATCATTAGACAGTTGGTTCTCATTTAAGTTCTCTGAAGGATACATACACCCAGCCAAAAATAAAAGACACATCCCCCATATCATTTTTTGTAACATTGCTACTTCACTCCTTCTCTATCATGCGGAAGGTCCACTTAAGACTACTAACGCAATTATCAAGCCACCAACTATCAAACATATGTAGGCAATCAAGGCAACAATAAATTTTATAATACCTTTTAGCTTATATCTGCTTAACAAAATCAGCAGCATGGATACAATCAAGGCACCCATCCCACCGAATGATATCCACATTTTCATTAATGGATCTCCCAATTTTGATTCATCCTTTCCTTTATTCTTATATGTACACAGTTGTCCATTATTATAACATAGAACATTCAGGAACGGATACTATGCCTTACCAAATCGAGCAGCAAAAATTTGGCTTGCTATACCAATATTGAATGTGTTTTTCTAAGTAGTTCGCGAAATCATCTTGTTCTTACGGACCTAGGAGCACGAGTTGCTCTCTTCAGTCCGCGAGATCGATTCTTATGGACCCAGCAGCGCTATTTGCTCTCCTCAGTCCACGAGATCGATTCTTATGGACTGTCAAAGCGTAGCATATTCCCATAGCGATCGTCCAACACAATCAAACGATCAAGACTCACTACATAGAAAAAACTACTTCACATCATTCGCCTTATTCGCACTCCATCATTCAAGCTCAAAATCGTTCCATGGCATTTTATATTTTCACACAAAAAAACCGAAGTAGTTAGGGGCAGCAGCTACTTCGGCCTTGACTAAATAACACCCAGTTCGCCCTTCAAGAAAATACTTATGCGATGCATTCTATGCGAAGCAATAATACCTTGCATCCTCAAGTGCCTATTGCGTTTAATTTTTAAACAGTTTACTTAACGATTGGACATCGCTTGGCATATTATTATTTGTAATCGCCTTGACAATCTTATCTTCCTTTTGCTTCGAGACATTTTTGCCAGCCACTTTTGCGAGCTGTCGAACTAACTGTCGGACTGTTTTTTCATCAGAAAAATCAGCACTTTGAACGGACTGTGCTACTTTCATAATTTGATCTGGCTGGATATTCGATTTTTTTTGAATCTGATCAAACATCGATTGTTTAAAATCACTCAAATGAACCCCTCCAATCCTGCATAGTCTTCTCTATACTATGCATGGAGGAGAAAAACAGTTAACCCAAATGACGGTTCATCACATCATCGATTTCATTTGTACGACTTCTCGCCATTAAATCGTCAACTACTTCTTTTGGCGGGCGATTTTGGTAGACTACTTCATAAATACCTTTCGTAATAGGCATTTCGACCTTTTCTTTTTCTGCCAATTGCGCAACGGCTTCTGTAGTGCGTATACCTTCCACAATCATACCCATTTGCTCCAGCACTTCATCTACCGGTTTACCCTGACCAAGCAAGTGACCTGCCCGCCAGTTACGGCTATGCTGACTGGTACACGTTACAATTAAGTCGCCCATCCCAGATAGACCAATAAAAGTAAGCGGATTGGCACCTTTGAAAGTCGCCAAACGGGTGATCTCCGCCAAACCTCTAGTAATGAGAGCCGCCTTGGCATTATCCCCATAACCAAGACCATCCGAAATCCCTGCTCCCAGGGCAATAATATTCTTTAATGCCCCTCCTAATTCTACTCCGATGATATCTGTACTTGTATAAACTCGAAAATAATTGCTCATAAATAAATCTTGGGTAAATCTCGCCAATTCTTGATTACTTGAAGCAGCAGTTACGGTCGTAGGATGCTGCACACTTACCTCCTCGGCATGACTCGGTCCAGATAAAGCAACTACCTCATCAAACAACTCATTACTTAATTCTTCTTTAATCATTTCGGAAATACGATAATGAGAATTTGGTTCAATCCCTTTACTGCCATGGATGATGACGACTTTTTTCGTTAATACTTGGTTTAATTTTTGACAGGTTTCACGAATGGCCTTTGTTGGCACAACCAAGACAATAGCTTCGACTTGATCCACCGCTTGCTGTAAATCATCGAAAATTGCCAAATTGTCTGGAAGTTTAATATTAGGAAGATACTTTTCGTTCATTCGTGTTTGTTCCATGACTTCTTTTTGCTCTGGGTTGTGTGTCCAGAGCCTGACATCATGATGGTTACCACATAACACTAGGGCAAGAGAAGTGCCCCAGCTTCCTGCTCCAAGCACTGCAACTTTATTCATATCTTTGCCTCCTAACTCCTTCTTCGTGCAAATATTTTAATCGGTGTGCCTTCAAAGCCAAATGCTTCTCGAATTTGATTCTCCAAAAAACGCTGGTAAGAAAAATGCATTAGCTCCGGATCATTCACAAACACAACGAAACTGGGTGGTTTAACAGCAACTTGTGTGGCATATAAGACCTTCAATTTTTTCCCGTGTTTCGTTGGAGCTGGATTAATCGCCAAAGCGTCCATAATGACATCATTAAGGATATTCGTTTCCACACGTTTGGCGTGATTCTCACTTGCCTCCACCACTTTTGGCAAAAGCGTGTGTAATCTTTTTTTGGTTTGAGCGGATAAATATACAATTGGTGCATAATCAAGAAACTGGAAATGCGCTCGAACTTCTTCTTCAAATTCCTTGATTGCCTGATCATGTTGCTCAATCGTATCCCACTTATTAACAACAATAATAACGGCCTTGCCTGCTTCGTGGGCATATCCAGCTATCTTCTTATCTTGTTCGATAATGCCCGTTTCCGCATCAATCAAGGCTAATACCACATCTGACCGTTCAATCGCCTTCAGGGCACGTAAGATACTATATTTTTCTGTAGATTCATAGATTTTGCCCCGCTTTCGCATCCCTGCTGTATCAATAATAACAAAATCTCGTCCGTCTCTGCTCAAATTAGTATCAATCGCATCCCTAGTCGTACCTGCGATATCACTTACAATCACACGATCTTCGTTTAAAATCGCATTTACTAAGGAGGATTTCCCTACATTTGGTCGGCCGATCAAGCTAAAATGGATAACCTCTTCATCGATCGGTACATTTTCTCTTTCCGGGAAAAGACCTACGACTTGATCGAGCAAGTCACCCAATCCTAAACCATGTGTGCCAGAAATAGGGTATGGTTCGCCAAATCCTAGGGCATAGAATTCGTATATTTGATCCCTCATCTCTGGATTATCTACCTTGTTCACTGCTAATACAACCGGTTTATTCGATTTAAACAATATTTTGGTCACTTCTTCATCGGCTGCGGTAATTCCTTCTCTTCCATTCACCATAAAAATAATCACATCTGCTTCTCTAATGGCTACTTCTGCCTGTTCCCGCATCTGAACCAATAAAGGTTCATCACCAATCTCTATACCACCTGTATCGATCAAACGAAAGGTCGTATTTAGCCATTCTGCTTCTGCATAAATACGATCTCGTGTAACCCCAGGGATATCTTCAACAATCGAGATTCTTTCGCCAACTAATCGATTGAAAATGGTTGATTTCCCGACATTTGGCCTTCCTACAATGGCAACTACTGAACTTCTCATGAAGGCTCATCCTTCCTTACTATCTTCTTATTTTATCTCGATGTAATCGTCCGTAATCCTCACGCTTTCAGAGTTAAGAATGGTGTGGAATAACTGCGTTAACACTCCGATAAGTCGCGCTACCCATCCAGAAGAATAAAGCCTCCAGATGATCGTATCGCATTCACTATTATTTAGAGGTAATTCTCTTGCATAATTAGTCTCACTTAATTAAATTACCATACTCATCGTGTACAAACAAGTTTTTCTATTAGTTTACATCACTAGTGTCGCATTAAAATAATTCAGTCCAGCATTAAAATCAGAATATTCTGAAAAATATGTTCAACCGTAAAAAAATCCTTTATAATGGTTGGGTGGTAGTAAACCGATCCAAATCCAAAATAAAGGACTAACACATGGATAAGTTTACTCGAAAAACATCATTTGAACAATGGTTTTCTCTTCTTTCATCAGATTTTTTGCAGGAACAAGTGGAAAACTATCATTTAGATTACTATACCAAAAAGCTTTATATGACATCTTTCATGAAATTATTACTGTATGCGCAACTCCATGAGACAGAAAGTTTGCGTGCTGTTAGCGATAGTGTTTTTTCAGAAGAATTACAACAGGCAACCAATCTTGATTCTATTAGCTTTTCCCAATTAGGGAGACGTTTGAATCACATTCCTACAGAATTCTTTCAGGCCATTTTTCTGCATTTAGTGACGCAAATTCATGAAAAATCGGATTATCAAACGAGACGAAAAACGACAACGCCATTAAAAATCATTGATTCCAGTACCCTGCCACTATGCTTGAATAACCACAATTGGGCAAAGTTCCGCAAAACAAAAGCTGGCGTCAAGCTTCATCTACGTTTGGTTTATATGGAGAAGGGTTGTTCCTATCCAGATCAAGCAGTGCTTACTAACGCGAAAGTACACGATCGAGGCCAACTCGAAGTCTTAGTCGATGATAAAGCCTGCATGTACGTGTTTGATCGAGGATATTTAGACTACGAACGATTTGATCGCATGACAGACGAAGGGTATTTCTTCGTCTCACGCGTACGTAAAAATGCCGTCACTCGTACATTGGAAACGTTCAGCTTACCAGAAAATTCAGATGTTTTATCTGATGAAATGGTCGTGATTGGAACTACGCAAAATCGATCAGAGAACGTATTTCGACTTTTGAAAGTCATCGATTCAAAAGGTAATGAGCTGAAAATTCTGACAAATCGCTTTGATTTAGATGCGGATGAAATCGCTGAGTTGTATAAATCACGCTGGGCCATTGAATTATTTTTCAAATGGATGAAACAGCACTTAAACATTAAAAAGTTTTATGGTCAGAGCGAACAAGCCGTCCATAATCAAGTGTACATCGCCATGATCGTCTACTGTTTAAACGTGTTGATCCAACTCGAAACCAAAAGTAAGCGTACCTATTTACAAATCAGTCGATATTTAAAAGCTGCCTTGTGGAAATCGGCTCATATCTGGATTCGCAAAATTCAAGGGAAAAGTGTTCCCTAAAGCATTTCTTGTCGTTGTTGCTTAGGTCAATAGCTATAGTAAAAAAATGGATGTTTACTACCTTTGCTTGGTTGTCTTTCTTTTTCATCAAAAAAGCAGAAAATAATAGTCAGAAAATTCAGAATATATTTATGCGACGCTAGTGAGTTTACATAATAAAATTATAGTAAACTTAATGCTTCACGATAATATATAGTTCTTCACTAAGTGCATGACTAATCCCATCTAGAATTGCTTCCAGATTCGCCGCAACCTTGTCCATCTCTTCTTTCGTCTCACAGATAAAGATGGAGGCACCCGCTGTCACCTTATTCGAATTTGTTGTAATTGTTGCTAATATTGCCTTTTCCAGTTGCATTATGTTCACTCCAATCATCACAATTTTGGTTTGTAGGGCATTCGGATTGCATTTTCCAAAACAGGAACAGATTGAATGACATGGATAGCCTTTTGTACCTCTTGTTCCTGTGGCAGGATAAATACGCCAATCCGACCATCATCTAAATCACGTTTGATCAAGGGAACAAGCGCTGGAGTTCCGGAATCACGAAATACACCTAAGGAAACCGATACATCATGAAGAATGGCTTGACGCTGCCCCAGATTAGCGATTGTAGCACGGGCGTTAAAGTTTTTAGGTTTTAGCACAAAGCCCATTCCATATTTCATAATTTCTTCTTGACGTTCAGGTAAACCAATATTCATAATATAGATATTATCAACATATAAACCTGCACCATCAAAGGTCAGTGGTTTTTTTTCTATCGTTACAATCTGCCCCAATCTAGAGCCAGACATATTCTTTTTAGCAAGCACCACACAAATGACGCTAACCACTATTGCGGCATATAAATTCCACACGAGATAAGACAAAGTCGTTACTAAAGAAGTGAAAATAACTAAGTAGTTTCTACTCTCAAATGCAATCGCAATCCCTTCTATATATGTATTACCTCGAGGAACCAGCTCATAGCCATCTAATTCCGTAAGCGTGTTTCTTTCCATATTTCTTACTTCCCTGAATTGAGAAGCCGCAATAGTCAGGAAAGTCACCGCTGTGTATTCCTGTTCCATTAACGCAGGGACTGCAACTGACCCTAAACTCGCCGCAATGAAACCAAGTGCTAAATGAATAATCTTACCATGTAGATAGGTTGGGTATTGACGATAATCGGACCGCAGTAAAAGCAGTCTCGTGATTACTCCAACAAAAATACCAAACATAATAGGATAGGTATATTCATTCATACGTGCCACCTCTTTTTTATTTTTAATGCTTGTATATACTGTTCTATTCTTCTTATACCTTGCAACCAGCATTTTCTTACGGTCAAAACAGTCAATATTGTCAATACAATTTGAAAACCATATAGTGGATCCATTGAATATTGCAGATGGTAGCTGTAGCAAATCAAACTGTATAACAGTTGGCCAAAGCAAACAGCATTTATTAACAGGGTTACCTGTACCATTAAATCTCGAGATAAAAAAACCAAGATTAAAACACCAATAAGAACTGCTGCTGCAATAAAGGTACGGTCATTAAAAACTGGTGTAATCAACCGCCAAAGAAAATAAATGGTGTACAAGTAACCCATCATGGCAATCAGAAGGTATTGCTTGATACGCAGCTGTTGATGAATAGCTAACACTATGCCGACAAAAAGCAGTAGTACGAATGCAAGTTGCACTGGAAAATCATACAATATAAGCTCATGTGGCAGTAATACTAGAAATAACAACAAGCTAATGGAACAGCAATATTGAATCGGAGACCTGTTCATAAAAAATGTGACACAGCACCATAAAATCCAACATAGATAAATCGTATAATATAATTGCACATTCATCACCCTTACCAGTATGACCAACCCTTTATCATTCTAGACATATCATTTTGCTTAATAGCAATGAATGTAAGAGAGGAAGCGAGCTCAGGGATTCGAAAACCAGTTTAAACCCGCATACATAATGGTAGCAAAAATTCTATACTATTTTGCTCAGAAAAACCGGGCACTCAAAGTAGTTAATGAACTGCCGATAAGCTAGATTATGTAAAGTATCTAGTTCAATTATCCCATGTAGTAAAGTTGCTTGTTTGTCAGTGCTAGGAAACGCTCCGGAAATAGGTTTTGCTGGGTAGCAGGACTACAATCGAATGACTGCTAGGATGAAGTGTTCCAGACACTATATTTCTGCCAATAAGTAAACCGCATAACCTTTTTCTGAGAACGGTTTGATCCTACGTTATGACTTTTATATTTGTACCATGATTCATTACGCAGACGAAGAATTAGTTGACGATTTCCTCCTTTTGCTACAACAGTGTCTAGGGTACTAGAACGCTTTCTCCTTGCAGTAACAACCATTGTTGTACTCCAATCTAGCGGAGGGAATAGGTGAAGAATGGAAAAGGGTTTACAGGCTAAAAACGCAACGTCCTGTTGCAACGCCTGCACTTGCACGTTCTGTGCATCGCAGGACGAGCTGAAGATCCACTAAAAAGTGCTCTTCTTTTTAGTTAGCTGAAGCCGGCCCCATGGAAAGCGGAACCTATTCCCGGAGCGCTTGCTTTGCACAGATAAAACGATCAAACTCACCACTAAGGAAAGTGGGCTACTTTACATCATCTAGCTTATCGGTACCACCATTCGTTCAAGATCAAAATCGGTCCACATCCTAACATACTCAGAATTCTATGTTTTCTTATATTTTCACAAAAAAACATGCTGCAACGTGTGCAGCATGTTTCTTTGTATTATTTCTTATATTTATCTAGTTTATCACCAATCATATCACCAAGTTGGAAACCTGATTGATCCTCATCGGTTTCATATTGCTGAATTTCCTGCTGACTCTTCTCTTCTTCTATTTCCTTCATGCTTAAAGAAATACGTTTCTCTTCTTCACTTACTTCCAGCACCTTCACTTGAACCTGCTGACCTACTGATAATACCTCACCAGGAGTGCCAATATGTTCCGTAGCAATTTGTGAAATGTGTACAAGACCTTCTACTCCAGGAAGTACTTCTACAAATGCACCAAAACTCACAAGACGTCTTACGGTTCCTTCTACCACATCATTGACTTGAATCTTCTCTTCGATGCCATCCCAAGGACCTGGTTGAGTAGCCTTGTGTGATAATGAAATTCTTTCTTTTTCCTTATCAATAGATAACACCTTCACTTTTAATGTGTCACCTTCAGAAACAACGTCAGAAGCCTTATCAACATGGCTGTGAGCTAATTGAGAAATATGTACAAGTCCATCGATTCCTCCAATATCCACGAATACACCAAAATCAGTAATTCGTTGGACTGTACCATCTATTTCTTGTCCTTCTTCTAAGTCTGCTAACACATCCTGTTTCTTTTGCTCTTCTTCCGCTTCTACAACGGCACGGTGAGATAAAATGATCCTGTTTTGATCGGGATCAAGCTCTACTATTTTCAGGCTGAGTACTCGATCCTGATAATCAGCAAAATCCTCCACATAGTGTGTTTCCACTAAAGAAGCTGGTATAAAACCTCGTACACCAACATCTACTACTAAACCGCCTTTTACAATATCACGAACGGTTGCCTCAATCGTGTCATTGTTTTCAAAAATCTTTAACAGATCGGCCCAAGCTTTATCTGCTGCGACCTCTTTCTTAGATAATACGATTTCTTCATCTTCCATTTTCTTTACCTTTAATTCTAATTCATCGCCTTCTGAAACAGCGTCACTGGCTGTCTCAATGCGTAAAGCAGATAATTCGCTGATTGGTACAATACCTTCTACTTTGTACCCAACATCAACAAGCACATGTTTATCTTCTACTTTCAAAACCTTTCCTGTAACGGTATCTCCTACTGAAAGTTCCTTAATCTCAGACATTTCATTATTCATCTCTTCCATGACAAAGACCTCCTTCGATTTACAACACAAAACATAAATGTGCTTTTTTCTAACTTCTAATATTTAGTCTGATTTGTCAAGTTATATAGCATAAAATCAGTCATTTTCTTTCAGTTTTTTTATTTCTGCCATGATAGCATCGGTCACCGCTTGTGCGGATGCCTTATTTTCTCTTAATGTTTCCATCTCAACAGGTGGACCATACCGAACGATTAATGGCTGTTTCCCTTTATAGTTGCCAATAATCGCACAAGGGATCACAGTTGCTTTAGACCTTAGCGCAAAGAATCCCGCGCCTGCCAACCCGCGTTGTAAGTCACCCGTTTTACTTCTGGTCCCTTCTGGAAACAATCCCAATACATTCCCGTTTTTTAAAATCTCAAGCCCTTTTCTCAAGGCGTTTCGATCTTTCATCCCTCGCTTGATCGGAAAGACATGTATTTGACGCATGATAAACCCGAGAATTTTGTTCTCAAATAACTCTTCTTTCCCCATAAAGTGAATCGTCCTAGGACAGGTCATTCCTACAATCGGCGGATCATAATTGGAAATATGATTACTGCAGATAATAACAGGACCCTCCGCCGGAATGTTCTCTAAGCCTTGCTTCTGCACTCTATATTTTGGCTGTAGTACCATTTTTACAAGGACTTTTCCAATGTTATATAAACTCATCTCCTATTAACCCCTTACCTTTTCTTTCGCAATCGTCAATATCTTTTCGGCCACTTCGCCTATCGCTAAGGATGTCGTATCGATTTCGATGGCATCGTCCGCTTTTCTTAGTGGAGACACCTCTCGTTCTGAATCTAGTTTGTCCCTCCTTGCGATATCTTTTTTGATTTGCTCAAGATCGGAGGTAAAACCTTTCTTTTGATTTTCAGCATGTCGTCTTTGTGCTCGCTCTTCGACACTAGCAATTAAGAAAATTTTCACCTCTGCATCTGGAATGACGTGTGTTCCAATATCCCGGCCATCCATCACCACTGCTCTTTTTGCAGCTAGCTGTTGCTGACGGCGCACCATCTCCTCCCGTACCTCTGGAATAGAAGCTATCTCAGAAACATGCTGACTCACCTCTTCTGTTCTAATACGTTCGGTTACCTCCATTTGATCAATGAAGACAGCCTGATTGGTATCGATATAGATTTCAATGGCTGCTAAATGGTCTATCACCTGTTGTTTATCGGTTCTTGGAACGCCATTTACCAGCACCGAATAGGTTAGCGAGCGATACATCGCACCTGTGTCAATATAAATATAGGATAATTCCTTTGCGACTATCTTGGCCACTGTACTTTTTCCTGCAGCAGCTGGTCCATCAATCGCTATCGCTAAATGCTTTGCACTCATCCCTTACAACCTCTCTTTCTTTATCACTACACCCTGTCATTCTCTGAAATGATTATACATCCTTATTAAATTCTTTTTTAAAATCGGCTAGCTGCCGCAAATAACAATAGCGTACAATCAGCTGTTGATCTTGCGAACGGACCTTGTCAAATCGGATGGATAACCGACGTTTATTCTCTTTTTGCTCGCGATCACGTAAAGCTGTGCCAATAACATGGATATATTCTATTATACCGTTAATCGGTAAAACAAGCATCAAATCCAGCTGTTCCCCTTCTTGGATCACTTGATCGGAATGCAAAATGACAGATACTCCGCCACCGCTCAGATCAGCGCTAACAGTATGAAAAGCAATGGAGGAAGATTTCACTGATATATCTAAGATGGTTTCTACCCGTAAATGTTCCCGTCTTTGAATCCTTTTCATGCTATTTTCTTGAAATGCCAAAACCAATACAGGGATTTCTTTTATGTTTTGTTTGGCTAGTATCTTCGTAAAAAAACTATATACACTGTTATTCTGGATAAATGAACTATGAAAAGTCGTTCCTACCGGAAATAACTCCGTCCGTCTTGTAATGGTATGGACAGGGTAATCTACAAATAGTTGTCCTTCGCTAATATCTACTACTTTACACTTATAGGTATGCTCACTATCTGTGGCTTCTAACTGCAATACAGCACCTAATTTTATCAATGTTTCTCCTCTTTCTCCCTATTATGTAAATCGCCGTCATTCAAGTCTTTGCGCAGTGCTCATTAACTGCAGAAGATGTACGATTACACCTTTTGATATTTTCATCATTGGCATAAGTGTCTCTCTATAGTCTACCACAAAAAACGACTGATGGGAAAAGGTGTTAGTACAAAATAACGAAAAAACGCTAACCTATGCTAGTACTGTACAAATAAAATTGATGTGATAAAGTGGCAGGCTATTTTCGAGCAATTATTCAACGGAGAAAAACAATCACCTTTACTACAGGACTAGCTATTTCAAATCAGCCATCTGATCGGCTGTTTCGTTTCTAGCTTGGTTACTAATCAAAGTGTGTTGTCTATAATAAACAAAGGCTGAGCAGTGTCAGCCTTTGTTTATCGATTAATATTTGATTTCTGCCTGCTTTAATTTATCTATTCTCAGTTCCTCGCCATCATCTGCTCCGATAAAGATCTTATACGTATCACTATCTAAGGTGCCTAAAAAGACATAGCTTAACACTTCTTCACCAAGGTCATCCTCGATTATCGCTAGATGATGATCCTCTACCCTCAAATTAGGATTTACAGCCTCTTCTGCCTCAGCTTCTGAAATAGCAGCCTCTGGAATCTGACGTTCATGATAATTTTCCAAATAATCCTTTGCTATAAATCCAATCACCTCATTGGTATCCAAGGCCACTTTCACCTGAATCGCATCGGGATAAATCCATACTTCTCCGTCACGTGGCACAAACTGGAATACACCTACATGGTCATATTGGTTACTTTCAATTACGCTAAAGTCACTGGAAAATACACTGTTTTCAAGATAGTCTTCCGCAGTCTGCATTGCTTGATGGAGGCTGATCTTTGATTCTTTCACTTCACGATTGATCATAAAAGATAGCGGATAACCTCCTTGCTGTGTCAAATCGATATAACCTGATCGGTTGTTTTCTTGGAAAGAACCACTAAATAACGGTACATTTGCCCCATCACCAGTTTTACTAAGATCCAACGCGGTGTTCTCCTCTAAACCAAGGACGGTACGCATCGTTTCTTCAGCCTCTTCCTGTGATATTACCTGATCACCCAGCATATTGAAACCATCTTTGTCACTGGATGTCCCAAGGATGCTCGCATTTAATTTTCCTTCTGTGTAACCTTCCACTGTCTTCTCAACCGTCTCGAAACCATCAATAATGGTATTATCCGCTGGCTCATCATTATTTACTAAGGCGAGCTGTACATCCATCCAGCGTAAATTCTCATTTAATACCATATTTTGTACTTTACGCAATTCCTGTTCAATATCTCCTGACATTTCATAGAGAGAGCTTAATGTATCTACTTCTTCTTCTGTTAACGGTTCCGTATCCAGATCTCGAACAGCGGTACGATAACTGAAATCACCCATTTGGGATAAAAATTCCTCTGTCTTATTAAATGGTAATAAGGTTAGTGGCAATTGACCGACATCGCTATGTGCCATCGAGGTTAATCGCCAAATCTCAGCTAATTGCGGAGAAAGCTGTCTCCTCGTATTCATTGCCAGCGTGGAACCTATTTTGTCATGTAATAAATCCAAGTTGAAAGTTAAATCATGGAAAGAACGCTGATAACTATTTTCAGCTTGAATCAAAATCGCATTCTTTTCTTGATGCTCTTTATACCCCCATACTCCAATACCAATCAAACCAATGCTTAATATACTGATTAAAATCCAACGTATCACTTGTTCACCTCCTCCTTACATACAGAAAATATGCTTGCCAATTCGTTTAATTTGCGGTCGAGACCAAATCCATCCTGATGTCGCCGTGTCAGGATTGAAATAATACAAGGCTTCACCAGTTGGATCCCAACCATTGATAGCATCTAGCACTGCCTTACTCGCATTTTCATTTGGGGTAAGCCAGATCTGTCCATCACTGACCGCTGTAAATGCCCTTGGTTCAAAGATTACCCCCGATACCGTATTCGGAAAGGTTGGACTTTCTACTCGATTTAGAATAACGGAAGCAACCGCTACTTGCCCTTCGTATGGTTCTCCTCTCGCCTCTCCGTATACGGCATTCGCCATGATCTGAATATCGTTTTGTGAGAAACCTTGTGGAATATTAACGGCGGTAGGTTCTAAATCTCCAGTTCCCTCCCCAGCGCCCTGATCACTAGCTGGGTCATTTGATTCCGATCGATCTGTACCACCATAATGATTGAATTTATTTCCTTCTTGTATCTGCTGATGCACATATTCCTTGTCAAATTCACTCGCTTCTGCCAGTTTTTGTTTAGCCGATTGTCCTGCTAAACCGTCGATTTCCATCCCAAATTCATATTGGAAATTTCGTAATGCCCAATAGGTTCCCCAACCAAACACACCATCAATATTCCCATTATAAAATCCTAAATATTGAAGTCTTGCCTGGAGTTCAATAACATCGTCCCCAGTGGCACCATGCTGAATGACTTGGTCCGAAAAACCATCCACTTCTGTTTCATATAAGTTTAGCGTACAGATCATAAGCAGCAAAAAACTAATGATAAATTTTTTCTTCATATCATGTTACCTCCACACATCGAATAAAGTTGCTTCACTTAGGGATAGCTTTTTATAAATAAGAAAAAATATACATCCTGAGTGTAAGTTTGCCAAAAAACGAAGGTATTTGTTCCAAAACAAGAAAACGGGCAAAAACACAGCCAGTCCTTTACGAATAACTCAAAGCAGCCACTGAACTGCCTTAAGACGGAGGATGTTAAGTAGTCCACTTTCCTGAGTGGAATGATGGAATCAACTACTTTACACACCGACGAGCTCATAATCTAAATCATTCCACATCCTATTATGCCAAAGGTTATATGTTTTCTAATCTTATAAGAAAAACCGGGCCAAATTCGCCCGGTCCTTTGCCGACCACTCAAAGCAGCCACTGAACTGGCGATAAGATAGATTATGTTAAGTAGCCCACTTTCCTTAGTGGTGAGTTTGACCGGATTTTTTGTGCTAGGCGAGCGCTGCGGGAATATGCTGCGCTTTCCATGGGGACGGCTTCAGCTAACTAAAAAGAAAAGCACTTTTTAGTGGATCTTCAGC